>NZ_JAEKKT010000133.1 GCF_019510245.1 Streptomyces sp. | reverse complement strand
GCCTCCGGCGCCTTCCTGAAGTGCCTCGTCCCGGCCGACCGGCTGCTCACCGCGAACGCCCGGTTCGAGTCCACCAACTGGACCGCGCTGGTCCTCGGCCCGCCCCTCGGCGGCGCCGCGATCGGCCTGTTCGGGCCGGTGACCACCGTCGCGGCGAACGCGGTCAGCTTCCTGCTGTCGGCCCTCGGCATCCAAGCCGCCGGCGGCGGCGAGCCGCGCCCGCCGCAGCGGGACGTGCCGCGCCCGCGCGCCGCGGACCTGCTCGACGGCTGGCGGCACATCCTCACCAGCCAGACCCTGCGGCCCCTCTTCTTCAACAGCCTCGCGAGCAACGCCCTGATCATGGTCGCCGCACCACCGCTGGCCGTCCTCATGCTCGGCCCGCTCGGCTTCACCCCCTGGCAGTACGGCCTCGCCTTCGCCGTCCCCTGCCTGGGCGGGCTCCTCGGCGCCCGGATCGCCCGGCCGCTGGTCGCCAGGTACGGGCAGTGGCGGGTGCTGCGCACCGCGAGCGCCCTGCGCGCCGTCTGGCCGGTCGGGCTGGCCTTCGTCGGGCCCGGGCTGCCCGGACTGCTGCTGGTGATGGTCCTGGAGTTCGGGGTGATCACCTGCTCGGCCGTCTACAGCCCGGTGTACGCCACCCGCCGCCTGGAGCACACCCCGGACGACCGGGTCGCCCGCACCCTGTCCGCCTGGTCGGTCACCGGCAAGGCCACCACGGCCGCCCTGACCGCCCTGTGGGGCCTGCTGGCGAGCCTCACCGGCCCGCGCACCGCGATCGCCGCCGCCGGGATCCTGCTCCTGGCGACCCCGCTGCTGCTCCTGCGCGGGACCGCTACGGTACGACCGTCACCGGCCACCGTCCCGCCTTCACCAGACGGATCGCGACCGAGCCGATGAACCGGTGGCCAGCCTGCTCGGAGGCGCCCACCACGACCGCGTCGGCCTTCAGCTCGTCGGCCGCCTTCACCATCCCGCTGTAGGCGTCCCCGCGGAAGGTGTGGAACTCCCAGCGCACCTCGAATATCCCCCTGAGCCGGTCGGCCGCGTCCCGGATCTGGGCGACCAGGTCCTCCGCGATCTCGTCGGTGGTCTCCGCCACCGGCGCCCCGAGCGCCGCGCCCGCCGCCAGGACCGGCTGGACGTACACGATGGCCAGCAGCGCGTGCTGCCGACGGGCCAGACCGGCGGCGTAGGAGGTCGCGCGCCACGAGGAGTCCGAGCCGTCCATGCCGACCACGATGACCTTGGGGCCGTCCGTGCCCCGCTCGAACTGGTGTTGTTCCGCCACGGTCCGAGGCTATCGGAATCCGCAGGTCCGGTCAGTGCCCGGGGCGTCCCGCAGGGTCGGCCGTGCGGTGTACGGGTGCGGGCCCGGTGGGGGCTGGTCGCGCAGTTCCTCTCCCAGCCTTCGGCCGCGCGCCCCTGAAAGGGGCGCGGGGAACTGCGCGAGCAACCACCCACGGCCCGCACCCGTACGGCGGCCGAGGTTCTTCGGCGCGCGGGCCGGACGCGCCCTTTCTACAGTCGGAACATGAGTGCCGCCGTGGAGCCCGCCACGGGCAGGGAGCCGGCGGGCCCGATACGGCCGCCCCACGGCGGGCGGCTGACCTGGGTACCGGAGGCCTTCGGGACGTTCTTCGGCGCCCTCGCCCTGCTGTGCGCCCTGCTCTCCTTCATCGCCCCGCTGCGCGTGCTGCTCCACCCGGTCGTGCACTTCGTCGACGCCGTCGTGGTGCCCGTCAGCCCCAACCTGGCCTACGCGGTCTTCCTGTTCCTGCTCGGCGGCGCCACCGCCGCCCGCAAGAAGGTCGCCTGGTGGCTGGTGGTGATCTACCTCGGCCTGCTGGTGCTGGCGGACGTCCTGACCGTCGCCTTCGGCTTCGGCTGGTACCCGTTCAGCTCACTGGTGGTCTGCGGACTCGCCCTGGCCCTGCTGATCGTGGCCCGCCGGGAGTTCTACGCCGCCTCCCGGAGAGCCGCCGTACGCCGCGCCCTCGCCGTCCTGCTGGTCGGCCTGCTCGTGGCGATCCTGGCCGGCTGGGGGCTGGTCTCGCTCTTCCCCGGCTCGCTCCCGCACGGCCAGCACCTGGCCTGGGCGGCCGACCGGGTCTGCGGCGGACTCGTCTCCGTCCGCACCTACGCCGGCCGGCCGCCCCGCTTCGTCTCCTTCCTCCTCGGCCTCTTCGGCGCCCTGGCCCTGCTCAACGCCGCCGCCACCCTGTTCCGTTCGCAGCGCCTGGAAGCGGCCCTGCACGGCGACGAGGAGGCCCGCATCCGCGCCCTCCTCAAGGCCTACGGCGACCGGGACTCCCTCGGCTACTTCGCCACCCGGCGCGACAAGGCCGTGGTCTTCTCGCCCAGCGGCAAGGCCGCCGTCACCTACCGGGTCGAGGCCGGCGTCTGCCTGGCCAGCGGCGACCCCGTCGGCGACCCGGAGGCCTGGCCGCACGCCGTCGCCGCCTGGCTGGACGTGGCCCGCCGGCACGCCTGGGTGCCCGCGGTGATGGGCGCCTCCGAGGACGGCGCCAAGGCCTACGTCCGCGCCGGACTCGGCGCCCTGCAACTCGGCGACGAGGCGATCCTGCACGTCGCCGACTTCGATCTGGGCGGCCGCGAGATGCGGGTCACCCGGCAGGCCGTCAACCGGGTCCGGCGCACCGGCGCGACCTGCCGCATCCACCGCCACGCCACCCTCACCGAGACGGAGATGGAGGAGGTCGTCGACAAGGCCGACGCCTGGCGCGACACCGAGACCGAGCGCGGCTTCTCCATGGCCCTGGACCGGCTGGGCGACCCCGCCGACGGCGACTGCCTGCTCGTCGAGGCCATCGCCGAGGACGGCCGGCTGCTCGCCCTGCTGTCCTTCGTGCCCTGGGGCGGCGACGGCGTCTCCCTCGACCTGATGCGCCGTGACCGCACCGCCCCCAACGGGGTCATGGAGTTCATGGTCGCCGACCTGTGCGAGGCCGCCCCCAAACTGGGCGTCCACCGCATCTCGCTGAACTTCGCCGTCTTCCGCTCGGTCTTCGAGGAGGGCGCCCGCATCGGCGCCGGACCGGTGCTGCGGCTGTGGCGCCGGCTGCTGCTGTTCTTCTCCCGCTGGTGGCAGCTGGAGGCGCTGTACCGCTCCAACGCCAAGTACCGCCCCGAGTGGTACCCGCGCTTCCTCTGCTACGGCGAGGCCGGCTCGCTCGCCCGGATCGGCCTCGCCTCCGGGATCGCCGAAGGTTTCGTCTCCGTACCGTCCCTGCGCAAACTCTGGGGAAAGGGGCACCCGCAGACCGGACCGCGGCCCGTCGAGGCGCCGCCGTCCGCGCCGGTGCCCGGTGTCGACGGAGGGGACGGAACCGGGCCAGGCGCACCGGACGCCGGCCTGCCGGACCAGTTCCGGGTCCGGCGCCGCAGGCTGGACCGGCTGCGGGCGGCGGGCGTCGACCCCTACCCGGTGGCCACCGGCGCACCGCCCCGTGCCCTCGCCGGAGTGCGCGAGGGGGAGACGGTCACCGTCGCCGGGCGGATCATGCTGGTCCGCGACTTCGGCGGCATCGTCTTCGTGACGCTGTGCGACTGGTCCGGCGACCGCCAGCTCGCCCTGACCCGCGACGGGTCGGGATCCGCCCTCGAGCGGTTCACCGAGGACACCGACATCGGCGACCAGATCACCGCCACCGGCCGCATGGGTGTCAGCGACCACGGCGAACCGACCCTCTTCGTCACCGACTGGCAGCTCACCGCCAAGTGCCTGCGCCCGCTGCCCGACAAACACCGCGGGCTCGCCGACCCCGAGGCCAGGGTCCGCCGCCGCTACCTCGACCTCGCCACCAGCCCCGCCGCCCGCGCCGTGGTCCGCACCCGCTCCACCGTCGTACAGGCGCTGCGCCAGGGGCTCCTGGACCGCGGCTACCTGGAGGTCGAGACCCCGATGCTCCAGCAGATCCACGGCGGCGCCAACGCCCGCCCGTTCACCACCCACGCCAACGCCTACGACCTCGACCTCCACCTGCGCATCGCCCCCGAGCTGTACCTCAAACGGCTCTGCGTCGGCGGTCTGGAAAAGGTCTTCGAACTCGGCCGGACCTTCCGCAACGAGGGCGTCTCCCACAAGCACAACCCCGAGTTCACGATGCTGGAGGCCTACCAGGCGTACGCCGACTACGACGTGATGCTCGACCTCGCCCGTGAACTGATCCAGGGCGCCGCCACCGCCGCCTACGGCACGCCGGTGGCCCGCAGAAACGGACGGGAGTACGACATCTCGGGCACCTGGCCGGTCAGGACCGTGTACGGGGCGATCTCCGAGGTGCTGGGCGAGGAGATCGGCCCCGGCACCGAGCTGCTCCGGCTGCACCGGCACTGCGACCGGACCGGGGTGCCGTACACCGCCGACGACGGGCCCGGCGACGTGGTGCTCGAGATGTACGAACGCCTGGTGGAGGAACGCACCAGGCTGCCCACCTTCTACAAGGACTTCCCCACCGGCGTCTCCCCGCTCACCCGCCGGCACCGCACCGATCCCCGGCTCGCCGAGCGCTGGGACCTGGTCGCCTTCGGCACCGAACTCGGCACCGCCTACTCCGAACTGACCGACCCCCTGGAACAGCGCCGCCGGCTCACCGCCCAGTCGCTGCTCGCCGCCGGCGGCGACCCCGAGGCGATGGAACTCGACGAGGACTTCCTCGACGCCCTCGAATACGCGATGCCGCCCACCGGCGGGCTCGGCATCGGCGTCGACCGACTGGTCATGTTCCTCACCGGCCTCACCATCCGCGAGACGCTTCCCTTCCCGCTGGTCCGCCACCGCTGATGCCTTTCGGCCTTTTCTTACCGAAACCTTTTGTTGCTGGTCCGTGCGGGTGCTTTCCCACCGCCGCACCGGTGTTGATGTGCTGCGCGGGAGTCCTGCCGGGCGACTGATGAGTCATGCAGAAGGATCAGTTGTTCACCCGACGCCGGCTGCTGCTCGCCGGCGGCGCCGCTCTCGGAGCCGCGGGCACCGCGGGCATCGTGCTGGCGGGCAGCAGCGCCGAAGAGACGGCCGGCGCCGCCGCCCCGGCCGCGGGACCCCAGGCCCGAGCGGCGCTCAAGTCCTCCGCCTTCCGGCTCCAGCCGCTCACCGGGTACGGGCCGCCGTCCACCGCGCCGCGCAAGCTCAAGGTCCGCAAGGAGCCCATCACGGAGATCTCCCGAAGCGGCAGACGCATGATGCTCACCTTCGACGACGGACCCAACCCGAACTACACCCCGCACATCCTGGACACCCTCGCCAAGTACGACGTGCGGGCCATGTTCTTCCTGTGCGGGGAGTGCATCGTCGTGAACCGGGAACTGGTCGCGCGGATGGCCGAGGCGGGCCACGTCGTGGGCAACCACACCTGGACGCATCCGCTGCTGACCACCCTGAACCGCCGGGAGATCCGCGACGAGATGACGAGCACCAGCGACGCCATCGAGGACACCTACGGCGAACGCCCGCAGTGGTTCCGCGCCCCCTACGGCGCCTGGAACCGCGCGGCCTTCCAACTCGGCGCGGAGATGGGCATGGAGCCGATGGCCTGGACCGTGGACAGCACCGACTGGACCGAACCGGGCACCCGCACCATCGTCGACACGATCGAGAACGGCGCCGCCCCCGGTGTCGTGGTCCTCTCCCACGACGCCGGGGGCGACCGCTCGCAGAGCGTCCAGGCCCTGCGCGAGTACCTGCCCTACCTGCTGGACAAGGGCTACCGCCTGACCGTGCCCCGCCGCCGGACCTGAACGCGCCCGCGCCCGCCCGGTGGTGGCCTCAGCGGGCCTCGACCAGGCGGGCGAAGACCACGACGTTCCCGTCGTAGCCGTTCTGCTTCGAGAAGCCGCCGCCGCAGGTGATGACCCGCAACTCCGGTGTGCCCTTGGAACCGTAGACCCGGTCGCCCGGGAAGCCGGCCTTCGCGAAGACCTCGATCCCGTAGATCTCGAACACCGCCGTCCGGCCGTCCTGGCGGTCGACCTCGATCCGGTTGCCCTTCTTCAGGGAACCGAGCCCGTAGAAGACCGCCGGGCCCTTCGTGTTGTCGACGTGGCCCACGACGACCGACGTGCCCTTCTCCCCGGGCGAGACGCCCCCGTTGAACCAACCGGCCAGATTCGGGTCGTCCGGCGGCGGCGCCGCGATCCAGCCGTCCGTGTCCAGACCCACCGGCATCACCGGAGCGTCGACCCGGATCGCCGGGATCCTGATCCGGTCCGCCGCGGCGAACGGCAGCGCGGCGGGCGCCGTGGCGAAGGTGCCGGAAACCGTGGTACGGCTGTCCGGGGCGGCGGCCGAGGCCGGCTGCGGCGGACCGACGTCGAACTCTCCCGAACCGTTCCGAATGAGCGCCAGACCGGTCAGCAGAACGAGCGCTATCACGCCCCATGGGGCACGCTTCCTCCGCCGCTCCTCCTCTTCGGCCACCTCGGAAAGTTCGGACGCAGACATTCGCCATCCCCTCTCGGCGCGGCCGCTCTCGGGTCCCTATCGCGCATGGGAAAAAGCTAAGTCCCCCGCGCGCGTGCGGCGACGGGGCGACGGGCGAACGGGTGGCCCGCGCGTATTCCGGTGCGCCATCCGAGTTGCCGTTCTCAGGTTTTTTCTGACGGTCCGTGACCTGCGGCAATATCCGATTGTGCGCTTTTCGTGCGGCGTGTCCCCTCACCAGGACGGACCATTCTCGACATGCGGGCGTGTTCTGGGCATCTGAGGGTCTATTCGGGAGGTGCTTTCTCGCCGATCCACCGGGGACCGTTCCCGGGGCGCCTTCCGCGGAGGAAGAGATGCGAAACTCACGTGCGCTGGCGGCCGCGTGCACCGTGGTCGCCGTTCTCGGCGCCGCCGCCCCCCTGGCCGTCGCCGACGACATGGGCAACCCCGGCGGCCCACCCAACACCCAGGCCCCGGTCGTCGGTGGGGCGGGCGTCGCCCCCGGGACCGGAGTCGGCGGGGTGGGCGCCGGTGTCGGCGGGGTCGGTGTCGCCCCCGGTGTCGGCGGTGTCGGAGTGGTCCCCGGGGTCGCGGTCCCCGGAATCGTGGTCCCCGGTTACGGGGTGGGCGGGTTCGGCGAGGGGCGGGGTCGACGCGGTGGTGAAGGATTCGGCGAGGGGCGGGGCGGACGCGGCGATGAAGGATCCGACGAGGGTCGCGGCGGCCGGGGCGACGAGTCGCGCAACATCGCCGTCCAGCCCCGCACGGTCCGGAGAGGGGAGCAGCTCACCGTCACCGTCACCGGTTGCCACCGTGGCGACATGAGGTCCGCCGCCTTCGGGACGCAGCAGCTGTCCCCGTTCGGCGGGGACATGGCGCGTGGCGTCGCCACCATCCGCCAGAACGCCCACACGGGACCGTACGACATCACCGTCAGCTGCGACGACCACTTCATCACCCGGCAGTCCGCCTTCACCGTCCTCGACCGGGGGCCCGCGCTCGGCGGATCGGGCCACTCCGCCGACTCCGACGGCTGGGAGGACGATCCGGCGTCCGACGGGTGGCCGGGCGGGGTGCGGGCCGGGCTGGGCGGCAGCGTCTCCAGCGGGGCCACCCCGGCCGACATGGCGATCGGCGGCGGTCTGGTGGGCGCGGCCGTACTCGCAGGCTGCGGGTTCTGGCTCCGCCGCCGGAGCGAGAAGCGGCTCTGATCCAGGAGGGCCCGTGTCCCGGTGCCGCGGCGGACCGGGACACCGGGCCGCCCGGCCGCACCGTGCTCAGGCGCCGTCCTCGCCGGCGTGCCTGCGAGAGCGCCGGTACGCCGAACCGACCGACCCCACGACCAGCGCCGCGCCGAGGCCGATCTCCTTGAGGTCGAACCCGCCGATGGTGCCGCCCTCACCGGCCTGGACACCCCGCCCCGGCGGCAGGGGCTGCGGGTTGAGCGCCTGGCGGCCGCCGGAGCCACCGCTGTCCGCGCCGTCGGCGGCAGCACTGTCGGCGCGAGTGCCCGTATTGCTGCCTGTATTGCCTGTTTTGTTGCTCGTGTTGGTGCCGCTACCGCTACCGCTGCCCGCGTCGCTGTCGTTTTCGCCGCGCGCGTCCGTGCGGGCGTCCGTGCGCCCGTCTCCGGCACCGTTCCCGTCCGGGTGCCCGTCCCCGTGTCCGGCCGGTGTGCTGCTCGCGATGGCCAACTCGGTCGAGGCGCTGGAGCCGTCGCAGTTGATCGTCACCCGGTACGACGCCTGCGACCTCGCGGTCCGGTCGACCGTGGCCGTCACCGAGTCCTGCTCCGACGGGATGCGGACCGTGTCGAAGAGACCCGAGGTGACCGTCGCGGCGCCCCGGCAACCGCTGCCGCGGTCCAGGTGCAGACTCACCCGGCCGCCCGCCGCGACGGTGGTGGGCGTGACCCGGAAGCCGAAGGGCGTGCCACCGTCCCGGCGCCCGCCGCCGCTGTCGCTCGCGAGGATGACCGGAGCGCAGAGGGCGAGGGCGCCGAGGCCCAGCAGTGCGGCCGAAGCAACGCGTATCGCGCGCATGGTGGTTCCTCCGGTCCCGAGGAGCGGCGTGCGGACCTCTTCCGCCAGTGCCGGGAACGCACCTCGATGATCGGAACGCTAGAAAGCTCCGCACATGCGCGCGAACGCTGTAGAGCGAACGGGGGAGAGGGCTGGGCCGGCCGGGGGACACCGGCGGCGTGGCGCGCCGCGGCGCCGGTGTCCCCCGGGACACCGCTAACCCTTGATGTGCGGGAAGAGGGCCAGGAACGGCTGCGCCGTCGCCGTGATGCCCCGGCTGTACGGCTCGTCGAAGTCCCAGATCAGGAACAGCATGAAGGTGATGGTCGCGGAGAACAGACCGGCGAGGACCAGCTCGCGCCGGGTGCGCCTGATCTGCAGCGCGAAGACCATGCCGATGGTGATCGCGGCCCCGGTCAGCAGCCCGATCCACACCACGTTCGGCATGGTCGCCCCGGTCGAGTCGGCCCGGGCGCTGCGCGCCTGGTCGAGCGCGGCCACCTGGTCCACCAGGGGCTGGTAGGCCTGCGCCTGGAAGTCGGTCTTCGGCTCGTAGTCGGTGACGTCCTGACGGATCTGCGCGAGCAGCTCGGCACCGTGCCGGGAGAGCCGGCCGTGGTCGGCCATCTCCTTCCATTCCCTGTCGACGACCTGGGCGACGTAGGCGTCGACGTCCGCCCGGATCCGGTCACGCGTGTCGGGCGGATACACCCGCACCCGCTCGTAGATCTCGTGCAGCGCCTGCGCCTCCGCCTGCACATGGTCCTGGGCGGCGCTGCGGGCCTCCCACACCCCCGCCACCGCCAGACCGAGGACGATGGCGTAGATGACGCCGATCCACATGGTCATGTACTCGATGACGTCCGGCGTCTCGGAGGGATCCTCGTCCTCCGCCGCCCTCTTGTCGCGGACGAGGGTGATGATGAAGACCACGGCGACGGCCGCGAGCATCGCGAGGACGAGAACAAGCCAATCCGGCAACGGAAGCCTCCAGGAATCAGTGGGCCGGCCGTCAGCGCGCGCGGAACGCGGCGACGGCGATGATCGCGGGTACGGCGATGAGCAGGACGTAGGTGACCGGGGAGGTGCGGTTCGGGGCGGTCGCGCCGGTCGACTGGACGCGGTACGGCGGGTAGGTCACCGGGGTCGGCGAGGGCCGCGGGGTGGGCTTCGGCGAGGGGGTGGGGGGCGGCGTCGGCTTCGGCTTGGGCCGCGGTGCCGGTGGCGGGGTGGGGGTGGGGGTGGGCGTGGGTTTCGGGGCCGGTGCCCGCCGGGGCGGCGGCGGTGGTGCCGGGCGCGGTGCCGGCGGGGTGGTGCGCGGCGGCGTCGGTTTCGGCGGGGGCTTCGGGGGTGGGGTGGGTGTCGGAGTGGGCGTGGGCGTCGGGGACGGCGTGGGGCAGGGCGGCCGGGTGGGCGCCGGACACGGCGGGGGAGTGGGCCAGGAGCCCCCGGCGACGGCCACCGCGTGGATGCCGTCGGGGCCCGTCGAGGCAGAGGCGCAGGCGTCGGCCGACGCCGCGCCGACCGGGCAGCCCGCCAGGGCCCACGTCAGCGTCAGCAGGGCCAACACCCTCGGGACGGGCGCGAGTCTGGTCGCTTCGGGTGCATGCACGTCGGAGATCATGGGGCGTCGGGCGCCGTCGCACGCCGGAGTACCGGATGATTGGCCCGAACGGGCGACATGTGACGTAAACCGGTTTGAATCACACCGTGCTGCGACTGGCTCGAAGCGTACGCCCGTGCGGGACGCGGTCCGCGGCCACAGTGTCCCGAAAGAAATTTGTGCGCCCGTTGAACACTTCGGCCCCCGGCATCCGTACCTGGTGTCGTGCGGCGGCGCAGAGGCGCTGCAATAACCAGGCGATTATTGGGAGTTGACGATGAAGACCTCGTGGAGGAGCGCCTCGCTGGTGGCCACGGCCGCGGGGGTGATGGTGTTCGCGACGGCGTGCGGTCAGAGCAACCCGACCACTCCGTCCTCGGCGGCCCAGAACGTCGGCGCCACGGCACCGGCCGGCATCGGCAGCATCACCAACCCCTCCGCCTCCGCCTCCACCGGCGCGGGCAACGGCTACGGCGCCGACGGCAGCCAGGCCTCCGGCTCCCCGGCAGCGGTCGCACCCGCCGGCAAGCTGGCCGTCGCCAGCAACCCCGACCTGGGCAAGGTGCTGACCGACGGCAGCGGCCTCACCCTCTACCGCTTCGACGCGGACACCGCCAATCCCCCCAAGTCGAACTGTGCCGGCGACTGCGCCACCACCTGGCCGCCGGTGCCCGCCGACGACGCCTCGGCCGGTGAGGGCATCGACAAGTCGCTGCTCGGCGAGGTCACCCGCTCCGACGGCACCAAGCAGCTGACCGTCGGCGGCTGGCCGGTCTACCGCTACGTGAAGGACGTCAACGCCGGTGACGTCAACGGCCAGGGCGTGGGCGGCAAGTGGTTCGCGGCCGCCCCCGACGGCAAGAAGGCCACGCTGGCCGACCTGCCCGGTCTGTCGGTCCGCAAGGACGCCAAGCTCGGCGACATCATCGTCGACAAGAACGGCATGACGGTCTACCGCTTCATCAAGGACAAGGCATGGCCCAAGGTCGTCTCGAACTGCACCGGTGACTGCCTGACCAAGTGGCCGGCCGTGGGCGAGGTCTCCTCGAACGACACCAAGGGCATCGTGAAGAAGGGCCTGATGGGCTTCACCCGGCCCGACAACGGCCAGAAGCAGCAGACGGTCAACTGCTGGCCGATCTACACCTTCTCCGGTGACGCGAAGGCCGGGGACACCAACGGCCAGGGCGTCGGCGGCACCTGGTACGCCGTCTCGCCCGAAGGAAAGCTGGTCGGCGCGCCGAGCTAGCAGGGACCACCTCCCCAGGGTTGACCGCCCCGCCCACGTCCACCGACGGCGCACGACCGCCCGCCCCCTCCACACCGCACGGAGGGGGCGGGCTTCTTGGCGTCCTTGCGGTGCCCGTTGATGTGCCGACTGGAGCGCCCCTTCAGGGGCGCGGGGAACTGCGCGGGCAACCACAACGCACCCGCACCCGACGCAATGCCCGAACGCCCCCAAACCGAACACCGAATTCCCAGGCAGTGACCATGAACGGATGGTCAATTTCCGTTTCGGCTACCCCTGTTCGCGGGCGATCAGTAGCCTCGGCTCGAACACCGGATCGCCTCAGCCTTGGAGAGATACATGGAGCGTCCCGCCTGGGCCCCACGGAGCATCGACATCTCGGTGCCGAGCGTTTCGCGTATCTACGACTACTACCTGGGCGGTTCGCACAATTTCGAGGTCGACCGGGAAGCGGCCCGCAAGGCGATGACCCACCTGCCCGGCCTGCCGAAGATCATGCAGGCCAACCGCGCCTTCATGCGCCGCGCCGTCCGCCATGCCGTGGGCACCGGCATCGACCAGTTCCTGGACATCGGTTCCGGCATCCCCACCTTCGGCAACGTCCACGAGGTCGCGCAGGCGGCGCACCCCGGCGCGCACGTGGTGTACGTCGACCACGACCCGGTGGCCGTGGCGCACAGCGAGGCCGTGCTGGCGGGCAACGAGAACGCGGACGTGGTCGCCGCCGATCTCCGCAAGCCCCAGGAGATCCTGTCCAGCCCTCAGGTGGAGCGCCTGATCGACCTGAATCGGCCAGTGGCGCTGCTTCTCGTTGCCATACTGCACTTCGTGGAAGACGCGGACGACCCGTACGGAGCAGTGGCACAGCTGCGCGACGCACTCGCGCCCGGCAGCCTGCTTGTTCTCACGCATGCCTCGTACGAGGGAATCCCGTTGCCGGCCGAGCGGGCCGAGGGTGCGGTGGACGTATACAAGGACATTCGCAACCCGCTGATCATGCGCTCGCGCGACGAGGTCGCGCGGTTCTTCGAGGGGTACGACATGGTGGAACCCGGACTGGTGCCGATGCCGCACTGGCGGCCGGAGTCGGCGCCGGAGGACGAGGATCCTTATGCCTTCGCCGGATTCGCCGGCGTGGGGATCGCGGCGTGACCGCGGAGCCGGGCGGCCCGGAGGACAGACTGCGCAGGTTCGCGACGATCTGGAGCCGGGCGGTGTTCCCGGTCACCTCGACGTCCCTGACCCGCCCGGAGTTCGAGGAGCAGCTGCTGCCGCTGGCCCGCCGCCTGAGCGAGATCCTGCTGGCGCACGGCTTCGACACCGACGAGGCCCGGCAGGTGGGCGCCGCGCTCATCGACGCGCACTGCACCGACCCCGAGGCGCTGACCCGCTCCCTCGACTGCGTCGACGCGTACCTGGTCCTGTACTGCGGCGAGGACGGCCCCCAGGAGGAGCTGCGGATGCGTTCCTCGCGGATCCAGCACGCGATGGCCGCCGGGTTCGCCCAGGCGCTGCGCGAGCGCACCCTGGCCGAGCAGGAGGCCATCGCCCAGGCCGCGTTGCGCGCCCAGGGCGTGGTCGCGCAGGCGCTGCACGCCAGCGAGGCCCGCTTCCGCGCCGTCTTCGAGGGTGCGGCGATAGGAATCGGCATCGCCGACCTCGAGGGCAACGTCCTCCAGGTGAACGGCGCGCTGCTGCGCATGTTCGGCGGCTCCGAGCAGACCCTGCGCGGCCGCAAGGTGATGGAGTGGGCGCATCCCGAGGACGCGCCGCAGACCTGGCGGCTCTACGAGGAGCTGGTGCGCGGCGAACGCGAGCACTACCACGTCGAGAAGGCCTTCAACCGCTCCGACGGAACGGTCCTGTGGACCAACCTGACCGTCTCCCTGCTCCGGGACGCGGACGGCGAACCGCAGTACCAGCTGGCCCTCATGGAGGACACCACCGAGCGCCGTCTGCTCAACCTCCGGCTGCGCTACGAGGCCACCCACGACGCGCTCACCGGCCTGCCCAACCGCACGCTGTTCTTCGAGCGCCTGGAGAAGGCCCTGGCCGCCGGCGAGGGCCAGCGCTTCGGGCTCTGCTACCTCGACCTGGACGGCTTCAAGACCATCAACGACAGCCTCGGCCACTCGGCCGGCGACCGGCTGCTCGTGGAGGTCGCCGACCGGCTGCAGTCCTGCGCGACCGCGCCCGGCGAGATGGTGGCCCGGCTCGGCGGCGACGAGTTCGTGGCCCTGACCACCGGCCCGGCCACTCAGCGCGAGGTCGACGACCTGGCCGACCGCATCATGAACGCCCTGGTCACCCCGATCAGCATCGATGGCCGGGAACTCATGGTCCGCGGCTCCATCGGCATCGTCGAGGGCCCGGCGGGCGAGCGCACCCCGGCCGAGGTGCTGCGCAGCGCCGACATCACGATGTACCGGGCCAAGTCGGCGGGCGGCAACCGCTTCGAGCTGGCCGACCCGGAGGCGGACGCCCGCGCGATCACCCGGCACGGCTTGACCACGGCGCTGCCGGCCGCCCTGGACCGGGGCGAGTTCTTCATCGAGTACCAGCCGCTGGTCCACCTCGGTGACGGCAGTGTCCGCGGCGCCGAGGCCCTGGTCCGCTGGCTGCACCCGCAGCACGGGGTCCTCGGCCCCGACCGGTTCATCCCGCTCGCCGAACACACGGGCCTCATCGTCCCGTTGGGCCGCTGGGTCCTGGAGGAGTCGATCCGCCAGGCCCGCGAGTGGCGAGAACGCTACGGCGAGCACGACAGCGCCGGCCCGCTGCGGATCAACGTCAACCTGTCCCCGTGCCAGCTCTCCCACCCGGGCCTGGTCCAGGACACGGTGGACATCCTGGAGCGGACCGGGGTGGCCCCCGAGGCTCTCTGCCTGGAGGTCACCGAGTCCGCGCTCATCGGCGCCGACGACGACCTTCTCAAGCCCCTGCGGCGCCTCGCCGAGATGGGCGTGGACATCGCCCTGGACGACTTCGGCACCGGCTACTCGAACCTCGCCAACCTGCGCCGCCTGCCGGTGAGCATCCTCAAACTGGACCGCTCCTTCACCCAGAGCATGCAGCAGTTCCCGGCGGACCCGGTCGACCTCAAGATCGTGGAGGGCATCGTCACCCTGGCCCACAGCCTGGACCTCGCGGTCACGGTGGAGGGCGTGGAGACGGGAGCGCAGGCCGAACAACTCCGGATACTCGGCTGCGACACCGCCCAGGGCTGGTACTACGCCCGCCCGGGCCCACCGGAGCGCCTGCACGAACTGGCATTGGTGGACGCGACGGGCTGACCCGCCGGGGACTCGGCCGGTCGGTGCGGCGCGGGCCGCGGGTGGTTGCTCGCGCAGTTCCCCGCGCCCCTGAAGGGGCACCAGGTGCGCGCCCCCGAAGGGGCGTGGGGAACTGCGCGGCCAGCCCCCACGCGCCCGCACCCGACCACGCTCCGTCACCTCTCCAACAGCATCCTCTGAAGCTCCCGGGCGGCCCGAGGCGGCGCCACATCGCTGCGGTGCGCCAGCGCGATCGTCCGGTGCAGCCCCGGCCGAGCCAGCGGAGTGACCCGCAACCCCCGGCCCGACCGCGCCGCCACCATCCGCGGCACCACGGCCACCCCCAGCCCCGCTCGCACAAACCCCAGCACCGCGTCCATCTCGCCCCCCTCGACGGCGAACTCCGGCTCGAACCCGGCGGAGCGGCACGCCGCGACGGTCAGCTCCCGCAGGTCGTACCCGTGCCGGAACATCACCAGCCGCTCCCCCTCCAGGTCGGAGATCTTCACCCCGCCCCGCCCCCGCCCGGGCACCGTAGCCTCTGGCGAGGACACCACCACCAGGTCCTCCCGCAGCAGCTCCACGGTCGTCAGCGCGGGCGAGGCCGGCGGCAGCGGCAGCACGATGATCGCCAGGTCCAGCGCCCCGCGCGCCAGCTCCCGAACGAGGTCATGGGAGCCGCTCTCCTCGATCAGCAGCTGGATCCCCGGATACCGGTCGTGGAACGCCCGGAGCACGTCCGGCAGCAGCCCGGTGCACAGGCTCGGCGTCGCACCCAGCCGCACCCGCCCGCTGCGCAGCTGCACCAGCTCCTGTACCTCGTACCGGGCGGTGTCCGCGTCCGCGAGGATCCGCCGGGCCAGCGGCAGCAGGGCCTCGCCCGCGTCGGTCAGCGTGATGTTCCCGCGCGCCCGCAGGAACAGATCCGCACCCAGCTCCCGCTCCAGCGCCTTGATCTGCTGGGACAGCGACGGCTGGGCGACATGGACCAGCTCGGCGGCGCGGGTGAAGTGCCGGGTCTCGGCGACGGCGACGAAGTACTGAAGCTGCTGGAACTGCATGGTGACACGATAGCTTCCAGCTATGGAATCCAGCCGTGTCATGTCTTGGACCGATTGGGTCATCCGGCCCTAGCGTCGACGCCATGGCTCTGGCAACGCGGACGGACCGACGGCCGTCCATGGCGCGCACGATGTGGGACAGCTCCGTCGGCAAGAAGACGGTGATGGCCGTGAGCGGCCTGATCATGCTGCTCTACCTGGTCGTCCACATGATCGGGAACCTGAAGATCTACTTCGGGGCGGGTGAGTTCAACCACTACGCCCACTGGCTGCGCACCATCGGCGAACCGTTCATGCACTACGAGTGGACGCTCTGGCTCATCCGGATCGTCCTGGTCGTCGCCGTGGTCGCCCACGCCACCTCCGCCTACCAGCTCAGCCGCCGCGACATCAAGGCGCGCCCCACCAAGTACGTGCACGGCAGGCCCCGGGCCAGCTACGCCACGCGCACCATGCGCTGGGGCGGGATCATCCTCGGCCTGTTCATCGTCTGGCACATCCTCGACCTGACCACCGGCACCGTGCATTCCGGCGGCTTCCAGGAGGGCCACCCGTACCAGAACGTCGTGGACACCTTCTCGACCTGGTACGGCGACGTCATCTACATCGTCGCGATGCTCGCGCTCGGCCTGCACGTGCGGCACGGCTTCTGGAGCGCCGCCCAGACCCTCGGCGTCGGCAGCCGCACCCGCGACCGCGCCCTGAAGGCCACGGCCAACGTCCTCGCGCTGCTGCTCACGGCCGGTTTCATCGCCGTACCCGTGGGTGTCATGACCGGAGTGGTGAGCTGAACATGACCGAATACGTGAACTACACGACCGGCGAAGCGGTCGCCGACGGCAAGGCACCCGCCGGACCGGTCAACGAGCGCTGGGACAAGCGCCGATTCGAGGCCAAGCTGGTCAACCCCGCCAACCGGCGCAAGCACACCGTGATCGTCGTCGGCACCGGCCTGGCCGGCGGCTCCGCCGGCGCCACCCTCGCCGAACAGGGCTACCACGTCGTCCAGTTCTGCTACCAGGACTCGCCGCGTCGCGCCCACTCGATCGCCGCGCAGGGCGGTATCAACGCGGCGAAGAACTACCGCAACGACGGCGACTCCGTCCACCGGCTGTTCTACGACACCGTCAAGGGCGGCGACTTCCGGGCCCGCGAGTCCAACGTCCACCGCCTCGCACAGATCTCCGTCGAGATCATCGACCAGTGCGTGGCGCAGGGCGTGCCGTTCGCCCGTGAGTACGGCGGACTGCTCGACACCCGGTCCTTCGGCGGTGTCCAGGTCTCCCGCACCTTCTACGCCCGCGGCCAGACGGGCCAGCAGCTGCTGCTCGGCGCCTACCAGGCGCTGAGCAGGCAGATCGCCGCCGGGAACGTGGAGATGCACCCGCGCACCGAGATGCTCGACGTGATCGTCGTCGACGGACGCGCGCGCGGGATCGTGGCCAGGGACCTGATCACGGGGAAGATCGGCACGTACTTCGCGGACGCCGTCGTCCTGGCGAGTGGTGGTTACGGCAACGTCTTCTACCTGTCGACGAACGCCATGAACTCCAACGCCACCGCGATCTGGCGGGCGCACCGGCGCGGTGCCTACTTCGCCAACCCCTGCTTCACTCAGATCCATCCCACCTGCATCCCGCGCACCGGTGACCACCAGTCCAAGCTCACCCTGATGAGCGAGTCGCTGCGCAACGACGGCCGGATCTGGGTGCCCAAGGCCAAGGGCGACAGCCGCCCGGCGAACCAGATCCCCGAGGACGAGCGCGACTACTACCTGGAGCGCATCTACCCGTCCTTCGGCAACCTGGTCCCGCGCGACATCGCCTCCCGCGCCGCCAAGAACGTCTGCGACGAGGGCCGCGGCGTCGGCCCGGGCGGGCAGGGCGTCTACCTGGACTTCGCCGACGCCATCAGGCGGATGGGACGCAAGGCCGTCGAGGCGAAGTACGGCAACCTCTTCGACATGTACCAGCGGATCACGGACGAGGATCCGTACGAGGTGCCGATGCGGATCTATCCCGCCGTGCACTACACGATGGGCGGGCTGTGGGTCGACTACGACCTCCAGACCACCGTCCCCGGCCTGTTCGCGGTCGGCGAGGCCAACTTCTCCGACCACGGCGCCAACCGGCTGGGTGCCTCCGCCCTGATGCAGGGTCTGGCCGACGGCTACTTCGTGCTTCCGGCCACCATCAACGACTACCTCGCCCGCAACCCCCACCAGGAGGCGGTGACGGCCGAACACCCCGTCGTCCAGGAGGTGCTGGCCGAGACCGAGGACCGGCTGAACCTGCTGCTGTCGGTCGACGGCGACCGTACGCCGGACTCCTTCCACCGCGAACTCGGCGAGCTGATGTGGGAGTTCTGCGGCATGGCCCGCACGGACGCCGGTCTGCGCAAGGCGCTTGAGCGCATCCCGCAGATCCGGGAGGAGTTCTGGCGGCGGATCAAGGTGCCGGGGACGGGCGAGGAGTTCAACCAGTCCCTGGAGAAGGCCAACCGCATCGTCGACTACCTGGAACTGGCCGAGCTGATGTGCCTCGACGCGCTGCACCGCGCCGAGTCCTGCGGCGGCCACTTCCGGGAGGAGTCCCAGACGCCCGACGGCGAGGCCGCCCGCAAGGACGACGAGTTCGCGTACGCGGCCGCCTGGGAGTTCACCGGCACCGGGGACGCCCCGGTGCTGCACAAGGAAGACCTGGTCTTCGAGTACGTCCACCCCACCCAGCGGAGCTACGCATGAAGCTCACCCTGCGCGTCTGGCGGCAGAAGAACGCCGACGCCGACGGCGCGATGTCCACGTACGAGGTGGACGGCATCTCCTCCGACATGTCCTTCCTGGAGATGCTCGACACCCTCAACGAGGAGCTCATCCTGCGCGGCGAGGACCCGGTCGCCTTCGACCACGACTGCCGTGAGGGCATCTGCGGCGCGTGCTCCCTGGTGATCAACGGGGACGCGCACGGGCCGGAGCGCACCACCACCTGCCAGCTGCACATGCGGTCCTTCGAGGACGGCGACACCATCGACATCGAGCCGTGGCGGGCGTCCGCGTTCCCGGTGATCAAGGACCTGGTCGTGGACCGGTCGGCGTTCGACCGGATCATCCAGGCCGGCGGGTACATCACCGCGCCGACCGGGGCCGCGCCGGAGGCGCATGCCACGGCGGTGCCCAAGGCCGACGCCGACTTCGCGTTCGAGCACGCGGAGTGCATCGGGTGCGGGGCGTGTGTCGCGGCCTGCCCGAACGGGGCGGCGATGCTGTTCACGTCCGCGAAGGTGAACCACCTGAACGTCCTGCCGCAGGGGGCGCCCGAGCGGGAGACGCGGGTGCTGGACATGGTGGGGCAGATGGATGCCGAGGGGTTCGGGGGGTGCACGCTCACGGGGGAGTGTGCGACCGCCTGCCCGAAGGGGATTCCGCTGGTGTCGATCACCAGCATGAACAAGGAGTGGTTGCGGGCTGCCCGGAAGGCCGGGAAGCGGTAGCGCCGTCGGGGGGTGCGGGTGCGTGGGGGCTGGTCGCGCAGCTCCTCCCCCCGGCCTTCGGCCGGGGGTACCCCCAGCGCCCCTTTCGGGGGCGCCGCTGTGAGGGGCGCTGAAAAGTGAAAGACGTTCGCCGGAAGGTGCGGACGGGCGGGGTCGGTGTGGTGCTCGCCGGCCCCGTCTCGCTTTTCCTTACGGGCGTCTGATCATGGTTGCGTTACCCTCGGGCGTCTGTGAGTGACCGGAAACGGTCCGACCCCCGGCATTCAGCAGTCGCACATCCACGGGTCCCGCGCACGTCACGCCGAGTCCAGCCTGCCACGGAAGAAAGCAGGTGCAGATTTCCTCAGCTTCCGCTCGGCGCAGGAGACCTCCATGACCGCCATGCCCGCCTCACCCCCCGCTCTCGCCGCCCCAGCCGGGGATTCCGGCTACCTGGTGCAGCTCGCCCGTGACGAGGACGACGTCCGGGCCGCACAGCGGCTGCGCTACCAGGTGTTCGCCGGAGAGATGGGCGCCCGGCTCGACGGGCCGGAGCCGGGACTGGACGTGGACGCCTTCGACGCGTACTGCGACCACCTCCTCATCCGCGAGGCCCTCACCGGCGAGGTCGTCGGCACCTACCGGCTACTGCCGCCGGAGCGTGCCGCGGTCGCCGGCCGCCTGTACTCCGAGGGCGAGTTCGACCTGAGCACGCTCGCCCCCATCCGCTCCGGTCTGGTCGAGGTCGGCCGCTCCTGCGTGCACCCCGCCCACCGCGACGGTGCCGTCATCGGCCTGATCTGGGCCGGCATAGCCCGCTACATGGTCGACCGCGGCCACGAGTGGCTGGCCGGCTGCTGCTCCGTCCCGCTCGCCGACGGCGGCGCGCTCGCCGCCGCCACCTGGGACCGGGTGCAGGCCAAGCACCTCGCGCCGGAGGAGTTCCGGGTCCGGCCGCTGCAGCCCTGGGTGCCCACCGGCCCGGCCCCCGAGGGACGCGCCGAACTGCCCGCCCTGCTCCGCGGCTACCTGCGCCTCGGTGCCTGGGTGTGCGGGGAGCCCGCGCACGACCCGGACTTCGGGGTCGCCGACATGTACGTGCTGCTGTCGATGCGCCGCGTCAACGCGCGCTATCTGCGGCACTTCCTCTCGCTCGTCCCCGCCTGATGAGCGTCTGGCTGCCCAGCGCGCCCTGCACCCCGGGCGCGTGCGTGGAGCGTGCGGGATCCCTCACGGCCCTGCCCCGGGCCGTGCTGCGGTTCGCCGCGGTCGTGGCCCTGATGCTCGTGGCCGTCGCGCTGCTGCCGCTCGGCTGGGGGTCCCCCCGCTTGCGGGGGAGGATACCCAGCGAGTGGGTGCGGCGGTTCGCCCGGACGCTGGTCCGGGCGGCCGGGGTCCAGGTCCGGATCACCGGGAGCGCTCCGGACACCGGCGGGGTGCTGCTCGTCGCCAACCACATCTCCTGGCTGGACATCCCGCTGCTGGCCGCCGTACGGCCGGCGCGGATGCTCGCCAAGAAGGAGATCCGCGAGTGGCCGGTGGCCGGCGCGCTCGTGGCCGGGGCCGGGGCGCTGTTCATCGACCGGGACCGGCTGCGCGCCCTGCCGGACACGGTCGGCCGGATCGCGGGGGCGCTGCGGGAGGGCGCCGCGGTGGTCGCCTTCCCGGAGGGCAGTACCTGGTGCGGCCGGGCCCAGGGGCGGTTCCGGCGGGCCGTCTTCCAGGCCGCGCTGGACGCCGGTGCGCCCGTGCAGCCGGTGCGGCTGCACTACCGGCTGGAAGCGGGAGCGGCCAGCACCGTGCCCGCCTATGTCGGCGCGGACACGCTGCTGGCCTCCCTCTGGCGAGTGGTGTCGACCCGCGGCCTGGTGGCCGAGGTGGACGTACGGCCGCTGATAGCGGCCGGCAGCCACCCGGACCGTCGTACCCTCGCCCGCGCCGCCCAGCCGGTGACCCACGAGCCGGCCTGGACGCACGCGGCCCTGGTGAGCCCCGAGCGGGCCTCTCAGTGGTCGGTCTCCAAGTGGAGCTTGACCAAGTCGACACCGTAGTCGCCGCCGTTGGGCGTGCGCACGACGGTGTGGATGTGCTGCTGGGTGGGCGTGCCGTTCGGGCCGCCCATGCCGCCGGGGCCGATGCCGCCGATGCCACCGGGGCCGCCCGAGGGCATGCCGCCCCCGGGGCCGTCGGAGGGGGAGCTCGGCGCGTCGGACGAGCACGTCGGAGCAGCCGGTCATCGTCGCCGGCGCGGCGACACCGCCGGCGAGCAGCGCCTTGTTCATGAACCAGCGGCGGCTGCGCTCGGCTTCGGGGGTGCGGGGGTGGTGTCCGTGCATGCGCCCAAGGTTCCGGGGCAACCTGAGGCGTTCCTGAAGGCCCTCAGGGCAGGCAACGGGACAGATAGGGTGCGGTGACGCTGCCCCCGGCCCGGGCGACCTCGGCCGGCGGCCCGGCCGCCACGATCCGTCCGCCCCGGTCGCCGCCGCCCGGTCCCAGGTCGATCACCCAGTCGGCGTCCGCCACCACCGTCATGTCGTGCTCGACCACCACGACCGTGTGCCCGGCGTCGACCAGTCCGTGCAACTGCCGCATCAGCACCCCGACATCGGCCGGGTGCAGTCCCGTCGTCGGCTCGTCGAGCAGATAGAGCGTGTGGCCGCGCCGCCCGTGCTGCAACTCTCCGGCCAGCTTGATGCGCTGGGCCTCGCCGCCGGACAACTCCGTGGCGGGCTGTCCGAGTCGCAGATAGCCGAGGCCCACGTCGAGGAGCGTGGCCAGGCTGCGCGCGACGGCCGGGGTGTCCGCGAAGAACTCCGCCGCGCCCGCCACGGTCAGGTCCAGCACCTCGGCGATGTTCCGCCCCCGGTGGGTCACTTCGAGCGTCTCGGGGTTGTAGCGCGCCCCGCCGCAGTCCGGGCACGGCGCGTAGGTGCTCGGCAGGAACAGCAGCTCCACACTGACGAACCCGTCGCCCTGACAGGTCTCGCAGCGGCCCCCGGCCACGTTGAAGGAGAACCGCCCGACGCCGTAACCGCGCTCCCGTGCCTGCCCGGTGCCCGCGAACACCTTCCGCACGACGTCGAACAGGCCGGTGTAGGTGGCCAGGTTGGACCGCGGGGTGCGGCCGATCGGCTTCTGGTCGACGGAGACCAGACGGCCGACCGCGGCCGGTTCCTCGGTGATCTCGCCGATCAGCGTCGACTTTCCGGACCCGGACACCCCGGTGACGGCGGTGAGGACGCCGAGCGGGAATTCGGCGGTCACCGCGCGCAGGTTGTGCCGGGTCACCGGGCCGACCCGAAACCAGCCCTCGGCGGGCCGCGGCCGGCGTGGCGGGACGGGGTCCCGCGCGAACAGGTAGCGGGCGGTGGCGGACTCCGTGACCGCGGCCAGCTCCGCCACCGGTCCGCTGTGCAGCACCTCGCCGCCGTGCTCGCCGGCCCGCGGCCCCACGTCCACCAGCCAGTCGGCGCCGCGCACCACGTCCAGGTGGTGCTCCACCACGAACACCGAGTTCCCGGCTGCCTTCAGCCGATCCAGCACCGTCAGCAGCGCCTCGGTGTCCGCCGGGTGCAGGCCGGCCGAGGGCTCGTCCAGAACGTAGACGACACCGAAGAGCCCGGAGCGCAACTGGGTGGCCAGCCGCAGGCGTTGCAGCTCGCCCGCGGAGAGGGTGGGCGTGGCCCGGTCGAGGCTGAGATAGCCGAGGCCCAGCTCGACGACCGGCGCGATACGCGAGGTGAGGTCCGCGGTGAGGACCCGTACGGTCTCCGACCCGCCCTTCTCACCGAGGAGTTGGGCCAGATCGGTGAGCGGCAGTGCGACGAGCTCCGCGATGGTACGGCCGGCGAAGGTCACGGCGAGGGCCTCCGGCCGCAGCCTGCTGCCGCCGCACACCGGACAGGGCGCACTGGTCAGGAACCGCTCCGCCTTGGCCCGCAGCGCCGGGCTCCTGGAGTCCGAGAAGGTCTTCAGCACGTACCGGCGGGCGCTCATGTACGTGCCCTGGTAGGGCCGTTGGATGCGGTCGGCGTCCCGGACCGGGTGCACGGTGACCACCGGCTGCTCGTCGGTGAAGAGGATCCACTCGCGCTGTCCGGCGGGCAGCTCACGCCATGGGCGGTCGACGTCGTGGCCGAGTGCGTCCAGGATGTCCCGCAGGTTCTTGCCCTGCCAGGCGCCCGGCCAGGCGGCGATCGCGCCCTCGCGGACGGACAGCGACGGGTCGGGGACCAGCAACTCCTCGGTCGTCCGGTGCACCCGGCCCAGCCCGTGGCACTCGGGGCAGGCGCCCACCGCCGTGTTGGGGGAGAACGCGTCGGAATCGAGCCGCTCGGCGCCCGGCGGATACTCCCCGGCGCGCGAGAACAGCATGCGCAGGGAGTTGGAGAGGTTGGTGACCGTGCCGACCGAGGAGCGGGAGGTGGGGGCCGAGCGGCGCTGCTGCAGCGAGACCGCCGGCGGCAGCCCGCTGATCTCGGCGACCTTCGGCGCACCCACCTGGTGGATCAGCCGGCGCGCGTACGGCGCGACCGACTCGAAGTAGCGCCGCTGGGCCTCGGCGTAGATCGTGCCGAAGGCCAGGGACGACTTCCCCGAGCCGGACACGCCGGTGAAGACGGCCAGCACGTCCCGGGGGATGTCCACGTCGACGCCCTTGAGGTTGTGCTCACGGGCGCCACGCACGCGGACGTACGGGTCGCGGGGGCTGTGCATCGGACGGACACTCCGTGACGGGCGGCTCGCGGGGCAGGGACAAACCCCGCGATCCTAGCCCGGAGCAGCCCTCTGCCTACTGCGGAGGGTCGCCCTGCCTCCGCTCCCGTTCGATGTAGTCGTCGGCCTGCTTCTGGGCCATGTCGACCTGGGACTGGTACTTGTTCCCGGTCCGCTGGTCGATCACGTCGCCGCCCTTTTGGACGCCCTGTCTGGCCTGGTCCTCGTGGCCCTTGAGCATTCCCTTGAGCTTGTCCAGCATGGACATGGCAGCCCTCCTCGCTGGTTGCGGCTTCCACCCCCCAGCGTCACCGGCCGGGGCGCCGTCCGCATCTCGGCGGCCGTCCCCGTGCGGGCCCGGCCCGCCTGTGCGAGCTTGGAAGACGCGGATTGCCGACGATCCCGGAGCCCTCCGGAGAGGCTCTCGCACAGCCGCCCCGCGGCGCCGCCCCGCACAGCTGTCCGCAGAAAGGCCCGGCCCATGAGCACTTCCGGTTTCGGATTCGGACGCAGTCCCTTCGAGGAGTTCGACGAGCTGATGTCCCGCTTCTTCGGCGGGCCGGGGGCGGGTACCCAGCCCCGCCGCCCGCAGCGCGTGGACATCGGCAGCCTGCTGTCCGAACGGGCCCGGGAGCTGGTAGCGGACGCCCGCGACCTCGCGGCCGTCGAGGGCGGCGAGGAGCTGGACGCCCGGCATCTGCTGGCCGCCGCCACCACTCACGACTCGACCCGGCGACTGCTCACCGAGGCGGGCGCCGACCCCGACCAGCTCCGCGAGCGGCTCACCGCCGGCCACGGAGGCGGCGAGAAGTCCGAGCCCACCGCTCTCACTCCGGCCGCCAAACGCGCCCTCCTCGACGCCTACCAGATCTCCCGCGCCGAGGGCGCCTCCTACATCGGCCCCGAGCACCTGCTCCGCGCGCTCGCCGCGAACCCGGAGTCGGCGGCCGGCCGGGCGCTCGGCGACAGCGGCTGGGAGCCGACCCGGATGCCGGCCGAGGGTGCCGCGGAGCGCAGGAGGCCCAGCACCACGCCGACCATCGACGAGTACGGCCGTGACCTCACCGAGGACGCCCGGGCCGGCCGGCTGGACCCCGTGATCGGGCGGGACGAGGAGGTCGAGCAGACCATCGAGGTGCTCTCCAGGCGCAGCAAGAACAACCCGGTCCTGATCGGCGACCCGGGGGTCGGCAAGACCGCCATCGTGGAGGGCATCGCGCAGCGGATCGTCGCCGGGGACGTGCCCAGGACCCTCGAAGGCAAGCGGCTGGTCTCCCTGGACCTGGCCGGGATGGTGGCCGGCACCAAGTACCGGGGCGAGTTCGAGGAACGGCTGAAGAAACTGCTCGACGAGGTCCGCGAGCACGGCGACGAACTCGTCCTGTTCCTGGACGAGTTGCACACGGTCGTGGGCGCGGGCGGCGGCGGGGACGGGGCCCTCGACGCGGGCAACATCCTCAAACCGGCCCTCGCCCGCGGTGAACTGCACCTCATCGGCGCGACCACCGTCGACGAGTACCGCAAGCACATCGAGAAGGACGCGGCCCTGGAACGCCGGTTCGCGCCCATCCTGGTCGGTGAGCCCACCGTCGACGACACCATCGAGATTCTGCGCGGCCTGCGCGACCGCTACGAGGCCCACCACCAGGTCCGCATCACCGACGAGGCGGTGGTCGCGGCGGCGGAGCTGTCCGACCGGTACATCACCTCCCGGTTCCTGCCCGACAAGGCGATCGACCTGATGGACCAGGCGGCGGCCCGGGTACGGCTGCGCGCGAAGACCCCGCCCACCGACACCCGGGACATCGAGGACCGGGTCGCCGCCCTGAACCGGGAGAAGGACCAGGCCGTCGCCGACGAGGAGTACGAGCGCGCGAAGGAGCTCCGCGACCGCATCAGGGCGACCGAGGCCGAGCTGGCACAGGCCGGCGCCGGCGAGGAACACGCGCCCAAGGTCACCGCCGAGGACATCGCCGAGGTCGTCTCCCGCACCACCGGCATCCCGGTCGCCCAGCTCACCGAGGAGGAGCGGGAGCGCCTGATGAAGCTGGAGGAGCACCTGCACGAGCGGGTCGTCGGCCAGGACGAGGCGATCACCGCCGTCGCCCGCGCGGTCCGCCGCGCCCGCGCCGGCATGAGCGACCCCGACCGGCCCGTCGGCAGCTTTCTCTTCCTCGGCCCGACCGGCGTCGGCAAGACCGAACTGGCCCGTGCCCTGGCCGCCGCCCTCTTCGGCGACGAGACCCGCATGATCCGCCTCGACATGAGCGAGTTTCAGGAGCGCCACACGGTCTCCCGGCTGGTCGGCGCCCCGCCCGGATACGTCGGACACGAGGAGGCCGGCCAGCTCACCGAGGCGGTGCGCAGGCAGCCGTACGCCGTGCTGCTCCTCGACGAGGTGGAGAAGGCGCACCCGGACGTCTTCAACACCCTGCTCCAGCTCCTCGACGACGGCCGCCTCACCGACGCCCAGGGCCGCACCGTCGACTTCAAGAACACCGTCGTCATCATGACGTCGAACATCGGCGCCGACCGTATCCTGGCCGCGGGCACGGAGGACTACGGCAAGGTTCGCGAGGCCGTGATGCCGGCCCTCCAGCAGCACTTCCGCCCGGAGTTCCTCAACCGCATCGACGAGATCATCGTCTTCCGCGGCCTGGACCGCACCCAACTGCGGCAGATCGTCGACCTGTTGCTGGAGCACACCCGGGGCCGTCTGCACGCCCAGGACGTCGCCCTGGAAGTCACCGACTCGGCCGCCGAGTTGCTCGCCAACCTCGGCCACCAGCCGGACTTCGGCGCCCGCCCGCTGCGCCGCACCATCCAGCGTGAGGTGGACGACCGCCTCGCCGACCTGTTGCTGTCCGGCCAGCTCGTGGCGGGCGAGCGGGCGGTGGTGGACGCGGCGAACGGCGAGATCGTGATCCGCTCGGTCAAGCCGGCCACGGTCTGACCGGCCCGGTCAGGAGGCCACGATCCCGGTCAGCCGCCGGTACGAGTCCAGCAGGGCCGCCCGGTCGTACGTACTCGTGGTGACCAGCACCTCGTCGGCACCGGTCTCCTTCAGGACCGTCTCCAGCTCGTGGGCGACCTGGTCCTCGGTGCCGGCGATGTGCCCGGCGAGCCCTGACTCGTAGAGGCCGCGCTCCTTGGCGGTCATCGTCCGGGCCTCGACGGCCTCGGCCGGGGGCAGCGGCGGGAACGCGCCGTGCGTGCGGGAGTACGCCATCGACCAGGCCTCCGGGACGAGCAGCCGGTGTGCCGCCTCGGGGGTGCCGGCGACCGCGACCGTCCCGGAGATCACGACGTACGGCTCGGCCGCCCACGGGGAGGGCCGGAAGCGGTCGCGGTAGTGGTCGATCCCGCGCCGCATCTTCTCGCGGCCCCGCAGGTCGCCGATGACCATCGGCAGCCCGGCCCGGGCCGCGATGTCCGCGCCCTCGCCCATCGCCAGGACGAACGGCGGCACGCGCAGCCCCTGTGCCGGGCGGGCCCGCACCCCGGTGGGCGAGGTCCCCTCGAACCAGCCGAGCAGCTCGCCGAGCTGCGCCGCGAAGTCCTCGGCGTCGTCCTTGCCGCGTCCCAGCGCCTTGCGCACACCGTCGGTGAAGCCCACCGACCGGCCGAGCCCCATGTCGATCCGCCCCGGGTACAGCGACTCCAGCACGCCGAACTGCTCGGCCACGACCAGCGGTCGGTGGTTGGGCAGCATGACGCCGCCGGTCCCGACCCGGATGGTCCTGGTCGCGGCGGCAACGGCGGCGGCGAGCACGGTCGGTGCGGAGCCGGCGACCCCGGGCACCCCGTGGTGCTCCGACACCCAGAAGCGGTGGTATCCGAGCGCCTCCACCTCCCGCGCCAGCGCCACCGTGTCCCGCAGCGCCTCACCGGGCGCGTGCCCCTCCCGGGTGCGGGAGCGGTCGAGGACGGAGAACCGGGTCCGGGCGATGATTGCGTTCACACAGGGTTCAACAGCCGCGGGGCCACGGGATTCCCGCGGGGCCGGCCGCCGGGGACACTCTGGGGCCGCCGTCGGACCGACCGCCGGGGGCATCGCGTCCTAGGGTTGCCGGGTGACCGAGAGCAGCGCACGTCCGATCGCCGTGTTCGACATCGACAACACCCTCGCCGACACCGCACACCGGCAGCGGTTCCTCGAGAGCAAGCCCCGGGACTGGGACGCGTTCTTCGCGGCCGCGCCGCACGATCCGCCGCTCGCCGAGGGGATCGCGCTGGCCGTGGCGAGCGCCGAGGAGTGCGAGATCGTCTATCTCACCGGGCGCCCCGAGCGCTGCCGGCGCGACACGCTCGGCTGGCTCGAGGCCCACGGGCTGCCGGAGGGCCATGTGCACATGCGGCGCAACGCCGACCGCCGGCCCGCCCGGCACACCAAGCTGGAGATCCTGCGCCGGCTCGCGCAGGGGCGCTCGGTCCGCTTTCTGGTCGATGACGACGAGCTGGTGTGCGACGCCGCCGAACGGGCCGGCTTCACCGTCGTGCGGGCCCGCTGGGCCGACCGCTCGGCCGCGCTGGAAGAGGCCCAGGAGGGGGAGGGGCGGACCTGACGGTACGGCGTCAGCCCTCTTCGTCGATGCGGAAGCCCACCTTCAGGCCTACCTGGTAGTGCTCGATCTGCCCGTTCTCGATCTGGCCCCTGACCTGTGTGACCTCGAACCAGTCCAGGTTGCGCAGGGTCTGGTTGGCGCGTGCGACACCGTTGCGGATGGCCTGGTCGATGCCCTCGTGCGAGGTGCCGACGATCTCGGTCACCCGGTAGGTGTGGTTCGTCATCGGGAAGCTCCTCTCGTCGTCACTCCACGGTGCCGCATCCGGAAGCGGAGCGCGAGGCGTCGGTTCCGAAACGCCTACAGCCCTTGACCCTCCATATTGGTCCATACCAAAATCCCGTACACCCGTACGGGCCCCGGTGCTCGTCCCCCCACGTCGGGCCTCTTCGCCTGTCCGCCAGACAGAACAGGAACCCCCGTGAGACATCGCCGCACACTCGCCCTCGTCTGTGTGTCCGCCGCCCTGCTGAGCGCCTGTGGAGTCCTGCCGGGCGAGGGGGGGGCGGGCGCCACACGGTCACGGTGTGGCTGATGCGGAACAGCGCCTCGGCGGACTTCCTGCACCGGTTCACCACGGACTTCGAGCGCACCCACCAGGACATCCGCCTGGACATCCGCATCCAGGACTGGACCGGCATCGTGGACAAGGTGCAGGCCGCGCTGAAGAGCGACTCCGACGACGCGCCCGACGTCATCGAGGTCGGCAACACCCAGGTCCCGCAGTACGTCGAGGACGGCCGGCTCACCGACCTCACCCTGGAGTCGATGCGCGACTGGGGCAAGGAGCAGTGGCTGCCCGGCCTCGCCGAGCCCGGCTCGGACGACTCCCGCCAGTACGGCATCCCCTGGTACGCCGCCAACCGCGTCGTCATCTACCGCAAGGACCTGTTCAGGAAGGCGGGGATCACCTCGCCGCCGAAGACCCGCGAGCAGTGGCTGGCCGACACCGAGAGGCTCAACTCCGGGGGTGATCAGGGGATCTACCTCGCAGGACAGGACTGGTACACCCTCGCCGGGTTCATCTGGGACGAGGGCGGCGACCTCGCCCAGGAGACGGACGCGGAGTGGAAGGGCACCCTCGACAGCCCGGCCGCGTTGCGCGGGATGGATTTCTACCGGCGACTGCAGGTCCTCGGCAAGGGGCCCGTCGACGCCGACGAGGAACACCCGCCCCAAGCGCAGGTGTTCGCGGGCGGACGGGTCGCGCAGATCGTCGCGGTGCCCGGACTCGCCCAGTCCATCGTGCAGGAGAACCCCGAACTGAAGGACGAGATCGGCTACTTCCCGGTGCCGGGCCTCACCGCGGCCCACCCCGGCGCCGTCTTCACCGGCGGCTCCGACCTCGTCGTACCGCAGAACACCGGCCGGCCCTACGACGCGACCGCCGTCGTCGGAGCGTTGACCGGCGCCAAGTGGGACACCGACCTGGCCCGCACCATGAACTACGTGCCCAACAAGACCACGCTGGCGGGCGCGGTGGCCGGGGAGGAGGGGGTCGCCGCCATGGCGGCGGGCGCCGCACGGGGGAGGGCGACCCCTCACACCCCAGACTGGCCGGCGGTGGAGGCCGACAACCCGATCAAGGGCTACATGACCAAGGTGCTCGGCGGAGCGGACCCCGCCACGGAGGCCCGCCGTGCCTCCCGGCGCATCACCGAACTGCTCGCGCCGGACTTCGGGTGACCCGGCGGGCGAAGGCGGCGACGGAGGGTGGGCGACGGGGACGACCTCGCTCGCGAAGCGTTCGAGCCGGACAGGCTCAAGAGGGCCGTGCGGAGGCGGGGTTGTCGGCCACGGCACGGTGTACGGGCTGCTGTCCGCCGAGGTATCCGATGATCGCCACGACCGCGCTGCGGCCGGCGCGGTTGGAGCCGACGGTGGACTGGGACGGGCCGAATCCGACCAGGTGCACCCGGGGTTCGCCGGCCACCTGGGTGCCGGTCATCCGGATGCCGCCGTGCTCGTTGCGCAGCGACAGGGGGGCCAGGTGCGCGAGTGCCGCCTTGAAGCCGGTCGCCCACAGGATCGCGTCGACGGAGGTGAAGGAGCCGTCCGCCTCCCGTACGCCGCCGGGCTCGATCGCCGTGAACATCGGACGGCGTTCGAGCGCGCCGCGTTCCCTGGCCGCCAGTGCGTACGGAGTCCAGGCGAGGCCGGTGTAGGAGACGACACTGCCCGTGGGCCTGCCCGCCTCGACGTCGGCGAGGACGTGGGCGATGATCTCGCGTCCCTCGACCTCCGGGTCGAACCCGCCGTCTCGGAAGAAGGGTTCGCGGCGGGTGTACCAGAAGGTGGTCGCCGCCCTGGAGATCTCCTCCAGTTGCTGGAGCGCGGAGATACCGCCGCCCACGACGGCGACCCGCAGGCCGGCGAAGTCCTCGGCCCTGACGTAGTCGTGGGTGTGCAGCTGAAGCCCGGTGAACGTCTCCTGCCCCGGGTAGTGGGGCAGGACGGGGTTGGTCCAGGTGCCGGTCGCGTTGACGACCACCCGGGTCAGCCAGGTGCCGTGATCGGACTCGACCACCAGTTCGCCGTCGGGGTCCGCATCGGCCGGACGTACGGTGGTGACCCGCACCGGCCGCAGGACGGGCAGGTCCATCCGCTGCTCGAAGTCGGCGAAGTAGCGCGGTACCGCAGTACGGCTTGGCTCCGCGGGGTCGATCGGGGGCTTCGGGAACCCCGGGAGATCGAAGATCCCGTTGACCGTGGCCATGTGCAGCGACTCCCAGCGGTGGCGCCACGCCCCGCCGGGCGCGGCTTCGCCGTCTAGCACGACGAACGTGCGGTCCGTGGACGCGGCGCCTTCGTCCAGGGCGCTGACGAAACCGCGCCGCTTGAGGTGGTAGCCCGCCGACAGCCCGGACTGGCCGCCGCCGACGACCACCACGGTGGCCCGCCGCAGGGACCGCGAGTCGTACGGGTCTGCCTCGTCAGTGATCACGTCGCGGCTCCTCCTTGCGGACGGGGGCGCCGCCTCCGGTGGCCAGTCGCATGAGGTCGGTGTCGAAGTCGACGTCGTCGACGGACCGCTCGGCGGCGGTGGCGTTCCCGCCGAACTGGTGCTGGTAGTCGCCCCAGTTGCGGTCCGCGATCTGCCGGCCGGCTCCGGAGCGCAGCAGGACGGAGAGCTCCTGAGCGGCACGGTCGATGCGCTTGCCGAGGTCGGCCGATCCCCAGTCCTCGGGCGTGGCGTACAGGGAGGTGGGCATCGGCAGGGCCCGGAGGAAGGCGAACAGGGGCCGGAGGTGCTCGTCCACGACCATGGCGTGCCGTGCGCTGCCGCCCGTCGCGGCGAGGACGACGGGCCTGGCGATCAGCAGGTCGTTGTCGACCAGGTCGACGAAGGACTTGAACAGGCCACTGACGGCGGCCTTGTAGACCGGGGTTGCGGCGATGACCGCGTCGGCACCGGCCAGCAGTTCCATGACCGACTGCACCTTCGGGTTGAGCATGCCGGACACGATGCCCTGCGCGATGTCCGTGGCGAGCGGGCCGAGGTCGATCGAACGCACGGTCGCCGTCGTGCCCGCGGCGCGCAGGGCGTCGATCGTCTTCTGGGCGATGCGGTCGGCGAGCAGCCGGGTCGACGACGGGTCGCTGACACCCGCGTTGACGATCACGAGCGTGACCGGACCGCCGGGAGCCGTGTGATCGTTCGTGCCGGGTTCCCCGCCGCCCTGCTCGTGGTCCGCCGTGTGGGCCGCACGAGGGGTGCCCGCCATCAGAACGCCGCCGGGAAGCCGGCCGCGACGTCCGGGGCGCTGTCCTGGTACGGCGAAGTGCCCGACAGGTTGTCGCCCCGATTGGGGTTCGGACGCGGCCGGCGCGGTTCGGCGTCGCCGTACTTCGCCTTGACCAGCGAGGCGTGCGTCGGCGCGTCGGGGACGCCGGGCCTGCGGCGGGCCGCCATCTCCTTGCGCAGCACCGGCACCACCTCGGTGCCCAGCAACTCGACCTGCTCCAGCGCCATCTCGACCGGCAGGCCGCCGGAGTCGACCGCGAAGAGCTGACGCTGGTAGTCGCCGAAGCCCTCCTGCCAGGTGAGGACCTTGTCGATCACTTCCTGCGGGCTGCCGACGGTCATGGGGGTGGCGGCCATGTAGTCCTCCAGCTTCATGCCGCGGAACATCGCGTGGCTCTCGAAGTAGGGACGGTAGGTGCTGACCGCGTCCTGGGACCGCTTGGCGATGAACGCCATACCGCCGAGGCCGACGATGGCCTGCTCGGCGGTGCCGTGGCCGTAGTGCTCGTACCGGCGCCGGTAGAGCTCGACGATCGGCTTGAAGTGGAAGTTCGGGGCCAGGATGTGGTTGGCGAAGAACCCGTTGCCGTAGTACGCCGCCTGTTCGGCGGTCTCCGGGCTGCGGATGGAGCCGTGCCACACGAACGGCGGGACGTCGTCCAGCGGGCGCGGGGTGGAGGTGAAGCCCTGGAGCGGTGTGCGGAACTGCCCTTCCCAGTCGACCACGTCCTCGCGCCACAGCCGGTGGAGCAGGTTGTAGTTCTCCAGGGCGAGCGGTACGCCCTGACGGATGTCCTTGCCGAACCAGGGATAGACCGGGACGGTGTTCCCGCGCCCGAGCATCAGGTCCAGGCGTCCCTCGGCGAGGTGCTGCACCATCGCGTAGTCCTCGGCGATCTTCACCGGGTCGTTGGTGGTGATCAGGGTGACGGCCGTGCTCAGGACGATCCGCTCCGTCAGCGCCGCGATGTGGGCGAGCACGGCCGGGGGAGAGGACGGCACGAAGGGCGGGTTGTGATGCTCCCCCAGCGCGAACACGTCGAGGCCCACCTCGTCGGCCCGCCGGGCGACCTTGACGATGTTGCTGATCCGCTCGGCCTCGCTCTGGGTCTGACCGCTGACGGGGTCCGGCGAGATGTCACCGACGCTGAAGATGCCGAACTGCATGGCGGGGCTCCTAGGGTTTGCATGCTGTGCACATGATTCAACAAGTTGACACGTCACATAAACCCACGGCTGGGGAATCCGCTATGGCGTTGGTCACGCCGCCCCATGACCCTGCCCGGCTGGGCAGGCGGTGAACGCCGCGGCGGCTCCGACTGCCGGAAGCGGCGGCGGGTGAGGGGCGCGTGCTCTGTGGAGACTGCCGGTCGGGTGCTGTCGACCGGCGGCTCGTTGAGGCGTGCGACTCCTTGCTGGTGGACGAGTGTCGGAATTCCTCGGGTGCGGACGGTGGTCTGCCCCGTTGAGCTGCTCGGGGGAGGGCGGCGGACGAGTCGGCGCGGACGGTCGGGCGGTGCGGCTGGGCACGGTCCGGTCGTCCCCGTGGGGAGGCGTGCGTTCGGTGTGCAGGAGCACGGGCGCGGGTGACCCGCTTCCTCACCGCGCTCGTCTCGGAGGCGGAGTGCCGCAGGCCGCGGATCGGTGACCGGCCTGCCCGCAGCGCTGTGGACCTGCTGGCCGTACTGGTCACCGAGTGGGCGCTGGAGCGCCGGGCGGAGGCGCAGAACGTGGGCGCATGGACGCCGAGTTGTCCGCCCGCGCGCGGCGCCGTCCTGCGAGGATGCGGGCATGGAGCACATACTGAGCCGGCGGGAAGCGTCGGAGGCGGTCCACGACTGCGGGTGGCGCTTCCTGCTGGGCACGTTGAGAACCTCGGTTTCGGTCCGGTCGTTGGCTCAGGCCGTCCGCGTGGCAGCGGACGCCGTCGCCGCGTGCGGCAGCGACGCCGATCGGCACCTTCTTGTCGATGCCCGCCCCGATCGGGTCGTGTTCACTCTGCAGTCGTCGGTCCATGCGGCGGTCACCGCCAAGGACGTCGAACTCGCGCGTCGGATCTCTCTCGCCGTGGACCGGACCGGGTTGCTGACGGCGCCTGAGATCGGTACGGGGGCGCCGCGGTCGGTCCAGCTCCTGGAGATCGCGATCGACGCCCTGGACATCGCCGCGGTCCGGCCGTTCTGGAGGGCCGTGCTGGGGTACGCGGGCGAGGCGGGTGCGGAGGGCGTGGAGGATCCTCTCGTCGACCCCGTGGGGCAGGGCCCGGCTGTCTGGTTCCAGCAGATGGATCGGGCGCGCCCGCAGCGCAATCGCATCCACTTCGACGTCTGTGTCCCGCACGACGAGGCACCCCGGCGGATCGATGCCGCCCTGGCGGCCGGTGGCCGGCTCGTGTCCGCCACCCGTGCCCCCGCGTTCTGGGTGCTCGCCGACGTCGAGGGGAACGAGGCCTGCGTGACCACTTGGCAGGGCCGAGACGGCTGATCGGGTGGTCAGGCCGCGTGCTCCGCGGACTCGGCGGCGGCCCGGGCGCTGAGCACGGCCCTTGCGCGCTCCGACTCCGGAAAGCGGCGCGACGGTGGCAAAGTGCACCAGCTCGGGTGTTCATCGCATCGCGTCGCTCGGATGGCAGGTGCGGGGGTGACTCGATCGCGCTCTGCTGGTTGATCCATCAACCGGATGATGGACCCCAAGCGCGCCACCTGACCGGCGCCCAGTACGCGCAGAAGCTGGGCGCCGCGATCGGCGAGCCGGTGCGCCTCCGGTCGGTGCCCTACGACGTCTTCCGTCCCCTGGGCGTACCGGCGGGCGACGGGATCGCCAACGTGTTCCAGTACTACGGCGACTTCGACCAGGAGTTCACCGGCGCCCGCGACCTGCAACTCCTGCGGGAGATCAACCCGGCACTCAAGAGCTTCGACGAGTGGCTCGCCGAGAACGCCGCGCACATCCAGGTGGACGGAGAAGGACGCGCACGCGGCCGGCTCCGAGGCTTATTCGGTGAACTGTCAACTATGCTTACACTTGCTTCATGGAACAGACGGTGCGTTGGCTGACGGCGGAGGAGCAGCACGCGTGGCGGAGCTTCGTCCGCATGCACGAGCGGCTCATGGGCCGCTTGTCCCGTCTGCTGCAGGCGGAGTCCAACGTGTCGCCCGCGGACTTCGCCGTGCTGGTCGAGCTGACGGACGTGCCGGACGGGCGGCGCCGGTTCCTGGACCTGGCCAGGGCGCTGGAGTGGGAGAAGAGCCGGATGTCCCATCACATCGCCCGGATGGTGAAGCGCGGGCTGGTGGTGCGGGACGAGTGCCCCGAGGACGGCCGCGGCGCGTTCGTGGTGATCACGGACGAGGGGCGAGCGATGATCGAGGCCGCCGCCCCGCGGCATGTGGAGGCGGTGCGCGAGCTCTTCCTCGACAACGTCACGCCGGCCGAGCTGCGGTTGCTGGCTCGGATCTCCGAGCGCGTGGTGGAGAAGCTCGACGAGGAGCCCGCCTGACCGCAGCGGGCGGCCCGGCGTGCGTGGCGGCCGGGGCGCTGCCGTGTGGAGGCCCACTGCCTCTACTCGCCGTGCGGAGGCAGTACCGGGTGCTTGCTCATGATCGACACGCGATTGAACGCGTTGATGGTGACCGCCACCCAGATCGCGGCTGAGATCTGGTCCTCGGAGAGAACCTGCCGGGCGGCCTCGTAGGCGGATGCCTGGGCATCGGTGTCGGCCGCATCGGTCGTGGCCTCGGCCAGCGCCAGGGCGGCTCGCTCCGCGGGGGTGAACAGGCCGGTGTCCTGCCACGCGCTCAGGACCCCGAGTCGCTGCGGTGTTTCACCGGCGCGCAGGGCCGCTCTGGTGTGCACGTCGAGGCAGTAGGCGCAGCCGTTGAGCTGCGACACGCGGAGGTTGATCAGCTCCACGGCGGTCCGGTCGAGCCCCGCCTCGGAAGCCGTCGCCCGGACCGCCTCCGCGGCCTGCACCAGGGCATGGAAGGCCTTGGGGCTCTGCTTGTCGATGAAGATCCTGCGGGGTGCGGAGCTGCGGGTGGTCTCGCTCACGTCGGGGACTCCTTCGGGCCACGCTCGCCGTGGCCTGGGTGCGGTCGAGTGCTGTGGCCGTCGGCCTGCCTTCGTGGCATCATAGTTGATGTGACAACCAGATTGTGTGGGAGGTGCTCCCGGTGAGCAACGTGGAAACCGACGCCGCGGCGCTGAGCTGCGGTCCGCTCGTCGAAGGCGAACGCCCGGCCGGAGCGCCCCGGGTCGACGTGCTGTCGGCACGCGAGGTCCCTCTGGGAGGACCGCGTGCGCTGCGCGTGCGGCGGACGCTGCCCCAGCGGGAGCGCACCCTGATCGGCGCCTGGTGCTTCGCCGATCACTACGGCCCGCACCAGGTCACCGCGGCGGGCGGCATGGACCTGCCCCCGCATCCGCACACCGGCCTGCAGACGGTGAGCTGGCTGTTCAGCGGCGAGATCGAGCATCGCGACACCCTCGGCACCCACGCCCTGGTCCGGCCCGGCGAGATGAACCTCATGACCGGCGGATACGGCATCGCCCACTCGGAGGTCTCCACCCCGGACACCACCGTCATCCACGGCGTCCAGCTGTGGGTCGCGCTTCCCGGGGAACACCGCGACACCGCCCGGGACTTCCAGCACCACGTGCCCGAGCCCTTGCGGGTCGACGGGGCCGAGATCAGGGTCTTCCTGGGCTCGCTCGCCGGCCGGACCTCCCCGGTCCGCACCTTCACGCCGCTGCTCGGCGCCGAGATCGTCCTCGAACCGCACGCGACGCTCACCCTCGCCGTGGACACCGCCTTCGAGCACGGCCTCCTCGTGGACAGCGGGGACGTCCGCCTGATCGACACCGTGCTGCGGCCCGCCGAACTCGGCTACGTGCCTCGCGGCGCGGACACCCTGACGCTGGTGAACGAGACCGGCGCCGCCGCGCGGACCGTTCTCCTTGGGGGACCTCCCTTCGGGGAGGAGATCGTCATGTGGTGGAACTTCATCGGCCGCAGCCACGAGGACATCGTGAAAGCCCGCGAGGACTGGGAGGCCTCCTCCGACCGCTTCGGCGTCATCGAGGACTTCCCCGGCGGCCGCCTGCCCGCGCCGGCCCTCCCGAACGCCGTCATCACCCCCCGTCGCAACCCACCCACCCGCTGACCTCCCCTGCGAAAGGCACACCATGAGCGAGTCCTCCACCACCACGGTCGTCCAGCGCGTGGACGCCGGTCGCCGGTACGACATCCTGGTCGACGGCGGACGCGCCGGCCTGACCGCCTACCGTGACCTGGGCGCACAGCGCGTCTTCTTCCATACGGAGATCGACGAGGCATTCGCCGGCCAGGGACTGGGTGCACAACTGGTGCAGCAGGCGCTCGCCGACGTGCGCGCGTCCGGAATGCGGATCGTCCCGGTCTGCCCCTACGTCGCCAAGTTCCTCAAGCGGCACGACGAGTTCGCCGACATCACCGACCCGGTCACGCCCGACGTCCTGCGGTGGCTGGAGGCACAGCTTGGCTGAGTGGTCCAGGTGAACGGGCCGTGGGCACGGCTCGGTCCGGCGGAGGCTGACGCCTGGCGCTGTCTGGTCCGGATGCAGGAGAGGCTGCACGGCCGGGTGGCTCGTCGTCTGCAGGCGGACTCCGGCCTCTCCGCCGCCGACTACATCGTGCTCGTTCACCTCGCCGAGGCGCCCGGCACCCTTGTGCGCTCCGCGGACCTGGCCAGGGCGGTGGAGTGGGAGAAGAGCCGGATGTCGCACCAGATCTCCCGCATGGTGGAACGCGGGATGGTCGTCCGGAAGCAGTGCCCCGAGGACGGGCGCGGCGCGTTCGTGGTCGTCACCCCGCTGGGACGGGAGATGATCGCGTCGGCCGCGCCCGGCCATGTGGCCACGGTGCGGGGTCTCTTCGTCGACCTTCTCACGCCGGAGGAACTCGGCGCGCTCGCCCGGGTCGCGGGCCGTGTCGTCGAGCGGCTGGACGGACGGTCCGAGTGACGCCACGCCCGACGGATGCGGAATAGGCAGCACGGTGCCCGTGTTCCGACGGTGTGGTTGATGCATCAACAACATAGAAGAGCTGAAGACGATGCAGTTCGGCCGGATCGCCGCCCGCGTCTGGGACCGTCCTTCGCACAGCACGTCGGAACGGAGGAAACGATGACCGACAACCTCAACACGTACCCGGCCACGGACGGTGTGGCGCCCGACCGGTGGGCAAGCACCCTGCACCTCTTCGACGACGGCGTCGGCGGACCGCACGAGGAGAGCACCGCCGAGCGCTGGGAGCGGGCTCAGCTGCTGTTCGGGGCCAGGGACTACATCGGCGCGGCTCGGCTGCTCTCCGACGTCGTCCAAGAGGCTCCTGAACAGACGGGCCCGAGGCTGTTGCTGGCCCGTGCCTACTACCACTCCGCACAGTTGCGGCGCGCCGAGGAACAGCTGCGCCGGATCGTCGAGCGTGATCCGGTGGAGCACTACGCCCACCTGATGCTGGGCCGGACCCTGCAACGCCAGGGCCGTCAGGACGAGGCGCAGCCGTGGCTGCGTACGGCCGCCGCGTTCGCCGGAGAGTTTCCCGACGACGACTGAGCGGCCGATCGCCGTTCATGGCGGGGTTCGGAGCACGGCCGAGCCGGTCCGGGGTGCTCGTGCCGCCGGGAGAACAGAACGATCACGCCTGTTCGTTTCTGTTCTCCCGGCGGACATCGGTGGTCTCCCTAGTCAGCGGTGGCGAGGGTCAGCGTGAAGCCGGCGTCGGGGTCGGCCCAGAGTTGTCGGGTGCGAAGGCCCGCTTCGGCCATCTCGGTCCGCAACCCGTCGACGGTGAACTTCGCGCTGCGCTCGGTGATCCATTCCTCGCCGCGTGCGAAAGGCACCGCCAGGTCGAGTCCCCGGACCTTGACGAGCTGCTCGACGCGGCTGCGCAGCCTCATCTCGATGTGACTCTCCGCGCTGTTCCACACGGATACGTGGTCGAAGGCATCGGGGTCGAAGTCCGCGTCCAGCTCGCGGTTCAGGACGTACAGCAGGTTCTTGTCGAACTCGGCCGTGATGCCCTGGGCGTCGTCGTAGGCGGCGGTCATCTCGTGTTCCGGCTTGACCAGATCGGCGCCGATCAGGAGGAAGTCCTCGGGGCGCATGATGTCCCGGAGCCCGCGCAGGAAGGGGCCGCGGGCGGGACGCCGGAAATTCCCCAGCGTGCTGCCCAGGAAGGCGATGAGCCGTGGGCCGTCCTCGGGCAGCGCCGGCAGGACGAGCGGAGTGGTGAAGTCGGCACGGAGGGCGTGCAGCCGGATCCCCGGGTAGTCCTGGACGAGTTGGGCGCTGGCCTGGTGGAGCGCGTCCGCACTGACGTCGACCGGAACGTAGCTCAGGCCGGTCGGCCCCAGCGCCTCGATGATCAGCTTGGATTTCGTGGAACTGCCGGACCCGAGCTCGACCATGGTCCGGGCTCCCGTGCACGCGGCCACGTCCTGGGCGTGCGACTGGAGCAGCCCCAGTTCCGCCCGCCACAAGGGGTACTCCGGAAGCTGGGTGATCTCCTCGAAGAGTTCGCTGCCCCGGGCGTCGTAGAACCACGTGGGCGCGGTGGACTTGGGGGTGCTGGTCAGCCCGCCGTGGATGTCGGCGCGAAGTGCCTTGGCGTAGTGCTCGGCGTCGAGGGTGTCGGTGTAGCCGTAGGGGTGAGCGCTGGTCATGATTGCCTCATTTCGGTCGACGTCCTGCCGGTGATTGCCTGGAGTCACAGCGCGAACCGGCAGTCAGGGCCGGAGCGCTGCGTGCGGCGACGCGACCGGGGACGAGTGGTCACCGCTGAGGTGACAGGACCGGTGCGGGGCGCGGTGATCGCCGCGCCTGTGGGCAGTTCGAAGGTGGCGGTGAGGCCGGTCGGGACATCGGCGCGCAGCGCGGTGTCCGTCGCGTCCTGCAGCAGGGTGCGGGTGACACGGAGGGGACTCACGTACAGGGCTCCTTAGGGGGTACCGATGCCAGGTCCTCGACCGGGGCGAGTACGACGCCCGCGCGGCTCGCGGTGAGCAGCGTGCGGTCGGGGACCTCCTGCCAGCGCGGGTCGTCGTCGTACGGCTCGGAGGCGACGGCGGTGCGCAGGCCGGGTTCCGCGAGGTAGTGGAGGCTGTCGCCCCACGCGGTGGCGGTGATGGTCTCGCCGTCGGTGAGGAGGAGGTTGAGCCGGGCCGCGGGTGCCGCCTCGGCCACCTGCTGAACCGTTTCGGCAAGAGCCGGGCCCGGCTCCGTACCGGACCGCAGCCGGTGCAGGGCCAGTGCCCAGACGAACGCCGAGTCGGTGCGGGCCTCCATCGACAGCAGGTCGGCCGGGGGCAGCAGCGGGACGAGCGGCGCCAGCGACTGCGGCCAGCCGGGCACCGCCCCGTTGTGGCTGAACAGCCAGCGGCCCGCCGCGAACGGCGCCGCCGCGGCCTCCGCGTCCGCGCCCGCCAGGGTCGCGTCCCGGACGGCGGCCAGCAGCGCGCCGGTGCGCACGACCCGGGCCAGGTCGGCGAAGGACTGGTCGGCCCAGATCGGCCCGGCGCGCCGGTAGCGGGCCGGCTGCGGATCCGCCGGGGCGTACCAGCCGACCCCGAAACCGTCCGCGTTGACCGTCCCGTACCGCTGCCGCCGGGGTGCCCAAGACTGCCGGTAGAGGGAGTGCTCGGGCTCCACGAGGAGCCGGCCGAGCGGCTCCTCGGGCCCCAGACAGGCCAGGTGACGACACATCAGGCGTCCTCCGCCGAACGGGCCGTGCGGAAACCGGAGAAGATCTGCCGCCGGATCGGGTAGTCCCAGTTGCGGAACGTCCCCCGGCACGCCACCTGGTCCACGGCGAACGAACCGCCGCGCAGCACCTTGTACTCGGGGCCGAAGAACACCTCCGAGTACTCCTTGTACGGGAAGGCGGTGAAGCCGGGGTAGGGGAGGAAGTCGCTGGACGTCCACTCCCACACGTCACCGATCAACTGCCGTACGCCCAGCGGGGACTCGCCCTCCGGGTAGCTGCCGGCCGGGGCCGGGCGCAGATGCCGCTGGCCCAGGTTGGCGTGGTGCGGCGCCGGCTCCGCGTCGCCCCACGGGTAGCGCCGGGACCGGTTCTCGCCCGGGTGGTGCCGGGCGGCCTTCTCCCACTCGGCCTCGGTGGGCAGCCGGCGCCCGGCCCAGCGGGCGTAGGCGTCCGCCTCGTACCAGCACACGTGCAGCACCGGCTCCTCGGGCGGTACGACCTCGGTCACCCCGAACCGGCGCCGCAGCCACTGACCGCCCTCCCGGTGCCAGAACTGCGGTGCCGAGATGGAGTGCTGCCGGATGTGCGCCCAGCCGTCGGGCGTCCACCAGCGCTCGTCCTCGTAGCCGCCGTCCTCGATGAACGCCAGGTACCGGCCGTTCGTCACCGGGGTGGTGTCGATCCAGTAGGGCGCCACCTCCCGCCGGTGGGCGGGGCGTTCGTTGTCCAGCGCCCACGGCTCGGTGGAGGTGCCCATGGTGAACGGGCCGCCCGGGACCAGAACTTCCGCGGGGCCGGTGAACGGCGGTGCCGGAGCCGGATCCGGGGCGGTCAAAGCCTGCGGGCCCTTGCGCAGCTGGTGCGTGATCAGCATCGTCTCGTCGTGCTGCTGTTCGTGCTGCGCGATCATCCCGAAGGCGAAGCCCGCCTCGGTCAGCCGGGTGCCGCTGAACGCCGCGCCCTCCAGCAGGTCCAGGGCCCGGCCGCGCACCTCCGCCGCGTACTGCCGTGCCTCCGCGGGCGCCAGCAGCGGCAGCGAGGGCCGCTCGGAGCGCGGATGCTCGAACGCGTCGTAGAGGCTGTCGATCTCCGGGCGCATCGCCTCCCGGCCGCCGACGTTGCGCAGCAGCCAGAGCTCCTCCTGGTTGCCGATGTGCGCGAGGTCCCAGACCAGCGGGGACATCAGCGGGGAGTGCTGGGCGGTGAGGTCGGGCCCCTCCACGCAGCTGGTCAGCAGCGTGGTGCGGTCACGGGCCGTGGTCAGGGACTTCAGTGCCCGCGCCCGCAGGGTCTCGATATCGATGTCGACGTCGGTCTCGGTCATGCGCTGATGTCCTTCCCAAGGGCGCGGCCGGCCGTGCCGCGCAGTCGGTCCAGCAGGTCGTCGGCCGGGCAGCGGCCCCGCAGCACGTACCGGTCCCGGTACGCCGCCACCGCGTCCATGACCACGGAGCTCGCGCCGATCCTCGGCAGGGCCTCCAGCGCCGCCGCGAAACAGGCGACGGCCGCCTCGTGCAGCTCCGGGTCGCGGAGCCCGGTACGGGCCGCGTCGATCCACAGCGGGTTGTTCGGTGCGGGCCGCGGCCCCGCCCGCTCGGCGAGCGGTTTCACCGTCCGGTACGCGGTCTCGGCGGCCTCCGGGTCGTCGAACAGTGCCGCCGTCACCGCCAGCGGCACGATCCACCCGTCGTCGCCGGGCTGCGCGTCGATCATCCGCAGCTCCAGATGGCCGCGCGGCCTGACCGGCGGGAACAGCGTGGTGAGGTGGTACGCGAGATCCGCGCCGGTGGGCGCCCCCGACCGGGTCCAGGCCCGGAAGGTGAGGCCCTCGGGAACCTCCCAGGGGCCGGTCTCCCGCCGCAGGCACATCACCGGCGCGTCGAGGACGTGCCGGGCCCAGGCGGTGCGCGGGTCGCCGTCCAGCGGGGGCCCGCCCGCGCGGCCCGCGCCGATCTCCATCCACAGCAGCTGCCGGGTGGAGAGCCAGCCGGTGGGCCGGTGCCCGACCAGCGGGGAGTTCGCGAACGCGGCCACCAGCACCGGGCCGAGCTGATGGGCGAGCCACCAGCGCCGGGTGTACCCGAGCGGGCCGGGCTCCTCGTGGCCGGCGTCCAGGCAGACCTGGACGGACGCGGAGGCGCACATCATGTGGCGACCCGCGGTGCCGGTGCGGTCCAGGCACGTCTCCATCGCGTCGTAGCGCGGCTCGCGCAGGTAGCGGCGGGGAGTGTGCCAGGGCTCGTGACCGACGCCCACGAGTCCGAGGTCCTGTTCGGCGAGGACCTTGCGGACGGCGTCCAGGTCGGCGGAGACGGTGCCGACGCACTCCGTGAGGGAGGCGGCGGGCGGCGAGCTGAGCTCCAGCTGGCCGCCGGGTTCGACGGTGAGCGCCGACCCCAGGGGCACCGTGCGCAGTGCGGCGTAGGCCGCTTCGAGTCGTTCGGGTGTCACCGGGAGCTGCGGCCTGCGCAGCTCGTGGACCAGCCATTCCACTTCGACCCCGAGGGTGCGGGGCGGGCCGGTCTTGAAGCAGATGCCCTTGACCAGGGCCTCCACCTCGGCTTCGGTGACAGCCGTGCGGTCGTCCGAGAAGTCGGTTCTCACCGACCCGCCGGTACAGTCGCCGCTGTCGGATATTGAGTCGGACATGTCGGGATCCTCCTGAGATTCCACCATGCCACCGTCCCGGCCGTGGATACGTCCGGGGCGGCATCGTCCGTCCCACCCAAGACCTTCACGCCCATTCGCACAAGGGCACCTATCGGCACGTTCTGGATCGGTAACCTCTGCTTCCTCGCTGCTTCGTTGCCTGTTTCCGGCCGTTTCAGGCCGTCGAAACTCCGTTGCACGGCACCACCAGCATCGCCCAGGATGCGTGCATGAGCACGACGGGGGAGGCCGCGCGGGCCGCGGCCATGGCGTCCACGGGGGTGGCGCCATGAGCGCGCGCCTGCGCGGCATCGCACGGCAGACCGAAGAGATCGTGGCGGCGGGGAGCTACCGCGCGCCCGACGGCCGGCAGGTCCTCCTGGCCGCCGACATCGCGGCCGCACGGGCGGGGACGCGGCTGTTCGGACCGGCACCGGTGCCGGTCCCGGATCCCCTCCCGCCCGCATCGGACACCGTCCTGGAGGTCACCGGCGAGAGCAGCCTGGAGGCCGCCCGCCGCCTCGCCGACGCCCCGGTGGCCGTGCTCAACTTCGCCTCGGCCCGCAATCCGGGCGGCGGCTACCTGAACGGCGCCCAGGCGCAGGAGGAGGCCCTGTGCCGCGCCTCCGCGCTGTACACGTGCGTGCGCGAGGCCGCCGCGTACTACGACCACCACCGCGCGCACCGCGACCCCTTCTACACGGACCGCGTGATCCACTCCCCGGCCGTCCCGGTCTTCCGCGACGACCGCGGCGCGCTGCTCGCCGAGCCCTACCGCGCGGGCTTCCTCACGGCCGCCGCCCCCAACGCGGGTGTGATCCGCCGTACGGTTCCGGAGCGGACCGGCGAACTGCCGGGGGCCCTGGCCGTACGGGCCGGACGGGTGCTGGAGGTGGCCGCCGCGCACGGGTACCGGCGACTGGTCCTCGGCGCCTGGGGCTGCGGGGTCTTCCAGAACGACCCCGCACAGGTCGCGGACGCCTTCCGGGGGCTGCTGGGACCCGGCGGACGGTTCGCGGGGACCTTCGAACACGTGGTGTTCGGGGTCCTGGACCGCACGCCGGGATCCGTGGTCCGGGCCGCCTTCGCCGAGGCCTTCCGGACCGCCGGGGTCTGAACGGCACCGCGCCCCGTCAGGGGCGCTGGGGGCACCCCCGGCCGGAGGCCGGGGGAGGAACTGCGCGACCAGCCCCCACCGGCCCGCGGTGCACGAACCGCGCGACCGGCGGAGCGCCCGGTTCACTGCCAGCCGTACCGCTCGTGCAGCCGGTGGCGTACGAGGTTGAAGCGGCCCCGGTCGAGCGCGCAGGCCTCGCGGCGCATGCCGTCCTCGTGCAGCCGCAGGACGCGGTCCACGTCCACCCAGGAGTCGCGCCCGGTGCGGTCCCACGGCCCGCTGCCGATCGCCACCCACTCACGGTCGTTGTCGTGCCGCTTGCTGGACAGCTGGACGGCGAGCAGGGTGCCGGCCGCCTCCCGGGCGACGACCAGCACCGGCCGGTCCTTGCCCCGCCCGTCGTTCTCCTCGAAGGGCACCCAGGTCCACACGATCTCACCGGGGTCGGGGTCGCCGTCGTGGGCGGGGGAGTACTCGGTACGCACCGTGCCGACCTGGTGGGGGTCGGCCTCGGTGGTCGCGGTGGGGCCGTACCGGCCGGGGATGTTCTCGTCGTCTGTAAACACAGTCACGGGGGCACCCTAAGGGGCCTCAGCCTGCGAGAACACGCGGGGTGCCGGTGCGGCGCAGCTCGCCCTCGATCAACTCGGCGGTGACGTCGGGGCGTTCGAGGTGCGGAAGGTGTCCGGCCTCGGGAACCGGCGCGAACCGGCCCTGCGGGAAGGCCTTCGCGTAGGCCGCGCCGTACGCGGGCGTGACGATACGGTCGCTCTCGCCCCAGATCAGCAGTGCGGGCTGCCGTACCCGCCCCAGCCGGGGGAGCAGCTTCGGGTCGGTCATCCGGCCGCCGTCCGTGAGCAGCCGCATCGTCGCCATGTTCGCCTGGCGGCGGGCGAGTTCGGCGGCGGGGAGGGTGGCGGGGTCGACGTAGAAGCGGTCCGGGTCGTGCCAGGAGTGCTCGGCCTGGGCGCGCGGGTCCAGTGCGAAGAAGTCGGTGACCTGTTCGCCGTCGATGTCCGCGCCGACCGCGTTGATCAGGACCAGGCCGGTGATCAGGCCGGCCGTGTCGCGTATCGCCATCTCCGCGGCGAGTTGGCCGCCCAGTGAGGAGCCGATGACCAGGACGTCGCTCGACTCGCTGTCCTGGAGCAGGTGGAGGTAGGCGACGGCGAGGTCGTCGACACTGGTCAGCCAGTCGGGGCGCGGTGTGCCGTCCCAGCCGGGGTGGACCGGGGTGATGGTGTGGGCCGACTCGGCGAGGCGGGCGGCGAGTCCGGCGACCGTGGCGGGGCCACCGCCCCCGTGGAGCACGAGCACCGGGCGGCCGGCACCGGCCTCGGCGAGGGAGACGGGCAGATCGGGGTACACCTGGGCGATGCGGTTCGTCGTCATGCCGTCCAATCTAACTAAGGATGTTTATATAAACAAGCTTAGTCGTGAGTTAGGATGGAGCCATGCAAGACGACCTGCAGGTTCTCGGAAGAGCGGTGAAACAGGCCCAGTACCGGCAGCACCGGGCGATGGACAGCGCGCTCTCGGCCGTCGGCACCACCCTCGCGCAGTGGGACGCGCTGCGTGCCATCGACCGGTCCCCGGGCGCCTCGGCGCGCGAGCTGGCCGCAGCCACCTTCCAGAGCGAGCAGGCCTTCGGCACGCTGGTGGGCCGGCTGGCCGCCCAGGGACTGGTGGAGCGGCGACCTGGCCACGGGCGGCGGATCCAGCACCGCCTCACCCCCGACGGGGAGCGGATGCTGGCGGCCGGGCACACGGTGGCCGGCGAGGTGCTCGCCGGCTGCTTCGCCGGGCTGTCGGCGGCGGAGCGGGCGACACTGCTGGAGCTGCTGCTCCGGCTCAACACGCAGGAGTGAGCACAGGGGTGCCCCCGGCCGCGGCCGGGGGCACCCCTGTGCTCCGGATGTTCCGGGGCTGCTTACTCGCCGCCCTCCTCCACCTGCACCTTCTGCGACTTCGGGGCCGTTACCCCGTTGAGGGCCGGCGAAGTCGCGCCCGGCGTCTGCCCGTTCTGGTTCATCGACGCGAGCAGCTGGCGGGCGAGACCGAGCCCCGTGCCGCCCATGGTGAGCGCCTTGGCGAACAACTCGGCCATGCCGTCGGCGCCGTTGAGCAGCACCATGTTGTCGACGTTGCCGAAGGCGGAAGCCCCGGCCTTGACGATCTCCGGCCAGTTCTCGGCGAGTTGCTGGGCGACGACCGCCTCCTGGTTCTCCGCGAGGGCGGCGGCACGGGCCTTGATGGCCTCCGCCTCCGCGAGGCCCTTCGCCTTGGCCGCCTCGGCCTCCGCCAGCCCCCTGGCCTGCGCGGCGGCCGCCTCGGCCTCACCGGTGGCCCGGGTCGCCGCCGCGGTGGCCGTACCCCGGGACTTGGTCGCCTCGGCCTCGGCGCCCGCGGCCGCCTTGACCCGGGTCGCCTCGGCCGCCGCCGCCAGCTCCGTCTCCTTCGCCTTCGCCTGGGCTGCCGAGATACGCGCGTCACGCTCGGCCTCGGCCAGCGTCCGCTTCTCGTAGGCTTTGGCGTCGGCCGGCTTGCGGACGTCCGCCTGGAGCTGCTGCTCGCGCCGGTGCGCCTCCAGTTCGGCCACCCGCGTCTCCTGGACCACGACCTCCTGCCGGGCGGCCGCGTCCGCGAGCGGACCCGCCTGACGGGCCTGGGCGGCCGCCTTGTCCCGCTCGGCCTGGTAGCCCGCCTGGAGGATCTCGCTGTCCCGGGTGGCCTCGGCCATCCGGGCGAACGACTGCTGCTCCGCCTCGGTGGCGAGCCGGTTCGCCTCCGCCTGTGCGATCCGCGCGTCCCGCTGCACGGCCGCCGCGTGCGGCATCGCCAGGTTCTGTATGTACCCGGTCGGGTCCTCGATCTCGTGGATCTGCAGGGAGTCCACGATGAGCCCCAGCTTCTCCATCTCCGTGCCGCAGGCGGCCCGGGTCTGCCCGGTGAGCTTGTCCCGGTCGCGGATCATGTCCTCGACCGTCAACCCGCCCACGATGGACCGCAGATGACCCGCGAACACGTTGTGCACCCGCTCGGACATCATCTTCTGCTGGTCCAGGAAGCGGCGGCCCGCGTTGGCGATCGACACGAAGTCGTCGCCCACCTTGAAGATGACCACACCCCGCACCTTCAGCGGAATGCCCTGCTGGGTCACGCAGTCCACCGACAGCTCGGTCTCGTTGAGATCCAGGGAGAGCTTGCGCACCGCCTGCACGCCCGGCAGCACCAGCGTGCCCCGCCCCGTGACGATCCGGAACCCCATGCCCTCTTCGAGCCCTTCGGTCCGATGCTTCGAACCGGAGATGATGAGCGCCTCGTTCGGCTCGGCCACCCGCCACATCATCTTGAACACACCGATCAGCACGAGAACGGCGAGAACCGCCACCCCCGCAACGACGCCGACAACCATCGGCATACGCCCCCTTTGAATGGTGCCCTTTCGGCACCGAACGAAGGGAGTGTGCGCCCGCGCGAGCGCCGGGTGAAGACGCTGGCGGATCCTTGTTGCAATCTTGACGCACAGGGCCCCTCACCTGGGGCTATGACCGCTCAACTGTCGTACGCGGGCGTGACGTAGACCGTGCGTGGCGGCAGGTACTCGACCACCATCACCACCGTGCCCCGCTCGATCCGGCCGGTGCCGTCGGCGGCGTACGCGAGGAAGTGCTCGGCGCCCCCGCGGACCCGGACGATCACCTCGCCGACGAGCCCGGGCCCGACCGTTCCGCTGACCCGCCCCACGCGCCCGACCATCGACGCATCGTCCATGGTCAGAGGGTACGGGCAGGTCAAGCGACGGGAAAGTGGCCTGCTCCTATGCCGCCGGGGCGTCGACGGCCGTGGCCTGCGGCGGCCAGAGCTCGTGCCAGCGCAGCTCGGCCTCCAGCTGGGCGGCGAGGGAGACGAGCAACGGCTCGCTGTCCTCGGGCCCGAGCAACTGCGCGCCCACCGGCAGCCCGTCCCCGACGAACCCGGCCGGCACGTTCACCCCCGGCCACCCCAGCACGTTCCACGGCCAGGCGTAGGGGCAGGCGGCGATCATCGCCCGGTCGGTGGCGAGCTGACCCAGCTTCAGCAGCGCGCCGACGCGGGGCGGGGGAGCGGCGGTGGTCGGCGCGAGGATCACGTCGTACGACGTGAAGAAGGCGCCGATCCTGGCCCGCAGGGCGGCCTCCGCGCGCCGGGCGGCTCGCAGCGGGGCGCCGCCGAGCAGCCGGCCCAGGCGGGCCGCCTCCAGGGTGCGCCGGTCCAGGAGGTCCGGATGCGGTGCCTCGCGGACGCGCTCGGCGATCCCGGCCGTGGCGCGCGGGACGAAGGTGAGCCCGATCCGGCCGTAGGGCGGGTCGGCCTCCTCGACGGTGTGGCCCGACGCGGCCAGCAGGTCGGCGAGTTCGAGGACGCGGGCGCGCACCTCCGGCTGGAGACGGGCGGGCAGCGCGGTGAACGGCGGCTTGAGGGAGAGGGCGATGCGCAGCCGCCCGGGGTCGCGGCCGACCGCGTCGAAGAGGGTCAACGGGGCGGGCCGGTGCGGGTCCTGCGGATGGTTCCCGCTCGCCGCGTCCAGCAGCAGGGCCGCGTCGGCGACCGTGCGGGCCAGGGTGCCGTTGACCGTGATGCCCTGGAAGGACTCGCCGCGCGGCCAGGTGGAGATGCGGCCGCGCTGCGGTTTGATGCCGACGAGGTGGGTCCAGGCGGCCGGGATGCGCACGGATCCGGCGCCGTCCGAGCCGAGCGCGGCGGGCACCAGTCCCGCCGCGACGGCGGCCGCCGACCCGCCCGAGGACCCGCCCGGAGTGTGGAGCGGCTGCCACGGGTTGCGGGTGGCGCCGAAGGCCGGTCCCTCGGTGAAGGGCCACTGCCCGAGCTCGCACGTGTTGGTCTTGCCGACGATCACGGCCCCGGCGGCGCGCAGCCGCCGTACCGCCTCCCCGTCCTCCGCCGCCGGCGCGAACTCGCCCGGGCAGCCGAAGGCGGTCGGCTCGCCGGCCACGTCCGTGTCGTCCTTGACCGCGACCGGTACCCCCAGCAGTGGCTGGCGAACCCCGGCGGCCAACTCCCGGTCGGCCGCGTCCGCTTCGGCGAGGGCGGCCGTACGGCGCACGATCCGGAAGGCGTTGAGGCTGCCCTGCGTGGCCTCGATGCGCGCGAGACACTCCTCGACAAGCTGACGTGAGGTCAACTCCCCGGTGGACAGGGCTCGTACGGACTCGGCGAGACCTGCGGAACGGTCGTGCGGCATACGGTGACCCACCTCCGGGGCGCAGCGTTTACCGGAGAGTAACGTCGATCTCGCTTCCTCGGGACAGGTTTCGCACAGCCGGCGTCCAGCTGCGCCCCAGTCCTGCGCACAGCATTGACGTGCACCTGCCGCGACTCCTACTTTCTGCGTCGAATTATCGAACCGAGTTCGAAATGCCGGACGCATTGCTGTGTCCGGGTCTGCACGAGCCCCCCGGAGAGCCGCCGTGACCCCACGTCCCCCCGACCCGTCCCGTCGCACCCTGCTGCGCGCGCTGGCCGCCCTGCCCGTGACATCCCTGGCCCTGGGCGAACTGCCCGGCCTGCTCGGCGCGGCCGAGGCCGCCGCCCCCACGAGCGGCTACGCCACCCGCTACACCATCGTCCCGTTCCTCAACAGCGACGACGGCACGGTGAACGTCTACCAGTCCGACGACGCCACGGACTTCCGCCTCCTGCAGGCCTCGGCCTACACCCCGCCCGGCAACCGCATCCGCGACGCGAGCATCTTCAAGCACACGGACGGCTTCTACTACGTCACCTACACCACGCACACCTGGGAGGACGAGAGCACCACGATCGGCTTCGCCCGCAGCGCCGACCGGGTCGACTGGACGTTCCTGTACGACTGCACGATCCCCCTCACGAACCTGTCCCGGGCCTGGGCGCCCGAGTGGTTCGTGGACGGCGACGGCAGTGTCAACGTCATCGTGTCCTGCTCGACCACGGACGACGAGTGGATCTTCACCCCGTACGTCCTGACGGCGACCGACTCCGCCCTCACCGCCTGGACCCCACCGGTCGCCCTGTCCGGCATCGGCCCCAACCACATCGACACGTACATCGTGAAGATCGGCTCGACCTACCACGCGTTCACGAAGAACGAGACGGCGAAGTACATCGAGTACGGCACGGCCACCAGCCTCGAGGGCCCGTACACGATCTCCAGGACCGGCGACTGGGCCGGCTGGGGCAGCTACCGCGAGGGCCCCTCCGTGATCCAGCTCGACAACGGCGCCTGGCGGATCTTCTTCGACGGCTACGGCGACGGCAACTACTACTACAGCGACAGCTACGACACGTTCGCCACGTGGTCCACGCCGACCGCCCTGCCGACCCTCTCGGGCACGGCCCGGCACTTCACGGTGATCAAGGAACCGGTGCCGGGCGGCCCCTCGTTGACGAAGAACGCGACCCGCTCCTTCCAGTCGGTCAACTACCCCACCAGGTACTGGGAGGAGGTGTCCGCCCTCCTCAACCTCCCGGTGCTGACCGGCTCCAGCGCGACCGCAGACAAGCAGGCGGCCACCTTCACGGTCGTCGCGGGCCTCGCCGACGCCGACGCCTGCTCCTTCCGCGACGCCTCCGGCAACTACCTGCGCCACTACGGCTTCCGGGGCCGCTTCGACGCGAACGACGGCACCACGACGTTCGCCCGGGACGCCACGTTCATCGCCCGCACGGGCACCACCGGCGGCTCGGTCCGCTTCGAGTCGTACAACTACCCGGGCCACTACCTGCGCCACTACGACTACCAACTCCGCGTGGACATCTCGAACGGCACCGACCTGTTCCGCCAGGACAGCTCGTTCGTGCCGGTGACGGCCTGGGCCTGAGCCGTCCCTGTGCGACGGAGTGAGCAGGTGTGAGGGGGCGGGCCCCGGGCGATCAGTTCGAACGGGGGCCTGCTCCCGAGGCCCGGTGGCGGCGTCACCCGAAAGGTCGAACGCACCACAAGTGGCAACACTGCTGTCGCTTTCGGACAGTAGGAACCATGAACCGTCACCGACGCCCATCCCGGCGTGCCCCGTGGATCGCGGGCGGTGCAGCCGTGCTCATCTTCGGTGGCATCGGAGTCTGGGCGTTGGTGACGCAGGAGCACGGCACGCCCCGGCCGACGCCGTCGGGCCTCACACTGCCCACGCCGCCCCCGACGCCGGCACCCACCCCTACGCCGTCCAGCAGCCCTCCCCGGCAACCGGCACCGTCCAGCAGGCGGCCCCAGCCGACACAGGGCGGGACGACAGCCGCCCCGCTGCCGCCACCCGAGCCGAAACCTACGCCGAAGCCGATGCCGACTCCGGCACGGTCCTCGGCAGCCGAGCCGCCGGTGACGATTCCACCGACGGCCACCCGGGTGCCGCCGGTGTCACCCGCATCGCCGGTGCCACCGGTGCCACCGGTGTCGTCGGTCCCGCCGGGGACACCGACGGGGCCTCCGAGCGCGCCTGCGACGCCGCCTCCCACGTCGCCCGCGACGCCGCTCACGAGACCGCCGTCGACGCTGTCTGCGACGCCGCCCGCGTCGCCGCTCACGAGACCGCCGTCGACGCTGTCTGCGACGCCGCTTCCGAGACCCCCGTCGGCGCCGACGCCGCCCGCGACGCGGCCGCCGGGGGTGCCCTCGACACTGCCTCCGACCTCGCCCGCGACGCCGCTGCCGAGGCCGGGGTCGACGCTGTGGTACACGAGCCCGGCGGCGACGGCCGCTGCCAGGCGTATGGCGGCCGCCGGGGTGGTCGGTGACCCTGCCTGCTCCCTGTCGGCTTTCGGCCGGCCGGATCCGGCGCTGATCCCGAGGGGCGTGACGTCGGTGGGCACCGGACAGGCCGACGGGTACTGGTGCCTGATCTGGCACCGTGACCCGTGAAGGCCGCCCCGGGCACCGGCGCCCGGCAGGGTGCCGTCCACCCGGCCGGTCCTCTTCGCTCGGTCCGGACCCGTCAGCGGCGCGGTCCGGTGACGGCGTAGGCGGTGGTGCCGGACAGCAGGAGGACCAGGGCTGTCCATGTGCCCGCCGCCGTGCCGGGAGGCAGCAGCATCCAGGCGGCCACCTCCATCGCCGTGTTCGTCGGGGCCGGTGCGAAGGACGCCAAGGACAGCCAGGCGAACGGCAGCGCCCACGCGTACGGACCGCCCGAGAGCGCCGCGGCCAGTGCGGCCAGCCCCACCAGGCCCGCACTGTCCCGGACGACGAACTCGGCGGCGGCCAGGTCCCTCCCCATGGTCTGCACCGCCAGCAGCACCGCGGCGACGGCCACGCCGGCAAGCAGCACGTGCGCGGCCCTGCGGGGCACCCAGCGGATCGCGGCGGTCCGGTCCAGTTCGGTGTCCTGCCCGCCGAGCCCGGTCGAGGCGGCCATCGCCCCCGTGGCGAGGACGAGGGCGGGCAGCCGCGGATCAGCGGGCGCCCCGCCGCCGTCGCCGGCGAGTGCCCACGGCACCACCGCGCCGGTCACCGCCGCGGCGAGCGACGCGGGTACCCGGCGCGAGCGCGCGTACAGCATCAGCCACCTCATCGGGACGCACGGCCGGTCAGCGCTCCGAGCACGTCTCCCTTGCACGAGAACGCGGCCTTACGCATCGCGTCGATCCGCGCGAGCTGCTCGGCCCGCGGCAGCGCCTCGAGTTTCCGCCACACCGGGCGGGCCGCGGTGTCGCCGTAGTGGCGCAGGCTCGGCGACGAACCGGGCAGCGACCTGAGCTCCCCGAGGACCCAGCCCACCGCGACGGTACGCGCGACGTCCTCTTCGCCCGTGCCGCTCCAGCCGACGGGGGAGCACCCCGGCACCATGCCCTCGCCGGCAAGGGCCCAGGTCAGCTCGTCGCCCTTCGCGGCGGCGATGACGTCGTCGTCGAAGTCGACGGGCACCACCCGTCTCGACCACTTCGGCGTGGCTCCCTCCGGCAGCACGGTGGTGTCTCGCGGACGGTCACCGGCGCCCGGCTGCCGAGGGCGGCGTGCAGCAGGTCCAGCGCCTTTCTGCCCGGACCCGCGACGTCGGCGAGTTGTGCCTGGTGCGTCCTGGTCACACACACCGGGCCCGCGCACACCGGTTCGGCGGCGGCCTTGTCGAGGACGTACATCCGGCTCGGGGCCGAGGGGAGGACGAGCAGGGCGATCGCCGCGCCCGCCAGGACGGGCGCCAGGGCGAGCAGCCGGGCCCGCCGGGACGCGGCGACCAGCAGTGCGAAGCCGGTCGCGGCCATGCCGAGCAGCCAGATCGTCTGCCCGAGGTGCACGGCGGGGGAGAGCGTGTGGAGAGTGTCGCGGACGTCCTGCACCGCCGGGGACAGCAGCGAGATCCGGTTCGGCTCGGTGCTCGGGACCCCCGACGCCGTGGCCGTCTGCGTCCGGCCGAGCGTGGTCTGCATCAGCGCCGTGAACGCGAAGGCGCCCACGGCCGTCAGGGGTGGGGTGAGCACGGACGGCAGGGCGCGCGCCGCCCCCATGCCGAGTACGGCTCCCGCGGCGAGGGACAGGGCTCCGACCAGCGAGATCGGCAGCCATCCGAGGTGCGTGTACTCGCGGGGCAGCAGGGGGCAGGGCAACCGCAACCTGTCAGTAGCCGACGGTGAAACGCTCGCCGATGTGCCGTGGCTGTTCGATCTCGTCGAGCAGGGCGACCGCGTAGTCCTCGGCGGAGATGCGGCTGCTGCCGTCCTCGGCGATGATCAGGTCTTCCTTGGCGATGCGGTAGACACCGGTCCGCTCGCCCGGCTCGATCGTGGCAGCGGGGCTGAGGCTGGTCCACCGCACATCGCTGACGGTGCGGCAGAAGTCCAGGGCGTCCCCGTGTGCGTGCATGATCTGGAGCAGGAACTCCGGCAGGCCTTCCGCGTCCCAGACCTGCGTGCCGTCCGGCCTGCGCAGGGAACCGGCGCCGCCGACCAGCACGAGCCGGGGTGCCGGTCCCGCCAGGCTGCGGACGCCGGCGACCAGGGATTCGACGCCGGGCCTGATGGTGGCGATGTGGCCGGGCCCGTCGCCTCCGCCGACCGCGCTGATCACGACGTCCTGCCCCTCGGCCGCCCCGGCGACGGACTCGGGATCCAGGACGTCGCCGGTGACCACGGTCAGGCCGGGGTCGTTCCGGGTGAGCTTCGCCGGGTCGCGTACGACCGCCGTGACCGTGTGGCCGCGACGGAGCGCCTCGTCCAGGATGCGGGATCCGATGGTGCCGGTGGCGCCGAACAGGGCGATCTTGGACATGCGAATGAATCTCCGGTTCCCGTTGACCGTCTCCGGGTTCGCAGACTACCGAGACCTTTCGGGACGGACGTGAGGCACCGGTCCGCTCGCCGCGATCACGACCCGTTCAGGCGACACCGTCCGGCCGGGCAGGTACCGGCCGCGTCCAGGACGCAGAGCGGCTCAGTCCATCCCGCCGAAGACGATCTGGTCCCAGTCGATGACGGATCCGGTCACCACTCCGCTGCGGTCGGAGAGCAGGAGGACGACGAAGTCGGCGATCTCGTCGACCTGGCCGAGCTTGCCCATGGGCTGGGCCGCGGCGGCCTTCTCCCGCCAGTCGTCGCCGGCGTCGTGGAAGGCCCGCTGGACGGCGTCCTCGCCCTCGGTGTCCGTCCAGCCGATGTTGAGGCCGTTGATGCGGATCCTGTCCCAGCGGTGGGCGTGGGCGGCGTTGCGGGTGAGCCCGGCAAGGCCTGCCTTGGCAGCGGAGTAGGGGGCCAGGAACGGCGGTCCGCCGTGGGCGCAGTTGGAGATGATGTTGACGATGGTGCCGGGCGCCCTGCGGGCCTTCATGTCGGCGACGGCCGCCTGCATCGAGAAGAACGGCGCCCGCAGGTTGATCGCCATGTGCTGGTCGAACAACTCGGGTGTGGTGTCCAGGAGCGAGCCGCGCGAGGTCAGCCCGGCCGCGTTGACCAGGCAGTCGATCCTGCCGTGCGCGTCCAGGGTCCGTACGACGGAGTCGCGGGCCTGCGCCGGGTCGGCGAGGTCCGCCCGTAGGAAGAGCGCGCCGGTGTCGGCGGCGAGCTTCTCGCCCACCTCGGCACGGCGGCCGGTGAGGACGACGGTCGCGCCCTCGCGTACGGCCGCCCGTACGATGCCGGCGCCGACGCCCTGGCTGCCGCCGTTGACCAGGACGACCTTGTCCTGAAGAAGTGCCATGGGTGCGGTGTTCCTTTCAGCCTCGGCGGCGCTCGGCGCCGGCCCGGAGTTCGTGCGCCAGCCGCTCGGTGGTCCAGCCCTCGTCGACGGCCTGCCGGAGGGTGTCGGCCTGGGACGGCGGGGCGAGGCCGTCGACCGGCGGATCGAGGTCCAGGTTGGTGGGGAAGGGGTAGCCCTCGGCGGTGGCGGCGACCACGCGGTGCAGCCAGTCCTCCGAGACGCCCTCGGCCTTGCGGCGCAGCAGCACCGGGAAGAGGGCGTTCGCCATCGCCTCGCGGTCCACCGACTCCATCGCGCGCCCGAAGGCGGAGGAGATCTGCAGCAGGTTCGCCATGCGGCGGATGCCGGTGGAGCGGTTGTGCCCGGCGGCGTGGAAGAGCGCCGGGTTGAAGAAGGCCGCGTCCCCCTTGTCCAGGGGGAGCTGGACGTGGTGGGCGTCGAAGTACGCGACGAACTCGGGGAGCCGCCAGGCGAGGTAGCCGGGCTCGTACTTCTGGGAGTGCGGGAGGTAGAGCGTGGGCCCTGACTCGACGGGCATGTCGCAGTGGGCGACGGCGCCCTGGAGGGTCAGGACGGGGGACAGGCGGTGGACGTGCGCGGGGTAGGCGGCCGCGCGTTCCTGCGAGAGGAAGCCGAGGTGGTAGTCACGGTGCACGCTCTGCGCGGCGCCGCCCGGGTTGACGACGTTGACCTGTGAGGTGACCTGGTAGGCGGGGCCCAGCCAGGCCTCGGCGACGAGCGCGACCATGTCGTTGGCGTAGTAGTCGGCGAACACCTCGGGCGCCCGGACGGCCACCTTGTCCAGGGCGTTCCACACGCGGTCGTTGGCGCCCGGCTTGGCGAAGTGGTCGCCGCGGGCGGCACCGCTCGCGCGCTCCGCCTCGATCAGCGCGCTGAAGGCCTCGGTGGCCCGGTCCACGACGTCGGGGTCGGCGAACGCGCCCTTGAGGACGACGATGCCGGGGCCGTCGAGCAGCGCCCGGACCAACTCGTCCCGGACCTCGCGGCGGCCGTCGGCGGTGGCGGTGAGAGTGCGGAGCCGGTCGCTGTCGTAGAGGGGCACGTTCTGCTCGACACCCTCCGCCGAGGGGTGGTCGGCGGCGTCGGTCGCCTGCTCGACGAGCGAGCGGAACGCGTCGAGGTCGCAGTCGGCCTCGATCAGCCGAGTCCGCCGTGTCGTGGTCCGGGAGGGCATCCGGGTCCTTTCGCCGTGCCTGCCTTTCTGCCAGTGTTGAGAACCCGAACCCATCATTCAATGCTCAGCAGTACATCAAAAGTCCATCACCGTCGGCTGGGATCCTTCATGCGCCATCCCTATACGATCAGGGAAATCGCCCGTCAGGCAGGGCTGAGCACGGCCACCGTCGACCGCGTGCTCCATCAGCGGGGCATGGTGCGCGAGGGCACCGTCCGTGAGGTCCACCAGGCCATCAAGGACCTGGACCGCCAGCAGGCCCAGATCCGCATCGGCGGCCGCACGTTCATGATCGACATCGTGATGCAGGCGCCGGAGCGGTTCTCCACCGCCGTGCGCGAGGCGCTGGAGGCCGAACTGCCCGCGCTGCACCCGGCCGTCGTGCGCTCCCGCTTCCACTTCCGCGAGACATGCCCGCCCGAGGACCTGGTCGCCACCCTGGAGAAGACCGCCAGGCGCGGTACGCAGGGCGTGGTCCTCAAGGCCCCCGACGTACCGGAGATCGCGGCCGCGGTCGGAGGGCTGGCCGCGGCCGGGATTCCCGTCGTCACCCTGGTGACCGACCTGCCGCACAGCGCCCGCCTCGCCTACGTCGGCATCGACAACCGCGCGGCCGGCGCCACCGCCGCCTACCTGCTCGAACAGTGGCTGGGCGACCGGCCGGGCCACGTCCTCACCACCGTCAGCCGGGGCTCCTTCCGCGGCGAGGAGGAACGCGAGATGGGTTTCCGCAGCGCGATGCGTCTCGCCGCCCCGCACCGCTCGCTGGCCGAGGTCACGGACAGCGACGGGCTGGACGTCACCCAGTACGACCTCGTCCGGGACGCTCTCCGGCGCGACGAGGACATCGTCGCCGTGTACTCCGTGGGCGGAGGCAACCGCGCCACGCTGGAGGCCTTCGACGCACTCGGACGGACGTGCGCGGTGTTCATCGCCCACGACCTCGACCACGACAACACCCGCCTGCTCCGCGAGCGCCGTCTGTCCGCGGTCCTCCACCACGACCTGCGCCAGGACATGCGCCGCGCCTGCCAGCTCGTCATGCGGGCCCACAAGGCACTGCCCGGCGACGGCCCGGTCCCGCCCTCGGCGATCCAGGTGGTCACCCCGTTCAACCTGCCGCCCGGAGGCGATGCGGGCACGGCGTGACGAACGCGGGCGGTGAGCGGGCGGCGCGCACGGCGCGCCGCCCGCTGTCCGGCGGATCAGGGCTGGACGGGCATGCTGGAGCAGTTGGAGGTGGCCGCCCGGCCGGCGAGCCGATCGGCCAGCCAGTGGACGGCGTCGGTCTGGTCGGTGAGGAGCGGCGCGAAGTGGTTGAGCAGGGCGCTGCCGACGTCGGGCAGTACGACGGCCTTGTAGGTGACGTCGCCTCCCCTGCGGCACCAGTCGACGGCGAGTTGCCGGGCCTGGGAGTGCGGAACGAGGTTGTCGCTGACCCCGGTCGCGACGCGCACGGGGCCGGACGGGGTGAGCGTGCCGATGCGCTGGCTGTTCAGGAACGACTGGAGTGCGGGCGTGCCGGCGATGATGTCGCTGATGGACTGCCCGTCGGTCGTCCACTTGGTGCTCTTCGCGTAGGCGTAGCCGAAGATCGCGTCGCCGACGCACATGGTCGACAGGTCGGCGAGGGCCGCCTTGCCGGCGGCGTTGAGGTGTGCCTCGGCGATCGGCTTCAGCGAGGGGTCGGACTGGAGGAAGCCGTTGAGCGACCAGCCCAGCGCGCCGGCCAGCTCGCTGCCGTCGATGGCCTTGGTCACTGAGGTCAGGTCGGCGGGCGGCGCGCCCGCGTAGGTGCCGGCGAGCGTGACGTCGGGGGCGTAGGACGCCTGGAGTTCGGCCGCGGCCGCGGTCGCCCCGCCGCCCTGGCTGTAGCCGAACAGCCCCACGGGGGAGCCGTCGGTGACGGAGGCCCCGTCGACCGCTCGGGCCGCGCGGGCGGCGTCCAGCACCGCGTGCCCCTCGTCGACACGGTTGACATAGGTGTGCAGCCGGTCGGTCGCGCCGAGACCGACGTAGTCGGTGACGACCACCGCGATGCCCTTCGCGAGCAGGCGGTAGATCGCCAGGTCCTCGTAACCGACGGACACCGTCCGGCCGTTGGCCGTCAGCGGGTGTTCGAGTCCAAGGGAGGCGGCGCACTGGTCGCCCTGTCCCATGGTTCCGGGCGCCACCACGACCAGGGGGCGTGGTCCGTCGCCCTGCCAGGCGGCGGACGGTTCGATGTAGGCGCCGGTGACGGCCACCGACTGGCCGCCCGAGTCCGTGGACTTGTACATCAGGCGGGTCGCGCTGCCGGGAAGCGGGCCGTCGAGGCCGGGCAGGCTGAGGGCGAGGCGGAGGGGCTCGGTGCGGATGAGTGCGCCGTCGGCCGCGGGCAGTTGGGCTGGCGGGTTGTAGAACGCGGGGATGGCGACACCCCGGGAGACCACCTCGTCCGCCGCCGTGGCGGGGGTGTCCGAGAGGGCCTGGGCGCCTAGGCAGGCGGCAGCGGTGACTGCTGCGGCCAGGAGCCGTCTGCCTGCGGGCATGGCGAACCTCCTGAGGAGCGGCTGACAGCGAGGTGCACAGGTGAACGCGGCACGGGAGCGCGACCGTCCCGTCGGCGCGCTCGTCCCGCCCGGTGGCGGTGCGCCAGACCTTACGCACGAGTAAGTTACTCGTGACAGCGTCCTGCAGGTTACGGTTCGGTAATGTGACGGCCTGTCTGACAGGGGGCTGCGATGGTCACGGACCGTGAGCCCTGTGGCCGAGGCGACGTGCGCGTGGGCTCGGCGACATCATGTCGACGAGCCCACGCACGGGGAACGGCGCGCTCAGCGCCGCCTGCGGTACGACCAGCCGGTGCCGATTCCCGCTACATGCAGAGCCAGGGCGGTCAGTCCCAGCAGCATCACGTTCGTGGAGGTGAACGTGTCATTGGTGCTGATGTCCGCCGCGTTGATCAGAAAGGCGATGAAGAACAACACTGCCGCAACGATGCCGGGCATGAACAGCTCCTCTCGAAGGGGTGAATCCCGTATGCCCGCACATCACCTCCACAAGCCCGCCGCCGGACGCCCACGCGGAACGGCCCTGCGCCGTCCGCGGAGCCGGTACCACGTGGGGGGCGACGCCGCCGCGGACATCGGCGGCTGACGACCTTTCCGGTGATACCCGGTCAATTACCTTGCAGATTTCTCAATTCGGCGCGACAGCCGTGGGAGACGGCCACAATGTGGCGGTGCGGCCGGTGGTGTGGGGCGCCGGCTGTCGCGTGCTGTGAAAAGAGAGTTCTTCCGTCTCCGGGCAACGGCGTACGCTCCGCGTCGAAGGAGGGTGCCATGGCCGCTCACGCGAAAGCGATCGGGATCTGGTGGCTGGCCGCCATGGCCGCCCTGACGACGGCGGTCATCGCGGTCGTCCTCGTCGTCCAGGCGGACTCGGGGGAGGCGTCCCCGCCGCAGCCGTCCCCCTTCACCGCACCGCCGACCGGCACGCCCGGGACGACGGGCGCGCCCTAGGCGTGCCGGGCGCATCTGCGGGCGGCGGGTGCAGGCGCTTGCCGCGCCGCCGCGCTACGACGCGCTCGGTTCCGCTGCCGGGCCGAAGCCGCGCAGTTGCCGGATCGTGCCGCCGAGCTTGTCGCGGAACCCGTCCAGCATCTGCGGCTGGGCGCTGACGATCCACCGGGTGCCGACCAGGTACTCGCCGCCGTACCCGGAGGCGGAGTCCAGCCAGGTCTCCTTGAGTTCGTCGGTGGGGAAGGTGGTGATGAGGTAGTCGACCTCCTTGGTGTGGCACAGGCCCTGGCGCAGTTCCGTGGCGTCGATGCGGATCTTGGGCTTGCAGCCGGTCAGGCCGGCGATCACCTCGACCTTGGCCGGAGCCACCACACCGTTCGCGGGGGCATCCGACACGGAGACCCTCGCCTGCTTGCGCCTCGGGTCGGCGTCGCCGTCCCCGCCGCCGCAGGCCGCGGTCAGGGGGACGATCGCCAGGGTCGCGGCCAGGGTCGCGCCGCGCATCAGGCGGCCGGTGTGCTGGGCTCGTGACTGCTGTGGCACGTTGCCTCTCCGTTTCCGGGTGGTCCTGCCCCCGGCCGGCGGCCAGGCGTACGACAGGGGGTACGGATGGACATCAGCGGCTGTTCACCCCGTATGTCACGGTGGGCCCGTGTGGCGGCAGAGACGCCGCCCCACGGCTCCGGCCCGTGCCGGGGCCGGAACCGGCCCATGCCGGGGCCGGTGGCCCCGGCCGGCTGGGAAGTGCCGCGTCAGACCGTCGACAGATCGATCGCCCGGTCCAGGTCGTGGGGCCGCAGGACGCGCAGGATCGCTTCGAGGAGGTAGTAGTCGGCGTAGGGCAGGGAGATCTCGATGCCGTCCTCGGCGGGGCGGTTGCGGGTGCAGCGGGCGACGACGGCCTCGGCGCGGGTGGAGTGGGTGGTGAGGCAGGTCTCGCACAGGGCGCCGAGGATGCGCAGCGCGGTGGTGCGGTAGGGCCGGCTCCCCGTGGCGCCGGCCAGGTCGAGCAGCCCGCAGGCCATGACGGCCCCGGCGGAGGCGTCCTTGACGTCGTACGGCTGCTGCGGTGCGCGATAGTCCCAGACGGGCACGTGGTCGGGGCCGAGGGCCTTGACGGCGTAGTCGGCGAGCGTCCGGGCGGTGGCGAGGAACCGGCGGTCGCCGGTGCGGCGGTACATCGTGGTGAAGCCGTAGATGCCCCAGGCCTGTCCTCGGGCCCAGCAGGAGGTGGGGCTGTAACCCTGGACGGTGTTCGGGCCGACGGGGGTGCCGGTGGCGGGGTCGAGGTCGTAGGCGTGCGGGGTGGATCCGTCCGGTCGGGGGAAGAGGCGCCGGGTGGTCTGCGCGTGTCCCACGGCCGCGTCCATGAACGCGCCGTCGCCGGTCTGCCGGGCGGCGAAGACGAGCAGGTCGAGGTTCATCATCGTGTCGATGATCATGCGTCCCGCGTTGTCGGGGGTGTTGAGGGCGCCCCCAGGCCCGCAGGTAGCGGCCACGGGGGTTGTAGCGCTGGAGCAGTGAGCGCGCCGCCTGTACGGCGCCGTCACGCCAGGACGGGTCGCCGGTCAGCCGCCAGGCGGTGACCCAGGACGGCGTGAACAGGAAGCCCAGGTCGTGTGTGCCGGTGTCGTACTGGCGGGGGGCGAGTTTCGCGGCCGATGCGAGGGCGAGGGCGCGCAGGCTGTCGTCGCCGCTGTGGAGCCAGCTCATCCAGAGGATGCCGGGCCAGAATCCGCCGACCCAGTCGCCGTTCTGGGAGTAGACCCACTTCTCGAACTTCGTCCCGACCGGGAAGGCGCTCACCCCGGGTGCGACGGCACGCACCTTCGCGACCGCGTAGTCGGCCGCGTCACGCAGCACCGCCTCCGTCGCCGCGGGCGCCCGGCCGGTGAGCGCCTGCGCGGACCCGGGAGCGGCGGTGCACGCCGCCGCGGCGCCGCCTGCGGTGGCCAGCACGGCCCTGCGGGACATGTGCATGGGTGCCTTCCTCTCCAACTGAGCTGATGAGTGTGGGAGTTGAAGTAGTCTCGCATGCGGCGGCGGGTGCGTACATACATGTGCGCAAGGTTCAGATATGTGGACAAGGGGCCCGGCGCGCGGAACGCCGGGCCCTCGGTGACGGACGGTCGATCGGCCTCCCTACAGGCTGCGGGCGGTGATGTCGCCGCGGGACGTGGTGGCGCGGATGTCGAGTTCGGTGGTGCCGTCGTTCTTGAGGGCGTTGCTGACGCGGCCGTACCCTGTGCCGGCGTCCAGGGCGGCCGAGACGCCGGTGGTGGCGGTGACCGAGATGTCGCCGTCCTGGGTGCGGAGTACGACCGTGCCGCGCAGGGCTTCCCCGATTCGGATGTCGCCCCGGGCGGTGCTGATCTCCGCCGGGCCGCCCAGCCGGCCGACCTCGACATCGCCGTCGGTCGCGGTGAGGCGGAGGCTCGCGGCCTCGTCGATCTTGATGTCGCGGTACGCGCCGTCGAAGACGATGTCGCCGAGGCGTCCGACACCACGCAGCTCGGCGCTCGCCGCCTTGGCCTCGACGCCGGAGCCGGCGGGCAGCCGGACGGTGACCTCCACCGAGCCGGACGGGCCGAAGAGCTGGTTGCCGGGGGCGCCGGCCGTGATCCGCAGGACGCCGTCGGCGCAGGAGACGGTGGTCTGCTCCGCCGCCTTGACGTCGCGGCTCTTGGCGGGGTCGGCGGGCAGCACCTCGACGGTGGTGTCGGCGCGGTCCGCGGCGATGAGCTGGACGCGTCCGGCGGGGATGTCCAGGACGGCGGAGATCGGGGCGGGGGTGTCGAACTTCTGCATCGTGGTCTCCCGTTGTCGTTCGTTGTTTCCGACATTGGAAACGCTACGTTGCTTTCCGTGTTACGACAACGACTTTGTTGCGTGAAGCTCGTATAACTGCAGCTCAGCATGGTTTAATCGTTGCAACGGCTCCAAAGGTAACGCAACGACGGATTGCCTTCCGTTGCAATGAGGCGAGAGTGAACGCTATGCTCGGGAAGTCGGGAACCGCCCCCAGGGCCAACGAGGAGATCACGATGCCGGGAGGCAGGCTCAGCCAGCAGGAACGCCAGCAGATCGCGCTGGGGCTGGCCGACAGCCTCCCCTACGCCGAGATCGCCCGCCGTATCGACCGGCCGACCTCGACGGTCACGCGTGAGGTGATGCGCAACGGCGGCCCCACCGCCTACCGCGCGGACCTGGCCCACCGAGCCACCGAACGCCGCGCGCACCGGCGCCGGCCCGCCTCCTCCCGGGGGCCGGGGGCGGTCCCCCAGCCGCACGGACGGGACGCCGAGGCCGTCGCCGAGTACGAGGAGACGCTCGCCACCGTCTTCATGCAGTCCGGTACGCCCAAGATGATGGCCCGGGTGCTGGCCTGTCTCTGCATCACCGACGCGGCCGGCCTCACCGCGGCCGAACTCGTCCAGCACCTCCAGGTCAGCCCGGCGTCCGTCTCCAAGGCGGTCGCGTTCCTCGAGGAGCAGGGGCTCGTCCGCCGTGAGCGTGACGAGCGCCGCCGTGAGCGCTACTTCGTCGACGACGACGTCTGGTACCAGTCGATGATGGCCAGCGCGCGCGGTACCGCACAGGTCGCCGAGACCGCACGGCAGGGCGTCGCCGTCCTCGGCCCGCGCACCCCCGCCGCCCACCGCCTGGAGAACATCGCCCGCTTCCTCGACTTCGTCGGCGAGAGCATCGTCCGCGCCGCCGAACAGGCCCGCGAGGTCCTCCACAGCAAGCCCGCGGCGACCGCCCCCGACGACACCGGCCGGCCGGGCCCGGATCGCACATAGACGGTCGGCCGGGCGGCGCGCACGGTGATTCCGCGGCCGCCCGGATCGATCTTGGCGGTTCGCTCACCGTTCATAACGCCCTCACCTGTGCGAGGACGGCCGTTCGGGCGGTGTCGGAAAGGTCCTGGCGGCCTGTCACAACGAAACCCCAGGACGGATTTCGTGACCGAATCACGTGCTCGCCGGTGGCGCCGCAGCTTCCGTGTTCTGCTCGTCGCCGTCGCCGGACCGGCGCTCGCCGCCGGCGCCCTGACGGCGTCCCCCGCCCACGCGGCGGCGGCCGACGACATCCGGATCAACGAGGTGGTCACCACCGGGGACGTCAACGACTCCGTGGAGCTCTACAACAAGGGCACGGCCACGGTGGACCTCTCCGGCTGGATCCTCCGGGACGACAGCAACAGCTCCAGGTACGCGATAGCCTCCGGGACCACCCTCGCCCCCGGCGGCTACGTCGCCTTCGACGTGCACAACGCCTTCGGGCTGGGCTCCGACGACGAGGCGCGCCTCTACCTCGCGGACGGCACCACCCTGGTCGACAGCTACGGCTGGACCCAGCACTCCGCCCCGTCGTGGTCGCGCTGCCCCGACGGCACCGGCGCCTTCGGCTCGGCCGCGCTGACCCTCGGCGCCGCCAACGACTGCGGCTCCGGCGGCATTTCGGCGACCGCGTGGCCGGGCGGGAGCTCGGTCGCCACCGCCGACACCAAGAACGCCTTCGGCTCCGACATGAGCGGCCTCTACCAGGAGGGGAACGTGCTGTGGGCGGCGCAGAACAGCGGCAAGCTGTGGCGGCTGGTGCCCAACGGCTCCACCGCCTGGACGGCCGACACCGGCAACGGCTGGACCTCCGGCAAGGCGCTCAGGTTCCCGAGCGGTTCGGGCACGCCCGACGACGAGGGCGTCACGCTCACCGGCTCCGGCTCCGGCGGCGGTGTCTACGTGGCGAGTGAGCGCAACGCGGACTCGTCCGGCACCAGCAGGCTCTCCGTCCTCAAGTACGACGTGACCGGCACCGCCACCACCCTCACCGCCGCCACCGAGTGGAACCTGACCTCCGACCTGCCGTCGGTCGGCTCCAACCTCGGTCTGGAGGGCATCACCTGGGTCCCCGACACCGCCCTGACCGCCGCCGGGTTCAAGGACGCCTCGACCGGAGCCGCCTACAACCCGGCGGACTACGGCCCGCACACCGGCGGGGTGTTCTTCGTCGGCGTCGAGGGCACCGGCATGATCTACGGCTACGTCCTCCGGGACGGCGGCGCCTTCACCCGCGTGGCGTCCCTCAGCAGCGGCATGGCCGGCGTCATGGAGCTCCAGTGGGAGCCGCAGGCCTCCCGCCTCTGGGCGGTCTGCGACGACACCTGCTCCGGCCGGCACCGCACCCTGCAGATCAACTCCTCCGGCGTCTTCGCCACCACCGCCGTCCACAACCGCCCGACCGGCATGGACAACTACAACAACGAGGGCTTCGCCGTCTCCGGCTCCGACGCGTGCAGCGGCGGTACCAAGCCCGTGTGGTGGTCCGACGACAGCAACGACGGCGGTCACGCACTGCGCAGGGGCACCATCACCTGCTGAGGCCCTGCCGGGCCGCCCGTGCCGCGCTGTATCGTACGCGCGGCACCACGCGCATCACCGGAACATGCGTCAACTCCCTTATCGGCACGTCGACTTCACCGACGTGCCGGTTCCTTTCGCCGTCCCCGGAGGAACCGTGGCAACCAGCCGCCCCCACCGTTTCCGTGTGCCTCTGACCCGACGCAGATCCCTCGCCGTGACGGCCGCACTCGCCGCCGTCTGCGGTGCCGGTCTCGTCCAGCCGGCCCCCGCCGGTGCGGACGCCGCCACCGACCGCGCCGCCCTCGCCCAGTGGTGGGCGCCGGTCAACTTCCAGGACGTCGACTCCACCGGCGAGACCGCGCTCGGCGGCAAGTCCGACTACCTCACGTCGTACGACTACGACGGCGACCTGAACGGCCGCGACAACTGGGAGAACACCGGCCAGTTCCCGCTCGCCGCCCACGTCTACTACTCGGTCGTCCAGACCCCGTCCTTCTCCTACCTGCTGTACACGTACTTCCACCCGCGCGACTGGTCGGACGGCGTCCTCGACAACTACCAGGAGGACCTCACCGAGCACGAGAACGACGCCGAGGGCGTCCTGGTCGTCGTGGCCAACGACGGCTCCGCGCACGGCAGGCTCAAGGCGGCCGTCACCGTCGCGCACAGCAACTTCTACTCCTGGGTGCCCTCCGGCAGCGACTTCACCAGCGGCCAGGAGAGTGTCGACGGCACGCTGAAGCTCCAGGGCGACCCGCACGACGACGGCCACGGCCGCCCGTTCACCACCCAGCAGCCCAACACCCACGCCGCCTGGGCCGAGGGCTACCTGTCCCAGGAGCGCAGCCAGTACGCGAGCGGCGACGGCATCGTCTACTACCCCGGCTCCACCGCGGAGGTGCCGTCGGGCTCGAACGACCGCGACGTGCAGTACACCCTGACCGACGTCTTCGCCGCGGGCGGCATGTGGGCGAACCGCACCCTGACGACGCTGTTCGCGACGCCGGACAACTTCGCCGGCGACGACAGCTCCAACCCCTACGGCGCCAAGTGCGGCGCCGGCGGGGTCCTCGGCCCGGCCAACGGGGCCTGCGACACCGACGCGGCCAACCCGCCCTGGGCCTGGGACGACGCGGACGACCTGCCCGGCCGGGGCTACCTCGCCACCGACCCCGCCGAACTCGTCTGGGACTACTTCGACTGGCCCGGCAAGCCCTCCTCGCCCGACCTCGCCTACACCTGGGACCAGTACAACGGCATCACCTCCTGATCGCCGGTCCTTTCCCCGCGGGTGCGTCGTGGTTGCTCACGCAGTTCCCCGCGCCCCTTACGGGGCGCGTGGTTGCAGCGCCCCATAAGGGTGCTGGGGGAGGAACTGCGCGACAAGCCCCCACCGGCCCGCACCCGACCGCCGGACCGGGCGACGGTGCCGGGCGGGGCTCGGCGCGCGGGATCGGTCCGGAGCTGGTGTGCTGGGTGTGGGGGCTTCGGACCGTATCCGTCGTACCCGTTCTGGGAGAGACGCATGAGTATCTACCGAGTCGCGCAGGTGACGGCCCTGGGCGGGCCCTTCGAGATCGTCGAGCGGGAGATGCCGAGACCGGGCCCCGGCCACGTGCGGATCGCCGTCGAGGCCTGCGGCGTCTGCCACAGTGACACCTTCTTCGTCACCGCCGCACTGCCCGGTGTCACGTTCCCGGTGGTACCCGGCCACGAGGTCGCCGGGCGGATCGAGGAGCTCGGCGAGGGCATCGAGCACTGGGGCTGGCAGCTCGGCGACCGGGTGGCGGTCGGCTGGTTCGGCGGCAGCTGCGGCCACTGCAAACCCTGCCGCCAGGGCGACTTCGTCGTCTGCGAGAACCTGAAGACGCCCGGCTGGACCTACGACGGCGGCTTCGGCCAGCAGGTGATCGCGCCGGTCGACGCCCTGGCCCTCATCCCCGAAGGGCTGACCTCGGCCGACGCGGCGCCCATGGGCTGCGCGGGCGTGACCACCTTCAACGGCCTGCGGCGCAGCCCGGCCCAGCCCGGTGACCTGGTCGCCGTCGTCGGCCTCGGCGGGCTCGGCCACCTCGGGGTGAAGTACGCGGTGGCCATGGGCTTCGAGACGGTGGCCGTCGCCCGCGGCGCCGAGAAGGCCGACTTCGCCAAGCAGCTCGGCGCCCACCACTACGTCGACTCCACGGCCGGGACCCCGGTCGCGGAAGCCCTCCAGTCGCTCGGCGGCGCCAAGGCCGTGCTCGCCACCGCGGGCAACTCCCAGGCGATCACGGCGGCCGTGGACGGACTGGCACCCCGCGGCGAACTGGTGGTGATCGGGGCCGACCCCGAGCCCCTCGGGATCAGCCCGCTCCAGCTGCTCCAGAGCGGCCGGGTGGTGCGCGGCCATCCGTCCGGCACCGCGCAGGACGTGCAGGACACCATGGAGTTCAGCGCACTGCACGGGATCCGCCCGACGGTCGAGACCGTACCGCTGGAGCAGGCCGGCGAGGCCTACCAGAAGATGCTCACCGGGGCCGCGCGCTTCCGCATGGTCATCACCTACGACTGAACCCAGGCGGTGTCTACCAGGCTGCCGGAGGCACGGCGGGCGGACGCTCAGCCGTGTACCGCGCGGGCCGCGAGCAGCGCGATGTCGTCCTCGGAACCGCCGGCCAGGTGCGCGAGGACCGTGTCGAGGATCTTGTCCAGCGGATCGGTGGGGCACAGCGACAGTCCCGTCAGCCGTGCCAGACCGCGGTCGATGTCCTCGCCGCGCCGCTCCACCAGCCCGTCCGTGTACAGGAGCAGCACCCCGCCGCGTTCCGGGGCGACGCCCTGCTCGTAGCGGCCGAGCCCGCTGCCCAGCGGCGGGCCGACCGGCACCGGGACCAGCTGCATCTCGCCCTCCGGGGTGAGCCAGACCGGCGGCAGGTGGCCGGCGCTCGCGTAGGTGAGCGTGGCGACGTCCGGGTCGCCGAGCGCGAGGAAACAGGTGGCCACCCGCTCGAAGCCGGAGTCGGCGACCATGCGGTCCGCGTGCCGGAGGATGCGGCGCGGCGAGAGCCCCGCGAGAGCCAGGGCGCGCAGCGTCGAACGGTAGTGGCTCATCGCCACGGCCGCGTCCACCCCGTGGCCCATCACGTCCCCGATGACCAGCATCGTGCGGCCGTCGGGCAGCGCGAGGACGTCGTACCAGTCGCCGCCGATCATCGAGCCGTCGTCGGCGGGACGGTAGCGGGCGGTGGTCTCCACACCGGCGTGCTGCTGCAACTGGCCGGGCTCGGCCAGCAGGGCCCGCTGGAGCTCCAGGGCCATGGTGTGCTCGCGTTCGAAGCGGACCGCGCGGTCCAGGGCGCGGGCGGCGCGGGCGGCGAGCTCACGGGCGACCGTGGCGTCCTCGTTCGAGAACGGCCCGGAGTCCCCGGCCCGGGCCAGCAGCAGGATGCCGAGCACCCGGCCGTCCGAGACCAGGGGGGCGAGGAGCACCGAGTGGACCCGGGCGGCCAGACACGCCCGGGCGGGCGCCCAGCGCGGGATCAGCGACCGCCACTGCGCCGTGGTGATCGCGTTGCGGCGCCAGATCCGGCCGGCCGCCAGGTTCCGCCGGGTCCCGGTGCCGCGCGGCCAGCCGACCAGCTCACCGCGCGCGTCCAGGGCCGCCAGCCCGGTGGCCAGCCCGGGACGCGTGGCGTACGCCGCGAGCCGGGTCGGTGTCCTCCGTGCCGACGCGGTGTCCGGCGGACTCAGCTCCACCCCGGCCGCGTCCGCCAGCTCCGGTACGACGAACTCCGCCAGCTCCCGGCAGGTCCCGGCGACATCGGTGCCGGTGCCGATCCGGGACGCGGCCGAGTCCAGCAGCGCCAGCCGCCGATGGGCGCGCTCCAGCTCGTAGACGTACTGCTGCGGCTCGCTGATCTCCAGTCCCACCGCGGCGACACCCACCACCCTGCCCGTGCCGTCGACGAGCCGGTGGTACACGCACCGCCACTCCCGGACCTGGTACGGCGAGTCCACCCAGGTGCGTCCGGTGACGATGGCCTCGCGCGGCCGTCCGTCGCGGATGACGTCCCGCAGCACCTGGTCGGGCCGCCTGATGTGCGGCAGCACCTCGTGCTGGGTGTGGCCCGGGTAGGCGGCGGCGGGCACGCCCGTCGCCCGCGCCATGTGCGGATTGACGTACAGGTAGCGCAGGTCGGTGTCGAGGACGGCGAAGCCCACGGCCGCGTCCTCGACGATGCCGCGCAGCATGTCCACGTAGCCCATGCCGGCGCGGGGTGCCTCCGCCGTGGCCGACGCCGGGGTGCCCCGCGCGACGGGCCCGCCCGGGGACCTGGGAGTGTCCCGTGCGGGCGCCGCCGGTGCGGTCGCCGGCGCCGGTGGGGTCGCGGGCGCCGGTGCGGCCCGCCGTCGTGAGGAGGCGTCCCTGTCCACCCGGTCCTCCTCGCCTGCCCCCTCCCTCGGCCGCCCTCATCGTGCAACAGGTCCCGGCACGGCGCATCCCGGGACGGCCCGGCCGGCGTTCCGGGCTCCTTCGCTCACACCGCCCGGAGCGGGGCTGTGCGGCGGCCTTAACCCCCGTTGATCAGGAGCGGTGACGCCGGTGTAATCAGCCGTACCTACCGTCGGGGTCGAATGGAAGAGGCTGACCAGCAGGAACAGGGGGCGCCCGTGGCCGCGCCGGACTCGCGCAGCACCGACACCGCCAGGGTGCGGACCGTCTGCTCGTACTGCGGGGTCGGCTGCGGCATGGTCCTGGACATCGGCAGGGGACCGGACGGCCGCCGTACCGTCCTGAAGGCGTCCGGCGACAAGGAGCACCCGGCGAACTTCGGCCGGCTGTGCACCAAGGGCGCCACCACCGCCGACATGCTCGCCGCGCCCGGCCGCCTGACCACCGCCCTGCTGCGGCCCGAGCGGGGCGCCGAGGCGGTGCCGTCGGCCGTGGACGCGGCGGTCGCCGAGACCGCGCGGCGGCTGCGCGCGATCGTCGACGAACACGGCCCGGACGCGGTCGCCCTCTACGTCTCCGGCCAGCTGAGCCTGGAAGCCCAGTACCTCGCCAACAAGCTCACCAAGGGCTGGCTGCGCACCAACAACATCGAGTCCAACTCCCGGCTCTGCATGGCCAGCGCCGGCACCGGCTACAAGCTCTCGCTCGGCGCCGACGGTCCGCCCGGCTCCTACCAGGACCTCGACAAGGCGGACGTCTTCCTCGTCGTCGGCGCCAACATGGCCGACTGCCACCCCATCCTCTTCCTGCGCCTGATGGACCGGGTGAAGGCGGGTGCCAAGCTGATCGTCGTCGACCCGCGCCGCACCGCCACGGCCGCGAAGGCCGACCTGTTCCTCCAGGTCAGGCCCGGCACCGACCTCGCGCTCCTGAACGGCCTGCTCCACCTGCTGTACGAGAACGGGCACACCGACCCCGGCTTCGTCGCCGCGTACACCGAGGGCTGGGAGGCGATGCCCGAGTTCCTCGCGGACTACCCGCCCGCCGCCGTCGCGGACATCACCGGGATCCCCGAGGCCGACCTGCGCGCGGCGGCCCGGCTGATCGGCGAGGCGGGGGAGTGGACCAGCTGCTGGACCATGGGCCTCAACCAGTCCACGCACGGCACCTGGAACACCAACGCCCTGGTCAACCTGCACCTCGCGACCGGGAAGATCTGCCGCCCGGGCAGCGGCCCGCTCTCCCTCACCGGCCAGCCCAACGCCATGGGCGGCCGGGAGATGGGGTACATGGGACCGGGCCTGCCCGGCCAGCGCTCGGTGCTCGCCGCCGCCGACCGCGCGTTCGTGGAGGAGCGGTGGGGGCTTGCGCCCGGCTCGATCCGCGCCGACGGCGTCGGCAAGGGCACGGTGGAGATGTTCCGGAAGATGGCCGACGGCGAGATCAAGGCCTGCTGGATCATCTGCACCAACCCGGTCGCCTCCGTCGCCAACCGCAGGACCGTCATCGAGGGCCTGGAGGCCGCCGAGTTCGTCGTCACCCAGGACGTCTTCACCGACACCGAGACCAACGCCTACGCCGACGTCGTCCTGCCAGCCGCCCTGTGGACCGAGACCGAGGGCGTCCTCGTGAACAGCGAGCGCAACCTCACCCTCGCCCGCCCCGCCGCCGACCCGCCGGGCGAGGCCACCGCCGACTGGCGGCTGATCGCCGGCGTGGCCCGCGCGATGGGGTACGAGGACGGCTTCTCCTACGACAGCGCGGAGGAGATCTTCGAGGAGATCAAGCGCTTCCACAACCCGCAGACCGGCTACGACCTGCGGGGCGTCACCTACGACCGGCTGCGCACCGCCCCCGTCCAGTGGCCGGCCGCCACCGCCGACGGCCCCGACCGCAACCCCGTCAGGTACCGGAGCCCCGACGGCTCCCTCCGCTTCGCCACCGCCTCCGGACGCGCCGTCTTCCACGCCCGGCCGCACCTGGACCCCGCCGAGATGCCGGACGACGACTACCCGTTCGTCCTGAACACCGGCCGTCTCCAGCACCAGTGGCACACCCTGACCAAGACCGCGAAGGTCGCCAAGCTGAACAAGCTCGACCCGGGCCCGTTCGTCGAGGTCCACCCCGAGGACGCGGCCGTGCTCGGGCTCACCGACGGCGACTCCGTGGAGGTCGCCTCGCGGCGCGGCCGGGCGGTGCTGCCGGCGGTCGTCACGGACCGGGTGCTGCCCGGCTGCTGCTTCGCACCCTTCCACTGGAACGACCTGTTCGGCGAGTACCTCAGCGTCAACGCGGTGACCAGCGACGCGGTCGACCCCCTGTCGTTCCAGCCCGAGCTGAAGGTGTGCGCGGTGTCGCTGACCAAGGTGTCCACACCGGTGAGCGTGCAGCTGCCCGGTGCGCAGGAGAACCCGGCCGCCGTCGTACCCGCTGCCGCCGCCGTCGTACCCGGTGCCGGCGCCGTCGCGCCCACCGCCGTGCTGCCCGCCGCCGCCTCGGTCTTCGGTCTCGACCCCGCCCCGCCGCCGGTCCTCACCGCGTCCGAACGGCAGTACCTGGTCGGCTTCCTCGCCGGCATCCCGGCCGGCGCCCCCGGCGTCCCCGTGCTGCCGCCGGGCGCGCCGTTCAGCCCCGAGCACGCCCTGTGGGTCAACGGCACCCTCGCCGGCATGTACTCCCGGTCCGCCGCGACCCCGGCACCCCTGCCCACGCCGGGCCGCCAGGTGGTGGTCCTCTGGGCGTCGCAGACCGGCAACGCCGAGGACTTCGCCGCCACCACCGCCGAGCGCCTCACCGCGGGCGGCCACACGGCCTCCCTCGTCGCCATGGACCAGGCCGATCCGGCCGCCCTGCCCACGGGCGCCGACCTGCTCCTGATCACCAGCACCTTCGGCGACGGCGACGCCCCCGACAACGGCGCGGGGTTCTGGGACGGCCTCGCCGCCCTCGACGCCGGGCGCCTCGAAGGGCGCCGGTTCGCCGTGCTGGCCTTCGGCGACTCCAGCTACGACGACTTCTGCGGGCACGGGCGACGCCTGGACAGCCGCATGGACGAACTCGGCGCGGTCCGGATCGCGCCGCGCACCGACTGCGAACCGGACTACGAGACCCAGGCGGAGGCCTGGCTGGACCAGATCCTCACCGCGCTCAAGGACGGCTCCGCGGCGCCGTCCGCCGCGCCCGCCAGGTCCCGCCGCCCCGCCCCCACCACCGCCCGCCTCGTCGGCAACCGGCTGCTCAGCCTGCCCGGCGCCGGCAAGGAGGTGCGCCGCTTCACCTTCGACATCCGCGACAGCGACACCCCCCTGGTCTACGAGGCCGGTGACGCGCTCGGCGTCCGTCCCCTCAACTCCTCCGACCTGGTGGCGGAATGGCTCGACGTCACCGGCCTCGACGCCGCGACCGGCGTGGACGTCGACGGAGTCGGTGAAGTCCCCCTCGCCGAGGCCTTCTCCCGCCACCTGGACATCACCCGCGTCACCCCGGACCTGCTCCGCTTCGCCGCCGAACGCACCCGTGACCCCCGCGAGCTGCGCAAGCTGCTGCGCCCCGACAACAAGGACGAGCTGGCCAGGTGGTCCTGGGGACGTCAGGCGGTCGACGTCGTCGCCGAGTTCGGGATCCGTGCCGACGCCCGGGAATGGGCGGGCGTCCTCGGCAGACTCCAGCCCCGCCTGTACTCCATCTCGTCCAGTCCGCTGACCGACCCGCACCGGGTCTCGCTCACCGTCTCCGTCGTCCGCTACGAGAACCTGCGCGGCAGGCCCCGGCAGGGCGTCTGCTCGCCGTTCCTCGCCGACGCCGACCCCGGCACGCCGGTCCCGGTGCACGTCCAGCGCTCGCCGAACTTCCGGCCGCCCGCCGACCCGGCGACCCCCATGGTCATGGTCGGTCCCGGCACCGGCGTGGCGCCGTTCGTCGGCTTCCTGGAGGAGCGCCGCGCCCGCGGCCACCGCGCCCCCAACTGGCTGTTCTTCGGCGAACAGCACCGGGCCACCGACTTCTACTACGAGGAGGAGCTCACCGCCCTGCTCGCCGAGGGCACCCTGAGCCGCCTCGACACGGCCTTCTCCCGCGACCAGCGTGCCAAGGTCTACGTCCAGGACCGGATGCGCGAACACGGGCCGCTGCTGTGGTCCTGGCTCCAGGACGGCGCCCACTTCTACGTCTGCGGCGACGCCTCCCGGATGGCCAGGGACGTCGACCGGGCCCTGAAGGACATCGCCACCGTGCACGGCGGACTGACCGAGGACGAGGCGACCGTGTACGTCAAGCAGCTGGCCGCGGACAAGCGTTACGTCCGGGACGTCTACTGACTGTCCAACAGATGGTGCATGGTGAGGGCGAGTTGCAGCCGGAACCGGCCCTGCGGGGTGCGCACCGACCAGCCCAGCAGATGCTCGGCGTGCGTCAACCGGTCCTGCAGCGTGGAGTGATGGACGTTGATGTCGGCGGCCGCCGCCCGCAGGCTCGCCGTCGACGCGACCGCGTGCAGCGTGGCAGCATCCACGGCGCGTCCGCCGCGGCGGCCCGCACCGCGCGGACGTCCGGCGCCGGTTCCGCACCGGGTACGACCAGATCGGCGAGCAGCGCGACCCCGCCCAGCTCGTCGGCGTGCACGACGGGCGGGCCGCCGGTCTCCTGTGCGCCGCCGTCGGAGGTGAACCGCAGCGCCGTACGGGCCGCCGCCCAGGACCGGGGGAGGTCCGCGACGGCCACGGCCGTCCCCACACCCGCGCGGCCTGCCGACAACACCGGTGTCGGGCCGTCGGCCGTGATCCGGGGTGGTCCGTCGGCCGGTGCCACCGCCCGGAAGCGCGCCGCCGGGTCGGCGGTGTCCAGGCCCAGCCTGCGGGCCGCGTGCAGCCGGGCCGGTAGCGGGGCGGCGGCGTCCAGGACCGTCTCGACCAGCGCGGGGTCGTCCACCGGCGGCCCGGGGGCCCGCCCCCGGGTGCGGTCGAGCACGGACCGCACGGCCGCCGAGGCCCGCTCCAGGATCACCGCGTCGACGACGCTCGGACCGTCGGCCCCGGCCCGCTCCAGCCACAGCGCCGGCGGCCCGCCCGGCACCAGCGGCGCGCACGGCCACCCGGGCTCGGGGGCGCCCGCCACGTCCGTCCGCCGTCCGTCCGGCCCCACCCGCAGCCGGACCCGCCGCTCCTCGTCGGCCAGCCGCGCCGGGCACCCGGCGAGCACGGCGGCACCGCGCACCAGCGCCTCCAGACCGGCCCGGGTCTCGGCCAGCCGGTCGAAGTAGGCGATGACCGCGACGGCGGCCCCGGCATCCGGGTCCACCGCGGCCAGCCGCCCCGCCAGCTCCTTCATACCGCCATGATGCGTCATCCGGCGGTACGGCGAGGAGAGCCCGGTACGGCAGGCAACCCGCGCGGGCGCCCGCCCCTCCTAGCTGTCGAGACCCGGCGGCACCCAGCCCCGGCACAGGAACCGACCGACAGGAGCCCCGCTTGGACCGCAACGAGCCCCCGGGGGCGGCCGCCGGACCGTCCCGCCGGAGATTCATGGTGTACACGGTGACCGCGGCCACCCTCACGATCGCCGCCCCGCTCGGCTGCGACGCCCCGCGGGCCGACGGCGCCACCGCGGCCCCCGGTGTCCTGGTCACCGGCACCGACGAGGAGATGCTCGTCCTGGAGGTCACCGCGGCCAACGAGGTCGTCGTACGGCTGCCCCGCGTCGAGGTCGGCCAGGGCATCACCACCGCCGTCGCCATGATGATCGCCGATGAGCTGGACGCCCGCCTCGCCGACGTCCGGATCCCGCTCGCCGACGCCCGCAGCAAGGGCAACCAGTACACCGGCGGCTCCAGTTCGGTCAGCTCGCTGTACGGCCCGGCCAGGCGGCTGGCCGCCACCGCGCGTGCCCGGCTGGTGACCGCGGCCGCCCGCCGCTGGCGGCTCCCCGCGCGCACCCTGCACACCCGGGAAACCATGGTCGTGGCCCCTGACGGCCGGACGGCGAGCTTCGGCTCCCTCACCGCGAGCGCGGCCCGGATCCGTACCCCGGACGTGTCGAGCAAGCCCAAGCCGGCCTCCCGGCACCGGGTGATCGGGAAGCCGACGACCAGGATCGACGCCCGGGACATCGTCACCGGCGCCGCGAAGTACGCCGGTGACCTGGCGGTCGCGGGCGCGAAGCCGACCGTGGTGGCCCGGCCGCCGACCCTGCGCGGCCGACTGGTCTCCCTCGACGACACGGCGGCCCGCGCCCTGCCCGGCGTCCACGCGGTCGTGAAGACACCGGGCGGGGTCGCCGTCGTGGCGGACACCTTCCACCACGCCTTCCAGGCCCGGGACGCGCTGCGGATCACCTGGGCCGACGGACCGCTCGCCCCCCTGTCCGACAAGGAGATCCGCGCCCGGCTGCGGGCCGCGGTGCCCCGGCTCGGCACCCCGCCGCGCGGAACGACGCAGATCGAGGGCGAGTTCGCGTTCGCGTTCGTCAGCCATGCCCCGATGGAGGTGCTCATGGCCGTCGCCGACGTCCGCTCCGACCGGGCAGAGCTGTGGTTCGCCACCCAGACGCCGATGGAGGCCCGCGAGGCCGTCGCCGAGCTGCTCGGGCTCGCCAAGACCGCCGTACGGGTCCATGTGATGCGCGGCGGCGGCTCGTTCGGGCGGCGGCTCAATTTCGACCAGGCGACCGAGGCGGCACTCGTCTCCAGGGCGGCCCGCCGGCCCGTGAAGCTGATGTGGAGCCGCAACGACGACATCCGGCACGGCAGGATGCGCCCCGCCGACCACCACCGGATCCGGGCCAGTGTCGCCGGGGGACGGGTGGTGGCCTTCCAGCACATGTCGGCCTCGGTGGGGGAGTCGTCCGACGAGCCGGGCCTGACCGCGCAGACCGGTGCGGTACGTCCGCTGCCCAGTGCCAGCGGGCTGTACAACTTCGGCCGGGTGAGCGGCGATTCGGGCGGCATCGAGCTGCCGGTGCCGCTCGGTGCCTGGCGCTCGGTGGATTCCGGGACCATGCGCACGGCGGAGGAGATCGTCGTCGACGACATCGCCCGCGCGCTGGGCCGGGACCCGGTCGCCTTCCGCCGTTGCACCCTGCGCAGCAGGACGGTGAAGGCCGTCCTCGCCAAGGCGGCCGCCGCCGGGCACTGGGGGCGCCGGATGCCCGCGGGTACCGCCCAGGGCGTGGCCGTCCACGAGGAGTACGGGTCCGCCGTCGCCTGCCTGGCCGAGATCGACGCCACCGACCCGGAGAACCTCCGGGTCACGAAGGTGGTGATGGCGGCCGACGTCGGTACGGCCGTCAACCCGCGCGGCCTTCAGGCGCAGCTCATGGGCACCGCCGTCGACGGCATCTCCACCGTGCTGCGGGCCGGGCTGCACATCGACCGGGGCGCGGTCCGCGAGGGCAGCTTCGCCGACTTCCACTACGCCCGCCAGCGGCACGCCCCGCTGGAGTTCGAGGCGCACATCATCCCGTCCGGCGGGGATCCGGGCGGCGCCGGCGAACTCGGCGTCCCCGCGGCCGCGGGCGCGGTCGCCAACGCCTACGCCCGCGCCACCGGCAGGAAGCCCCGCAGCTTCCCCCTCGACTTCTGACCACTGCCGTCCCCAACTCGCAGAAGGCACCGATGCGTTCGTATACCTTCGTCCTCAACGGCAGACCGGTGACGGTCGAGGCCCCCGCCGACATGCCCCTCCTGTGGGTCCTGCGCGACCTGCTCGGCGTCACCGGCCCCAAGTACGGCTGCGGGGTGGGCGTCTGCCGCGCCTGCACCAGCCACCTCGACGGCCAGGAGATCCAGCCCTGCGTCGTCCCGGTGGCCGACTGCGCGGACCGCACGGTCACCTCCATCGAGGGGCTCGCCGACGGCGACACCCTGCACCCCGTCCAACAGGCCTGGCTGGACTGCGACGTGGCCCAGTGCGGCTTCTGCCAGCCCGGCCAGATCATGGCGGCCGCCGCCCTCCTCACCCGCACCCCGCACCCGACGGACGCCGACATCGACGCCATCGAGAACGTCTGCCGCTGCGGCACCTACTCCAGGATCAGGGAGGCGATCAAGAAGGCTTCGGCGAACGGGGGCTGAGACCCGGCCCGCTTCACCTGCCCACGTGCGAACGGCGACCGAAGGCGCCGAGGCGTAGCCGATGGATGACCAGGCTTGGACGATCGGCCGACGCCCCCGAAGCCGCTCCCGCCCGACGATGGCCCCATCCGACGAGCGGGAGGTACGGGACATGGGGACAGCACGGGGGAGTACGGCCGCCGCCCTGGCCGTGGCGGCCGTACTGGCATCGACGGCCGGCGCACCGGCCCCGCACCACCCCACACCCGGCCGGCTCTACGTGGCTCCATGGGGCGACGACCGCGGACCCGGCACCCTCGACCACCCCTTCGCCACCCCGGCCCGCGCCCAGCGCGCGGTACGGGCCATCGCCCCGCGCATGACCTCGGACGTCACGGTGAACCTGCGCGGCGGCACCTACCGTCTCGGCGCCCCCCTCCGCCTGACCCCCGCCGACTCCGGCCGCCACGGCCACCGGGTGGTCTACCAGGCGTACGGCTACGGCACCGCTCACCAGGAACCGGTCACCCTCAGCGGCGGCCGGCCGGTCACCGGCTGGCGCGCCGACCCCGGCCGGCCCGGCGTCTGGCGCGCCGACGTGGGCAGCCTGGAGACCCGCCAGCTCTACGTCGACGGCCACCGGGCCGCCCGCGCGTCCCTCGGCGCGCCCCTGCCCGGAAGGCTCACCCCGACCGCCACCGGCTACACCACGACCAGCAGGCTCCCCCTCTCCTGGCACCGCCCCGCCGACCTCGAAGTCGTCTACCGCTACGACTACGTGGAAGGCCGCTGCGGGGTGCGGGCGATCTCCGCATCCGCATCCACCCCTGCCCGGACCACGATCACCATGGACCAGCCCTGCTGGCGGCTGGCCCGGGCCCTCTACGGCACGGCCGCCCTCGCCCGGACCCACGACGTCGAGAACGCCCCCGACTTCCTCACCCGGGCCGGAACCTGGTACCTGGACCGCTCCCGCCCAGGGCACCACACCCTCCTCTACCGCCCCCGCGCGGGCGAGGACATGACCCGCGCCGAGGCCGTCGCCCCCACCCTCCAGACCCTGCTCAGCGGCACCGGGAGCTCCGCCGCCCACCCGCTCCACGACCTCACCCTGCGCGGCGTGACCTTCGCCCACGCCACCTGGACGGCACCGAACGGACCGGCCGGTTTCGCCGCCGCCTGGAGCATGTACATGCGCCCGGGCCGGGGCGGCGAGATCACCGCCCTCACGGTCCCCGGCAACGTCACCTTCCGGCACAGCGACCGCATCACCCTCACCGGCAACCGCTTCGTCCACCTGGGCGCCCAGGGCCTCACCCTCACCGGCACCTCGCACACCACGGTCACCGGCAACGACTTCACGGACATCTCCGACGGCGGCATCTCCCTGGGCGTCCTGCCCCCGGCCACCCGCGGCACGAACACGGGCAACCGCGTCACGGACAACTGGATCCACCGCATCGGCACCGAGTACCGCGCCGCCTCGGCCCTCTGGAACAGCGCCACCCAGGACACCCTCATCGCTCACAACCAGGTCGACCACGTCCCCTACACCGGCATCCTCTCCGGCCCCAGCGAGGACCTGCGCGGCCTGACCCGCCGCAACCGCATCCTCGGCAACCGGGTCTTCGCCACCAACCGCCTGCTGGCCGACGGCGGCGGCATCTACCTGCGCGGCGACCAGGGCCCCTCCTACGCCGACGGCGCCCTGGTCGCCCGCAACGCCGTCACCGACAGCCCGGGCGCCGTCTGGAACGTCGGCATCTACACCGACGACTCCAGCAACCGCATCACCGTCCGGGACAACGTCGTCCACGACTACGTCGCCTCCATCGGCGGCTGCAGCGAGAACTGGGGCGGCCGCCCCGTCCGCAACGTCCGTTACACCGCCAACTACTGGGACGACAAGGTCCCCACCTGGCTCGCCCGCCGCCCCTACCTTCACGTCCAACACCCTCCTGACCCCGGCCACCCCCTGCACCGCCCACCCGGCCTGCACCGCCATCACCACCGCCGCGGGCCCACGGCCGCCGTACCGCAGGCAACCGGGCCTGGGCCCGCGCTGACCGCGGGCCCGGCGGGCACTCAGCGCGCCAGCACCCGCCGCAGCCAGTCCAGATGGGCCGCCCTGGCCGACTGGGACAGGGCGGCCTGGGGGGCGAAGCCGTCGAAGCCGTGGAAACCGCCGGGCCAGACGTGGAGTTCGGCGATGCCGCCGCACTGCCAGATGCGGGAGGCGTAGGTGACGGTCTCGTCGCGGAAGGTCTCGGCGGAGCCGACGTCGAGGAAGGCCGGGGGGAGGTTCGTGAGGTCGGTGGCACGGGCCGGGGCCGCGTAGGGGGAGACGTCGGGACCGGCCCGGTGCTCGCCCAGCAGGGCGGTCCAGCCGGTCTCGTTGGACGTCCGGTCCCAGACGCCGAGGCCCGTCATCTGGTGGCTGGAGGGGGTGTCGTTGCGGTCGTCGAGCATCGGGCACATCAGCATCTGGCCGATCACGGACGGTCCCTGACGGTCCCTCAGAAGCAGGGCCAGGGCCGCGGTGAGGCCGCCGCCCGCGCTGGCACCGGCGATCACGATCCGTTCCGGGTCGCCACCGATCTCCTTCGCGTGCTCCGCGGTCCACAGCAGGCCCGCGTAGACGTCCTCCACCGGCGCCGGGTGCGGATGCTCGGGCGCCAGCCGGTACTCCACCGACACCACGACCGCGCCCAGTTCCTTCGCCCAGGCCAGCGGGACGTCCACGCCCACGCGGTTGTTGCCGAGCACCATGCCGCCGCCGTGCACGTGGTAGATCACCGGGAGCGGCCCGGAGGCTGCCGGGGCGACCGGGCGGCAGATCAGCAGCGAGATCTCGGGGGCGTCCGCCGGGCCGGGAACCGTGCGGTCCTCCACCTCGAAGGTGCCCTCCATCGTGAGGTCCAGCTCGGCGAGGAGCTGTATCCCCGCGCCCTGCCGGATCTCGGCGATGTCCGCCATCGTGAACGACGGCGAGATCATGTCCTTGATCAGCTCCAGGGCGGCGGAGAGCTCGGGGTCGAACGGGGGCGGTACGGCGGTCATGGCGGCTCCTCGCTGTGGTGTTCTGCGGCTCGTATGCCCATGATCCGGGCGACCGTGCGCCTTCCGGGGGCCGCCGGACGGCGGAAGCTCCCCGCCATCCGGCGGGTGCCCGTCCGCAGACGTGCCCGGACGCGCCGGCCCCGGCGCCGAGGCTTGACTTCGAGCGCGCTCCAGGGCCTAGCGTCGAGGAGGCGGACGACGATCGGTGCGGAACACCGGCGCGGTACGTCGGTGCGGTACGCCGGTGAACATCAGCGTGGAAAACCAGTGTGGAACATCAGGGCGGAACGGAGAACGGTCATGCGCGTGGGCGTGCACATCAACCGGTTCAACCACCCCGGCGGCGGACCCGCCCTCGGCGCCGAACTCGCCGCCGCCGGTGCCGCGGCCGAGGCGGCGGGCGTCAGCTGGCTCTCGGTGATGGACCACTATTTCCAGATGGAGTTCAACGGCGGCGCCGAGGACCCCATGCTGGAGGCGTACACCACCCTCGGCTACCTCGCCGGCCGCACCTCCACCGTGCGGCTCGGCGCCCTGGTGACCGGCGTGACGTACCGGCACCCCGGACTCCTCGCCAAGATCGCCACCACCCTCGACGTGGTGTCGGGCGGCCGGGCCACCCTCGGCATCGGCGCCGCCTGGTACGACCGCGAGCACCACGGACTCGGCGTGCCCTACCCGCCGCTCGCGGAGCGCTTCGAGCGGCTGGAGGAGACGCTGAGGATCTGCCTGCAGATGTGGGACCCGGAGAACGACGGCCCGTTCGAGGGCAGGCACTACCGGCTCGCCGAGACGCTCTGCGTCCCCGCGCCGGTGAGCACCCCGCACCCCGAGATCATGATCGGTGGCCAGGGCGAGAAGAAGACCCTCCGCCTGGTCGCCCAGTACGCCGACGCCTGCAACCTCATCCCCTCCTCCCCGGAGGAGCTGCGGCACAAGCTGGAAGTGCTGCGCGGCCACTGCGACACCGTCGGGCGGGACTACGACACCATCCGCAAGACCATCGCGTACGGCGCCGAACCGGCCACCGCGGGCGACCTGGACGCCTTCACCCGGGACATCGAGGGCTACGCCAAGCTCGGCCTCGACACCGTCATCCTGTCCCCGCGCCTCGGCGAGACCTCGGGCTGGATGGAGAGCTTCGCCGCCCCGGCCGTCCAGCGGCTCGCCGGGATCGAGTGACCGGGGGCGGGACGGGAAAGCCGCGAAAGGGGCCGGAGCTGGTGAGCTCCGGCCCCTTTCAGGTGGTGCCTCAGGCGGCCACGCCCACGTTGCCGTGCAGGCGGGCGACGACCTCGGTCAGCTGGGCGGCGACCTCGGTGTCGTCGGCCGGGTGGGTCTCGGCGAAGCGGGTCACCGAACCGGGGATCGACAGCTTGATGTCCTCGATCACCTTGCCGCCGGCGATGCCCACGGCCTTGCGGGCCTCGTCCTGCGCCCACACGCCGCCGTACTGGCCGAAGGCGGTGCCCACGACGGCGACCGGCTTGCCGCCGAAGGCGCCGGCACCGTACGGGCGGGACAGCCAGTCGATGGCGTTCTTCAGGACGGCCGGGATGGTGCCGTTGTACTCGGGGGAGAAGAGCAGGAACGCGTCGGCGGCCTGGGCGGCCTCGCGCAGCTTCGCGGCGGCGGCCGGGACGTTGCCCGCGACGTCGATGTCCTCGTTGTAGAACGGGATGTCGGCCAGGCCCTCGAAGACCTCGACCACGGCACCCTCGGGGGCGAGCTTGACGGCCGCCTCGGCGAGCTGGCGGTTGTGCGAACCGGCGCGAAGGCTGCCGACGAGCGCAAGGATGCGGACAGACATGGGGAACTCCAGGGGGGTGAAACACTGCCGTTACGAATCCGGACCGAGGTCCGCTTAATTTCTAACACTCTAACCGGACCCCGGTCCAGTTCTGTTCCCGATGCTTTACGCTGTCTTCATGTCCAGCGTCCTGCCGCCCCTCCCGCAGCCCCAGGAGCCCTTCGACGCGCCGCAGTTGCTCGAGGTGGGACCCGCTCCCGAAGAGCCGTGCCTGCGTGCCGACGCGGCCCGCAACCGCGCCCGGCTGCTGGAGGCCGCCGCCCGGCTGATCGCCGAGCACGGGGTGGCCGGTGTGACGATGGAGGCGGTGGCCGCGGCGGCCGAGGTGGGCAAGGGCACGGTCTTCCGGCGCTTCGGCGACCGCACCGGACTGCTGATGGCGTTGCTCGACCACTCCTCGCGGCAGCTCCAGGCAGACTTCCTGGGCGGGCCGCCGCCCCTCGGCCCGGGCGCCCCGGCGGTCGAGCGGCTGCGGGCGTTCGGCGTCGCGGTGCTCTACCGCTCGGCCGAGCAGCTGGACCTCCAGCTGGCCGCGCAGCCCGAGCCCACCCGGCGCTACGCCAATCCGCCGATGCAGGCGCTGCGCACCCACGTCACGATGCTGCTGCGGCAGATCGAGCCGGGAGCCGACTGCGAACTGCTCGCCCAGACGCTCCTCGCCTACCTCGACCCCGCCCAGATCCACCATCTGACCAGGCAGTGCGGGATGTCGATGGAGCGCCTGGAGGCCGGCTGGACCGACCTGGTCGACCGCGTCACGCGGACGGCGCCGCCCCGCTGACCTCCGGACCGGTGGCGGTGAACATGTCGACCAGGCCCTGCGGCGCGTCGGCGCGGAACAGCAGGGCGCCACCGGCCGCGGAGTCCGCGGCGGACCGCTCCGCGCGCGGGAACATCTTCTCCTCGTAGGCGGCCACGGCGGCCTCCGTGTCCCCGGGGTGCGCGACGAGCGCGAGGCCCAGGTCGGCGCCGTCGATCAGCGCCAGGTTGGCACCCTCGCCGGCGAACGGCGACATCAGGTGCGCCGCGTCACCGAGCAGTGTGACCCCGGGTGTCCGGTCCCAGCGGTGGCCGACCGGCAGGGCGTGGATCCGCCGCGGCACCAGCGGGCCCTCGGCGTCCGCGACCAGTGCCCGCAGGCTCTTGTCCCAGTCGCCGAAGTGGTCGAGCACGGCCCGCTTGGCCGCCTCGGCGTCGGTGAAGTCGATCCCGTCCAGCCACTCCTCGGGCGCCTCCAGCGCCGTGTACACGTGCAGGCTGCCGTCGCTCTCCCGGTGGGCGAGGAAGCCCCGGCCCGCCCCGAGCGCGAACAGCATGCCGCCGCCGACCACCTCGGCGCTCACCGGGTGCCGTACGTCCGCGTCCGGCAGGTCCGCCTCCACGAACGAGACGCCGGTGTACGCGGGCCGTGCGTCCGAGACCAGCGACCGCACCCGGGACCAGGCACCGTCCGCGCCGACCAGAAGATCGGTCGTGAAGGAGCCGCCGTCCTCGAGCGTCACCTCGTGGCGGCCGTCACCGAGCGGGCGGGCGCCGGTGACCTTGGCGCCCCAGCGGATCGCGCCCTGCGGCAGGGAGCCGGTCAGCAGCCGGCGCAGATCGCCCCGGTCGATCTCCGGCCGCCCGCCGGCGCCGTCGTCGGGGACATCCAGCAGGACCCGGGCTTCCTTGTCCAGGACCCGGGTCGCCTGGCCGCCCGGGTGGACGTGGGCCAGGAACGCGTCGTACAGCCCGGCCGCGCGCAGCGCCGGCTGGCCGGAGTCGTCGTGGATGTCGAGCATGCCGCCCTGGGTGCGGGCCGTGGCGGAGACGTCGAGGTCGAAGACGGTCGCCTCGACGCCGTGCACCCGCAGCACCCGGGCGAGCGTGAGCCCGCCGAGACCGGCACCGACGATCGCGACGGGGTGGTGGGGAGTGGACATGAAGAGCTCCTAGTCTCGGGGTTCGGGTACGGCGGTTCTCTCGATGCCGTTGATCAGGGCCTGGAACGCCCAGGACACGCGGGCCTCGGGCGCGCCCGACAGGAGCACCCCGGAGGCGGCGGCGATGTGCGGGTGGGTGCGGTCCGACACCTGGCTCAGCGCCTGGCCGAGGGTGTCCCAGTCCTCCCGCGACGCCTCGCCCGCGTGCTCGGCGGCGGTCGCGGTGGCGCGCTGGAGCAGCAGGTCGACGCCCCAGGCGGCCCGCTCGCGCGGTACCCCGCCCTCGTCGAGCAGGCCCAGCAGGGTCTCGATCAGGTCCAGGTAGTGCGGGCCGCTCGGCCACGCGGTCAGCGCGGACCGGGCGAGGCTCGGGTACTCCAGGAGCATCCGTGTGTACGCGACGAGTACGCCCTCCAGCCGCTCCCGCCAGCCGCCCGCCGCCGGGGCCGGGCCGATCGAGCCGAGCAGCTCGTCCAGGACCGCCGCGTGCAGCTCGGCGGTGTTGCGGACGTAGACGTAGAGCGAGGCCGGCCCGGTGTCGAGTTCCTGGGCCAGGCGCCGCATGGTGACCTTCGGCAGGCCTTCGGCACGCAGGATCTCCACGGCGACGGCGACGATGCCCTCCCTGGTCAGGGCGGGCTTGGCGGGACGCTCCCGGCGGGAGCGGGGAGTTGCTGGCATGCGTCGACTGTAACGAACATGTTCGTTGCGAACAAGTTCGTGACGAACATGTTCGGACGGCGGTGTACGTGTCCCCGCGCCTGATGGTCAAGGGATCAACTCGTCGAACCGTCAACCACCTTGCCCCGCCGGTCCCCCCTCCCCGGGTCTCTGCCAAGATGCCGTACGTCATGGTGCAGATCCCGAAACCGACCTCGGCAGCGTCGCCGGTCCCGCGCTCGGTCCCCACGAGCGCCGATGTGGCCCGCCTGGCCGGCGTCTCGCGCGCGACCGTCTCCTACGTCCTCAACAACACCAGTGCCGTCCGGATCAGCGAGCCCACCCGCCGCCGGGTCCACGAGGCCGCGAAGGAACTCGGGTACGTCCCGCACGCGGCCGCCCGCAGCCTGCGCGCCGGACACAGCCGGATGGTCCTGATGCCCGCCCCGGCCATCGCGGTGGGGCCGCTCTACGGGCAGTTCATCAACGACCTGCAGTGGGCCCTCAGCCGCCTCGACTACACGGTCGTCCAGTACGGCACCGCGGGCCTCCGCGGGGACGAAGCCGCCCGCGCCTGGGCCGAGTTGAGGCCGGTGGCCGTGCTGGTGCCGGGCTCCGAACTCGGCTCCGAGGGCGTCGCGGTCCTCAAGCGGGCCGGCGCTCGCGCCGTGGTCACCCTGGGCCCCGAACGCGTCGAGGGCGCCCACGCGCTGCTGATGGACCACGACGCCGTCGGCCACTGCGCCGGACGCCACCTGTACGCACGCGGCCGGCGCCGGATCGGCGTGGTCGTCCCCGAGGAGGCCGGGCTGGAGACCTTCTCCCGGCCCCGCCTCGAAGGTGTGCGCCAGGCCCTGCGCGGCACCGACGCCGAGGTGACCGGGGTGCCGCTCGGCTACACGGAACAGTCGGCGGCCGAACTCGCCGCACGCTGGCCAGAGTTGGGGCTCGACGCGGTGTTCGCGTACAACGACGAGTACGCGATGCTGTTCATGCGCGCCCTCCAGGACGAGGGCGTGCGCATCCCCGAGGACACCGCGGTGCTCGGTGCCGACGACCTGATGCTCGGCCGGCTGTTGCGGCCCCGGCTCTCCACGATCCACATCGACCTGCCCTCCGGCCGCGACCTCGCCGAACTGGTCGACCGCGTGGTGCGCGACCCGGGCGGCGAGCTGGAGACGCACCGGGTGCTCGGTGCCTCGGTGGTGCAGCGCGAGTCCAGCTGATCCCGGCGCGGCAGCCGAATACGGCAGCCGCGCCCGGTCCGGCGGCGCGCCCCGCCTCGCGGTGGTCGTCAGCGGCCGTGACCCGGCCTACCGGGTCTCACTCGCCCTGCGCACCGTCCTGCTGTGCGGCGATGCTCTTGCGGACCTCGTCCATGTCCAGCTTGCGGGCCTGGCCGATGACGTCCGTGAGCGCGGCCTCGGGCAGGGCGCCCGGCTGGGCGAAGACGGCGACCTGGTCGCGGACGATCATGAGGGTCGGGATCGACTGGATACCGAATGCCTGCGCCAGCTCCGGCTGCGCCTCGGTGTCCACCTTGCCGAAGACCAGGTCGGGGTTGTCCTGCGCGGCCTTCTCGTAGACCGGCGCGAACATCCGGCAGGGGCCGCACCAGGACGCCCAGAAGTCGATGAGGACGAACTCGTTCTCGGTGACCGTCTGGTCGAAGTTCTCCTTGGTGAGCTCCACGGTGCTGCTCATGCGCGCTTCCCTCTTCCTGACGTGGGGGCGCCCCGGGGCGGGGCGGAACCGCTCGCGACAACATGTAGGGCCGGGCAGGTATTCCGGCTGCCTACCCGTGTGGCCCCCGCGCACACCACCCGCAAGACTGGCCCCATGACGGAAACGGAATCCATCGCTTACGACGTCGTCGTGCTCGGGGCCGGCCCCGTGGGGGAGAACGTGGCAGGCCGCACCCGTGCGGCAGGCCTCACCACCGCGGTCGTGGAGAGCGAACTCGTCGGCGGCGAATGCTCGTACTGGGCCTGCATGCCCAGCAAGGCCCTGCTGCGCCCGGTCATCGCCCAGTCCGAGGCACGCCGGCTGCCCGGCCTCGCCCAGGCGGTCCAGGGCCCCCTCGACACCCCCGCGGTCCTCGCCCGCCGCAACTACTTCGCCTCGGACTGGAAGGACGACGGCCAGGTCGCCTGGCTCGACGGCATCAGCGCCGACCTCTACCGCGGCCACGGCCGCCTCGCCGGACCCCGGACGGTCACCGTGACCGGCCCCGACGGCACCCTCACCACCCTCACCGCCCGGCACGCGGTGGCCGTCGCCACCGGCACCCGCGCCCAACTGCCCGACCTGCCCGGCCTCGCCGAGGTCAAGCCCTGGACCAGCCGCGAGGCCACCAGCGCCCAGGAGGCGCCCGGCCGGCTGATCGTCGTCGGCGGCGGTGTGGTCGCCACCGAGATGGCGACCGCCTGGCAGGCCCTCGGCTCCCGGGTCACCCTCCTGGTCCGCGGCAAGGGGCTGCTCAACCGCATGGAGCCGTTCGCCGGCGAGTTCGTCGCCGACGCGCTCAAGGAGGCCGGTGTCGACGTCCGCACCGGTACGTCCGTCCGGTCGGTCACCCGCGAGAACGGCACGGTCGTGGCCGTGACCGACAGCGGCGACCTCATCGAGGCCGACGAGATCCTCTTCGCCACCGGGCGGGTCCCGCACACGGACGACATCGGCCTCGACACGGTCGGTCTGGAGCCGGGGTCCTGGCTGTCGGTGGACGACACCCTCCTGGTCGAGGGAACCGACTGGCTGTACGGCGTCGGGGACGTCAACCACCGGGCGCTCCTCACCCACCAGGGCAAGTACCAGGCCCGGATCGCGGGCGCGGCGATCGCGGCGCGGGTCGCGGACACACCGCTCCTGGACGCGCCCTGGGGTGCGCACGTGGCCACCGCCGACCACCACGCCGTACCGCAGGTCGTCTTCACCGACCCGGAGGCGGCGGCCGTCGGACTCTCCCTCGCCGAGGCGGAGCAGGCGGGGCACCGGGTGCGGGCCGTCGACGTCGAGTTCTCCTCCGTCGCCGGGGCGGGGCTGTACGGCGACGGGTACAAAGGACGGGCCCGGATGGTCGTCGACCTGGAGACGGAGACCCTGCGCGGGGTCACCTTCGTGGGGCCGGGGGTGGGTGAGCTGATCCACGCGGCGACGGTCGCCGTGGCCGGGGAGGTGCCGATCAGCCGGTTGTGGCATGCGGTGCCGTCCTACCCGACGTTGAGTGAGGTGTGGCTGCGGCTGCTGGAGGCGTACCGCGGGTAGGGCCGGAGGGGTGCGTTCTGCTGTCGTTCGGCTGCCGCGCCGTCGTGGCTGGTCGCGCAGTTCCCCGCGCCCCTTTCGGGGCGCTGACGGGCGCCGCGCCCTGCGAGGCGCTGTCGGTCTACGGCAGGTCGAAGCGCAGTGCCTGCGCCGCCGTCGCCGGGGTCGGCTGGGTCCACCGCTCCGCCATCGCCGCGTTGGAGGACAGTGAGCGCAGCTCGGCCCGGTCGAGGTAGAGCATGCCGTCGAGGTGGTCGGTCTCGTGCTGGACGATGCGGGCCGGCCACCCCGTGAACACCTCGTCGAGTGCGTGCCCGTGCTCGTCCGCGCCGGTCAGCCGGACGCTCGCGGGCCGGACCACCACCGCCTGCCAGCCCGGCACGCTCAGGCAGCCCTCGAAGAACGCGGCGCGGCCGGTGCCGACGGGTTCGTAGACGGGGTTGACCAGCACCCGGAACGGCTGCGGGACCCGGCCCCGGGCCACCGCGACCTCCTCCGGTACCGGTGCCGGGTCCTCGATGACCGCGATGCGGAGCGGGACGCCGACCTGCGGCGCGGCCAGGCCCACGCCCGGTGCCGCGTGCATCGTGACGCGCAGTGCCTCGACGAAACGGGCCAGCAGGGCCGGCGCCAACTGGCCGTCGTACGGCTCGGTTCCGCGCCGCAGCACCGGGTCGCCGGCCGCGACGATGGGCAACGGGCCGCCGGGGGCGAGGAGTTCGTCGATCCGCTCGGCAAGGGGTGCGCGATCACTGGGAGATGCCATCGGGACAGCATGCCATGGCGAGACATGTGACTCAGGTCACTTCGGACGTGGGGAACTCCGCCCTGGAGCGGTCCGACTACTGGACCGTCCCCGCTCCGCACCAGTCCCCGGAGAAGCCCCCGATGTCCATCGCACCCCCTCCCGCCACGGACGAGGTCCCGCAACCCAGCGCCCCGGCCGCCTCCCCGAGCCGCTGGGCCCCGCTGCGCCCCCTCGTCCTGCGCCTGCACTTCTACGCCGGCGTCCTGGTCGCCCCCTTCCTGCTCGTCGCCGCCGCCACCGGCCTGCTGTACGCCTTCTCCTTCCAGGCCGAGAAGCTGGTGTACGCCCATGAGCTGACCGTCCCGGTGGGCGGGACCGCGCTGCCGATCTCGGAGCAGGTCGCCGCCGCCCGCAAGGCCCACCCCGAGGGCACGGTCTCCGCGATCCGGCCGTCGCCGGAGGCGGACGCGACCACCAGGGTGCTGCTGTCGGGAGTCAAGGGTGTGAACCCGGACCACACCCTCGCGGTGTTCATCGACCCGTACACCGGCGAAGTGCGCGGCGCGCTGGCACAGTACGGCTCGACGGGCGCGCTGCCCCTGCGCACCTGGATCGACGAACTCCACCGCGACCTCCACCTCGGCGACACCGGACGGCTCTACAGCGAGTTCGCCGCGAGCTGGCTGTGGGTGATCGCGGGCGGCGGCCTGGTGCTGTGGTTCGCCCGGCGGCGGGCGCTGCGCACGGTGCGCGGCACCAGCGGGCGGCGCCGCACCCTGGGCCTGCACGGCACCGTCGGCGTCTGGGCCGCCGCCGGGTTCGTCTTCCTCTCGGCGACCGGTCTGACCTGGTCCACGTACGCCGGCGCCCACATCGACGAGCTGCGCACCTCGCTCGGCCAGGCCACCCCGGCCGTCTCGGCGGCCGCGAGCGGCAGCGAGCATGCGGGACACGGCACGGCGGCCGGGACGGGCGGTGACGCCGAGCACGGCGTCGGCCTCGACAAGGTGCTCGCCGCCGCCCGCGCCGAGGGACTCGGGGACCCCGTCGAGATCGTCCCGCCCGCCGACGCGAACAGCGCCTACGTGGTGCGGCAGGTCCAGCGCAGCTGGCCCGAGAAGCAGGACTCCGTCGCCGTGGACCCGGGCACCGGCGAGGTGACCGACGTCCTGCGCTTCGCCGACTACCCGGTTCTCGCCAAGCTGACCCGCTGGGGCATCGACCTGCACACCGGCATCCTGTTCGGCCTGGTCAACCAGCTCGCGCTCGCCCTGCTCGCGCTCGCCCTGATCCTGCTGATCCTGTGGGGCTACCGCATGTGGTGGCAGCGCGGCCGCGGCTCCGCCTTCGGCCGGCCGATCCCGCGCGGGGCCTGGGCGGAGGTACCGCCGTACCTCCTCGTCCCGGCGATGGCGGTGGTCGCGGTGCTCGGCTACTTCGTGCCGCTGCTCGGCATCCCGCTGGCCGCCTTCCTCGCCGTGGACATCGTGCTCGGCGAGATCGCGCACCGTCGCGGCTGGCGGACGTACGGAGGCAGGGCCGGCGTGAAGTAGCGTGGTCAGACACGCTGGTGAGCGTGTCACCACACGCCGACGCCGGAGGGAGACGGGACTATGGCGCGGGCCCGGCGGGGGCAGGGGGAGCTGGAGGGCCAGGTGCTGGGCGCGCTGCGCGAGGCCGACGGTCCCGTCACCGCGGCCTGGGTGCAGGAGCGGCTCGGCGGCGACCTCGCGTACACCACCGTCGTGACCATCCTGACCCGGCTGCTCGCCAAGGACGTCGTCGCCCGGGAACGGCAGGGCCGCTCCTTCCTGTGGACGCCCACCGCCGACGTGGCCCGGCTCGCCGCCCTGCGGATGCGCCGCCTCCTCGACGGCGAACGGGACCGCGAGGCGGTGCTCGCGAGCTTCGTCACCGCCCTGCCGCCCGGTGACGAGCAGGTGCTGCGGGCCCTGCTGGGGGCCGCCGGGCCGGGCCCGGTGAACACTCGGAACGTCCCGCCCACGGACCACGGCGGTACGGAAGACTGACCGTCCATGGGGGTCTTCGTCTTCCTGCCGCTGGTCCTGCCGCTGTCCGCGTGGCCCGTCGCCCGGCTGGCCGAGGGGCGGCTGCATCCGCGCACCGCCACCCGGCTGCTCACCGCGGTGGCCGTGGTCATGGCCGGGTGCAGCACGCTCTGCCTCGCCCTGCTGATGGTGGTCGGCACCGCCCAGCTCCCCGGCAACCCCCTCCCCGACGGCTGGTCCGACCCGGAGGTGCGGGCCGCCGTCCCGCACGACGAGATCGCCGGCCGCCTCTCCATCCCCGCCCTCGCCGTGGTCGCGGTCCTGTGCGGCCGCGCACTCCACCGGCACCGCCGGGTCACCAGGCGGGCCCGCCGGGCGCTCACCGCACTGCCCGGCCGTACGGTCGCCGTGCTGCCCGACAGCACGCCCTACGCCTACGCGCTCCCCGACCGGACCGTCGTCACCACCGCGCTCCTGGCCGGCCTCGCGCCGGGCGAACGCCGGGCCCTGTTCGCCCACGAACGTGCCCACCGCGCGGCCCGGCACCACCGGCACCTGCTCGCCGTCCACCTGGCGGCACGCGCCAACCCCTTCCTGCGGCCCCTGCGCACCGCCGTCCGCTACACGGCCGAGCGCTGGGCGGACGAGGAGGCGGCCCGCTCGGTGGGGGACCGGCACACCGTCGCGCGGGCCATCGGCAAGGCGGCGCTGCTCTCCGTGGGCACCCCGGCGCCGACGCCGGCCGCGGCGGCCGCCTCCGGTCCGGTGCCGCGCCGGGTCGCCGCCCTGCTGGGTCCCGCCCCGGTGGCCCGCAGCTGGCCCTCCGCGTTCACCGCGGCCGGCCTGGCCGTCTGGGGCGCCGCCGCGGGCACCCTCGTCTCCGCGATGTCCTCGGCGAACTCGGCGGTGACGCTGTTCCTGATCCTGCGCGCGGCGGCGCCGCTGTGACCGCCGCGCGGACGGCGGCGAAAGGGGCCCCCGGCCATGCCGGGGGCCCCTCCTCGTCGGCTGCTGCTCACTCCTCGGGGAAGTCCCCGGCCAGCGCCGAGGCGATCCGCAGATGCGTCTCCGCCTCCTCGTGCCGGGCCTGCCGCTGGAGCGTACGTCCCAGCATCAGCCGGGCGTAGTGCTCGACCGGGTCGCGCTCGACGATCTCGCGCAACTCCGCCTCCGCGCGGCGCAGTTGGGCCGAGTGGTAGTAGGCGCGTGCCAGCAGCAGCCGGGGACCGGTCTGCTCCGGCGCCTCCTCGACGAGTCCGGCGAGCACCTGCGCGGCGCCCGCGTAGTCCCTGGCGTCGAAGAACAGCTGGGCCCGCGCCCAGCGCTCGGCGGCGGTTCCCTGGTCGTAGTAGGCCCTCTCGTACGTCGTGTCCACGCGTGACCTCCTTCGAGGCCGACAACGGACCGAGGTGGTTGAAAATTCCATCAACCTGGGAGCCGTCCCGGCCGGTGCCGCGGGAGCGCCCCGAAGCGACCGGCGGCCCCGGCCGCGAGGCCGTGGTCACCCTCGCCGCGATCCGTGCGGCCCTCGCCGTGGCGGCGGCCGCGGACCCGCTGGTCGTGCCCGCGGGCTGCGCCGGGAGCGGGCGTCCCCCGATGAGATCAGGCCCCGGCGGCGGGTCCCGTGAAGCGGCCCGGCGCGGTACGGGGGCTGCCCGCACGCGGGCCACGGCGGTGACGGACCGCGCCGCCGGTCATCACGGCCAGGGCGAGACAGAAGATCAGCGCCAGCGCGAGACCGGCACAGAAGATCGCCAGCGGGCCGAGGGTGGCGATGGGGTGGTCGAGGACCGACACCGTGTAGCCGGGCCCGCCGGACAGGTTGCCGGCGATCGCCAGGGCGGTGAACGCGACGGTCGCCGCGAGCAGAAGCAGTCCGAGGAACAGCATCCCGGTCATCTCCTCAGGTCCGCAGGTCCTCAGGTCCTCGGGAAAAGGCCCTGGCCGGTCGAGTACCTGCGGTACGGCGGATTACACGGCGTCGCGGGACTCCGGTGGGGCCGTCAGCGCTCTTCCGACAAGCCAAGTTTTCTTGACAAAATTAGTTGTCGGTTGGAGCCTGGGAGGGAACCGCGGGCCACCGCGGCGGACCCCGGACGGCGAGGAAACCCCGATGCGTACCCTCATCAGTACTGCCTTCATCTCCCTCGACGGCGTCGTCGAGGCTCCGGGCGGCGAGCCCGGGTACCGGAACGCCGGATGGACCTTCAAGGGCGTCGAGTTCGTCCCCGAGGCGTTCGAGATCAAGGAGCGGGAGCAGAAGGAGTCGACGGCGATCCTGATGGGCCGGGCCAGCTACGAGGCGTTCAGCCCGGTGTGGCCGGACATGGCGGAGTTCGCGCACTACAGGACGGTGCCGAAGTACGTCGTCTCCACCACCCTCGCCGAGGGCGACCTGGTGTCGAACTGGGGGGAGACCACGATCCTGCGCTCGCTCGGCGAGGTCGCCGCCCTCAAGGAGACCGAGGGCGGCCCCGTCATCGTCCACGGCAGCGCCTCGCTCAACCACGCCCTGTCCGACGCGGGTCTGATCGACCGCTACCACCTGCTCGTCTACCCGCTGCTGCTCGGCGCGGGCAAGCGGCTGTTCAGCGCCTCGGACAAGGACACCCGGCACCTGAAGCTGGTCGAGCACGAGGTCTACGCCAACGGCGTGCAGAAGAACGTCTTCGACGTCGTCCGCTGAGCCCGCGCCGCACCGCGCCGCCGTCTCCGGGTGGGCACGTCAGTGCTGGCAGGCCGGGCACCAGACCGTGCGGCGGCCGTTGATGCGGCAAGAGTGCAGCGGGGTGCCGCAGCGCGGGCAGACCGGCTCGCTGTCGTCGCGGTGGCCGGTGAGCCAGCTGCGGCGGGGCGGTACGCGGGCGGCCCGGCAGGAGGTGGCGAGCACCCGTCGCATCGCCGCGAACACCCGGCGGGCCTCCGCCTCGTCGAGGTCCCGCGCCGGCCGCCCCGGGACGACCCGGGCCCGCCACAGGATCTCGTCGCAGAGCAGGTTGCCGAGACCGGCGACGGCGGACTGGTCCATCAGCAGGCCCTTGACGGCGCCCCGCCGCCCGGCGAGCAGTGCCACGAAGTCCCCGCGGCCGATGCCGAGGGCGTCGGGTCCCAGACCGGCCAGCAGGTGCTCCACCGCGTCGGGTCCGTCGGCCAGCCGGACGCCCTGGAGTTTGCGCTGGTCGCGATAGCGCAGCTGCCGTTCGCCGTCGAGCGTGAGGACGACCCGGTCGTGCCGGTCCAGGGGGTCGCCGATCGAGGCCGCTACCAGCTCGCCGGTCATGCCGAAGTGCCACACCAGGGCCGGGCCGTCGCCGACCGGTGTGACCAGCAGCTTGCCGTGGCGGTGCGGCCGGCCCAGCCGCCGGCCCTCGACCTCGCGCCGCAGCCGTCGTGCGCCGACGCCGCGCAGGACACCCGCGTCCCGCACCTCGACACGCCGGACGCGGCGTCCCCGGCCGCAGGAGTCCAGCACCTCACGGAAGCCCTCGACGTCCGGCAACTCCGGCATGGTTCCTCCCGGCGGCGGTCTCGGCGCGCCCGTCGGGTCCCGGGTAGCCGCATCCGCCCCCGCCAACCGTCGCGAGGAGCGGGAGCCGGAGCGGGAGCCGGAGCCGGAGAGGCGCCGCCGCCCCTTCCACGGGCCGTTCACGAGCGCGGGCCGCCGCATGAACCGCGCCGCTCGGGGGCATCCGGACACTATGGAAGGCGCGCCTGTGATCGTGCAGCCGCCGGGCCCCGACGGCGGCCGGCGGGTCACCATCCGCGGGGAGTACGTCGGCATCGCGTACCACCTGCTCGACATCGTCGAGTTCCTGCGCCGCGCGGGCCTGCCCGAGGCCAGTACGACGGTCGACGATCCCGAGCTGATCGAGTGGCGCGGCATCGGCCCGAAGGCCTGGACCGCCACCGGCTGACCCGCGCCGGCCGCACCCGGACCGCACCGGCGGACTTGTTCGACCCTACGAACTTTTCGCGTGACGGGTACACACCAGTGGATTCGACTGATAGGAAACCTTCCTATCGGTGAAGTCCCCAACCCCCCACTGGAGCCCGCTGTGAGTCATCCGAACGACACCCCGACGAACCCGGTCCTGACCTCCCGACGCACCCTGCTCGCCCTGCTCGGGGCGTCCGCCGTCGGCGCCGGAGCCGTACTGCTGCGCCCGGCGCACGCCTCCGCCGCCGTGCCGGCCGCGAGCTGCGTGGGCCTCGACGACCCGGCGAAGAAGGAGATCGCCATGAAGCTGGTGTCGAGCGCGGAGAACTCCTCGCTCGACTGGAAGGCGCAGTACAAGTACATCGAGGACATCGGCGACGGCCGCGGGTACACCGCCGGGATCATCGGTTTCTGCTCCGGCACCGGTGACATGCTCGACCTCGTCCAGCTCTACACCGACCGCAAGCCCGGCAACGTGCTCGCCAAGTACCTGCCCGCCCTGCGCCGGGTCAACGGCACCGACTCGCACAGCGGCCTCGACCCGAACTTCCCCGCCGACTGGCGCAAGGCGGCCCAGGACACCGCCTTCCAGCAGGCCCAGAACGACGAACGCGACCGCGTGTACTTCAATCCGGCCGTGCAGCAGGGCAAGACGGACGGGCTGGGCACGCTGGGCCAGTTCACCTACTACGACGCCATCGTCATGCACGGCGACGGCGACGACCCCACCAGCTTCCGCAACATACGCAAGCGCGCCCTCGGTCACGCCAAGCCGCCGGCGCAGGGCGGCAACGAGAAGACGTACCTCAGCGCCTTCCTCGACGCCCGGGTGTGGGCCATGAAGCAGGAGGAGGCGCACAGCGACACCACCAGGGTCGACACCGAGCAGCGGGTCTTCCTGAACAAGGGCAACCTGTGCCTGAACACCCCGCTGGACTGGAAGGTGTACGGCGACAGCTACCACATCGGCTGACACCCCCGGGCTGTCGTACCGCACCCCCATGCGGTACGACAGCCCAGGGGCGGATCCCCCCTCGCAGTGGCCTTACGGCTTGATGCCCACCCCGGTCCACAGGCTGACCTCCGCGTCGGTGGCGGTCGGCTCGGCGTCGGGGCGCCAGCGGTGGCCCACCGAGACACCGGGGTCGAGCAGTTCGAGACCGTCGAAGAAGCGCGCCACGTCCGCACGCGAGCGGAACTGCACCGGGGTCCCGGCGTTGGTGTAGATGTCGGTGACCTTCTGCCAGGTGTCCGGGTCGAAGTCGGGCGTGCAGTGACTCAGGGCGAGCGCGCTGCCCGAGGGAACCACGTCCAGCAGCCGGCTCACGATGCCGTACGGGTCCTGCGCGTCCGTCACGAAGTGCATCAGGGCGTTCAGGGACAGCGCCACCGGCCGGCCGAGGTCCAGCACCTCCGCCAGTTCCGGGGCGTCGAGCAGCGACTGCGGGTCGTTGACGTCCGCCTCGATGTAGGTGGTACGGCCCTCGACGGTGCTGCGCATCAGCCGCTCGGCGTACTTGAGCACCAGCGGGTCGTTGTCGGCGTACACCACCCGGGCCTCGGGGACCACGGACTGGGCGACCTGGTGCAGGTTCGGCTCGGTGGGGATGCCGGTGCCGATGTCGAGCCACTGCCGGATGCCGTGCTCACGGGCGAGGACGCGGGTGGCGCGGTGCATGAAGGCACGGTTCTCCCGGGCGCAGACGAAGATGCCCGGGTAGGCGGACGCCACGGTCTCGGCGGCCACCTTGTCGACGTCGAAGTGGTCCTTGCCGCCCAGGTAGTAGTCGTACATGCGGGCGGAGTGGGGCCTGCTGGTGTCGATGTCCCGCGCCGCGGGCGAGTTGGTCATCCTGAACCTTTCAGAGGGGGGTGGGTGGGGGAGAGGTCAGCCGGTGGTGAGGTGGTCGGCGAGGCCCCGTTTGACCCCCGCGACGAACGCGGTGATCTCCTCCGGGGTGTAGATCAGCGCGGGGCCGGCCGGGTCCGTCGACTGCCGCAGCGCGATCCTGCCGTCGGCGAGTTGCTTCGTCTGCACGCACTGACCGCCGTTGGGGCCGCTCCAGGGCGACTCCCAGCCCTGTTCCCCCAGCTCCGATGCGGGCATGCCGTTGTACACGTCGTGGACACTGCCGTCGAAGGAGGTGTCGAAGGTGGTCATGAGTACTCCTTGCGCATGCGGTTCAGGAGCGCCCTGCTCTGCGCGTCGGAAGTGAGCAGGGACATGCGGTTGTGCGCCTCCAGGTGGGCGACGACGTCGGAGCGCTGGTCCAGGTACATCGCGCCGGAGAGGACCTCGGTGTAGACGACGTCCGGCAGTTCGGGCTCCGCGAAGCGGAAGTAGGTGAACGGGGCGCACACGCCCACATGGGCACCGGCGGTGAACGGGACGACGTCGACGCTGACGTGCGCCAGCTCCGAGACCTCCAGCAGCCGCTCGATCTGCTCCCGCATCACCTCGGGCCCGCCGACCACCCGGTGCAGGACGGCCTCCTCCATCACCACCCACAGCGTCGGCGCGTCGGAGCGCTCCAGCAGGGCCTGACGGCGCAGCCGCAGGTTCACCCGCCGCTCCAGGTCCTCGTCGCTGTCGTTGGGGAAGCCGCCGCTGAGCACGTGGCGCGCGTACTCCCGGGTCTGCAGCAGCCCCGTGGCGTAGTGCGGCTCGTACGTGCGCAGGGTCGTCGCGCCGGTCTCCAGGCTCACGTAGGCGCTGAACCAGGTGGGCAGCACATCCCGGTACGTGTGCCACCAGCCGGGCTCGTTGGCCCGCTCAGCGAAGGCGACGAACTCGTCCCGCTCCTGCCGGTCGGCGCCGTAGGTCTCGAGCAGTTTGTCCACGTAGAGGGGCTTGAGCGTGACCTCCGCCTTCTCCAGCCGGCGGATGGTCAGGGGGGTGACCCGAAGCGCCCGCGCGGCGTCCTCCAGCGACACTCCCGCTCCCTGGCGCCGCTCCTGGAGCCTGCGGCCCAGGATCATGCGCAGCACGGTGGGCGCACTGGTGCTCCCCGCGTTCGAACGGCCTTCGCTCACGCCCTACCTCCTGAGGGACTGTCACCCGCACGAGTGTGACAGGCACTTGCTGAAGCAGCCAGACCGATACCGGCATCCTGAAATTATCAGGGAGTCGGTTGCAGCCTGAACTTGCATGCGCGCATGATTACTTGAGTAAATCGCGGCCACGATCACGGGCGAGGTCCCGCTTCCCGTGCGGCCGTTGTCCAGTCGTGCCCGCTCTGCCGCTCTGCTCCGCCCGTTCTGCCTGCTCAGCCTGCTCTGACCGCTCTCCGCCGTGCCCGCCTCACGGAAGGCAGCCATCGTGTCCCCCCACGCGACCTCCCCCCGCGACCTGTTAGACGTAGCCGCGCCCGACCGTGCGCACTGGATCGAGCTGCCCTCGCACCGCTCCAGCGTCAAAGTCGCCCGGCGTTCCGTGAGAACCCGGCTCACCGAGTGGGGACTCTCCCGTGAGCTGTGCGAGGACGCGGTGCTGCTGGTGTCCGAGCTGGCCACCAACGCCGTCATCCACACGCTGAGCGTGCGGATCCTGTGCGGCATGGGGCTCGTCACCGACGGCTGCCTGCGGCTGGAGGTCCACGACCACGACTACTCCGGCCGCGGCCTGCCCCGGCGCCATCCCGGCCCCGACGACGAGGGCGGCAGGGGGCTGCTGCTCGTCGAGCAGCTCGCCGACTCCTGGGGTGTCGACCGGTCGCGGCTCACCAGCGGCCACGCGGTGTGGGCGACGCTGACGGCCTGACGGAGGAGCGAACGGGACTTCAGGGGGTGGCAGTTGCCGATTTCGTGCGGGTGTGCGAGCCCGCATATGATCTTGGTCGTGACTGTGCAGAACTCTGACAAAACGCTCTCCCGCAAGCAGCGACTCCAGGAGAAGCAGCGCCGGCAGCTGGCCGTGGTCGACACCGTGGACAAGGCCGAGGTCAAGCTCCGCAAGGCGGAGGCCGAACTGGCCGTGGCCGTCGCCGAGGCGGTGCAGGTGTTCGGTGACGAGCGCACCGCCTCCGAGGGGCTGGACATGCCCGTGGAGGCCGTGCGCCGCTTCGTCGGCATCGCGGCGCACGAGAGCGCGGAGGCGGACGGCCCCGACGCCTGAAGTGACCCGGTGATCCGTGCCCCGCGCCACCGGTGCCGACCCCCGTCGGCGCGGCACGGATCCGTCTGTGTACGACCACCGCACGCCATGGCCCACGCCATGGCCCAGGCCTCGGCCGATGCCGGTCCCCGCGACGGGGCTGCCGGCCGGGGGGCCGCCGTTCGGGTGATTCGCACGTTCCCCTTCCGGGCGTGAAACCAAGGGAATGCGGGCCTGGCGGCTCATGCCGGGCGCTCGACCATGCCCACGGGACAAGTGGCAGGTAACGCTCTTATCCGGACAAACTGAATCCGCCGGTTCGTGATCAGGAACATTCACGTTCTCCAGGAGATCGCATGGTGGAGCAGTCCTCCGAGGTCGTTTCGGAGCCGGATGAACCTGCCGTCGCCCCGACCGGCAGCGGCCCCAGGGGGGCGGAGACCGAGCGGAGGCTCGCGCAGGCACTGGCCGACCTCCTCGACGCCGAGACCGTCCCGGTCGACGGCCACTTCTTCACCGACCTCGGCGCCAACTCCCTGGTCATGGCCCAGTTCTGCGCACGAATACGCAAGGCCGCCGACCTTCCGTCGCCGTCCATGCGGGACATCTACCGGCACCCCACGATCCAGAGCCTGGCGGCGGCACTCGGCCGGTCCGCCCCCGCCCCAGCCGATCCGGTGCCCGCCCCGCAGCCGCCCGAGCCGTCGCCGGCACCGGGCCCGCGCCCCGCACGGTGGAGCCATCTGGTCTGCGGCACCCTCCAGTTGCTGGTCTTCCTGGGCTACTCCCTGGTCTCCGGATTCGTCACCGTCACGGGATTCGAGTGGATCGCCGCCGGCAGGGGACTGGCCGACGTCTATCTGCGGTCGCTGCTCTTCGGCAGCTGCGCGTTCCTGGCGCTGTGCGCCTTCCCCGTCGCCGCGAAATGGCTGCTCGTCGGCCGCTGGCGACCCCGCGAGTTCCCTGTCTGGGGCCTGACGTATCTGCGGTTCTGGCTCGTCAAGGCGCTGCTGCACGCGAACCCGATGGTCCTCCTCACCGGAACCCCGCTGTACGTGCTGTACCTGCGGGCCCTCGGCGCACGCATCGGCAAGGGCGTCACGATCCTCTCCCACTCCGTGCCCGTCTGCACCGACCTGCTGACCATCGGCGCGGGCACGGTGATCCGCAAGGACTCCTTCTTCCTCGGCTACCGGGCCTGCGCCGGACGGATCCAGACCGGCCGCATCACCCTCGGCACGAACGCCTTCGTCGGCGAGAAGACCGTCCTGGACATCGACACCTCCCTCGGCCACGGCGCCCAGCTCGGCCACTCCTCCGCCCTGCACCGCGGCCAGGCGGTCCCGGACGGCGAGCGCTGGCACGGATCCCCCGCGGAGCCCACCCGGACCGACTACATCCGGATCGCCCCGGCGAACTGCGGGTCCCTGCGCCGCGCCTGGTTCGGCCTCGGCACGCTGCTCCAGCTGGTCCTCCTGTACATCCCGCTGGCCATCGGCGGCGTCTACATGTTCTTCACCGAGGTACCGGCGATCGGCGAGCGGCTCGACCCCACCACGGTCGCGCTCGGCTGGTCGGAACTCCTTCCCGACGCCCTGCTGCTCTCCGCCGTGCTCTTCTTCGGGTTCCTCGTCCTGGGACTCGCGGCCCTGTGCACCCTGCCGCGCCTGGTGGGCCTCCTGGTCAAGCCCGACAAGGTCTACCCGCTCTACGGACTCCACTACGCGCTGCAGCGGACCACGGCCCGCATGACGAACATCAAGTTCTTCGCCTGGCTCTTCGGCGACAGCTCCTACATCGTGGGCTACCTTCGTGGCATCGGGTACGACCTGTCCCGGGTCGAGCAGACCGGGTCGAACTTCGGCACCGAAGTGCAGCACGAGACACCGCTGCTGGTCAGCGTCGGCAGCGGGACGATGGTGGCCGACGGCCTCTCCGTCCTCAACGCGGACTTCTCCAGCACGTCCTTCCGGCTCTCCCGGGCCTCGATCGGGGCGCACAACTTCCTGGGCAACAACATCGCCTACCCGGCGGGCGCCAGGACCGGGGAGAACTGCCTGCTCGCGACGAAGGTGATGGTCCCCCTCGACGGCGAGGTCCGCGAAGGCGTGGGGCTTCTCGGCTCACCGTGCTTCGAGATCCCCCGCTCGGTGGAGCGCGACGCCGGCTTCGACCACCTCCGCACCGGCGAGACGTTCCGCCGCCGGCTGGCCGCGAAGAACCGCTACAACCTCCGCTCCATGGCGCTCATGCTGTTCGTGCGCTGGCTGCACACCTTCGCGCTCACCCTGTTCGGCCTCGCCTCCGTGGACCTGTACGGCGTGGTCGGCCAGGTGGTGATCGCCGGCTACCTGGCGCTCACCCTCGCCTTCTCCGCCGCCTACTTCATCCTGGTGGAGCGCTGCATCGCCTCGTTCCGCGCGCTGCGCCCCCGGCTTTGCTCCATCTACGACCCGTACTTCTGGTGGCACGAACGGCTGTGGAAGGTGCCGGACCACTTCCTCAACATCTTCAACGGAACCCCGTTCAAGAGCCTGGTCTGGCGGCTGCTGGGGGTCCACATCGGCCGCAGGGTGTTCGACGACGGCTGCTACCTGACCGAGCGGACCCTCGCCACCATCGGCGACGACTGCACCCTCAACGCCGGCAGCAAGATCCAGTGCCACTCGCAGGAGGACGGCACCTTCAAGTCCGACGTCACCACGCTCGGCGCCGGCTGCACGCTCGGCGTCGCCGCCCACGTGCACTACGGCGTGACCATGGGCGACGGCGCGGTGCTCGCACCCGACTCCTTCCTGATGAAGGGCGAGGAAGTCCCCCCGAACGCCCGGTGGGGCGGCAATCCCGCGGTGGACATGCCGGACGGCGAGAGCCGGCCCGGCGGCGTCGCCCGGGTCACGACAGCAGCCGACGCCACCACGGCGACCGTGAGTTGAGGAAGGCCATCCGATGGGAACGCGCGTGGAGACGGACCGGGAGTTCTGGACCCGGACACTGACCGCCGGCGGTGCCACCGCCGTGCCCCGCTGGGTCCGGGAACCGGTGCCGGGAACGGCCGGGCACGACACCCCGCTGCCCGACGACGTGACGCGGGCGGTGCGTGAACTGGCCGCACGGCAGGGCCTGTCGGCCGGCACCGTGCTGCTGGCCGCCCACCTCAAGGTGCTGGCCGCGCTCTCCGGCGAGTCTGAGGTGGTCACGGGCCACGCCACCGTGCCGGGCGGCGCCCCGCTGCCGTGCCGGGTGCCCGTCCCCTCCGGAAGCTGGACGGCCCTGCTCGCGGCCGCCGCGCGGGCCGAGGCGGAGGTGCTCGCACACCGCGACCACCCGGTGGCCGGACTCCGGCGCGAACTCGGGCTGACGGAGCCGCCGTACGAGGTGGTCTGCGGTCCCCTCGGCGCCGAGGAGTCCCAAGCCGACCACGCCGACCACGGCGTCCTGCAGGTGCGCTGGACCGACCGGGACGGCCGGCTGACGCTGCGCCTGCGGTACCGCACGGACGCCCTGGACGCCGCGGCCGCCGCCCGCATCGGCGGCTACCACCTGACCGCGCTGCGGCTGCTGACGGCGGACCCCGACGCCGACCACACCCGGCAGAGCCTGCTCTCGGCCGAGGAACGGCACGAGCAGCTGGAAGGGCTGGCCGGTCGGCACCGCCCGCTGCCGGACGCCCGCGCGCACGAACTGTTCGAGCGGCGGGTGCGCTCGCATCCGCAGGCCGTGGCGGCCGTGCACGGCACGCGGGAGTGGACGTACGACGAGCTCAACCGGCGCGCCAACAGGCTGGCCCGCGCCCTGCTGGCCCGTGGCCTGGGCCGGGAGGACGTGGTCGCCGTCGTCTCCGAGCGCACCCTCGACTGGCTGGCGGCGGTGCTGGCGGTGTTCAAGGCGGGCGGCGTGTACCTGCCGATCGAGCCGCACTTCCCGGCCGGCCGCATCGAGGCCACCCTGTCCCGGGCCGGCTGCCGGATCGCCCTGGCCGAGCCCGGCAGCACCGGGACCCTCGACGGGGCGCTGGCCGCCCTGCCGGACGTCGAGAAACTGCCGTTCGACACGGCGTACGCCGAACGGCACGCCGACGACGACCCCGGGATCCGCGTCGACGCCGGTCAACTCGCCTACATCTACTTCACCTCCGGCTCCACGGGCGAGCCCAAGGGCGCGATGTGCGAGCACGCGGGCATGCTCAACCACCTGCACGCCAAGATCGACGACCTGGAGATCGGCGAGGGGACCGTGGTCGCGCAGACCGCCCCCCAGTGCTTCGACATCTCCCTGTGGCAGCTGGTCGCCCCGCTGCTGGCCGGCGGGCGGACCCTGCTGGTCGAGCAGGACGTGATCACGGACGTGGCGCGGTTCACCGAGACCCTGGAGCGCGGCCGGGTCGGCGTGGCCCAGCTCGTGCCGTCGTACCTGGAGGTCGTGTGCTCCTACCTGGAGCAGCACCCGCGCACGCTGCCCGACCTGCGGTACGTGTCGGTGACCGGCGAGGCGCTCAAACGCGAACTCGTCCAGCGCTGGCTGGCGGTCCAGCCGGGCATCGGCCTGCTCAACGCCTACGGCCTCACCGAGACGTCCGACGACACCAACCACGAACTCCTCCGTGAGGTGCCCGACCGGGTACTGCTCGGGCGGGCCGTGAACAACGTCCGCGTCCTCGTCGTCGACGAGCACCTGTCACTGGTACCGCTGGGCGCCCCGGGACTGATCGCCTTCTCCGGCGTCTGCGTGGGCCGCGGCTACGTCAACGACCCCGAGCGCACCCGGGAGGCGTACCGCACGGACCCCTACCGGCCGGGCGAGCGCCTCTACCTGGGCGGCGACTGGGGGCGCTGGCACCCCGGCGGCAAGCTGGAGTTCCTCGGCCGCCGGGACAGCCAGGTCAAGATCCGCGGGTTCCGGATCGAGATCGGCGAGATCGAGAACTGCCTGCTGCGGGTGGCCGGCGTACGCGACGGCGCGGTGGTCGTCGCCGAGCGGAACGGCGGCGGCAAGCAGCTCATCGCCTTCTACTCCGGCACCCGGCAGCGGCCCGAGGTCCTGCGCGAGGCGCTCGGCGCGACGCTGCCCTCCTACATGGTCCCCTCGGCCTGCCACTGGCAGGACAGCCTTCCGCTCACCGCCAACGGCAAGATCGACAAGAAGGCCCTGACCAGGCTGGCCGAGACGACACCGGCCGGCGACGTCCACCCGGCGCCCGGCGGCACCGAGCGGGCGACCGCGGGCCGGCTCAGCGCGACCGAGCGGACAGTGGCCGCCGCCTGGGCCGAACTGCTGGGAGTGCCCGTGGAGCAGGTCGGCCGCACCGACCACTTCTTCGACTCCGGCGGCACCTCCCTGACCGCGGTCAGGCTCAGCCTCGCCCTCGACCGGGCCGTGTCCCTGAAGGACATCACCCGGCATCCGGTCCTCGCCGACCTGGCCGCCCTCCTCGACGGCCCGGCCCGGCAACGACCGGAGCTGCTGCTGACCCTGGCGGACGGGAGCGGCACCCCCGGGTGTGCCCTGGTCTGCTTCCCGTACGCGGGCGGCAACGCGGTCAACTACCAGCCGATGGCGAGCGCCCTGGCGGGCAGCGGCCTCGCGGTTCTCGCCGTGGACCCGCCCGGTCACAACCTGGCCGCACCCCCCGAACCGTTCGCGCCCGTCGAGGAGGTGGCCGAACAGGTCGCCGCCGAGATCACGGCACGCGGCCTGACCCGGGTCATGCTCTGGGGCCACTCCTCGGGAACCGCACCGGCCGTCGAGACGGCCAGGAGACTCCAGCAGCGCGGCGTCCACGTGGAACGGCTCTTCCTCGGCGCGCAACTGCTCGGCACCGCCGCCGAACGGCACACCGCCGTCACCGAACTGGCACGCCTGAGCGACGCCGGGATCGCGACGCGCCTGGCCGCGGACGGCGGCCACCCCGAACTCGCCGAGCTGAACCCGCAGCACGCCGCCCACATCGCCGCCGCCTACCGGCACGACTGCGCCGCGGCCCACCGCTACTTCGGCGCGGCCCTGCAAGATCCGCCGCCCGTGAAGCTGTCCGCCCCGGTCTCGGTGGTCGTCGCCGCCGACGACCCGCACACCGCCGGCCACACCCGGCACCACCGGGACTGGCTGCTCCTGGCCGACCGCGTCGAGCTGCACGAACTCGCCGACGGCGGCCACCACTTCCTGCGCACGCGCCCCGCCGAGGCCGCGCAGGCCGTCCTGACCACCGTCCTCCCCCTCGCCTCCTCCTGACCCGTCACACCCCAGGCGGTCGACCGAAAGGAACCCGAGATGCCGTTCTCCTCCCTGGCATCACCGCTCGACGTGGAGCTGCGGCCGGACAAGCCGGCACTGCTGCGCGTCGAGTCCACCGACGACCCCCCGAAGTGGGCGGCCGAGCACCGCGAGGCCCTGCGCGCCCAGGTCACCGAACACGGCGCACTGGTCGTCCGCGGCCTCGGACTCCGCGACCCCGGCCAGGTCGGCGCCGTCTTCGAACGCCTGGCCGGGGAACTCATGACGGAGCGGGAGGCCTTCGCCCCCCGGGAGACCCACCGTCCGGGCGTGTACGCGTCCACGCCCTGGCCGGCCAACCAGCCCATGTGCATGCACCACGAGCTGAGTTACCAGCAGCAGGTGCCCGGCCTGATGCTCTTCGCCTGCCTCACCGCGCCCGAACGGGACGGGGCGACGGCGGTGGCCGACGCCGAGGAGGTGCTGCGGGCCCTGCCCGGCGGGCTCGTCGAACGCTTCGAGCGGGAGGGCTGGATCCTGACCCGCACCTACAACGACGAGATCGGCGCGAGCCTCACGGAGTCCTTCGGCACCGACGACCGCGCCGGGATCGAACGTTACTGCCGGGCCAACGCCATCGACTTCACCTGGCAGCCCGACGGCACCCTGCGCACCGAACAGCGCCGCAACGCCGTCGTCCGGCACCCGCTCACCGGCCGGCGCTGCTGGTTCAACCAGATCGCCTTCCTCAACGAGTGGACCCTCGCACCCGAGGTGCGCGAGTACCTGGTGGACGTCTACGGCGCGGACGGACTGCCGTTCAACACCCGCCACGGCGACGGCACCCCGATCGGCGAGGACGTCGTCCAGCTGATCAACAGCACCTACGAGGCGCACACCCGGCGCGAGCCCTGGCAGCAGGGCGACCTGATGCTGGTGGACAACATCCGCACCGCGCACAGCCGGGAGGCGTTCACCGGGGAGCGGCAGGTGCTGGTCGGCATGGGCGAGCCCCTGCGGCCGGCCGAGGATTGCCCGGCGACGGAGGCGAGCGAGCGATGACCGACACCCTGTCGACCACCACCCGGTCCGCCACCCCCGGGCGGCCCGCCGTACCGACCTTCGCGGTCGTCACCGGCGAGCAGGTGCACCAGGTGCTGAGCGGCCGCGAGAAACAGCTCACGGAGCTGGTCGAGACCGTCTACCGGCTGCACGACGCCGGCGACTCGGTCAACCCGCCGTCGTACTTCCTGCGCTTCACCGACCGGCCGACCTCGCGGATCATCGCGCTGCCGGCCTCCCTCGGCGGCTCCGTCCACGTGGACGGCCTGAAGTGGGTCTCCAGCTTCCCGGAGAACGTGAGCAGCGGGCTGCCCCGGGCCTCCGCGGTGCTCATCCTCAACGACCAGGAGACGGGCTACCCGTTCGCCTGCCTGGAGAGCTCGATCATCAGCGCCACCAGGACCGCGGCCTCCGCCGCCCTGGCCGCCGACTGGCTCAGCCGCAACCGCACCCGCCCCACCCGGGTCGGCTTCTTCGGAACCGGCCTGATCGCCCGCTACATCCACACCTTCCTGGCCGGCACCGGCTGGGACTTCGACGAGATCGGCGTGCACGACCTGTCCGCCGACAGCGCCGGCGGCTTCCGCGGCTACCTGGAACAGACCGGCACCGGTGCGCGTATCACCGTCCACGAGCGTGCCGAGGACCTGGTCCGCGGCAGCGACCTGGTGGTCTTCGCCACCATCGCAGGCCGCCCCCATGTCACGGACCCGGCCTGGTTCACCCACAACCCGCTGGTCCTGCACGTGTCCCTGCGCGACCTCGCCCCCGAGGTCCTGATGGGCGCGGCCAACTTCGTCGACGACGTCGACCACTGCCTCAAGGCCGACACGTCACCCCATCTGGTCGAACAGCTCACCGGTGACCGCGACTTCCTCAACGGAACCCTCGGCGACGTCATGGCCGGCCGGGCCGCCCCACCGCCCGACCGCCCCGTGATCTTCTCGCCCTTCGGACTCGGCGTCCTCGACCTCGCGGTCGGCAAGTACGTCTACGACGAGGTGTCCCGGGCCGGGGACCTCTGTCTCATCGATGACTTCTTCCACGAACTGCGCCGCTACGGCTGAGGCCGTCGTCCTCGGCCCGGCACCAGGAGGCCCGCCGTGCCTGTCATCTCCGCTCCCTACGCCTTCAACGAGGGCGATCTCTACGTCGACCTGGAGTCGATCTGCGGACACCAGCTCTACCTGAAGTGCGAGGCCTTCAACTTCGCCGGATCCATCAAACTGAAGGCCGCCAACGAGATGGTGGAGAACGCCGAGCGGGACGGAATCCTGAAAGCGGACTCCGTCCTCGTCGAGTCCTCCTCCGGCAATCTCGGCGTCGCGCTCAGCATGATCGCCGCGAGCAAGGGTTACCGGTTCCTGTGTGTGACGGACTCCCGTTGCAACCTGTCGACCAGGCTCCTGATGGAGGCGCTCGGCAGCGAGGTGCACATCGTGGCCGACCAGGACTCCAACGGCGGGTTCCTGGGCACCCGGATCGAGTACGTCCGCTCGCTGTGCGCGTCGGACGACCGGTACGTGTGGCTCAGCCAGTACACCAACGCGGGCAACTGGACGGCGCACTACCGCACCACCGCCCCGGAGATCGCCCGCCGGTTCCCCCGACTGGACGTGCTGTTCGTCGGGGCGGGCACCACCGGAACCCTCATGGGCTGCGCCCGCTACTTCCGCGAGTGGCACCGGCCGGTGCGGATCGTCGCGGTGGACGCGGCCGGCTCGGTGGCGTTCGGCGGCGAGCCGGGCCGCCGGATGATCCCGGGCCTCGGCATGAGCATGCGCCCGCCGCTGCTCGACGAGTCCTTCGTGGACGAGGTGATCCGGGTGGAGGAGCCGGACACCATCCGGATGTGCCACCGCATGGCCCGGCACGGCTTCCTCTTCGGGGGCTCCACCGGGACCGTGGTCAGCGGCGCGACGGACTGGCTGACCCGGCACGACGCCCGCGACCTCACGGCGGTCGCCATCGCACCGGACCTCGGCGAGCGCTACCTCGACACCATCTACCAGACCAACTGGCTGCAGGACCTGTACGGCGACCAGGTGCTGGCCACCGAGGACGGCGACCGGGTGCCCCACGCCGGGGACGACGACCAGGCGCTCGACGCCAGGGACACGGCACCGCCGAAGCCCCTGCCCCGGGAGCCCAAGCCCGCCTCCCGGGCACCGGCCCGCCGGCGCAGCAGCACCTGACGGCTACTCAGGCCGGAGCCCGGCCCCCCGGGATGCGCCCGCGCGGTGCGCCCGGGGGGCCGCGGCGTGCCCGCCGGACCTCTCAGTAGCGCACGGGCAGCGCGAGCAGCCCGCGGGTGCGCATCGACGGACGCCACTCCAACCGCTCGACCGGGACGTCGAGTTCGAGGCGGGGGAAGCGTTCGAGGAGCGCGCCGAGGGCGATCTCGGTCTCCAACCGGGCCAGCGGTGCGCCCAGGCAGTAGTGGATGCCGTGACCGAGGGCCAGGTGCCCGGTGGCGTCGCGGCCGAGGTCGAGCCGGTCGGGCTCGGGGAAGCGGCGCGGGTCGCGGTGGGCCGCCGCCAGGGACAGCAGCACCGTCTCGCCGGCCGGGACGGTGACCCCGCCGATGGTGACGTCCTCGGTAGGGAACCGGCGGATGGCGAGCGGCGCGGGCCCGTCGTAGCGTGCCAGTTCCTCCACGGCCGGCCCGATCCGGTCCGGATCCGCGCGCAGCGTGGCCAGCTGCCCGGGGTTCCGCAGCAGCGCCAGCGTGGCGTTGCCGATCAGATGGACGGTGTTCTCGTACCCCGCGAGCAGGATCAGGAAGGCCAGCGACATCAACTCGTCCTCGCTGAGCCGGTCCTCGTCGTCCCGTACGGCGATCATGGCGGAGAGGAGGTCGTCGGCGGGCTCGGCCCGCTTGCCGGCGAGGAGCCGGGCGAAGAAGGCCAGCAGCGCCCCGACGGCCTCCTTCGCCCGCTCGGGCCGGGCGGGGTCCGGGACGACGAGGGCGTCGGTCCAGGCCCGGAAGTCCGGCCGGTCCGCCTCGGCCACGCCCAGCAGCTCGCAGATCACGGTGACGGGCAGCGGCGCCGCGTACGCGGCGACCAGATCGGTGCGGCCGAGGGGGGCCATGGCGTCGAGCAACGCGCCGGCGGTCCGCCGGACGGGTTCGCGCAGCAGGGCGACACGGCGGGGCGTGAACGCCCGGGACACCAGGCGCCGGACGCGGGTGTGGTCCGGCGGGTCCATGTTCAGCAGGTTGGCGTCGAGCGCGGGCGGCAGCGCGAGCCCGCGGTAGCCGCCCGGCTTGGCGTTGGCCTTGTCGAGGGAGAGCCGCGGGTCCGCCAGGGCCTGGCGCACGTCCTCGTACCGCGTCACCAGCCAGGCCGGCAGCCCGTCGGTGCCGGGGACGCGGTGCACGGGCCCGGCCTCCCGCAGCCGGGCGTACCCGGCGTACGGGTCGGCGAGCAGCTCCGCGGGGTCAACGGCGGCCGGGGCAGGGGGTGTTGTACTGGCGTCCATGCCCCCAACCCTAGACAGCGCGGGCGCAGGCGGCGGCCGGCCCGCACGGCGAAGCCGCCCGCGGGACAGGGTGCACTCTGCCCACGAGACGGACGCCGTGTACTCCAACGGCCCCGGCTGGGCCGTCAGCGGCCGAACTTCGCGACGGCCGCCGGAGTCACGGGTGTGAAGAAGTTGACGAGGTTGCCGTCGGGGTCGCGGAAGAGCAGCGACCGGTTGCCCCAGGGCATCGTGGTGGGCTCGGTGACGAAGTCGGTGACGAAGCCCTTCAGGTTCTGGTGGACGCGGTCCACGTCGTCGACGAGGAACTCGGTGATCACGCTGTGGTTCTCCGCCGGGCGTGCCGAGCCCGGGGCGAACAGCGGGACGGTACGGGTACCGGCGATCGCGAGGGTCGCGCCGGCCGTCCTGAGCTCGGCGAAGTCCTCGGTGGCCCAGGTCGCCGGTGCCCCTGTGGCGCGCTCGTAGAACTCGACGAGGCGGGCCACGTCGCCGGTGATGATGCGGATCGAGACGAAGTCCATGGGATCTCCTTGGCCGTGCGGAAGGCGTGCACCGCGCAGGCTAGGAGAAATAGCGGACAGAATCGGTCCGGTATTGGCGCTAGGTTGTGTCCATGTCCCGACCCACCGGCCGCGTGCTGACCCTCCTGGAGCTGCTCCAGTCGGGCGGCACCCGGACCGTGGCCGAACTCGCCGACCGGCTCGGCGTCGACGGCCGGACCGTGCGCAGGTACGTGGGCCAGCTGATCGACCTGGACGTGCCGGTGGAATCGGTGCGCGGCCGCTACGGCGGGTACCGGCTGGCCCCCGGGTACCGGCTGCCTCCGCTCATGCTCGGCGACGACGAGGCGCTGGCCGTGCTGCTCGGCCTGGTCGCCGGCCGCCGGACCGGGCTGACGACCACGGAGCTCACGGCGGGCGAGACGGCGTCGGCGAAGATCCGGCGGGTGCTGCCCAAGCACGTCGCCCGTCGGCTCGACGCCCTCCTGGAGGCCCTCGCCTTCACGGACCGGCCCGGCGGGTTCGACACCCCGGACGCCGAGGTCCTGCTCACCGTCGCCGATGCGGTACGCCACCGCCGACCGGTGTCGGTCCGCTACACCGACCGCGAGGGGCGGCCCAGCGAGCGCACACTGCACCCGTACGGGATCGTCGCCCACGCGGGCCGGTGGTACGTCACGGGCAGCGACGCCCGGATCGGCGAGGACCGGACCTTCCGGCTCGACCGCATCGCGGAGGCGCGGACCCTGCCCGGCTCCTTCGAGATGCCCGCGGGTCCGGATCCGGCGGAGCGCGTGCTCTCCGGATTCGCCACGGCCGCATACCGGCACGAGGTGACCCTGCGGATCCACGGGACGGCCGAGCAGATCCGGGCCCGTCTGCCCGCCGGCGTCGCGACCCTGGAGGAGGACGAGCCGACGGCGGGCCGGGACCCGGCGGCCGAACGCTGGCTGCGCGTCGAACTGCGGGCGGAGCGGCTCGACTGGCTGCCGCCGGTACTCGCCGCACTGGACCGGCCGTTCGTCGTCGAGCGCCCCGACGAACTGCGCGACCTCGTCGCCGCCCTCGCCGCCCGGCTCGCGTCCTACGCCCGCCAGGCCTGACGGCGAACGGGCCGGCACCGGGCCGTTCGCCGTCAGGCCGCGTCCGAGGAACGGTCAGTCGATGCAGAACTCGTTGCCCTCGATGTCCAGCATCGGGATGCACGCGTCATTGCCGTCGTACAGCGTCCGCACGTGCACCGCACCGAGCGGGACCAGCCGCGCGCGTTCGGCCTCCAGCGCGGCCAGGCGCTCCTCGCCCACGAGGCCGGTGCCGACCCGCACGTCGAGATGCACCCGGTTCTTGACGGCCTTCCCTTCGGGGACGCGCTGGAAGTAGAGCCGCGGGCCGACCCCGGAGGGATCTGTGCACGCGAACCATGAATCCCGCTGCTCGGCCGGCTGCGCACGCTGGTACTCCTCCCAGGTGGCGAACCCCGCCGGCGGAGGCGGTACGACGTACCCCAGCACCTCGCACCAGAAGCGGGCGAGGCGCTCGGGTTCCGCGCAGTCGAAGGTGACCTGGAACTCCTTGATCGCAGACATCGGCGCACCATAGCAGCCGGCCTCGGCCCCTGAACGCCCCGCGGCGTCAGGGAGTTCGTCCCGCGAGGCCGGTGACCTGCTCGTGGGCCAGGGCGTGCGTGACCGCGGTGGTGCTCTCGTACAGGGCCCGGTACTGGGCGAACCGCCGGTCGTAGACGTCCGCGGTGGCGGGATCGGGCCGGACCACCGACTCCGGCGGGTTCCAGGCCGTGATGTCCGGTCGGCCGACCAGCCCGGCGGCGAGGAAGGCGGCGCCGTAGCAGGCGCCGATGGTGGTGCGGGCGACGATCTGTTCGAGGCCGGTGACGTCGCTGACGATCCGGGGCCACAGCCCGCCCCGGGTGCCGCCGCCGACCGCGACGATCCGCCGGATGTCGGCGCCGGCCGCGAGCATCGTCTCGACGTTGTGCCGGACACCGTAGGCGGTGGCCTCCAGCGCCGCCCGCATCAGGTCGCCCCGGGTGTGACCCAGGGTCAGGCCCGCGATCACCCCCCGGGCGTCGGGGTCCATGAGGGGTGTGCGTTCCCCGGCGAAGTAGGGCAGCATCACGAGGCCGTTGGCACCCGGGGGCGCGGCGGCCGCCTCGTCGAAGAGCACGCCGGGGCCGATGCCGCCGAAGAGGTGCCCCAGCCAGTCGGTGACGGCTCCGGAGGTGGCCATGCCGCCGGCCAGGCAGCGGGTGCCGGGCAGGGCACCGACCGTGGACCACATCGACGGGCTGGTCACCAGCCTGTCGACCGTGTTCACCAGGAACATCGTGGTGCCGTACATCAGCATCAGGTCGCCGACGCCGTGGCCGCCGACGCTGACGGCCTCGCTCCAGGCGTCGATCGTCCCCACGACGACCGGCGTCCCGGCGGGGATGCCCGCGACGGCCGTGCGCACCCGGCCGGCCTCGTCGCCCGGCCAGCGCAGGGGCGGGAGTTCGATGCCGGGCGCGATGTGCTCGGCCCACTCGGGGATCCAGCGCTGCGCGTGGATGTCGAACAACGGGGTGCACTGGCTGGCGGAATGCAGGTCCAGCACGTAGGCGCCGGTCAGCCGGTGCGCGAGCCACGACGCGGGCATGAGCAGGCGGCGGGCGCGTGTCCACGCCTCGGGCTCCCGCTCGCGGATCCAGGCGAGTTTCGGTCCGACGGCCTGGGACGACAGCGCCGAACCGCACCTGTCGAAGATCTTCTCCGGCCCCAACTCCCCGTCAAGCCGCGTGATCTGCTCCTCGGCGCGGGTGTCCACGCCGTACAGCACCGCAGGCCGCACCGGCTGTGCCGCGTCGTCGACCAGCAGGGTGCAGGGGCCCATGCCGCTGACTCCGACGGCTCGGACGGCGATGTCGTCGCGGTCCAGCAGTTCGGCCGCGATCGAGACGAACTCCTCCCACCACACCTGGGCGTCCATCTCCACGTGCCCCGGCCGCGGACGGTCGACCACGTGACCGCGTACGGCCTCGCCCAGGACGTGGCCGGCGGTGTCCACCACCACGCCCTTGGTGCTGGAAGTGCCCACGTCCACTCCGAGGACGACGTCGATCATGCGCTGCCTCCTTCACCGCCGGATGCGCCACCGTAGCCTGCCGCTCCGCGGTGCCGCCGGATGCGACCCGCACGCCGGTGCCGCGCTCACGCCGCACTCGGCGGACCGGCCTGCGGCAGTCGTTGACATGCCCCTGCCTTGTGGCTAGCTTCACGGACAGTTCCCGCTCTGCTCCTGGGGCGCACGCAGCCCCGGGATCCGTCGAAGCGTTCGTATCTCAGGCACCTCGTCTCCATGGTTGGACAACGTTGTCAGGCTCGGGGATCAAGACACTCGGCGCGTCGTTCGTCATCCGGGGTCACGTTCCCCGACAACGTTGTCGGGCCTCCACTCCCGAGTAGAGGAGCAAACCCCCGTGATCACACGACTGTCGAGACCTCCCGGAACCACGGCGATCGGTCTCCTCGCGGCCGCGGCGCTCGCCGCGGCCGGGCTGTGCACGCCGGCGTGGGCGGCCGGGAAGGCCGCGCTCGTCACCGCGCCGGCGACTCTGGTCAATCCGTTCATCGGTACGTCGAACCAGGCCGACGACTTCCCTGGGGCCGACGTCCCGTTCGGCATGGTGCAGTGGAGCCCGGACACACCGTCGCGTCCCGACGGCGGGGGCTACGAGTACAACGACTCGTCGATCACCGGTTTCAGCCTGACCCACATCGCCGGCCCCGGCTGCGGCGCGGCCGGCGACATACCGGTGCTCCCCACGGTGGGAGCCGTGAACACCGGCGCCACGGACGCGTTCTCGCACGCGAACGAGTCGGCCTCCGCCGGGTCGTACAAGGTCGCGCTCAACAACCAGGTGACCACCGAGCTGACCACCACGACCCGCAGCGGCATGGCCCGCTTCACCTTCCCCTCGACCAGCCAGGCCAACCTGCTCTTCAAGTTGACCGGCAGCCAGAACGGCGCCAGTTCGACCCAGTTCACCAAGGTGTCGAACACGGAGGTGAGCGGGCAGGTCACCAGCGGCCACTTCTGCGGCGCGGGAAACACCTACACCGTGTACTTCGACATGGTCTTCGACCAGCCGTTCGCCGCGCAGGGCAGCTCGCTCGCCAAGGCGTCGACCACCACGTCCCCGGCAACGGGCAGGGCCTCGAAGAACGCCGCCGAGACGCCCAACAAGCCGGTCCTGCACGGCAACTCAGCGAAGTCCGCCAAGGACGGCGCCGCCCCCGACGCCGCGGCCTCGAACGGCTACGTCACCTTCAACACCACGAGCAACCCGGTCGTGCAGGCCAAGGTCGGGATCTCCTACGTGTCGGTCGCCAACGCGGTCGCCAACCGGACCGCGGAGAACACCGGCTGGGACTTCGACGCGACCCGCACCGCGGCGCAGAGCGCGTGGAACAGCACGCTCGGCAAGGTACAGATCGCCGGCGGGACGGCCGCACAGCAGCAGAGCTTCTACACGGCGCTCTACCACTCCCTGCTGCACCCGAACGTGATCAGCGACAGCAACGGCCAGTACTACGGCTTCGACGGGAAGACGCACACCGTGGACGCCGGGCACGGCGCGGTGTACGCGAACTACTCCGGCTGGGACATCTACCGCTCGCAGGCCCAGCTCGAAGCCCTCGTCGCGCCCCAGGCCGCCTCGGACACCGCGCAGTCGATGGTCGACGACTACACACAGACCGGGGTCTTCCCCAAGTGGTCGGAGAACAACGGGGAGTCGTACGTCATGGTCGGTGACCCGGCGGACGCCGTCCTCGCCGACTACTACGCCTTCGGCGCCCGGAACTTCGACACCACGACCGCCCTGGCCGACATGGTCAGGCAGGCGAGCACCACCAACAACGACCGGCCCGGACTCGGTTACCTGAACTCGCCGGGATACCTGCCGCACGACGGCAGCTACGGCTGCTGCAACTTCTACGGTCCGGTGGCCACCACCCTGGAGTACGACACCGCCGACTTCGCGGTCTCCGCGATGGCCGGGGCGCTCGGCGACACCGCGGACCAGAAGACCTACGCCAACCGCGCGCAGGACTGGCGCAACGTGCTCAACCCCGCCTCCGGATTCGTGGAACCCCGTAACGCCAACGGCTCGTGGACCGGCGGCTTCGACCCCACCAGCGGCACCGACATGGTCGAGGCCGACTCGTGGATCTACACCGGGATGGTGCCCTTCGACATCGGCGGCCTGGCGCACGCCAAGGGCGGCAACACGGCGATGACCCACTACCTGGACACCGTGCTGCGCAGCTACACCGGCGCCAACGGCTACGCCTGGGTCGGCAACGAGCCGAGCATCGAGCTCCCGTGGGAGTACGACTACACCGGGCAGCCCTACAGGACGCAGGGCACGGTGCGGGCGATCCAGGACCAGATCTGGTCGAACACCCCGGGCGGCCTGGCCGACGGCAACGACGACCTCGGCGCGATGAGCGCCTGGTACGTGTGGTCGGCGCTCGGCATGTTCCCCGAGACGCCCGGAACCTCCGACCTCGCCCTCGGCTCACCGCTGTTCACGCAGGCCGTGGTCACCCTTCCCTCGGGCAAGTCGCTGACGATCAACGGCAACGGCGCCGCCGACAACGCCCCGTACGTCCAGTCCGCCGCGTGGAACGGCACGGCGTGGAACAACGCCTACGCCCCCACCACGGCGATCACGGCCGGCGGCATGCTGGACTTCACGCTCGGCACCAGCGCCAACACGTCGTGGGCGGCCGCGGCCACGGCGGCACCGCCCTCCTACGCGGGGGACACCACCGCGCCGGCCTCGCCGCGGATCGGCCCGCTCGACTCGGCGGTGGCCTCGAACCTGTGCGCGGACGTCGCGTCCTCCGGCACCTCCGACGGCACCCACGTCCAGGTCTGGGGCTGTGACAGCACGTACGCCCAGGACTGGATCGTGGCCGGCGACGGAACGATCCGGGCCCTCGGCAAGTGCCTGGACGCCGACCGCAGCGGGACCACCAACGGCACGCTGATCCAGCTGTGGACGTGCAACGGCACCGGCGCCCAGCAGTGGACCGCCGGCGCCAACGGGTCACTGGTCAACCCCGAGTCCAAGCTGTGCCTCGACGACCCCAACTCCTCGACGGCGAACGGCACCCAGCTCCAGCTGTACACCTGCAACGCCACGGCGGCCGAGAACTGGCGACTGCCGAGCTGAGCCGGACGACGGGGGAGCCGGCCGACCCGACACCCCCGCGGGCAGGCCGGGCAGTCGCACGCCCGGCCGGCCCCCGCGGACCGCGGCCCGAGGAGCGAAAACAGGTCCGCTCTGAACTGCCGGTTCACCCAAAGGTGACTCAGAGTTCACCACTGACCTGCAAGTTCATGGGCATGACCTCAAGACCTCGCTTGCGCAAGCGCACCCGGATCGGCATAGCGATCCTCGTCACCGCCGCCGTGGCGGGCACGGGCACGGTCGTGGCCCAGGCCCACGGCTGGGTGTCGGCCCCGACGCACGACTTCGACGCGGTCGCCGACTCCTTCTCCGGCCACGCCAAGTTGACGGGCGACGTTCTGCGCAACGACTCCGGCGCGACCGCGGTCGTGCGGCACACCGACCCGTCCCACGGCACGGCGACGGTCGACGCGGACGGCACGTTCACGTACACGCCGAACGCGGGCTTCAAGGGCACGGACACCTTCACGTACACGGCGACCGACGCCGTACAGCTGTTCAAGGACACCCGGCGGAACGGCGACCCGCTGCCCGCGCTCGCGACGGTCGCCGGACCGGGCGGCACCACCACCCGGATCTCCGGCGAGGGCTACGGTTCCTCGCTCGCCCCGGTGCCGGGGAAGCCCGGCCGTTTCTACGGACTGACCGACCGCGGTCCCAATGCCGACGCCCCGGACGGCAACAAGTCGGAGATGCTCACCGGCTTCACGCCGCAGATCGGCGAGTTCAAGCTCGACAAGGGCAGGGCCGAGCTGGTCGGGAAGATCACCCTGAAGGGGCCGAAGAGTCTCGGGGGCGTGCAGTACAGCGGCCGTCCGCCGCACGACACGAGCGAGGTGATCGACGACGTCAACGCCACGAACGCCAACGGCGGCACTCCCGTGCCCGTCGCCCGCGACCCCTACGGCTACGACTCCGAGGGCCTGGTGGCGCTGCCCGACGGCACGTTCTGGGTCTCGGACGAGTACGGCCCGTACCTCACGCACTTCGACGCGGACGGCTACGAACTGGGCCGGCTGACGCCGTACAAGGACAGCCAGGACAACCAGTACCACAAGATCGTCGGCTACCTGCCGGCCGAACTGGCCAACCGCCTGAAGAACAAGGGCATGGAAGGCCTGACGGTCACGCCGGACGGCTCGACCCTGGTGGGCGTCATGCAGGCCGCGCTGCAGCAGCCGGACCTCGGCGGCACCAAGGCGTCGAACGTCGCGCCCACCCGCATCGTCACCGTCGATCTGCGCACGTTCAGGACCAGGCAGTACCTGTACCTGCTGGACGACCCGGCCACCACCGGTGACGCCAACAGTGAGATCACGGCGCTGTCCGGCACGAAGTTCCTCATCGACGAACGCGACGGCAACACAGAGCCGTTCGCCCGGAAGTCCCTCTACGAGGTCGACATCAACGGCGCGACCGACGTCAGTGGGCTGACGATCGGCGGCAAGTCGCCCGAGGCGTTCGTCGGCAAGGTCGGCACCAACGCCGCTCTCACCGCTCTCACCGGTGCCGGCGTCCAGGTCGCGCAGAAGCAGCCGTACCTCGACGTCGGGACGCTGGTGAGCCAGCTCGACCCCAGCGGGAAGTTCTTCGCGCACGACAAGGTCGAGGGCGTCGCCACCGTGGACGCCGGCAGGACGCTGTACCTGTCCAACGACGACGACTTCGGCATCGACACCGTCACCGTCGACCCCGACGGCACCTGGACTGTCCACCAGAAGGTGCTGCCGGCCACGGGCCAGGCCGACAGCGGCGAGATCCTGAAGGTCGACACCACCAAGTTGCCGGCCGTGCTCAAGACCGTCACGGTCACCGTCCGCGTGAGCTGACGCACTCCCCGCCCCGCCCCGCCCCGGGCCCGCCACTGGCAGACGGACCCGGGGTTCACGCGGTGCGGTCCGACAGGACCTCTCCAGCCCGTCGCAGTGCCTCCGGGTGACCGAAGAGCCCGGGCAGTCCTCCGGTGTGGACGAAGACCGTGCGCTCACCCGGGCGGATGTCCCCGTCGCGGACGGCCGCGACGAGACCGGCCATGGCGCGCCCCGTGTAGACGGGATCCAGGACGAGTCCCTCGGTCCTGGCGGCGAGGAGCACCGCCTCCGCCACCGGTTCGGTGAACCGGGAGTATCCGGCCCCGACCTGGTCGAGCCGCAGCCGTGGCCGCCGCGGCGCGGGGGAGGGCGCGTACAGCTCCGCCAGGAGCAGGCCGAGTGTGCGTCCCGGATCCGCCACGGCCCCGCAGTGCACGCCCAGGACGCGGTCCTCGCCCAGGGCTCGCACCAGCCCGGCCATCGTGCCACCGCTGCCCAGCGCGACCACGGCGGTGGCCAGGTCGGGAGCCTGCGCGAGGAGCTCGCGCCCGCCGTCGACGTAGCCGAGGGCGCCGACGGGACTCGATCCGCCGAAGGGAACGAGCGCCGGAGCGGCGTCCTGGTCGCGCAGTTCCCCGACGACACGGTCGACGGCGGCGGAGAGTCCGGCTCCGTCCACCGCGCCGGCCCACACGACCCTCGCGCCGAGGAGGCCGTCGAGCGCCAGATTGCCCTCGGCCGTGCCGGTGGGCTCGCCCGCGAGGACGAGTACGACGTCCATGCCGAGCCGGGCCCCGGCCGCCGCGGTGAGGCGGGCGTGGTTGCTCTGCGGCGCCCCGCTGGTGACGAGGGTCCGCGCACCCTCGGCGAGGGCCTGCCCGCAGGTCCACTCGAGCTTGCGGACCTTGTTCCCGCCGCCGCCGAGCCCGATCAGGTCGTCCCGCTTGATCCACAGGTCGTCCGGTCCGAGTCCCAGGGCCCGCGCGAGCCGAGGGGCGGGTTCGAGCGGTGTCGGCCAGGAGGCCAGGGTGACCTTGTGGTGCTCCTCGTGCATCGTGCCCATGCGACAACCCCTTCGACTCCGCGCCCGCTGCCGGCCCGTGCATCCCATGCTGCCGCCCGGACACGCCCGCCGGGTATCCACCTCGCCCCGCACCGACCTCGCGGTGACCGTCCCCTACAACACGGAGGCCGAGATCTGGGTACCCACTCGGGGCAGACCCGTCACCGCCCCCTCGGGCGTGACCTTCGTCCGCGACGACACCTCCGGCGGCGCCGCCTACCGGGTGTACCGGGCGCGGGCGGGGTCGTAGCGCTTCAACGCCTGACCGCGCGAGCGGGCCGTCAGGGCAGGGCCGCTTCGACGCGAAGCGGCTCGAAGGACACGACGGTCCGCAATCCGCCGGCCCAGCGCACCCGCAACTCACCGTCCGACCAGTCCACTTCGGCCACGGCGTCGGCGAGCGGCGGCGCCTCCGGTCCGGCACCAAGGGCGGCCAGCGCGGCGAACACCGCGGTCCCGTGGAGCTTTGCCGACAGCCGGGGCAACCGCACCCACGGCTCGTAGGCCGTGCCCTCCGGGGCGCGCACCCTGTCCTGCGTGCTCCAGCCGTGCAGCCCGACCAGCTCGGAGCGCACCGCTTCGGTGGCCCAGCCGGTGAGGGTGACCCGTGTTCCGTGCGGTGCCCCGACCACCCGGTGGACCCGCAGCTCGTGACGGCCGCGTGCCACGGTCACGCTCTCGACGCGCAGCCCCGGCACCATCGGCGGCCCGGACGCGAACACCGGCCGGTGCCAGGACGCCGCCCAGCCCCAGCCGTCGCCCTGCCCCGCGCCGAGCGGGTGGATGCGCCGGCGCACGCTCGCGACGCCGCCGACCGCCACGGACAGATGGTTGTCCGCGATGTTGTCCCGGGACGTGGGACCGGTGTGGGTGGAGTACGCCTGGCGGCCGTACAGCGGGTCGTCCGCCGCCGCCGACTCGCCTTCGTGCGGCCGGACATGGTCGCTGCCGTGGTTGTGCAGGCGTACGATCCCGTCGGCACCGGTCGACTGGACGAGCAGTCCGGGCGCGGGCAGCGCCAGCACCCGGTCGGGGCCCTCGCTCGGCGCCGGCTCCTCGGTCGCCGTCCACAGGGGATGGTCCTGGGGCGCGAGCAGTGCCACGAAGGCCTTCGACGCCCAGTAGGGCGAGGCGGGGCCGGAGTAGTCCTGGAGGGTGGCGGCGTGCGGACCGTGCCATCCCAGGCTGAGGAGCCCCTCGTCGGTGACCGCGCCCCGGTCGAGGAAGTAGCGCAGGCTTCCGCTGATCAGCCGGCGGGAGGCGCCCGGGGACAGGGGGGTGTGCCCGGTGACGGCACCCAGGCCGACCGCGGCCGTCGCCGCGAAGCGGTAGGTCAGCGAGCGCCCGAAGTGGATCGGGGCCCCGTCCGCGCCGAAGAGGAGCGAGAAGCCCTCCAGGTGCTCGCGCAGCCGTGGCCCGAACCGTGCCGCGAGCGCCGCGTCGCCGGTCAGGTGGGCGTGCAGCAGCGGATACAGGTGCAGTGCCCACCCGTTGTAGTGGTCGAAGGCCCGTCCGTCGCCGTCCGCGTACCAGCCGTCGCCCCGGTACCACGTCTCCATCAGGCCGAGCGCCCGTTCCCCGGCCCGCGCGGTCTGCGCGTCACCGCGGCCGACGGACTCCAGGAACGCCGCCACCGTGAACGGGAAGAGGTACCAGTTGTTCGGTGCCGGAGTGTGTGTCAGGGCTCCGCGCAGCCACAGCTCGGCGCGGTCCTGTACACCGGCGTCGAGCCGGTCCCACAGCCACGGCCGGGTCAGGTACAGGCCGAGTGCCACCGACGCCGACTCGACCATCGGCTGGCCCTGGACATGGTGGTCGAGGATCAGCGGCCAGGACTCGGCGTCGTCCCGTCCGGGAGAGCGGGTGCCCGCCGCGAGGCCGGTCGCGTAGCGTTCCAGCCAGCCGTGCGGGTCCTTGCCGTCGGCCCCCGCGATCCGGAAGCCGGCCGCGAGGAACGTACGGGCATAGCCCTCCAGGCCGTCCGAGCGGACACCGGACCTCGAGGGACGGCCCGGCAGGTCGAGCAGGGCGCCACCGGGGGTGGCCCAGCGCCAAGCGGCACCGAGCAGCTTGTCGGCGACGGCCTCCCAGTGCTCGCGGGTGTAGCCGGTACGGGGGCTCAGCCGGCGGTTCTCGGCCGGAAGGTCGAACGGGATGCTCATGCCAGGAACGCCAGCCTCTCGCGTCGTACGGGATGGGCGAGACCGTCGCCAGCGGCCCACCGGGCGACCTCGCCCACGGCCGTGTCGGCGAGCCGTCGCCACTCGTTGCCCTGGGAACCGGCCAGGTGCGGGGTGATCAGGGTGTTCGGGCAGTCCCACAGGGGATGGTCGGCGGGCAGGTTCTCGGGGTCCGTCACATCGAGCACCGCCCGGATGCGGCCCGCGCGCACCACCTCGACGAGCGCGTCCTGGTCGACGACCGCGCCGCGCGAGGTGTTGATCAGCACGGCCCCCGGGCGCATCGCGTGCAGCAGGTCACGGGCGACCAGCCCGCGGGTGGCGGGCAGCAGCGGGGTGTGGACGCTCAGCAGGCCGGCGCGGGCGAAGAGGTCGGGCAGTTCCACCGGCTCCACGCCCAGCGCGGTGGCCTCGGCCCGGGTGACGTACGGGTCGTGCAGCAGCACCTCGTAGTCGAAGGGGCGCAGCAGTTCGACGACGCGTCGCCCGATCAGGGAGGCGGAGAGGATGCCCACCGTGCGCCGGTAGTTGCCCACCTGGTCCGGGACGCGCAGCCAGTCCTCGCGCGTACGGGTCCGCCGGAAGTCGCGGGCGCGTTCCAGTACGTGCTTCCCGTGCAGGAGGATCATGCCGAGCGTGTACTCGGCGACGGGCAGCGCGTTGGCCGCGGCCGCCGACGACACCTCCACACCCCGGTCCCAGCAGGCGTCGGTGACGTGTGCCCGCACCGAACCGGCCGCGTGCACCACGGCCTTGAGCCGGGGCGCCGCCGCGAGCACGTCCGCGTCGAGCGGCGGGCAGCCCCAGCCGGTGACGAGCACCTCGACGCCGGCGAGGACCTCCCGCGCGCGTGACGTCGTCAGATCGTCGAGAACCGGCGGCGGCGCCAGGTCGCACACCTGCGCGAGGGCGGCCAGTGAGGGTGCGGGAAAGACCGCTGCCGCCGCGGCGGTCGACATGGCCAAGGCCGCGCGGGGCTTGCTCACTTGACCGCTCCCGCCGTCAGGCCGGAGCGCCAGAACCGCTGGAGGAAGGCGAAGGCGAGGACGAGGGGGAGGACCGCGAGGAGCGACCCCGTGATCACCACGGGGTAGTACTCGGGGGAGACGGTCGCCTGGCTGTTCCACTGGAACAGGCCGAGGCTCACGGGATACAGGTCCTGGTCGGACAGCATCACCATCGGCAGGAAGAAGTTGTTCCAGATCGCCGTCAGCTGGAAGAGGAAGACCGTGACCAGGCCGGGCCCCAGCATGCGCAGCGACACCCGGAGATACGTCGTCAGTTCGCCGGCGCCGTCGACGCGGGCCGCCTCCAGGACCTCGTCGGGCACATAGCCCTGGGCGAAGATGCGCCCCAGGTACACGCCGAACGGGTTGAACAGGACAGGGATGAACACCGACCAGAAGGTGTTCACGACACCGGTCTCGGACGCGATGAGGTACAGCGGCAGCGCGAGGACCGTCTGGGGCACCATGACGGCCGCCAGCACCAGGCCGAACAGCTTCTCCTTGTGCCGGAAGTGGTACTTGTCGAAGGCGTATCCGCAGGCGACGCTGATCAGCGCGCCGAGCGCCGCGCCCAGGACGGCGTACAGCAGGCTGTTGCCGTACCAGCGGCCGTACAGCCCGCCGTCCATGGCGAACAGGTCCCTGACGTTCTGGACGAGGGAGAAGTCCCTGAACGACAGGATGCTGCTGCTGAACAGCGCGTCGCGGGACTTGGACGCGGCGAGCACCAGCCACGCCACCGGCAGCAGCGTGTAGAGGACGGAGACGGCGACGACGACGTTGACGGTCGCCCTGCCCAGCACACGCGGGCGCAGCATGGTGGAGTGCGGGGTGCTCATCGGGTGTTCTCCTCGGCCGAGTCGACGCGGTTGGTCCAGCGGGTGACGCCGTAGGAGAGGGCGATGGTCAGGAGCAGGAGGATCACCGACGCGGCGGCCGCGAGGGAGTAGTTGTTGCGGCTGAAGGCGGCGTCGTAGATGTACATGCTGGGCGAGAACCGGCTGTTGATCATCTGCGAGGACTGGTGGAGCAGCATGGGCTCGGTGAACAGTTGCAGCGCCCAGATCAGCGTGAACATCGCGACCATGACGACGGACGAGCGTACGAGGGGGGCCTTGACCTGGAGCGCGGTGCGCACCGGCCCCGCGCCGTCCACCACGGACGCCTCCAGCACGTCGCGGGGTACCGCCTGGAGGGCCGCGTAGAAGACGACCATGTTGTAGCCGAGGTTGCTCCACAGCGCGATGTTGACGATCGACGGCAGGGTGGTGTGCAGGCCGAGGAAGTCGACCGTGAGGTCGGCCCTGCCGAGCGCCTCGATCACCGGGCTGATGCCGGGCGTGTACAGGTACAGCCAGATCAGGGCGGCGATGATGCCGGGCACCGCGTGCGGCAGGAAGAGGCCCAGCTGGGCCCAGGAACGCAGCCGCACGACACCGGAGTCGAGCAGCAGGGCGAGCGCCAGGGAGCCGATCACCATCAGCGGGATGTAGATCACGCAGTACAGCCCGACGGTGCCGAGCCCGGACAGGAACGTCGGGTCGGTGAGCACGGCGGCGTACGAGCGCAGGCCCACGAACACGGTGCGCTCCGGGCCGAATCCGAGCCCCGGCTCGTCGGCGCTGAAGAAGCTCAGCCACACCGCGGTGCCGACCGGGACCAGGAACACGAGCGTGAGGAGGACGAAGAACGGTGCCATCAGGACACCCGCGGCGCCGTGGCGGCGGCGCCGCGCCGAGCGCCGTGCCCTGCGCCGGGAGACCTCCGCCGGCTGTGCGGCGGCCGCGGCGCCGGCCGCGGCTGCTGTCGCGGTCATGGGTCACCTGCCTTTCTGGAAGCGGGCGTTCACGTCGAGTGCTGGGTGGTGGCCAGGCCCAGTGCCCTGAGATCGGGCATCGTGCCGTCCTGCGCGGCCCGCATGGCGGACAGGATCGTCCCGGAACCGGCCCCCGCCCGGGCGAACGCGTCCTGCATGACGGAGCCGGTGGCGGTCATCCGCGGGCCCCACACCCAGCCGTCGCGGATCTTGTGCGCCTCCTGCTCGAACAGCCGGTAGACGTCCTGGCCGCCGTAGTACGAGCGGTCGAACGCGGCGCGTCCCACCGGGACGAGTCCGGTCGCCGCCGGGTACTGGCTGCTCGCGCCGCTGGACAGCCGGGCCTTGAGGGACGCGGGGTCCGCGACCTGCCACTCGATGAACTCCATGGCGGCCTCGGGGTGCCTGCTGTCCTTCGTGACGGCGAACGTCGAGCCGCCGTGCGTGCCGAGCGCCGGTGTGCCGGGGGCCCACTGGGGGAGCGGGGCGATACGCCACTCGCCCTTCTGCTCCGGGCGCGCGTTCATCTGCGCCCCCGCGTCCCAGGCGCCGCTGAGCCGGGTCAGCACCAGACCGTTGCCGATCTGGGCGTCGTAGAGACGGGCGCTGGAGGCGTTGCAGTAGACGAGGTCCTCGTCGATGAGCCGCTGCCAGTAGGCGGCCACCTTTCGCGTCGGGGCGTCCGCCAGGGACACGTTCCACGCTCCCGTGGAGGTGCCGAACCACTGCGCCCCGGCCTGCCAGCACCAGGCGGCCATCTGCGTCATGCCGTCGGTGGGGAAGGTGGCGATCCTGCGGTCCCCTCCCGTGCGGCGCACGACGCGGGCGAGTTCGGCGTACTCGTCCCAGGTGGCGGGCACGTCGAGCCCGAACCTGTCGAACAGGTCCTTGCGGTAGTGCATCACCATGGGCTCGATGTCGAGCGGCACGCTGTACGTGCGCTTCTGGAACGTCGTCTGGCCCAGCGACTGCGGCAGCAGCTTCGCCCGCAGGCCGTCGCTGACCAGCGCGGTGATGTCGCGGGCGACGCCGTCGATGGCGAAGCCCGGAAGCTGGGGGTACTCGATGGTGGCGACATCGGGGGCGTTGCCCGCCCGTGCCGCGTTGCTGAGCTTCAGGTACCCGCCCTGGGAGCCGGAGGGTATCTGCTCGAAGTCCACCTGGATGTGACGGTGCGTCCGGTTGAACGCGTCCACCACCTGCTGGCTGCCGCGCAGTGAGGACCAGAAGGTGATGGTGGTCGTGCCTTTGCTGCCGGACCTGCTGCTGCTCCCGGATCGGACGGACGCGCTGTCGTCCCCGCCGCAGGCGCTCAGGGCGCCTGCGAGCGGCAGCGCGGTGATCGCGGCGAGCACGGACCGACGGCTCTGCCGATCAGGCATGGGCGCCTCCCGCGGCTCCTACGTGTTCGAGTCACGGGAATACTGATTGCCTGAGCGAATATGGTCAATAGATCGCTCAAGAAAGGAATAAACGCGCAAACGCTCATTCCGTGACGGGAGTTGCACCCGGGGTCGTACCGGCGTACGGCGCCTGGGCCGACCCCCGGACCTTCAGGACGGGCAGCAGGTCCAGCCGCTGCACCGGCGCGTCGGCCCTCCCGGGATCCCGTGGGCCGAGCCGGCGCAGCAGCAGTTCCGCCGCCGCGCGGCCGACGGCAGCCTTCGGCGGGGACACGGCGGTCAGCGGAGTGCTGCCGAGTGCGGCGACCACGTCGTCGTACGCGATCACGGAGCAGTCCTCCGGCACCCGCACGCCGTTGTCCCGCAGCGACTGGACCAGCATCAGGGCGTCCACGTCCCCGTGCAGCACGGCCGCGGTCGCCCCCAGTTCGGCCATCAGCGACGGCAGGTCGACCGGCTGGTTCCCGGCTGCCGCCGCCGGATCCGGTACCGCGGTCGGTGAACTGAGCGTCACGGCCCACTTGTCGACGCCGGGATGGTCCGCCGCGATCTCGGTGAAGGCCGCCCGGACCGCGCGCGCCGTCGGGCTGTCGTCGCGGGCGGCGAGCACGATCCGCCGGTGGCCGAGCCCCGTCAGGTGGTCCACGGCGAGACGGACTCCGTACCAGTGGTCGGTGCACACGGTGTCGACGGCGTGCAGCGCGCTGCCGCGCCGCGGCTTGCGCTCCATCAGCACCACGGGCACGTCCAGCCGCGAGAGCCAGGCGTAGTCCGCCTCCTCGGTGTCCCGGCCGCGCCACCGAGGAGCGATCAGCAGTCCCCGCGCGCCGTCCGCGAGCGCCCGCTCAACGAGCGGTTGCTCGGCCCCCGGGACAGGCGGCGCGATGTGGAGCGCGATACGGACCCCGGCCTCCTCGAACATGGTCCGGGCGCCGTGCAGCGCCTCGTAGAGATAGGCGTGGCGCTCGGGCACCACCACCGCGACGGGACCGCCGTCGCCGGACGGCGGCGGGGGTGTGTCGGCCGGCTCCGCCTCGGGCACCAGCGGCCGGGCCACCCCGTGCCCCCGGCGCAGTCTGCCCTCACGAGCCAGTTCCTCCACGTCGCGCCGGAGCGTCGCCACGGACACCTGGAGCTCCGCGGCGAGATCGGTGACCCGGGTCGCGCCGCGCGACTGCACCGCGGCGAGGATCCGCTGCCGTCTGCGATCGGCCGGTTCGCGCATGAGGGCACCCCACAACCCGTTGTTCGTTTGAGCGATTCGCTGAGCGCTTCGTCGGCAGCATACCCAGCGGACTGACGGCGCCGATCCGGTGCGAACGATTCGGGCGGAGACCGCCGCCCGCGCACCCGGTGCCGGAGGGGCGCACGCGGATCCCAGGTGCGGAGCGGCGGCACACCGGCTGCCCGTGCGACGGTCGCCGTACGCGGGCCCGGGGTCATGGAACCGTGCCGCAGTGAGTCGTCGACGGACGGTTTCGGCCGGACGGCGGACAGTAATTGACATGCCGCCCCGGTCGCCGTCCCGATGCGCTGAGATGACCTGATTCATCACGACCGGCGGGAGGGGGCGGACATGGGCACGTTTGCCGAGTCGGGTCTGGCTTGTGCGGCGACCGGAGCGGACCGGGAGGCCTGCCGGTGCGGCGAGGCCGTCGGAGCGGACGGGCCGAAGGCTGCCGAAGAAAGGTTCCGCGGCCTGCTGGAGGCGGCACCCGACGCCATGGTGATCGTGGACGACACCGGAACCATCAGGCTCGTCAACGCCCAGACCGAGGCCCTCTTCGGCTACGGCCGCGAGGAACTCCTGGACCGGCCGGTCGAGTTGCTGATGCCGCACCGATTCCGTGGCCACCACACGTTCCACCGCGACGGGTACGCCGCCAACCGCCAGGTCCGTCCGATGGGCGCGGGGCTCGACCTGCACGGGCTGCGCAAGGACGGCACGGAGTTCCCCGTCGAGATCAGCCTCAGCCCGCTGGAGACCGCGGACGGGCTGCTGGTCTCCGCCGCCGTCCGCGACGTCAGCGACCGCAAGGCGGCCGAGGCCCGCATCAACGAACTCGCCGCGCTCGTCGAGTCGTCCCAGGACGCGATCCTCGCGAACACCCTCGACGGCTACATCACGTACTGGAACGCGGCCGCCCAGCGGTTGTACGGCTACACGGCGGAGGAGGTCATAGGCCGGCACGTGTCGCTGCTCTCCCCGCCCGAACTGCGCGGCGAGATCAGTGCGCTCCTGGAGCGGCTGCTGCACGGCGAGAAGGTCGAGCACTTCGAGACGCTCCGGCTGACCAAGGGCGGCGGCCTCCTCGACGTGGACGTCACCCTCTGGCCGACCCGCGACACCGACGGCACGGTCGTCGGGGCGTGCGCCATCGTGCGGGACATCAGCGACCGCAAGCGGGCGGAGGCCGAACTGACCGCGCTGTACGAGCAGCAGCGGCACATCGCGCTCACCCTGCAGCGCAGCCTCATGGGCACGCCGCCCGCGATCCCCGGGCTGGCCACCGCGAGCCGCTACCGGCCGGCCACGCAGGGCGCGGGCGTGGGCGGCGACTGGTTCGACCTGATCCCGCTGGGCGCCGGGCGGGTCGGCGTCCTGATCGGCGACGTGATGGGCCGCGGCCTCGAAGCCGCCGCGGTGATGGGGCAGTTGCGCTCGGCTGCGCACGCGCTGGCCAAGACCGGCATGCAGCCCCGGCAGCTGATGCAGGCCCTCGACACCTGCGTCCAGGACCTCGACGTGCCGGACCAGCTGGTGACCTGCTGCTACCTCACCATCGCCCCGGACACGGGCACGGTGACCGTCTGCTCCGCCGGTCACCTCCCGACCCTGGTGGCCACCCCCGGCGGCTCCGTGAGCAGGCTTCCGGCGCAGGTCAACGCCCCGCTCGGGGTAGGTGACATCCTCTACGAGCAGTCCTCGACGTCCGTGCCGCCCGGCGCCACCCTCATCCTCTACACCGACGGCCTGGTCGAGACGCCCGGCAGCGACATCGAGGTCCGGATCGCCGAACTCACCTCGGTCCTGGGCGGGTTCTTCACCACCCCGCCGAGCCTGGAGACCGCCGCCGACCACGTCCTGACCCGGCTGCTGCCGGAGGCCGACAGCCACGACGACGACGTGACGCTGCTGCTCGCCCAGCTCCCGGCCGCGCCCCCGGCCGCCGTGACGACCGACCTCCCGGCCGTCGCCTCCTCCGTGCCCGAGGGCCGCGCCTTCCTCAGCAAGGCGCTGCTCTCCTGGGACTGCACGGGCCCGGCGGACGAGGCGCTCCTGCTGCTGTCCGAGACCCTCACCAACGCCGTGCAGCACGCCGAGGGCCCCATCGGCCTGCACCTGTGCCGCACCGCCACCGAACTCACCGTCGAGGTCAGCGACCGCAGCCCGCACCTGCCCCGGCCCCGCAACGCGGCCGGGGACGAGGAGTCGGGCCGCGGCCTGTTCCTGGTCCGCACCCTCGCCGCCACCTGGGGCGTACGCCCCACCGACGACGGCAAGACGACCTGGTTCACACTGCGGCTGTGACTGCGCACGCACGCCCTGACGTCCCAGAGGGACCGGGACGCCCGGACTGCGCTGCCGCCCGCTAGTTCTTCTGCAGTGCGCGGGTGACACCCGCGATGACGGCGGTCGTCAGTATCCAGCCGAAGGCGATGAGCAGGTAGGCCAGCGCCTGGAGGCTTTCGTCCGGCCAGTACCAGGCGCTGCGCTGGCCCAGGCCGCCGATGGGGATCAGAAGGTCGAGGGTGTAGACGAGGGGCTGGAACGGGGCGCCTTCGCCCTGTTGGACCGGACGGGGGGAGTGACCGCCGAAGGACAGGGTGCCCAGCAAGGTCAGCGCGAGGAGCCAGACGCCGGCCAGCCAGGGCCGGTAGCCGTAGCCGACGGTCACGTCGAGCAGATGCCCCCACGCACGCGCGGCGGGGGGCAGGGTCTGACGCCGGTGGCGCTGTTTGGCGAGGAGGACGCGGCGGGCCTCGTCGTCGTGGCCGGCCTTCCGGTACCAACTCGCCAACTGCTCGTAGGGCTGGGGGTTGTAGCCGGGGCTGCGCCGTATCCACGCCACGCGGTGGGCCACGGAGTTCCGGCGCCCCGCTGCCTCCGTACCTGCGCCCGTCTCGTCCCCCCTGATGGAGCCGTACACGAAGCCGTCCAGCTCCACGACCTCGGGCCAGCTGTGCTGGCTGTCACGCAGGTAGGACACCTGCGCACCCCGCAGGTCCACGGCACCGGACGGCGGTTCGGCGAGGGCGAAGTCGAGGTCGACAGCCTGCATCAACGGGGCCGACAGACAGGGGCCGTCACCGGACGGTGGCGCTTTCAGCACGGCCCCCGCCAGGCTCAGGCCGGCCGAGATCCGGGCGCCCCGCAACTCCACGGTCCCGTTCGCGAGGAACCCGCTGGAGAGAACGACCGTCGAGATCACCGAGTTCTCCAGATTGAGCGCCAGACCACGCGGACCGGGCTCCTCCAACCGCGCGCCGTTCATGTACAGCCCGCCCGGCAGCTGCGCACCCGGCAGCCGTATTTCACCCCGCGCGACGAACCCGGGCCGGCAGAACAGGCCCCCCTCCATGACCAGGCCGCCACCGGCAAGGGCCCATCCGCCGGGCGCGTTGAGCTCGGCCTTGTTGAGGATCACGCCGCCGGCCACCCGGGCGTTGGTGAGGGACAGGGCGGTGACGCGATGGTGGAAGTGGGAGGGCGCACCGCTCTCGACGACCGAGCGCCCCAGGTCGAGGTTCCCCTCGATACGCGTTGCCCCGGCCTCGATGCCGGGCACCCGGCAGCCCTTGAACACGAGCGTCCGGGTCGTCGCCCCGAGCAGGTTCACCGCCTCCTCGAACCAGCACTCCTCCAGCCAGAGGGCGTGGGCGAGGTGCGCACCGGCGAGGTTAAGCGGTCCGACGATGCGCGCCCCGGCGAGTCGCAGACAGGGCACGGCACCCGGCTGCCCGCCGTGCGCGCCCAGCATCAACGCGGCGACGACGGGAGCCCGGACCGTCCGTTCCGGCCCCCACTGCCCACCCTCGGCGACACGGTCGTCACCGGGGACAGCCCCGCGCAGGTCCACGGTCCGCCCTTCGGGGTACGCGTTCCACAACTCGCGTTCCGGCGAGGTCAATTCGTCAAAGGAGAACACTCGTGCAGAGTAGTGACCCTGCTACGCGTTCACCCTGTCGTCGTTTCCGTGGCGCGTGGGCCGGTGCCGTGGCGCACCGGCCGGGAGAGGAGGTCCGCCCGTACGGCAGACGGATCGCACCGACAGCCGGCGCGGGCTCGGCGGAGGGCCCGAGTGGCCCTCCCGGGCGCACCGGTCGGGCCCGAACGGCTCCGTCGCCGGGCTCAGCCGATCGCGTGGCTCGGGCCATTCGGGCGCCCGGCGGAGCAGCGAGTGCCGCGAGCCGAGCACGGTGGCCACCGGCAGGTCGCGTTCGAGCCCTGCCCCGTGCGGGCACGGACCGTGATCGTACGGTCCCGCAGGCCCGTCTCCCCGCACGGCTCACCTCGCCGGCCGCCCCCCGCTCTCCGGCTGTTCCAGGTGGGAGGCGAGGACGGCGGCCTGGACTCGGCGCTGGACGCCCAGTTTGGCCAGGAGGCGGGAGATGTGGTTCTTGACGGTCTTCTCGGAGAGGTAGAGCTTCTTGCCGATCTCGCGGTTGGTGAGGCCGTCGCCGATGAGGGCGAGGATGTCGCGCTCGCGGGGGGACAGGCCCGCCAGCTCGGGCGGCGTGGCGGGGGGCTCCGCGGGGTCGGCGCGCAGGGAGCGCATGAGGCGGGCCGTGGTCGCCGGGTCCAGCATGGACTGGCCGGTGGCGACCGTGCGGACGGCGGAGACCAGGTCGGAGCCCTTGATCTGTTTGAGGACGTAGCCGGAGGCCCCGGCCATGATCGCGTCGAGGAGGGCTTCCTCGTCGTCGAATGAGGTGAGCATGAGGCAGGCGAGGCCGGGCATCTGGTCGCGCAGTTCCCGGCAGACCGTGATGCCGTCGCCGTCGGGGAGACGGACGTCGAGGACGGCGACGTGCGGGCGTAGCGCGGGGCCGCGGGCGAGGGCGTGCTGGACGGTGCCGGCGTCGCCGACGACCGAGATGTCGGGTTCCGCGTCGAGCAGGTCGGTGAGGCCGCGCCGGACGACCTCGTGGTCGTCCAGCAGGAACACACGGATCGGGTCCTGCTCCGAGAAGGTGCGCGGCTCTGTCATTGAGGTCCCCTTGTTCCCCGAATGATGGGCGTACTGCGTACCGCCCGGGACGATCATCGCTCGCCGGGGCCGGGCGCACTAGGGCCGACCGGCCCCACTTGCCTCCTCCGGACGGTCGGCCGACAGCTCGACTTCCACGTCCACCACTCCTTCGACGGCCCGCACCAGCCGCGCCGCGACGGGGACGAGGGCGGTGTCCCGGATCCGGCCGACGAGCTTCACCACTCCCTCCCGGACGTCGACGCGCAGCACCGAGGAGGGCGGCGGGAAGAGACGGGAGACGACCTCGCGCCGCACCTCCTCGGCGATCTCCTCGTCGCCGCGCAGGAAGACCTTGAGCAGGTCGGCCCGGCTCACCACACCCTGGAGCAGCCCCAGCTCGTCCACCACGGGGAGCCGCTTGACCTGGGCGCGCGCCATGGTCCGGGCGGCCTCGGCGAGGGTGGCGCCCGGGCGGGTGGTGAGGGCGGGGGAGGTCATCAGCGCTTCCGCGGTCACCGCACCGGCCTTCGCCGGGTCGGCGATGCGGCGCGGCTGCGTGCACCGGTCGGGGCCGCCGTCGCGGGCCTCCTCCCTGCGCAGGAGGTCCGCCTCGGAGACGACCCCGACGACGCGGCCCTCGCCCTCGACGACGGGCAGGGCGCTGACCTGCCAGTCCTGCATGAGCTGGACGAGCTCCTTGAAGGGCGCCTGCCGTCCGACGCTGACGACGGTCTGCGTCATGACGTCGCTCACGATGTGCGGTGTGCGGTGCATGGTCACTCCCAGGAGAGCCGAAGGGGCCCGGGGCGCGCCGTCAGACGCCGGCGTCGGCGCCGTACGGGGCGTACAGGTCCAGCAAGCGGGTACGTGCGGCGCGCGGGCGGTGGGCGAGTACCTGGCCCACCCACTGGCCGACGGCGTTGCCCAGGGCCGGGTCGTCCTGGCACAGGGACCGGACGGCGACGGCGTCGAACTCATGGGCCCGGACCGGTGTGGCGGTCTCGGCGCCCAGGTGCCACACATGGGGTGCGAGCAGCCAGGACCAGCCGATCAGCTCGTCGTGGCCGAGATTCTCGATCACGGCCGCCCGGCGGCCGGGAACGTGCATGTCGAGTTCGACCCGGCCGGAGCGGATGATCCAGAACCGGTCGGCGCGCGCGCCTTCCTCGAAGAGCCGGGTTCCCTGGGGGAAGGAGACCTCCCGGGCGAGGCGCATCAGCCGTTCCCGCTGTCCGCCGGAGAGGCCGACGCCGGCCCGGGCCGGCCGCGCGGCGGCGGTCTCCCGGCGGGCTCCACGGGCCCCACGGCGGAGGCGGCCGCCCGCTTCGTGCAGCGGACCGGGGGACCGGCCGCCATCGGGGGTCTGGACGCGGCGTACGAGCTCGTCCACGGCCGCTCGGGCACCCCGGTCCGCCCGGCCCCGGACGGCGGGTGACGGCCGGGCAAGGCCGTCCGGCCCCGCCGCCGGGGACCGGACGGCACTGCCGCCGCATGCGGCGAGCGACAAGCATCCCCGGTGAGAGAAGGGGAGAGGACCGACGATGACCGCAACCACGACACTCGGCAACCGCGCCACGGAGGCCTGGCGGGGCTTCGCAGGCACCCGCTGGCGCGAGCGGATCGACGTACGTGATTTCATCCAGGCCAACTACACCCCGTACGAGGGCGGCCCGGAGTTCCTGAGCGGCCCCACCGACCGCACCCGCGCGGTCTGGGCGAAGGTCGGCTCGCTGTTCCCGGAGGAGCGCCGCCGTGGCATCCTCGACGTCGACACCGCCACCCCCTCCACGATCACCTCGCACGCGCCCGGCTACATCGACCGCGACCGCGAGCTGATCGTCGGACTCCAGACGGACGCCCCGCTCAAGCGCGCGATCATGCCGGGCGGCGGGCTGCGGATGGTGGAGAACGGGCTGCGGGCATACGGCTACGAGCCCGACCCGTTCGTCACCCGGGTCTTCGGCACCTACCGCAAGACCCACAACGACGGGGTCTTCGACGCCTACACCCCCGAGATGCGCGCCGCCCGCAAGGCCGGCGTCATCACCGGACTGCCCGACGCCTACGGCCGCGGCCGGATCATCGGCGACTACCGGCGCGTCGCGCTCTACGGCACGGATCGGCTGATCGAGGCCAAGAAGGCCGAGCGGGCCAAGCTCGACGCCTGCGCCTCGGGCTCCGAGGTCATCCGTGACCACGAGGAACTCGCCGAGCAGATCCGGGCGTTGGGCGAGCTGGCGCAGATGGCGGCGGCGTACGGCTGTGACGTCTCCCGGCCGGCCGCGACCGCGCACGAGGCCGTGCAGTGGCTCTACCTCGGTTACCTGGCCGCCGCGAAGGAGCAGAACGGCGCCGCGATGTCGCTCGGCCGCACCTCCACCTTCCTCGACGTCTACCTCCAGCGGGACCTCGCCGACGGCGTCATCGACGAGACCCGTGCCCAGGAACTGGTCGACGACTTCGTGATCAAGCTGCGGATCGTACGGTTCCTGCGCACCCCCGAGTACGACGCCCTGTTCTCCGGCGACCCGACCTGGGTTACGGAGTCCATCGGCGGCATGGGCGAGGACGGCCGCACCCTGGTCACCCGCACCTCCTTCCGGTTCCTCCAGACCCTGTACAACCTCGGCCCCGCCCCGGAACCCAACCTGACCGTCCTCTGGTCTCCCCGGCTGCCCGCCGGTTTCAAGGAGTTCTGCGCCCGGGTCTCGGTCGACACCAGCGCCGTCCAGTACGAGTCCGACGAGCTGATGCGTCCGCGTACCGGCGACGACACCGCGATCGCCTGCTGCGTGTCGGCGATGCAGGTCGGCCGGCAGATGCAGTTCTTCGGTGCCCGGGTCAACCTCGCCAAGGCGCTGCTGTACGCGGTCAACGGCGGCCGCGACGAGATGACCGGCGAACAAGTCGCGCCCTCCATGCCCCCGCTGACCGGGGAGTACCTCGACCACGAGGAACTGTCGGCGGCTTACGACCACGTCCTGGACTGGCTGGCCCGGACGTACGTCAACGCACTCAACGTCATCCACTACATGCACGACAAGTACGCCTACGAACGCATCGAGATGGCTCTGCACGACTACCCCGTGCACCGCTTCATGGCGTGCGGCATCGCCGGTTTCTCGGTCGCCGCGGACAGCCTGTCCGCCGTCAAGTACGCCCGGGTGAAGGTGTTCCGGGACGCCACCGGGCTCGCCGTCGACTTCCGCACCGAGGGCGACTTCCCGGCGTACGGCAACAACGACGACCGCGCCGACGACATCGCCGTCGGACTGGTGGAGTCCTTCATGGCGAAGGTCCGCCAGTACCCCGCCTACCGCGACGCCGAGCACACCCTGTCCGTCCTCACCATCACCTCGAACGTCGTCTACGGCAAGCACACCGGCAACACCCCCGACGGCCGCCGTGCCGGAGAGCCCTTCGCCCCCGGTGCCAACCCGATGAACGGCCGCGACCGTCACGGCGTCGCCGCCTCCGCGCTCTCGGTGGCCAAACTGCCGTACGAGCAGGCCCGGGACGGCATCTCCCTGACCACGACCGTCACGCCCGAGGGCCTCGGCCACAACCCGGCCGAACGCGCGGGCAACCTGGCCGGCGTCCTCGACGCCTACACGGCGGCCGGCGGCTTCCACATGAACGTCAACGTCGTCGACCGGACCACCCTGGAAGACGCGATGGAACACCCGGAGAACCACCCGGACCTGACCATCCGGGTCTCCGGATACGCCGTCAACTTCGTCCGCCTGACCCGGGAACAGCAGCTCGACGTGATCAGCCGCACCTTCCACGGATCGCTGTGAGCACCGTGGTGCGCGGCCGGATCCACTCCTGGGACCTGTCCACCGGCGTGGACGGTCCCGGGACCCGGTTCGTCCTCTTCCTCAGCGGCTGCCCGCTGCGCTGCCTCTACTGCGCCAACCCCGACACCTGGCACATGCGCGACGGCAAGGAGGCGACCGTCGACGAGGTGATGGCGGAGATCGAGAAGTACCGTGCCTTCGTGACCGCGGCCGGCGGCGGGGTCACCCTCACCGGCGGCGAACCGCTGCTCCAGTCGGCCTTCGCGGGGGCCGTACTGCGCCGCTGCAAGGAGGCCGGCCTGCACACCGCGCTCGACACCTCGGGCTTCCTCGGTGCCCGTGCCACCGACGGGCTCCTCGCCGACACCGACCTGGTCCTGCTCGACATCAAGTCCTTCGACGTCCCCGCCTACCGCGCCCTCACCGGCGGCGAACTCACCCCCACCCTGAACTTCGCCACCCGCCTCGACCGCCTCGGCGTCCCGATGTGGATCCGCTACGTCCTGGTCCCCGGCTGGACCGACGCCCCCGAGCCCGTCGATGGCCTGGCCCGCTTCGTCGCCGAACTCCCCGCGGTCCAGCGGGTCGACGTGCTCCCGTTCCACAGACTGGGGGCCCCGAAGTACACGGCGCTCGGGATTCCCTTCCCGCTGCGGGACACCCCCGTCCCGCCGCCCGAACTGGTCGAGCGGGTGCGTGGGCAGTTCCGTGCGGTTGGCCTGACGGCCTGCTGAGCACCGGCGGGGCACCCCAGCGGCCGCTGCGGACACGGCCGTTCAGCCCCGCCCCGACGACGGCCCCGCCCGCCGGGTGCTGCCGCCGCCTCCCGCACCGCCGGCCTGCTGGTCGTCGGCGCCCGGGAGCGACACACGGGGAGCCGTCTGATCAGGGCCGATCGGCCCTCGCGTCGCCCCGGACAGCCCATGCGAACGGGCCGCGCCGCGCCGGATGCTCGTAGTGCCGACTCGGAGGAGAACCGCGATGACCGATTTCCTGCTCGAACGATCCCCCGCCCACGCGTTGCTCGCGGACGGCACCACCGTGTGCATCCGGCCCGTGACCTCCGGCGACCACGACCGGCTGAAGGGGTTCTACGACGAGATGTCCGCGGAGAACCTCCGCCTGAGGTTCTTCTCGGTGAGCCGGCGCTCGGCCGAGACGGCCGCCGACCGGGCGTGTGCCCCGGCCCGTCCCGGCTACCGGGCGCTGCTGGCCGAGACGCGGGGCCGGGTGCTCGGGCTCGCCGAGTACGACGAGGGAGAGAGCGGCGAGGACTCGGCGGAGATCTCCGTCGCCGTGGCCGACGGACTGCATCACCGCGGGGTCGGCACGCTCCTCGTCGAGCACCTGGTCTCGGCGGCCCGTGCCGACGGCATCACCGTCTTCACGGCCGACGCCCTGAGCGAGAACCGCGAGGTGCTCCGGCTCTTCGCCGACCTCGGCCTGCGTACCGCCCGCCGCTTCGAGGGCACGGAGACGCGCTGCACGATCCACCTGGACCAGGACGACGCCTACCTCTCGGCCGTCGAGTCCCGGGGCCGCTCCGCGGACGTGGCGAGTCTGCGGCCGCTGCTGTGCCCGGAGGCGGTCGCCGTCGTCGGCGCCGGACGCAGACCGGGCTCGGTCGGCCGGGCGATCCTCCACCACATCCACTCCGGCGGCTACACCGGTCGCCTCTTCGCCGTGAACCCCGGCGTGACCTCGGTCCTCGGCGTTCCCTGCCACCCGTCCGTCAGCGCCCTGCCCAGGACCCCGGACCTGGTGGTCGTGGCGGTCCCCGCGGCGGCGGTCCCGGTCACCGCGGAGGAGTGCGGCAAGGCCGGCGTCCGCGCCCTCCTCGTCGTCACCTCGGGCCTCGACCCCGACCAGGCGCAGGCGCTGCACACCACCTGCCACACCTACGGCATGCGGCTCGTCGGCCCCAACTGTCTCGGCATCTCCCACACCGAGCCCGGCCTGCGCCTCGACGCCACCTTCGCCGACGGCCACCCGCGCCCCGGCAGCGCCGGTGTCGCCGTCCAGTCCGGAGGCATCGGCATCGCCCTGCTGGACGGCCTGTCCCGGCTCGGCATCGGCGTGTCCTCCTTCGTCTCGCTCGGCGACAAGTACGACGTCAGCGGCAACGACATGCTCCAGTGGTGGGAGACCGACGGCCGCACCGACCTCGCCCTGCTGCACCTGGAGTCCTTCGGCAACCCCCGCGCGTTCTCCCGTACCGCCCGCCGGGTGGCCCGCCGGATGCCGGTGCTGACCGTGGACGCCGGCCGGTCCACGGCCGGCCGGCGGGCCGCCGCCTCGCACACCGCGGCGGCCGCCACCCCCACCATGACCCGCAGGGCCCTGTTCACCCAGGCCGGCATCACCGCCACCAGCTCGGTCGGCGAACTCCTCGAAGCGGCCGCACTGCTCCACTCCCAGACACTGCCGGAGGGCAACCGCGTCGCCGTCGTCACCAACGCGGGCGGCGCCGGGGTCCTGGCCGCCGACGCCTGCGCCGAGGCGGGGCTCGACCTGCCGCCGTTCACCCCGGCGACGACCGACCGGCTGCTGGCCGCGCTGCCCGAAGGGGCCGCCGTCGGCAACCCGGTCGACGCCACCGCCGCCGTGACCGAGGAGCAGCTCACGGACTGCGTCGACGCGCTCATGGAGTACCCCGGCGTCGACGCCGTCCTGGTGGCCCTGGTCCCCACCGCCCTCGCCACCGCGACCGGCGACCACCTGATACGCGCCCTCACCGCGGCGCCCGGCCGCAGGCCCAAGCCGGTCCTCGCCGTATGCCTGGAGCAGGACCTGCCGGTGAAGCTGCTGCCCGCCGCCGACGAGGGCGGCAGCATCCCGTCCTACGCCGAACCGCAGGCGGCCGCACGGGCGCTGACCCATGCGGCCGACCGCGCGGCCTGGCTGGCCCGCCCGGCCGGCACCGTACCGGCCCTCGACGTCGACACCGGGCACGCCCGCACCGTCGCGGACGCCTACCTGGCCGCGCACCCGGACGGCGGCTGGCTCGACCCGCGCACCTGCGCCGACCTGCTCGCCTGCTACGGCATCCCGCAGATCCCGTGGGCCTGGGCCGAGACCGAGGACGACGCCGTGCGCGCCGCCGGCCGGCTGAGCGGCGCCGACGGCCGGGTCGTCATGAAGGCCCACTGGCCCGGCCTCGTCCACAAGAGCGAGGAGCGGGCGGTCCACCTCGACCTGCGCGGCGAGGCGCAGGTCCGCGCAGCCTTCCGGGACCTGGAGACCCGCTTCGGCCACCTGATGACCGGAGTGGTCGTCCAGTCGCTCGCCCGGCGCGGCACCGAACTGTTCGCCGGCGTCGTCCAGGACGAGGTGTTCGGCCCGCTCGTACTGTTCGGGCTCGGCGGTACGGCCACCGAGGTACTCGCCGACCACGCTGCCCGGCCGGCCCCGCTCACCGACCACGACGTGCACGACCTGATCACGTCCCCGCGCTGCGCCCCCCTGCTCCTCGGCACCCGCGGCACCGGACCCGTCGACCTCGGAGCCCTGGAGCAGCTGCTGCAGCGGCTGTCCCGGATGGCCGCGGACCTGCCGCAGCTCGCCGAGGCCGACTTCAACCCCGTCCTGGCCACACCGGACGCCGTCACCGTGCTCGACGCACGGGTGCGACTGCTGCCGCGCCGGCCGCAGGACCCCTATCTGCGCCGACTCCGCTGAGGGTCGAGGAGGGAACCGAGATGAGGCACGACAAGGTGGGCTCCGTGATGACCACGGACGTCGTCCACGCCGCCTACAGCACGCCGTTCAAGGAGGTCGCGCGCCTCCTGGCCGACCACAGGATCAGCGGACTCCCGGTGATCGACGACGACGACAAGGTCATCGGGGTCGTCTCCGAGACGGACCTGATGGCCCGCCAGGCCACCGCCCCGGGCCCCTACGGGGCGAAGGACCGGGCACCGCTCGGCCGGCTGACGCGCAGCGCCAGGAGGCAGGCGGCGAAGGCGCGGGCCCGCACGGCCGGAGACCTGATGTCGGACCCGCCGGTCACGGTCCACGCCGAGAACACCATCGTCGAGGCGGCCCGCACCATGGCCGAGCGCAGTGTGGAACGGCTCCCCGTCCTGGACGAGGAGGACCGGCTGGTCGGCATCGTCACCCGGCGCGACCTGCTCCAGGTGTTCCTGCGCCCCGACGACGAGATCCGGGACGAGGTGGTCGACGAAGTCCTCGTCCGCGCCCTGTGGCTGCCGCCGCGCAGCGTCGCCGTGGCCGTGGCCGAGGGTGTCGTCACGCTCACGGGCCACATGGAGCGCAAGGCCGAGACCGAGATCGCCGTCTCCATGACCCGTCAGATCGACGGCGTGGTCGACGTGATCGACAGACTGACCTACCGCCTGGACGACGCCCGCATCCGCGAGGAGCAGGCGCTGCACGGCGCGGCCGACGACTGGCTGCGCGGACTCTGAGAGGGGGAGCCTCACCATGGCCGGCACGGTGTTGGTGACGTACGGCAGCAGGAACGGATCGACGGCGCACATCGCCGAGTCGATCGCCGACGCGCTGCGCGAGAAGGGGCTGACCGTCGAGACGATGCGAGCCGCGTCCGTGCCCTTCGTGAGCCGGTACGACGCGGTCGTGGTCGGCGGCGGGCTGTACGCCGGCCGCTGGCACAAGGAGGCCCGGACGTTCGTCCGCCGCCACCGCAGCGACCTCGCCGAGCGGCCCGTGTGGTTCTTCAGCAGCGGCCCGCTCGACGACTCCGCCGCCGGGCGGGACATCCCGCCCGTGCGCGCGGTGCGCCGCGCGATGCAGGACCTGCGCGCCCGGGGGCACGTCACCTTCGGGGGCTGCCTCGAAGAGGACGCGGACGGATGGCTGGCCCGGAGGATCGTGCGGGCCGGGAAGGGCGGGGACTTCCGGGACTTCGACGCCGTACGGGCGTGGGCGTCCGGGATCGCGGCGGAGCTGAGGAACTGACCCTGCGCCCGCCGGCGGGTCTCACCGGCCCGTCCCGGCGAGACCCGCCCCGGCGCTCGCTCACGACCGCTGTGGACCGAGGCGGCCCTCGTGCCGGCCGGCTACTGGTCCGCCGGTGCGATGCGACGGCCCGTCAGGCTCCTGGGCCGGATCGACACCCACATCGCCCGCTCGTCGCCCGCCCAGGGGGTGGTGTGAGCGCGCCGCACGAGTCCGCGGACCACCTCGGGCCGGGTCACGACGCTCGCGTGACCGACGGCGAGCACGCTCCAGCCCCGGCTCAGCGCCTCGTCGACGTGATCGACCTCGAAGGCGACGTCCTCGTCCACGGTGAGGGCGGTGACGGAACCGGGCGCGGTACGGAAGACGATGGCGCCGTCGATGACGTCGTAGTTGACGGGCACGACCGCCGGCCCGCCGTCCGGCGTCGACAGCGTGACGCGTCCGATCCCGTGCGTGGAGAGCAGGGCCCGGCACTCGTCCGGACCGAGGTCGAGCAGCCGGGGGCGGAACAGGGCGTGCCCCTGTCCGGGCGGTAGTTCGACGCCGCCGCCGTGGAGTGCGTCGACGCTGGTACCGAGCGCGTCGGCCAGCCTGATGAGGGTCGCGAGGGTCGGGGTCGCGGGCTGCTCCTCCAGGTAGGCGAGGTAAGCCGGAGCCATCCCGGCGCGAGCGGCCGTCTCCTCCCGGGTGAGCCCCCGGCGCAGCCGCGCAGCGGTCACCCGCCGGCCGATGTCACCGGGGTTGGCTGCTCCGGCCGGCGGCGGAGGGGGCGCGGGGCCGGTCTCCAGGTGGTGGATGTGTGCGTCGGGCCCGGGAAAGACGAGGGTGATCTCGTCCGAATCCGACCAGCGCACGTCGTAGGGAGGCGTGCCGTCCTCGTGGTGGAGGCCGACGATCTCCCCGTCGCGGCGGGTGGCGCCGGTGGCCGGGCTTTCGATGACGAGCTGGTCGCCGAGGTGAGCTCGCATGATCGCCGCCCTCTCCTCACAGTGGCTGGTCCGCCGCCACACTCTGGATGTCCTGTTCGGCGATGCGCAGCAGCTGCTGGGACAGGTCGTTCATGGCCCGGCCCGCCGCCAGTTCGTCGCCGATCTCCGGCACGTTGCGGTCCGTCGGGCGGCAGTGCGCACTGCCGTGGGCGGTGAGCGATGTGGTTCCGGTCTCCAGCACCGCACGTGCCTTGGTCGTTCCGTCGTCTTCCTCGAAGAGGTTGAGGTTCACCTTCCACTGCGCCGTGTGCATCGCATTCCTCCTCGGATCGGCAAGGAGGGCGCCCGGCGGCCCTGCGGCCCGGCGGGTCGTGCCGGCGCCGGACACCCGTCCCAGGAGTCCGCTCCGTCCGTCGTGTTCGTCCACCATCGACCGGCTTCGGACCCCCTTCACAGGGCCGAAGGTCCCTGCCGTGGCGCCGTCCGGCCCCGCCGTCCGGGCAAGCGGAGCGAACACTTCCATCATGCGGTGGCGGTCGGCGGCGCGACAGGGCCCCTCGGCTCCGGACCGGGCCGTTCGGCCCCTACCGGCCCACCGGCGTGCCGTCACGCTGGAAGGGAACGCTCCCCGGAGGTGGAGACCATGTTCCGAACCGTCACCGTAGGTCTCGACGGGTCGCCCGAGAGCCGGGCCGCCGCCGAGTGGGCGGCGCGCGAAGCGCAGCTGCGCGGCCTGCCGCTGAAGATCGTGCACGTGGCCGAGCCCGCCCCCGCTCCGGTGGCGCAGGCTCCGCTGGTGGGTCCCGAGACCCATCAGGACTGGACCCCGCGGATGCCCCGCGACTCCGCGGAGGGCATCCGTCTGCGGCATCCCGGCCTCGAGGTGCTCACCGAACAGCTGACGGGGAGTGTGGCCGGAGCGCTGTGCGCGGCGGCGGGCCCGGCCGAGCTGCTCGTGCTGGGATCGCGGGGCTTCGGCGGCATCGGCGGCTTCGTGGTCGGCTCGGTGAGCCTGGCCGTCGTCGCCCGGGTGGAACGGCCCGTGGTGCTGGTGCGCGGGGGCGAGCAGGCCGCGGACGAGCACAGGATGGATCCGGCGGGAGTGCCGTCGGCCGCCGCACCGTTCCGGCCCGTCGTGCTCGGCCTCGACGTCGGTCACCCTGACGACACGCTGCTGGAGTTCGCCTTCGACGCCGCGGCCCGGCGGGAATCGCCTCTGCGCGTGGTGCACGCCTGGCCGGAGACGATCACGTCCGGCTACCGGTTCCCTGGCGACGTGCCACTCCGGGACGACCTGGAACGGGGCCACCGGGCCGCGCTGGCCGAGGCGCTGCGTCCCTGGCGGGAGAAGTTCCCGGGCGTCGACGTGATCGAGGCGAGCCGCTGCGGCAGCGCCGCGCAGGCCGTCGTCGACGCGGCCCACGACGCGTCCCTGGCGGTCGTCGGCCGGCGCATCCGCACCGGCCCGCTCGGCCTCCACATCGGCCATGTCACCCACGCCGCCCTGCATCACATCGGTGCACCCGTCGCCGTCGTGGCCCACCGCTGAGACGGCGCGCCTCCGGACAGCGCGCGTCCGCGTACGGCCCCGTGCGTACCGTTCGGCGCGGGTGCCCGGTGTGCTCCCGGCGCGGCCACCGTCGGCCGGGGGGGCGACGCCCGCGACGGCCGCCATGTGCACCGGCCCGGCTCCCGGGCCCCGCTGCCCCGCGTGTCGGCCTCGCGGGCCGCCCGGCCGCGCACGGGCCGGGGGAGGTGCCGGACCCCGGGCGGTCCTGCGTACGCGGCCGTCCGGCAGGTGATGAGGGCCGGACGGCCCAAGCAGAACCGTCCGGGACGAGGACAGGCTGGATCTGTGGGGCGATACCGGCGATCCCCCGACGTCCGGCCGGCACCCGCCGCCGCCGTCCGCCGGCCCCGTGCCCCGCAGCGAGCCAAGGACGGTGAGCGACCCCATGAAGGCCTTCGTCTTCCACGGCCCCGGGCAGTCCGCCTGGGAAGAGGTCCCCGATCCAGCCGTCAAGGAGCCCACCGACGCCGTAGTGCGCGTGGACGCCGTCACGATCTGCGGCACGGACCTGCACATCCTGAAGGGCGACGTCCCCGAGGTGCAGCCCGGCACGGTCCTCGGGCACGAGGCCGTCGGCGAGATCGTCGAGGTCGGCGGCGACGTGCGGACGGTACGGCCGGGAGACCGGGTCCTGGTCTCCTGCATCAGCTCCTGCGGGCGCTGCTCGTACTGCAGGGAAGGGATGTACGGCCAGTGCCTGGGCGGCGGAGGCTGGATCCTCGGCCATCTGATCGACGGCACGCAGGCCGAGTACGTCCGGGTCCCCTTCGCGGACCTGTCCGTCCACGCAGTGCCCAGCACGGTCGACAGCAAGGACGCCGTGCTCCTCGCGGACATCTTCCCGACCTCCTACGAGGTGGGCGTCCTCAACGGCCGGGTGCGCCCCGGCGACACCGTCGCCGTCGTCGGCGCGGGCCCGATCGGTCTCGCGGCGATCACCACGGCGCGGCTGTTCGCCCCCGAGCGGATCGTCGCCGTGGACCTGGCCCCCGCCCGGCTGGAAGCGGCCAGGCGCCTGGGCGCGGACGCCGTCGCGGACGCCCGCGAGGTCCCGGAGCAACTGATCGCCGACCTCACCGACGGACTCGGCGCGGACGTCGTCATGGAGGCCGTCGGCGTGCCGGAGACCTTCGAGCTGTGCACGCGCATGGTCCGGCCCGGCGGCCGCGTCGCCAACATCGGCGTGCACGGCAAGCCGGCCACGCTGCACCTCGAAGACCTGTGGATCAAGAACGTCACCATCACCACCGGCCTGGTGGACACCCACTCCACCCCCACCCTGCTGCGGATGGCCGCCGCCGGCCGGCTGCCCACCGCACAGCTGGTCACCCACACGTTCCCGCTGGACCACATGGCCGAGGCGTACGAGGTCTTCGGCCGGGCCGCCGACACCGGCGCGCTCAAGGTCGTGCTCGGCGGGGAGCAGCACGAGGTCGCCGTCCGCGTGACCTGACCGACGAGAGGACGTGACCGGTCATGGCCGAACAGGTACGGCCGCACACGGCAGGACGACCGCCGCTGGGAGACCTCGGGCGCCGCGTGGCGGCCCGCCGCAGGGAACTCGGCCTCACCCGCGAGCAGACGGCCGAACGGTCGGGCATAGCGGCCGGCTACCTGCGGTACCTGGAGGAACACCCCGGGGCCGCGCCGGGCACCGGCGCCCTGCTCAGGCTCGCCGACGTCCTGCACACCACCACGTCGCACCTCACCGGAGGTGATCTCGACACCCCGCCGGGACCCGCCCGGGCCGGGTACCGCCCCGAGTTCACGGAGCTGAGCCCGCCCGAATGCAGGGCGCTGCTCGGCTCGCACGGCGTGGGACGCCTCGGCGTCGACACCGCGTCGGGCCCGGTCATCCTGCCGGTCAACTACAGCGTCGCCGACGGCACGATCGTCTTCAGGACCGCGGACGACACCACACCGTCCATGGCCCCGGGCCGCCAGGTGGCCTTCGAGGTCGACCGCATCGACGACGCCTTCGGAGAGGGCTGGAGCGTACTGGTACGCGGGCCGGCGAGCCGGGTGAGCGAGGCGGAGGAGGTGCGCCGGCTCAGCGCGTCGGTCCACAGCGCCCCGTGGGCGGGCGGCGACCGCGACCTGTGGGTGCGGATCGAGCCCCGCTCCGTGACCGGGCGCCGTATCACGGTCCGATCCGGCCCGGACCGCGCGCGGGAGTAGCCCCCCAGGGCGCAACTGCCCCCAGGCGCGCCGGGGACGTGGGCACGGCGCCGGTGCGGCAGCCGCAGGCCCGTGATCGGGGCGGGCGGAACCCGCCGTCGCGTTCCGGCCCGGGAAGCCCGTCACCGGGAACGGGACCGTTCGGCTCATGCGTTCCGGCGCGCGATGGCCGATTCTGGGGGTGTCGGAGCACGGCAGCCGAGACCTGGAGGTCGCCATGACCGGCGCTCCACACGTCGTGAGCGACGTGATGACCCACACCGTCCTCGCCCTGCGTCACGGCGCGGCCTTCAAGGACATCGTGAAGGCCCTGCAGCAGTGGCAGGTGAGCGCGGCCCCTGTCCTGGACGACGGCGGGCACGTCGTCGGCGTCGTCTCGGAGGCCGATCTCCTGCGCAGGGAGGAGTCCCGCACCGGCGCCCCGGCCGGTCCCGGCCGGCCCCGGCCCGACCTCGCCGAGGCCGCATCGGTCACCGCCGCGGCGCTGATGACCACTCCGGCCGTCACCGTCCGCGCCGAGGCCCCGCTGCCCGAGGCCGCGCGCACGATGGCCCGGCACGGGGTCAAACGGCTTCCGGTGGTCGACGCGGCCGGACTGCTTCAAGGGGTCGTCAGCCGTGCCGACCTGCTGAAGGTGTTCCTCCGGGACGACGAGGACATCGCCGAGGAGATCGGGCGTGATATCCTCCCGCACCTCTTCCCCGACTCGCCCGAATCGGTGCGCGTGCAGGTCCGCGACGGCGTCGTCACCCTCACCGGCCGCGTCCCGGACACCGCGCTGGTCCCGGTGGCCGCCGGGTGGGTGCGGGGCGTCGACGGCGTGGTCGCCGTGGACTGCGCGCTGGCGGGCCCGCCCCGCCGCCCGGACCTGGACCCCGATCTTCCCGAGGTCGAGCACGTCCCACCCGTCCGAGGCGGTACGCCCCGGCCCCCGGAAGGAGGAGGCGGACCATGAGCGGCACCAAACCCGCCCACGTGACCGGCGGACCGTTCTGGCGCTGGCGGCGCAGCCCGCTGCGGCGCCGCAGCGACGTGGTCGAGGCCTGGGTCGTGCTCGCCGTGTGGACGGTGACCCTCCTCGGCGGGCTGTTCGCCGGATGGGCGGCGGGTGCGGCCGTGGACCACACGTTCGCCGAGCGGCGTGCCGCCCTCCACGTGGTGTCCGCCGAACTCACCGAGAACGCCACGCACGGCGCGCCCGTCGTGACCGGTTACGACGAGGGAAAGGTGTGGGTCACGGTGCGCTGGACGGCCGCGGACGGCGCCACGCACACCGGCCTGGCCGAGGCCGACCCCGCCGCCACCGCAGGCAGCCGGCTCCAGGTCTGGGTGGATCACGGTGAGCAACTCGCCGCTCAGCCGACGAGCGGGAGCGAGGCGACCCTCGACGCCGTCGCGGCCGCCGCCCTCGTGGCACCGCTCGCGGCCACCGCGGCATGGGGCGCCGGACGGCTCCTCCGCAGCCGGCTGATGCGCCGCCGCCTCGCCGAATGGGAAGCGGAATGGCAACAGATCGGACCCCAGTGGCGGAACTTCAGCGGGGGCAAGGGATGACCTTCCCGAAACGGGCCGAGTGGCCCCTCCAGCCGGTCGCCGGAAGGTGGCACGGTGACATCGGAGCCCCCTGCTGCACGACGTGGCGGTCCGACGAAAGGCGGTGGGGACGATGACGCTTCCCCTGGTCGTGGGCGTCGACGGATCGGACGGGAGCCTGCTCGCGGTCGACTGGGCGGTGGACGAGGCCGCTCGCCACGACCTGCCGCTGCGGCTGGTGTACGCCTCCCGCTGGGAGCGCTACGAGGCGGGCGTGCCGTCGGAGGGCACCGAACGCCCCTCGGAACGCGTGCTCGCCGAACACATCGTCGCCTCCGCGGCCGAGCGCGCCGCACAGCGCTGCGCCGACGTGAAGGTCACCGCGGACATCCTCCCCGATGACCCGGTGTACGCCCTCCTGCGCGCGGGCGACCACGCGCATGCCCTGGTCACCGGGTCCCGCGGCCGGAGCGAGCTGACCGGGCTGCTCCTGGGGTCGGTCGGCACGGCCGTGGCGGCCAAGGCACACTGCCCGGTGATCGTGGTCCGGGGCGACGGGACCGGCCTGGCCGGCGGCCACGAGCGGATCCTGCTCGGCGCGGGGGAGCCCGGCACCGCGAACGAGGCCGTACGGTTCGCCTTCCGGGAGGCGGAGGCCCGCGCATCCGTCCTGTACGCCGTCCGGGCCTGGAGCTGCCCCGCCCACCAGGTCGGCAACCGTCTGCCGGTCGCGGAGGCCGTCCGCCGGCGCGAGGAAAAAGCGTCGGCACTGCTCGACGCGCTGCTCGGCGAAGCCACGGCCGCCCATCCGAAGGTCCGGGTCCGCAGCGTGACGGCCGAGGGGCCGGCCCACCGGATCCTGGCGGACCGCTCGGCCGCCGCCGACCTCGTCGTCGTGGGCGCGAGGCGCCGCCCCGGACACGTCGGTCTCCGGCTCGGCCGGGTGGCCCACACCCTGCTCCACCGAGCGGCGTGCCCGGTGGCGGTCGTACCGCAGACGGAGTGATCGTCGTACCAGCCCGTACACGCGAGGTCCCAGAGGGGATGGGGCGCCCCATGCTGGTGATCGACGCGCCCGCGGTTCCTTCCGCCGCCTCCGGCGAGGCTGAACGGGCCCCTACGTGTCCAGCAGCGACATGTGGTGCTCGTTGTAACGGTCTCCCTTGACCCCGATCCGGCCTGCGAGTGCGTTCAGGTCCGACAGTTCGTCGGCGGAGAGCGGAACGTGCGTGGCGCCGGCGTTCTCCTCGACGCGGGCGGTGCGCCGGGTGCCGGGGATCGGCACGATCGACGGATGCCGGGCGAGCAGCCAGGCGAGGGCCACCTGCCCCGGTGTGGCGTCCCTGGCCTGCGCGAGGGCGGTGACGTGCTCGACGAGTGCCTTATTGGCCGCCCGGTTCTCGGCCGTGAAGCGCGGGATGGTGGTGCGTACGTCGTCGGCCGCGAACGGTGTCGAGGCGTCCACCGCCCCGGTCAGGAACCCCTTGCCCAGGGGGCTGAAGGGCACGAAGCCGATGCCGAGTGCCGCGCACGTCGGCAGGACCTCCGGCTCGGGATCGCGGGTCCACAGCGAGTACTCGCTCTGCACCGCCGTCACCGGGTGGACCGCGTGGGCGCGCCGGATGGTCCCCGCACTGGCCTCCGAGAGCCCAAAGCAGCGGACCTTGCCCTCCTGCACGAGCTCGCCCACCGTGCCCGCGACGTCCTCGATGGGCACCTCCGGGTCGACGCGGTGCTGGTAGAAGAGGTCGAGCCGCTCGACGCCCAGCCGTTTGAGGGAGGCCGTCGCGACGGAGCGGATCTGCTCGGGCCGGCTGTTCAGTCCGACGGCCGCACCGCCCTCGATGCGGAAGCCGAACTTGGTGGCGATGACCACCTGGTCACGCACCGGGGCCAGGGCCTCTCCGACGAGTTCCTCGTTGACGTAGGGGCCGTAGACCTCCGCGGTGTCGAAGAACGTGACGCCCAGATCGACGGCTCCGCGCAGCACGGCGATCATGTCGGTGCGGTCGCCGGGTTGGCCTCGTACTCCTGGCGCAGCCACTCCGCGACCTTGGGGGTGGTGCCCAGTTCGGCCGCGAGCCGGGGCAGTGCCTTGACGGCCTCCTCGGTCGCCGTGGTCTCGGCGAGGATCTGCTCCTCGTCGACGGAGGTGTCCCGGGGCAGCCGGGCCCAGCGCACCACGCCCGGCAGCAGCAGCCCCTGCACCACGAGCGTCACCACGATCACGCCGGAGGTGACGAAGACGATGAAGGCGCGGCCCGGGAACGGCGCTCCGGAGTCGAGGGTCTCGGGCACCGACAGCGCCACGGCCAGGGACACCGCGCCCCGGAAGCCCGCCGGCCCGCTCACCACGCGCGCCCGGTCGCTCATTCTCCGCAGTCGCTGCTCGGGACGCCGGTCGATCGCGCGGATCAGGTAGGCGGAGGCGAAAAGGAACGCGAACCGGACCGCGACCAGGACCACGCCGACCGCCCCGACCGCGATGAGGGCGTCCCTGAGGTCGGACCGGCTCAAGTGCCGCAGCGCGTACTGCAGTTCCACCCCCACCAGGACGAACAGCGCGCCGTTGATGATGAACGTGGCCAGCGGCCAGAAGGCCAGTGCCTGGCGGCGGTGCTCGGCCCGGATGAGGCCGGGCGCCACCTGCGCCATGATCAGGCCGCTCACCACGACCGCGAGAACACCCGAGGCGTGGATCAGCTCGGCCAGCAGATACGCCGTGAACGGCGCCAGGATCATGACGAGGTTGCCGAGCAGGGGATCGTCCAGCCGGCGGCGCAGGTTCATGTTGACCCAGGCGACCGCGACGCCGACCGCGGCCCCGCCGCCGTACGCCAGCAGGAACAGCGCGCCCACATGGGGAAGGGTGAGGTGCTCCTCGCCCACGGTGATGCCGACCGCCAGACCGTAGATCACCAGGGCGGTGCCGTCGTTGACGAGGCTCTCCGCACGCAGGACCGTGATCTGGCGGCGCGGCAGGGAACCCGCCAGGGCGCTCACCGCCGTGGCGTCGGTCGGTGCCACGGCCGCGCCCAGGGCCCACGCCGGTCCCCACGGCAACCCCAGCGCGTGGCCTGCGACCGCCACCGCCCCCGCGGTGAGGATCACCAGCACGGTGCTGAGCAGGACGATGCCGCGCAGGTTCGTCCGGATCTCCCGCATCGACGTGGTCAGGCTCTCCCAGTACAGCAGCACGGGAAGGAAGAGCAACAACACCACTTCGGGAGGGAGTTGGGTCTGGCGGACGGCCGGGACGAGGCCGATCAGGGCGCCCAGGAGCAGGAGCACGACGGGCGGGGCGACACGGAAGCGCTGACCCAGGAAGTTCCCCACCAGCACGGCCGCACCCAGGACGACGACGAGTTCGAGACCGAGCATGACACTTACTCCGGTGCGGGGCCGGCCGGCGGTGACGGCTCAGCGGGTTCGACGGGGATCTTCCTGGTCATCCGGGCAGCAGCCGCAGCGTCGTGGCACGCGCCGCCACCATGGGATCGACGTACGCGCCGCCGAGACGGCCGTACTTGCTCCGGTACGCCGTGTCGACGCGGTCGTTGGTCTCGGGGTCCGGCACCTCGGCGAAGGTGACGTCCTTGTCGACACCGCCGGAGCGGACGTGGCCCGCGTGGGTCGCGACGGCGGTGCGCCACCAGCCGCCGGCCGTGCCGCGGAAGGAGCGGACGTACAGGTCGTCGCCGTCGCGGACCACCCAGACCGGCACCGGTGCGCGCAGTGTGCCGTCACGCCGGAGCGGGGCCATCTCCAGTTCGTCGGCCTCTGCGATGCGCTGGAGCTCGCCGTCTGTCCAGGTGGTCATCGGTGTGGTTTCCATCCTCGTGATGCGGTGGGGGCACGACTCGTCGAGGTCGCTGGAACGTCACGGACGCAGCAGCGGTCACTTTCCCGGGGACCCGCAAAGGGGAGAATTCCATCCGGGGAACTGCTTATCCAGGGGAGAAATCCTTACCCCCCTCCCGGCGGCCGGGTGCTGCCACACTGGCGCCATGACCGGCGACGCGCATCCGAACGAGCTGGGAGAATTCCTCAAGGCGCGGAGGGCCGAGTTGACCCCGCGTACCGTCGGTCTGCCCGACACCGGTGACCGACGGGTGCCCGGCTTGCGCAGGGAGGAGGTCGCCCTGCTCGCCACCATCAGCACCGACTACTACACACGGCTGGAACAGGGCCGCATTCGGCCGTCCGCGTCAGTGCTGGCCACTCTCGCCCATGTCCTGCACCTGTCCGATCACCAGCGTGACCACCTGTTCCAGCTGGTCGGCCGGCCACGGGCACGACACCGCCGGCCGGCCGCGCAGAAAACGCACCCGCAGCTGCGCCGCCTGCTCGACGATCTCACCTCGAGTCCCGGCCTGGTGATCGGCCGGCGCCTGGACATCCTTGCCTGGAACCCTCTGGCAGCCGCTGTGCTCACCGACTTCGACAAGGTCCCCGCGAAGAGGCGCAACTACGCGCGGCTGATGTTCACCGACCCCGCCTTCCGAGAGCTCTGCCTCGACTGGAGGACCAACGCCCGGGCCTGCGTGACCCAGTTGCGCCTGGAGGCCGCCCGGTACCCCGGCGACCCCGGGCTTGCCGCGCTCGTCGGCGAGTTGTCGGTCGCCGACGCCGACTTCCGGCAGTGGTGGGCAGGCCGCCAGATGAACGGCCTGCGGGCGGGCACGAAGCGGCTGCGCCACCCGGTCGTCGGCGACCTCACCCTGGACTGGGACAGCCTGACCTGCACCGCCGCCCCCACACAGAAGCTGCTGATCGCCACCGCCGAACCCGGGACCCCGCCGCACGACCAGCTTCTGTTGCTGGCGTCGTGGACCGCGGATCCGGAACAGCGCGCAGAGGACGCGGCAGCCTGAGGCCTTCCGGCTCGCGGACGCCGCGCCACCCGTCCCGGGGTCGGAGACATGGCCACGCAGGGGCGCCCGGACGCCGTCCGGCCGCACCCACGCCATGGTGGTCGAGGGACGCCCACTCACCCCCGGTCCGTGGCCCGGATCAGAACGTCAGGACCAGCCGGCCACGCACGCCCCCGGCGGCGAGGAGCCGGTGCGCCTCGGCGGCCTGCTCCGCCGGGAACGTCCTGGCGACCCGAAGCGTGATCCGGCCGTCCTCCACCTGCTGCCGCAGCCGGTCGAGCTCGGCGCGCTCCCGGGCGTAGCGGAACACGAGGATCGGCTCGCAGACGATGCCTCGCTCACCGGGACCGTCGTAGCCGCGCAGTGTCACCACCCGGCCCCGTCACGCACCGCCCGGGCGGTGAGAGCGCCGAGCGAGGCGCCGTCGAGGCCCCTCGTTGTTCGACTCACGGTCGCTGAGGTGTCCGACCTTTCCGTCTCGCGCAGGCCCGGAAAAGGGGAGGGAATCCTGGCGGGGATACGGCCACAGGGGGGACGCTTCCTTCCCCCCATAGACGGAGAAGCGTTCAGGTCGTCGCGTCGGTCGCCGTCGGCTTCTCGCCGGCGGCCCAGGAGGCGAGCAGGCGCAGCCCGTCGTGGGACGCGCTGCCGGGTTCGGCGTTCCACACGATGATGTGCTGGTCGGGGTCCGTGCCGCAGGTGAGCGTGTTCCAGTCGAGGGTCAGCTCGCCCACCACGGGGTGACGCAGCTTCTTGACGCCCTTGCCCCGCAGCGCGACGTCGTGTTCGGTCCACCACTGCCGGAACTGCGCGTCACGGGCGGAGAGTTCCTCGACCAGCGCGGTGAGGGGCTGGTCGTCGGGGTAGCGCGCGCTCTCCATGCGCAGCTGGGCGACGGCCAGCCGGGTGACGTCCTCCCAGTCGACGTACAGCTCGCGCATCCAGGGCTCGGTGAACAGCAGCCGGACGAACACCCGCTCCTGCTCGGGGTAGCGCCCGAAGTCGGTCCACAGGGCGGCGGCGAGCCGGTTCCAGCCGAGGATGTCCGTGCACCGGCCGATGACGAAGGCCGGGGAGGCGCTGAGATCGTCCAGCATGCGCTGCAACTGCGGGTCCACCTGCTGGCGCTCGCGGTACACGGACGGGCGCAGCCTCTCCTTCGCCGCGAGGCCGAAGAGGTAGGTGCGCTGGGCGTCGTTGAGTCTCAGCGCCTGGGCGATCTCGTCGAGGAGGGGAGCCGATGCCTGGAGCCGGCCCTGCTCGATCCGGGTGTAGTACTCGGTGCTGATCGCGGCGAGGAGGGCCACCTCCTCGCGGCGCAGCCCCTTCAGACGCTGCGTCTTGTGAGGGGGACAGATCCTTCCCCTGCCTGATCGGACAGTGGGCGGCGATGGCTGGTGGCCCGGGGCGCGCGTGCGCGCCGGGCCATCGGCGGGGGTGTCTCCGGATGCTCAGCTCAGCGCCTTGACCAGCTCCTCGGCGAGGGGGACGGCCGAGTACGGGTTCTGGCCGGTGTAGAGGGTGCGGTCGACCTGGACGTGCGGGGTGAACGGGTCGGCCTCGCGGTAGTCGGCCTTGAGGTCGCCCACGAGGCGGTCCTGCAGCAGCCACTTCGCGCGGTCCGCGAGACCGTTCTGCTTCTCCTCGGCGTTGGACAGCCCGGTCAGGCGGTAGCCGGAGAAGGGGGACGAGCCGTCGGGGCCGATGGTGGCCAGCAGGGCCGCGGGGCCGTGGCAGACCAGGGACACGGGCTTGCCGGAGGCGAGCCAGTCGGTGAGCAGCCTGCCGGAGGCGGCGTTGTCGGGCAGGTCCTCCATCGGACCCCAGCCGCCGGGACAGAAGACGGCCACGTAGTCGTCGATGTGCACGTCCTCGATGCGCATCGGGCGCGCCAGCTCGGTGGCCTCCCGCAGCGCGGTACGCATGCGTTCGGCGCCTTCCTCGCCTCCGTTGAACTCCGCGCTGAGGCTGAGCGGGTCCGCCGTCGGCGGCACACCGCCGGGCGTCGCCGCCGCGATCTCGTATCCGGCCTCCTTGAAGACCTGGTAGGGGCCGATGGCCTCCTCGGCCCAGAATCCGGCCGGCTGGCGGGTTCCGTCGGCCAGCGTCCAGTGGTCGGACGCGGTGATCACGAAGAGGATCTTCGCCATGGAGAGCTCCTGATGAGGGGAGGGTCAGCCCTTGAGGGCTTCCTGGAGGACGTGGCTGTCGGCGATCTGCCGCATCCGTACGGCCTGGCCGTCCCGGACGGTCCACAGGTGCAGGAACCGGACGTCGGCCGTGTTCCCGGTCTTCGTCTCGGCGTGGTAGTGGCCGTAGACGAAGACATGGCCCGCCTCGTCCGCGAAGAACTCCTCGGGCACCGCGCCGAAGGACTCGTAGCCCGTCATCTTGCCGAAGAAGTCCGTGGCCACGCTGTCCCAGCCGTGGAAGACACCGCTGTTCGGGAAGCCGGGGGTGATGTCCCAGACGAAGTCCGGAGCCATCACCTCCTTGGTGACCTCGGGTGCCATTCGGGACTCGTAGACCCGGCGGATGACGGTGAGGCTCGGGGAATCGGACATGGGGTACTCCTTGCGCGGGGCGGGTGAAGCGGAAAAGGCCAAAGGGATCTGTGATCAGGCGGCGAAGGCGTCCGACGTGTGGAGGGCCTCGGGACCGGCTTCAGCGGCACCACGCGCCACGGCCTCGGCGATCACGTGATCTTTCTCCTAGAGGACGGCGAAGAACTTCACCATCTTGGTGATCGCCTGGTCCATGTACTCGGGAACGTCGTACATGGCGATGTGCGTCGCGCCGTCGACCACGAACAGTTCCTTCGGGCCGTTGGAAAGCTCGTACGCCTGGTCGCTGAACACCTTCGTGTCCGCCTTGCTCCCCGCGATGAGAAGCAACGGCTGGGTCAGCAGTTCCGGAATCTGGTCGAACGCCGAGAAGGCGTACATCTTGTCCAGGCTGGTCAGCAGGAAACGGCCCTTGGAATGGGGATGCCGACCACGCGGAGTCCGGTAGTAGTCGTACCCCTCGCGCAGGAGGTCCGGCGTGTTGTCGTCGATCTCCTCCAGCGTCTCCGGGACGAACGGGGCGTAGGCCGGCGCTGCTCCCCTCGCCTCCGCGGTGCGCTGCTGGGCGACCATTTCCAGGGTTTTGATCTGCTCGGACACCGAAGAGGGGTGCCCGAGAAAGGCCCTGGAGCCTTCGCCCATCGGGGCGGCGCTGACCGTGGCCACCGCCTTGAAGCGGCGTTCGGTCTGCGCCACGCTGATCGCGTAGCCGCCGCCGGCGCAGATGCCGAAGACACCCATCCGCTCGGTGTCGACGTAGGGGAGGGTGGTGAGGAAGTCCGCCGCGACGCGGGCGTCCTCCACCCTGGTCGTCGGGTCTTCCAGAAGGCGCGGTTCGCCGCCGCTTTCTCCCTGATAGGAGGAGTCGTAGACCACGGTGACGAATCCGTGGGCGGCCAGCCGCTTCGCGTACTGGCCGATGGTCTGTTCCTTCACGCCGCCGGCCGGGTGAATTCCGACCAGGGCCGGGTACTTCTTTTTTTCGTCGAAGTCGTCGGGCAGATGAAGGTGTCCCGCGATTTCTACTTCTCTGTTCCTGAATGAAACGGACTCGACCACGGCGCCTTTCCCCTTTTCGCCCCTGTTCCGCCAATTGGCGGTCCGCACACCATGATTCGCCGACGCAGAGATGATGTCCACCCGCGATGGGGGGAAGAAACCGTCCCCTGTATATGAATGACCGGGTAGGTGATTCCTCTTCTCGCGTGGAGGGGACTGACAGGGGCCCCACTGATCGTCTCGCCTTCTGGCCTGCGCCGGGGCGAGGTCGCGATGCTCGCCGGGGTGAGCGTCGAGTCCTGCACCCGCTTGGAGCGCGGCGATCTGAACGGGCGCCGGGGCCCGCGGGTCCGCGTGGAGAAAGCGGGCGGCCCCGGCGTGGGGGGGCGCAGGTCAAGCGGTGGTGCAGGCGGTGCCGTTCAGGCTGAAGCCGGCGGGCTTGGCGAAGGTGCCGCCGTAGGTGCCCTGGAACCCGAAGGACGCCTGGCCGCCGGCGGTGATCTGCTCGTTGTGGCCGACGTTGCTCGCCGTGACAGCGCCCGAGGACGGGGACACGTTCGCGTTCCAGGCGCTGGTGATCTGCTGCCCGGAGGGCAGCGTGAACACGAGTTTCCAGCCATTGACCGTGGCGGAACCGGTGTTGGTGACGGTGACGTCGGCGGTGAAGCCCCCCTGCCAGACGTTCGTGCTGTACGCCACCTTGCAGGCCGCGGAACCTCCCGGGCCGCCCGGGTCACCGGAGGAGCCCTTGTTGACAGTCGAGGAGAACGAGGTCAGGGCGAGACCCGTGCCGTTCTGCCAGGGTTCGAAACCGGCCTGAACACTGGTCAGGTACCAGTTGTTCTGGGCCAGTCCGCGGGAGACAGCCTGCCGGGCGAAGTCCATGACGTCGAAGTTCCAGCTGCTGATCGCCGACGGTGCGACGAACGACAGCACATCGTTCGAGCCGTTGTTACCGGACCACACCTGCCACTCGCGCCCGCCCACCGTGGCGGTGCCGACCGGCGAGCCCACGGGTTGGACGGATCCGACCCTGTTGAACCAGATCATGATCTCGGTTCGGTTCACGCCGTCGGTGCGGGGCGTGGGGTCGAGCCAGATGTCGTAGGCCGCGTCGTAGGCCGCGTCGTTCACGTAGCTGTACGAGGTGCTCGTGGGCGCGCTGGAGATGGAGCTGAGCTGAGCGGGGAGATCGGTGCCGGGCGAGCAGTTGGTGTAGTGGCAGCCGTTGTAGACGGAGGGGTACGACTTCGGAGCGCCGTTCGTGGGGACGGATCCGTCCGCCTGGGTGATCCTGAATCCGGAGCCGGTGACGGAGATGCACTGTGTGGCGCTGGTGCCCCAGCGGTTGTTCTGGACGACGTAGCGGCCCTGGACGGTGGTCGATCCGAACTGTTCGCAGATCGTGGTGTCGGCGTGCGCCCCCGATGCGGTGGTCAGCAGCGCGGCGAGGGAGAGGAGCGAGGTGAGCAGCGCGCCGAGCATGCCCCGCGCGCTGCGGGCGTGGTGTCGTGAAGGTCGCATGCAGATCCTCCGGAACGGGATGGGGGGATGTGCGGGAGCGCTCCCGAAAGCAACGATTGGGAGCGCTCCCAATCCGTCGGTTCGGCAGGGACACTAGAGATGGTTCAGGTTCATGACAAGGCCCGCGGCGTACCGGAATGCCGCCGGGTGACGGTCAGGTGGATTCGCGCACCACCAGCTCGGTGCGGAGGATGACGTGACGCCAGGCCACGGGCCCTCCTCCATCTCCTCCAGGAGCAGCCGGACCATGGCCCGTCCGATCGCCTCGATCGGCTGGCGCACCGTGGTCAGTCGTGGTGTGGTCCGCTGGGCCAGCGGGAAGTCGTCGAAACCGATCACGGCGATGTCCTCGGGCACACGGTGCCCCGCCGAGTGCAGCGTCTCCAGAGCTCCTGCGGCCGTGGTGTCCGACGCGGTGAGGAGTCCGTCGATCTCCGGATGCCGTCGGAGGAGTTCGGCCATGGCGCGGCGTCCGCTCTCCGCCGTGAAGTCGCCCTCGGCGACGAGGGTCCGCTCCCCTTCCAGGCCCGCCAGGGCCAACGCCTCCTGGTAGCCGCGCAGTCGGCACTGGGTCACGTACATGTCGGCCGGCCCGGTGATCGTGGCGATCGTTCGGCGGCCTCGTTCCAACAGGTGGAAGACGGCGCTGCGGGCTCCGCCGACGTTGTCCACATCGACGTAGCTGACGTACTCGTCGCCAGAGCGGCGCCCGAGCAGAACGGTCGGCAACCGGGCTTCGGCGAGCATGTCCGGCAGTGGATCGCCGGCGTGCACGGACATCAGCAGAACGCCGTCGACACGACCGCCGCGCGCGTACTCGAGGAAGCGCTGCCGCTCGGCGTCCGAGCGGACCAGGGTCAGCATCAGCTGCATTCCGGTGCCCGACAACGCGTCCCCGAGCGAGCTGACGGTCTCGGAGAAGAAGGGCTCCGCGAACTGGCGCCAGTCCGGTTCCGTCATGACCAGGGCGACCGCGTCGGCCCGCCGCCCTGCCAGCGAACGGGCCGCGAGGTTGGGCACGTACCCCAGTTCCTCGATGGCCCGCTGTACCGTCCGGCGCGTCGACTCCTTCACGCCCGCAGCGTTGTTGATGACGCGGGAGACCGTGCCCCGTCCCACCCCGGCACGGGCGGCCACCTCCTCCAGCGTCGGCGTCCCCAGGCGCCGTTTGCCCATGACCACCTCCCCCACCAGGTCACCGATCTTACGGGGACGGAGGTGCCGAACACACGACTTTGCCAGGGGCACGGGAACCGGCGGGCGACCCGGCCGCATCGGCCAGGGCAGTGTTCCCCTCCCTCCTTTCGAAGCCCGCCGGTGAGATCTGGGAGCGCTCCCGACGAGGACGGCGCGGGTGGGCGCGCGTGATGCGCATCGTCAGTGGTGAACCGTCAGGCCACGCTCCTGGCCGGCGTGAGGGCCGGACGGTCCCCTGTGCGCAGGGGACCGCCCGGCCGGGTGCCCCCGTCTCCCTGTGACGGGGGCCGCACGCGGAACTTCAGCGGGGGCCTATTCGAGGAGTTCCGCGTACGAGCCCATGGCCAGGGCGATGTCCGCCTGGGCCCAGAACCGGTGATACGTGAACACAGGCGCGGCACCGCCCTTGAGATACGCCTCGACCTTCGACCAGGCCGGGTCGTTCTTGTAGAACGACCTGAGCGAGCTGAATGTCGACGACGAGTTGATCGCGTCGCCGTTCGGCATCGTGCCGCTGAAAGTGCTCGGCACGTACACGCTGTCGTTGAACCTGCCGTAGTCGGAACGGGTTTCCGGGACGGCGATGCCCAGGCTGTCCCGGTAGTTGTTCCACATGCCGTCCAGCAGCGCCTTCGCCGTCGACTTGGCCGCGGCGTCACCGGACCTGGCGGCGTAGTACGTCAGGGTCTTGGCGTACGCGGCGGCCACCCCGACGTCGTTGGTGTAGTCGGCGACGGTGACGTGGAGCCCGCTGTTGGAGCCGGGGCTGGAGGCGTTCCAGGTGTCGGGCTCGCCCGACCACTGCAGCGTCGACGGGATCAGGTAGGTGCCGTCCGGGTTGATCGTGGTCTTGGACAGCGCCCACGTGACCCACTTGTCGAGGATCGCCTTCGCGGAGGTGTTCCCCGTCTGCTGGTAGAGCTCGGCGACCCGCTCCATCGACCACGCCTGGAAGCCGAACCACTGGTTGGACGGCGGGTCGTGGTACACGGGCTGTTCGTCGTAGTACGACGCTGCACTGAACGCTCGCCGCCTGTGCGGTGGTTGCGCCGGCGGCGAGCATGGAAAGGGGCAGGGCGAACGCTGCCGCCACGGCGGTCCACATTCGCCGTAAGGCTGCGCGTCTACGTCCGGGATCCATGTGCTGGTTCCTCCTTGATCACGCGGCTCGCGGGGGAGAGGTCAAGACTCGAAACCAGTGGGAGCGCTCCCATCGTGGAGACGGGGGCGGGCGCGGTCAAGACGTTGAGGAGTTGAAAGTTCGAAGCCGCATGTCGAACCGGAGTATTTCGCGGGACCCCTTTGAAACCTGCCCGGCTGGCGCTACCTTCGTCCGCACCAGTGGGAGCGGTTCCAATCAGTCGACGCGTCCGTAACGGCGCGCCCGAGCTGCAAGGAGTCGCTCATGCGACACCCCCCGCGTTCAGTACTTTTAACCGCCGCCGGAGCGGTCGTCCCCTTGTCGGGGTCATGACTGTTCCGGCCGTGGACGTCGTCATGGCCGGCGGGCTCGCCTACGCCGACGATCCCAGCCAGTGGCTGACGTACGAGCCTGCCGACCCTGCGGGCGATCTCGCCGCCGCGCACCACGTCCGGTCGCCGGCGAGGTCGGCGAGAACACAGCTCTCCGCCTGCGACGGCACACCCACCGCGTACGGCGTCGGGCCGCGTGACCATCTGCGCGCCCTCACCCCGTAACTCCCCACCGGAGGAAGGAAACCCGCACTCATGAGTCACACCAGGACATCGCTTCTCGTCGCCCTGGCGCTGGTCGCCGGGCTGTCGGGGACGGCGCTCGTCGTCGGCCAGGCCGGCGCCGCCACCTCGGCCATCCCCTGCACCGTCGACTACAGGATCCAGAGTCAGTGGGACACCGGTTTCACCGCAGCCGTGACGGTCACCAACAACGGTGCGGCCAAGTCGGGATGGTCGGTGAAGTGGTCGTATGCCGGCAACCAGAAGGTCTCCAGCTACTGGAACGCCAAGGTCGTCCAGAGCGGTGCCGACGTCACCGCCGTCAACGAGAGCTACAACGGCACCCTTGCGAACGGCGGCTCGGTCAGCTTCGGCTTCAACGGCTCCTACAGCGGGACCAACAGTGTGCCCGCCACGTTCACGCTCGACGGAGTCACCTGCAACGTGGACAGCGGCGGCGGCACCGGCGGAGGTACCGGGGGCGACACCGGTGGCGGCACCGGGGGCGACACCGGTGGCGGCACCGGGGGCGGTGGTGGAGACACCGGCAACCGCGTCGACAACCCCTACACCGGAGCGAAGGTGTACGTGAACCCCGAGTGGTCGGCCAAGGCCGCCGCCGAACCGGGCGGCAGCCGCATCTCCAACCAGCCCACCGCTGTCTGGCTCGACCGGATCGCCGCGATCAACGGTGTCAACGGCGGCATGGGTCTGCGCGCCCACCTCGACGAGGCGCTCAAGCAGAAGGGCTCCGGTGACCTGGTCGTACAGCTGGTCATCTACGACCTGCCCGGCCGTGACTGTGCCGCGCTCGCCTCCAACGGCGAACTCGGACCGAATGACCTCGACAAGTACAAGTCCCAGTACATCGACCCCATCGCCTCGATCCTCTCCGACCCGAAGTACGCGGGCCTGCGGATCGCCACCGTGATCGAGCCCGACTCGCTGCCCAACCTGGTCACCAACGCCGGCGGCACCTCCTCCACCACCGACGCCTGCGTGACCATGAAGAGCAACGGCAACTACGAGAAGGGCGTCTCCTACGCCCTGGACAAGCTCGGTGCCATCCCGAACGTCTACAACTACATCGACGCCGGCCACCACGGCTGGCTCGGCTGGGACAGCAACCTGGGCCCGGCCGTCCAGGAGTTCGCGAAGGTCGCCACGACCAACGGTGCGAGCGTGAACGACGTGGCCGGATTCATCGTCAACACCGCCAACTACAGCCCCGTCAAGGAGCCGAACTTCAAGGTCACCGACACCGTCAACGGGCAGACGGTGCGTCAGTCGAAGTGGGTCGACTGGAACCAGTACGTGGACGAACAGTCCTTCGCCCTCGCACTGCGGGACAAGCTGGTCGCGGCCGGATTCAACTCCGGCATCGGCATGCTGGTCGACACCTCCCGCGACGGCTGGGGCGGCCCCGCCCGGCCCACCGGTCCCGGACCGACGACCTCCGTCGACGACTTCGTCAACGGCAGCCGCATCGACCGGCGCATCCACGCCGGCAACTGGTGCAACCAGAGCGGCGCGGGACTCGGCGAACGTCCCACCGCGGCCCCGGCCGCCGGCATCGATGCCTACGTCTGGGTCAAGCCTCCGGGCGAGTCCGACGGCTCCAGCTCCGCCGTCTCCAACGACGAGGGCAAGGGCTTCGACCGCATGTGCGACCCCACCTACGGCGGCAACGCCCGCAACGGCAACAACCCCACCGGCGCCCTGCCGAACGCGCCGCTGGCCGGGCACTGGTTCTCCGCCCAGTTCCAGCAGCTCATGCAGAACGCCTACCCGCCGCTGTCGTGATCCGCTGACACGGCGCCCCCGCCGGGGCCCGGCCACTCCTGGCCGGCCCCCGGCGGGGGCGGGCTCCGGAGCCCGCAGGCCCGAACGGGCGGCCCGGGTGGGTCTGCGGCGCTCCTTCGAAGTTGCGTCCTGCCCGATCGGCGATCTGTATATCGGATACGGCGTTGTTGTTATGGTGCCGACCGGTGAGGTGAACGTTCCGTGGAAGCAGCTGGTCCTGCCCGGGGGAGCACGACATCGGCTCGGCGTTCTCCGGGGTGGCCGCCCGTGCCGCTGGAGCGCATCGTCGCCACCGCACTGCAGATCGTGGACGAGGAAGGCGCGGACGCTCTCTCGATGCGGACGCTGGCCCAGCGCCTGGGCTCGGGCACGGCGACGCTGTACCGCCACTTCGACAACCGGTCGGCTCTGGTCGCTCATGTCGTGGACCGCATGTTCGGCGCCGTGGAGCTGAACGGCGACGAACTGCTAGCGATGGACTGGAAACAGGCGCTGCGGATGGGCGCGCACACCATGTTCGGCGCCTTGGCCCGACACCGGAACGCGGCTCGTCTGCTGGTCGAAGAGGTCCCTCTGGGACCGAACGCCATGGCGCTCCGCGCAGCAGTACGCGGCTCATACGGTGGTTCCCCGGCCGGGACCGTTGGGGCTGTGCTGGGACATGGTGCGGCTCCTTGCCTACGGCGTCATGGCGCGTACGGCGGTGTGTGTGGTGGTGAGGAAGTCCCGGGCGGCGATGTGCCCGATGTAGCCGTCGGGACGGATCAGCAGCAGCGTGTCGCCGGTCAGGCCGTAGGCACGCCGCAGCGTTTTCTCCAGGCCGCAGAAGGAGAGGCCGACGGCGAGCCGCTTCAGCCGGGCGCCCGCCGTCGGCCAGGCGAACCGTTCGAGGTCCCGGGCGGCACCGGGCCCGTAGGCGATGGCGGTGAAGTCCGGCCCGCGCAGGACGTCGAACAGCCGGGGCTCGGCGCCGCCGGCGTCGAACAGCCGGGCGTCCGGGGCGCGGTCACCCACGCGCAGTGTCGCGGTGCGCATGCCGCCGGCGAGGGCGAGGGGGCCGCCGCAGTACGTCAGGCTGAGCTGCTGTTCCTCCTTGCCCCGCTTCATGCTCGACGGGTCGAGCCTGGCGATGCACGCCCCACTTGTCCGTGGACAGGCCCAGAACCCCGGCGGCGATCGGCTGCCTCTCCGCCTCGTAGGTGTCCAGCAGCGACGGGTTCGCCCCGGCGAGGACCTGGCCGAGCTTCCAGCCGAGGTTGTAGCCGTCCTGTATGCCGGTGTTCAGGCCCTGGGCGCCGGCCGGAGTATGGACGTGCGCGGCGTCACCGGCGAGGAAGACCCGTCCTCGGCTGTAGCGCTCCGCAAGACGGATGTTGGGCCGCAACACCGACGTCCAGCGGATGTCGTGCAGCTGAATGCGCCGGTTGCGGGTGTGGGTGTGGATCCGTCGGACCATGTCGTCCCTCTCCGAAGGCGGCTCCTCGTCCGGCCGGGCCGCATGTGCCACCGGTTGCGGGCCAGACCCGTCACCGAGGCGTCCGCGATGAGCATCCGGTCGCTCTCGTCCGTCGTCCCGGCGAACCCGACGCCCAAAGTGAGTTGCCGGCCACCGGGGGCCGGTCAGGCCGGACCCCGGCAGGTCGGGGCGGATGACGTCGAACGACTCGGACAACAGGCCCGCCGCTCGGTCGAAGTGCTGGAGCGACGACGCGCTGCCGTGCAACAGGACGAGTGCCGGACCGTGACCAGCGTGTTTGTAGTGCATCCGCAGACCGTCCACCACGAGGAATTGGGCTGCGGCTCAGACCAGGTAGCAATAACGGTCACGGTGTTACCGATAAGTGGCCGTGTCAAGTGCGAGCTGATGGAGTCCGTGACCTCGCAGACCAGGACGCCGTGGCCACGCGGGTCTACAGCTGAACGGGCAGGTGGCGGGGGCCTCGGAGCATGGCGTTCTGCCGGTACGGAGGCGGGTCCTCGACCAGGTGGGCGCTGCCGAGGTGGGGAATCAGCGCGCCGAGCGCGGCGTACGCCTCGATGCGGGCCAGAGGTCCGCCGTAGCAGAGGTGGATACCGCTGCCGAAGCCGAGGTGCTGGTTGTCCGCGCGGGTGGGGTCGAACCGGTCGGGCTCGTGGAACCGCCTGGGATCGCGGTTGCCTGAGGCCAGCACCAGGACGACGGTCGCGTGTTGCGGGATCTCGGTGCCGGCGACGTCGATGCCGGCGTGCGGGACGCGCTCGCGCATGTGGACCGGGGGCTCGTAGCGCAGCAGTTCCTCCACCGCTCGCGGCAGCAGTTCCGGTTCGCGCCGCAGCCGGTCCAACTGCTCGGGGTGACGCAGCAGTGTGAGCGAGCCGTTGGTGATCAGGTTGACCGTCGTCTCGTGCCCGGCGATGAGCAGCAGCACGGCGGTTTCGGCGAGTTCCTCCTGAGTGAGCCGCAGGGCCGGGTCCGGTTCGTTGACGAAGGCGGAGAGCATGTCGTCGCTCGGATGGCCGCGACGCTGCTCGGCGAGGTGCACCAGGTACCCGCCCATTTCCATCCGCGCCTGGTCGCCGGCTTTGTCCGTCTCGGCGGAGTCGTCGTCGGGCCGGACGTCGGCGGCGGCGACCAGCGCGTCGGACCAGGCGCGGAACAGCGGTTCGTCCTCGCGCGGTACGCCGAGCAGCCGGCAGATCACCGTGACGGGCAGCGGGTAGGCGAAGTCGTCGACGATGTCGATCTGCCGGCCCGCCTCGAAGGACTCCGCCAGTTCCTTGGTGATCCGGTCGATCTCGCCGCGCATGGAATCGACCCGGTGGGGGCTGTGCGGGGGCCCGAAGGGCCGCATGGCCAGCGTGCGCAGCCTGTGGTGCTCGGGGTCGTCGAGCCGGAGGAAGGGCGGCTTGTGGGTCACTTCCCCCCGGGTGCGGGGGTCGGCGCTCATCCGCGCGTCATGCAGCAGAGCGGCGATCTCGTGGTAGGTGCCGATCAGGTAGCTGCCGTCTGCCTGCTGCACCACGGGACCGGCTTCACGGAGTTCCGCGTACAGGGGGTACGGGTCGGGGCGGCTGGCGTAGTCGGTGATCCGTGCCAGCAGTGTCTCGGATTCCATGGCGGATCCTCCGGATGGACGGGACGCGGGCTACACCACGGTCAGTCGGCGGTCGGGAAGATGGCCGGTGAGGGCGACGGTCGGGCCGTGGGAGAGCACCGACGGATCCGGCACGAGGGAGGGGATCGGGACGTCGGCGGCGATCGCCCGGTCCTGCGCGCCGGGCGGGGGCGGGAACGGAGCGGCCGTCTCGATCAGGTGCCGGTAGTAGTCGAGGGACTTGGCCATGTCGACGGTGACCGCGGCGGTGACCCGGCCCTGGTAGCCGTAGACCATGGCGAGACGGCGTGCCTCCAGGGAGCCCTGGGCGATGACCACGTGGTCGGAGTAGGTGGGGACCCCCACCGACTTGATGTTGAGCCCGAACTGGGTCGACCAGAACACCGGGATGGACAGGTGCGGGCGCTGCAGCGGACCGGGGTTGACCATGTTGTGGGCCGCCACCTCGGCCTGCTCGACCGCGTTGCCCCAGTGCTCCAGGGACAGCATCTGGTAGCCGAACAGCGGGTGGGGGAAGCGGGAGACGTCGCCGGCCGCGAAGACGTCGTCGGTGACGATCCCGTACATGTTGAAGGCTCGGCATCCGGCGTCGCAGGCGATCCCCCGCGGGCCCACCGCCAGCCCGGATTCTGCCAGCCACTCCACGTTGCGGATGGCGCCCAGCGCGACGACGCACACGTCCGCGTCCACGCGACTGCCGTCCGACAACTGTGCGCCCGTGAAGGCACCGTTGCCGGTCAGGGCGCTGACCGTCACCCCGGTGCGCAGGTCCACGCCGTGGTTGCGCTGCATGACCGCCGCGAGCTTCGAGAGGATGCCGCCGAGGGCGCCCACCAGCGGCGCGGGGCCGCGTTCGGCGACCGTGACCTCGAGCCCGAGTTCCCGGCAGGCCGAGGCGATCTCCGAGCCGGTGAAGCCGGCGCCGATCACCAGCACCCGCTCCGGCCGCGCGTCCAGGCGTTCGGCCAGCCCGGCGGCGTCCTCCCGGGTACGCAGGGTGAACACGCCGTCCAGGGCGCCTTCCTCGGGGTTCGGCCAGGGACGCGCCCGGGTGCCGGTGGCGATCAGCAGCCGGTCGTACGGCAGCGACTCCCCGTCCTCCAGCACCACTCGCTTCGCCAGTAGATCCACACCGGTGGCGCGCACTCCGAGGCGCCACTCGGCGTCCGCATCCCGGCGCATCGGCAGCTCGGTGGTGTCCGCCGTCGCCTGGCCGAGCAGCACCTGCTTGGACAGCGGCGGCCGGTCGTAGGGCGCGTGGGGCTCGTCGCCGACCACGGTCAGCGGGCCGGTGAATCCCTCCTCGCGCAGTGCCTCGGCGGCCCTGAGTCCGGCCAGCGACGCACCGACGATGACGATCCTTCCCTCCTTCAGGTCACCGGGCACCGGTGTTCACCTCTTCCCCGAGGAGAATCGCCTGCACCGGGCATGCCGCCGCGGCCTGGCGCACGCGTTCTTCCTGGTCGTCCGGTACGGCGGTCGCGTAGAGCAGTCCCTCCTCGCCGTGCAGCTCGAACACCTGCGGCGCGAGGAACACGCACTGTGCGTACCCCTGGCAGTGGGTGAGATCGACGACGGCCCGCATCGTCACCACTTCCTCCGTTGTCACACCCCCCTCGTCTCCAGCATGGGCCGGAAATCCTGTACTCGCATGTCGCGGAGGCGGGACGAAGCCCCCCGACGCACCGAGGACACGGAGGCGGTCAACGTCCCTGTGCCGCAAGGGAGTTCGCCACTTCCGCAACAGCCGTCCACAACAGTTGCCCGCGTCACATCGACATTTCCATACGACGTATGGTTACACTCGAGAGAGTGATTCCGTACAGCGTATGGAAGTGCTCGCACCACCGTACCGGGCGGCCGACGTCGCCTGACCGGAAAGCCGTCGGCGCAGACCGCGCCGACCGGGAAGGGGAAATCATGAAGAAGTTCACGAAGCGCGTCGCCCTCGCTGTCTCCTCCGCGGCGGTCGTGGGGGTTTCCGTCCTCGGTGCCGGGGGCACCGCTTCGGCAGCGACGTCGGAGTCCGCGCACGTTCAGCGGTCGGCTGTCCAGGTCGGGAACGCCGACTACAGCTGGGACAACGGAGTCGGGTACCTGCTCGAACGGGGCTACTCCTGCGACGAGGTCCATGGCTGGCACCGCGTCACCGACGCGACCCGGCACGACTGCGACGGCCGCTTCTACCGCGGGGGGCACTTCTACCGCGACGGTCACTCCTGCCTCCGGCGGGACGAGCGCCAAGGCTCTGCGGCCGCCAGGTCGTACCGGCTCGGCGAATACCGCGTCGAGCGCGGCGACCGGGGCTGGCACCACCCCGAGCCGGACCGCGGTGACCGGTGAGACGAGTGCCGTTCAAGTCCTGGGGGCGGCGGTCGGCGATCGGCGCCTCCGACCGCCGGCTGAGCGGGGCCGCCCCACTGATCGTGCGATGCGCCGGTGCCCTCCGGCGCCCGTGCCCCGCCGTACCGCCTCCGCCCGCGCCGCCGCGATGCCGTCGGCCGGACGCGGGGCGCCGCCTCGGTACGCCCAGGAGCGGAAGCCGATGAAGAAGTCCTTGAAGTCTGTCGAACAGCGGGTGGCCGTGCAGCTGGTCGTGTCGCGGGACTGTTCACTGCCGCTGTGCCTGCGCCTTCGGTACGAGCCCACCGATCCCTATGCCGTCCGCGCCGTCTTCTTCGCCGACTGCGACGAGCCGGTCGAATGGGTCCTGGGGCGGGATCTCCTCGCCGACGGCCTCAAGGGCCCCGCGGGCTGCGCGGACGTCCGGATCTGGTCGGCCTCGGGACGTGGCGACACGTCGATGTACATCGCCCTCGGACCGCCCGCGGACACCGCGCTGCTCGAGGTCTCCACGCGGGACGTCAGGTCCTTCCTGGAGCGGACCGAGGCTCTGGTGCCCCGCGGCACGGAGTCCGGACACATCGACTGGGGCGCCGAACTGGCGCACCTGCGCTCGCAAGGCTGACACCCTCAGGAAAAGGAGCAACTGTCCATGTCCCAGTACCAGCTTCGCGTCTACGCCCTGCGCGGCCCCGACGCGCTCGCCGCCTACGAGAAGATCTGGAGCACATTCCCGGCATGGCCAAGCACCGGATCACCACACACGGCGTCTGGACTGGGCCGGCGGCGCCCGGGAGCGAGACGTTCCGCCTCTACGCCCTGGTTTCCTACGAGGGCACCGATGACGTGCAGGAGCGGTTGGAGACGTACCTGTCGAGTCCGGAGTTCCGCACCGGCATGGAGGGCTTCGACATCAGCCGGATAGTCGGCCTCGACGAAACCCTGCTGACGCCCACCGGCGACTCACCCCTGCGCTGACGGCGGGCCCGCGACGAGTGACGCGACTCGGCCGAGGCGCTCGCCGGCGGGCTGCTCGTGCCGACCGCGACGCCTTGGATCCACCGACTCAGCGGCCGGCGCCTCTGCCGTTGGCGAGCCGGCCCTCCAGGCCCGTGATGAGTGTGTCGATCACCAGCCGGAACATGTGGTCCTGATCCAGGTCTGCCTTGTCTGCGTCCGTGACCTCGTCCGCGTCGGCAGCCGCACCGGGGGGCTTGAGGCTCGCCCACAGCTGGAGTGAGCCGTTGAGTTCGGCGCTGAGGACGCCGATGACGACGGCGATCATGAGTGCGGCGGTCTCCGGGACCTCCGGCTGCGGCACCCCGGCGGCGGCCACGATCGCGGTGAGTGTGGTCCAGAACGGGTCGTCGGGCTGGATGAAGTCCGGCTGGTGGCTGAACGAGTAGGCCATCAGCTCGGGGTGACGGTGCGCCAGGGTCCGGAAGTCTGTCGCCAGCAGGCGGATGCGCTCCTGCCAGGGCGCGTCCTGGAGTGTCACGGTGCGGAACTGGGCGCCGACCGTTCTCGCCACGCCGCGCAGCACGGCTTCCTTGTTCGGGACGTGGTGGTACAGGGACATCGGGTTCGCATCGAGCTGGGTGGCGAGCTTGCGCATGGTGAGCGCCTCGACCCCGTCCTCGTCGATGATCTTCAGGGCGGCGTCGTAGATACCGGCCTGGGTCAGCGGCACGTCCCTCTTCCTCGTGCCCCGTGGGGGACGCCTCACCTTGTTTTCCATACCCCGTACGGTATCAGCTCCGTACCAGGGTATGGAGATGGCCCGGATCACAGTGCCCGCGTGCACGGTCAGGACTTGCGTCCGATTTCCATACGTCGTACGGTACTAATTCCATACGGCGTATGTTTCTGCCTGGCGCCGCGGCATCGACCCCGCGCAGCGCGCCCCTGGCCCATCCCCTTTCACCCCTCCACGCAGAGGAGCAAGCCATGACCACGCAGTCCGCGAACGACCTTCGCCCCATCCGGTCCCCGCGCGGGGTCCCCCTGCTCGGCAACACGCCGCAGATCCCCGCCACCAACCCGTTCGAGTACTTCGCCGAACTGTCCAAGCAGTTCCCCGAAGGCATCTACGGCATGGACATCGCCGGCATCGAGCAGGTCTTCGTCTACGACCCGGACCTGGTGGCCGAGGTCAGCGACGAGACGCGGTTCTTCAAGCAGATCGACAAGACGCCGCTGGCCCATGTCCGGGACTTCTTGAACGCGGGCCTGTTCACCGCGCACCAGCACGAAGAGGAATGGGGCAGGGCGCACCGGATCCTGCTGCCGGCCTTCAGCCAGCGGGCCATGAAGGGTTACTACGGGCAGATGCTGGAGATCGCCCAGAACCTGGTGGGCAAGTGGGAGCGCCGGGAGGGGAAGCGGGTCAAGATCACCGACGACTACACCCGCCTGACGCTGGACACCATCGCCCTGTCGGGGTTCGGCTACCGGTTCGACTCCTTCGGCAAGGAGGAGCTGCACCCCTTCCTCAACGCGCTGCTGGAGACGCTGATCGAGTCGCTGCGGCGCTCGCAGGAGCTGCCGATGATGACCAAGCTGCGCAAGGCGGACGACCGGAAGTACCGCGACAACATCCGGCTGATGCAGGACCTGGTCGAGAGCGTGATCAAGGAGCGCCGCGAGGGGAAGGGCACCGGTGAGGACGACCTGCTGGGCCTGATGCTGGAGGCCACCGACCCGGAGACCGGCAAGCTGCTGGACGACTACAACGTCCGCGACCAGGTGCTGACGTTCCTGATCGCCGGTCACGAGACCACCAGCGGTCTGCTGGCGTTCGCCACCTACTCGCTGATGCGCAACCCGCACGTCCTGGCCCAGGCCTACGCCGAAGTGGACCGCCTGCTGCCCGGCGACACGGTCCCGGACTACGACACGATCATGAAGCTGGACGTCATCCCGCGGATCCTGGAGGAGACCCTGCGCCTGTGGGCCCCCATCCCTTTGATCGGCAAGGCGCCGCTTGAGGACACCGTCATCGGCGGCCGCTACCGGCTCAAGAAGGGAGCGCGGGTCAACATCCTCGAAGGCCCGCTGCACACCAACCCCAAGGCATGGGACCGTCCCGACGAGTTCGACATCGACCGGTGGCTACCGGAGAACCGCGCCAAGCAGCACCCGCACGCCTACAAGCCGTTCGGCAACGGTGTGCGTGCCTGCATCGGCCGGCAGTTCGCGCTCACCGAGGCCCGCCTGGTCCTTGCGCTGGTGCTGCAGAAGTTCAAGTTCTCCGACACGGCCGACTACAAGATGGACGTCAAGGAGGCGCTGACCCGCAAGCCCGGCAACTTCGAGCTGGTCGTCCGTCGCCGTCAGGAACACGAGCGCACCGTGTTCGGCGCCGCGGACGTGCAGACGGGCGACACGCAGGCGCAGGCCGCGGTCAGCGGCGTCGGCGTGAACCTGACCGTCGCCTACGGCTCCAGCCTGGGTTCGTGCGAGGACCTGGCGCGCACCATCGCCGACCGCGGTGAACGCTCCGGTTTCGGCACCACGCTGATGAGCCTGGACGAGCTGGGCGACAATCTGCCCACCGAGGGACTGCTCGTCGTGGTCGCCGCCAGCTACAACGGCAAGGCGCCCGACAACGCCCAGCGCTTCGACGACCGGCTCGCCACCGGACTGCCCGAGGGCTCGCTGTCGAACGTGCGGTTCGCGCTGCTGGGTGCCGGCAACACCCAGTGGGTGGCCACCTTCCAGGCATTCCCCAAGCGAATCGAGGAAGGGCTGCTGGCCGCCGGCGCCACCCCGGTCATCGAGCGCGGCATCGCGGACGCCGCCGGTGACTTCGACGGCATGGCCAGTCGCTGGATGGACACGCTGTGGGCCACCCTGGCCGAGGAGTACGCCGCCGACACCTCCGAGGCGAGCGGACCGCGCTACCAGGTCCAGCTGCTCACCGAGTCCGACGTGCGTCCCGCCATCGTCTCCGAGCAGGCGTACCCGCTCACCGTGGTGGCCAACGAGGAGCTCGTGGCCGACGCGACCGGCCTGTGGGACTTCAGCATCGAGCCGCCGCGCCCGTCCGCGAAGTCCATCACCATCGAGCTGCCCGAGGGCGTCACCTACGACACCGGCAACCACCTGGCCGTCTTCGCCAAGAACGAACTCGGCCTGGTGGAGCGCGCACTGAGGCGGCTCGGCGTCGCATACGACCAGGTGCTCCGGCTCGACCAGCCGGCCGGTGGCCGCACCCACCTGCCGGTAGGCACCCCGGTCACCGCCGGCATCCTGCTCACCGAGTTCCTGGAGCTGCAGGACGTGGCCACCCGCTCCCAGATCCAGACGCTCGCCGAGTACACCCAGTGCCCGTGGACCCGGCCACAGCTCCAGGCGTACACCACCGACACCCAGGAGGCCGAGGAGCGCTACCAGAAGGAGATCCTCGGCAAGCGCGTCTCGGTGCTGGGCCTGCTGGAGCGCTTCCCGGCCGTCGAACTGCCGCTGGCGGTCTTCCTGGAGATGATGGGCCCCATCCGTCCCCGCTTCTACTCCATTTCCTCCGCCCCGTCGGCCAACCCGCGCCACGTGCGCCTGACCGTCGGCCTCCTGGAGGGCCCGGCCCTGTCCGGCGACGGCCACTACCGCGGCACCTGCTCCTCCTACATCGCGGGCCTGGAGCCCGGGGACGTCGTCTACGGCTACGTCCGCGTGCCCTCCCCCACGTTCGCCCCGCCCGCCGACCCCGCCACGCCGCTGATCCTCATCGGCCCCGGCACCGGCATCGCGCCGCTGCGCGGCTTCCTCGAGGAGCGTGCGCACCAGCACGCGAACGGCACCCAGGTCGGCCTGTCCCAGGTCTTCGTCGGGTGCCGCCACCCGGAGCACGACTACTTCTACCGCCAGGAGATGCAGGACTGGGAGCAGGCCGGGATCGCGCAGGTGCACACCGCGTTCTCCGCGGTCACCGGCCACCCGGCCCGGTTCGTGCAGAACGCCATCGCCCATGCCGCCGACACGGTGTGGCAGGCCATCGAGGACGGCGCGTACGTCTACGTCTGCGGCGACGGCCGCCGCATGGCACCCGCCGTCCGCGAGGCCCTCGCCGCCATCCACCGTCAGAAGACCGGCTGCGACGACGAGACCGCCCAGCAGTGGCTCGTCCAGCTCGAGGCCGACGAGCGCTACCAGCAGGACGTCTTCGCCTGACCGTCGCACGCCGTGACGGCGTGCGACCCCCGGCCGCCGGGAGGCGTGCGGCATCCCCGCTGCCGGCCGTACGCCTCCCGGCCACCACAAGCCATGCGGACACCACACGGCACCCGTGCCCTGAACTCGGGCGGTGCCGCTCACAGAAAGCAGATCGTCATGGACACCATGCTCGCCGGACGCTTCCACCTGGACAGCAGGAAATTCGCCGTGGAAGAGGTCCCCATCCCCGTTCCGGGCCCGGGCGAGGTCCTCATCGAGGTCAAGGCCGCCGGCGTCTGCCTCTCGGACGTCCACCTGCTGGACGGCTCCCTCGTCCCGCTGTTCGCCACCTCCGACACGATCACCGTCGGCCACGAGGTCTCCGGCGTCATCCACACACTCGGCCCCGACCTCAGGCGCGGCCTGCCCGTCGGCACCCGCGTCACCCTGGAGGCCGGCAAGACCTGCGGGACGTGCGCCGGATGCGTGCGCCGCCGCCCGTGCACCCAGATGCTCACCGCCGGCATCGACTACGACGGCGGGTGGGCCGAGTACGTGGTCGTCCGCGAGGACACCCTCATCCCGATCCCCGACAGCCTCCCCTTCGACCAGGCCGCGATCATCCCCGACGCGGTCTCCACCCCCTACGCCGCCGTCGTCGCCACCGCGGGTGTCCGTGCCGCCCAGTCCGTCGGCGTCTGGGGCGTGGGCGGAGTCGGCGCGCACAACGTACGCCTCGCCCGCCTGGTCGGCGCTGCACCGATCATCGCCGTCGACCCGCTGCTCAGCGCCCGCGAGCGCGCCCTTGCCTTCGGCGCCGACCTCGCGCTCGACCCGGCGGCCCCCGACTTCGCCGACCAGGTCCGCGCGGCCACCGGCGGACGGGGCCTGGACTTCGCCTTCGACTGCGCCGGCGTGCCCGCCGTCCGCGACCAGGCCGCCTCCGTGCTCGGCCTGGGCGGCTCCCTGATCCTGGTGGGCATCACACCCCGGCCGCTCACCATCGCCGAGGGCCTGACCTTCAACTACCTGCAGAAGCAGGTGCGCGGCCACTACGGCGGCTTCCCCGAGTCCGTCTCCGAGCTCGTGCGGCTGACCGCGGCCGGCCGTCTCGACCTGGCCCCCTCCATCACGGACCACATCCCGCTCGTCGACGCCGCCGACGCGGTCAGCCGTCTGGAGAACAAGATCGGCGACCCGATCCGCCTCATCCTCGTCCCCTGACGCCTGTCAGGACACCAGGCCACCCTGGGCAGGGGTGAGTGGGCGCCGGTGCGTGAGGGTGCACCGGCGCCCACGGCTTTCCGGTAACCGTGGAGCGACAGAACCATGCAGACGACCGACCCCCTGGGCCGTACTCCGCAGCGCAGGGACGCCCGCTCGAACCGCCGACGCATCCTCGCCGCTGCTCGGCAGAGACTGCGGGAGGACCCCGATGCGAGTCTGGACAGCATCGCCGAGGCGGCCGGCGTCGCCCGGCGCACCCTCTACGGACACTTCCCCGGCCGGCATGCGCTGATCGCCGACCTGACGCGGGAAGCAGGCGACGAACTCCAGCAGGCGCTTGCCGCAGCCCGTACGACGGATGCCGACCCGATCGAGGCGATGACGCGGATGGTGCTGGCGGCATGGGCGGTGGGCGATCAATACCGCTTGCTCATCGCCTTGAGCCGGCGTCGGCTGGGCGAGGCCGCCTTCCGCGCCGTCCTGGCACCGGCCCGCGAAGAGGCCGTCGCGACCCTGCGACGTGGTCAACGCGAAGGCGTCTTCACGGACCACCTTCCAGCACCCCTCCTCGCCCAGGCGCTGGAGGCCCTGATGCTGGCACTCGCCGAGGAGAACGCCGCGTGCGCATGGGCCGACCCCACCGGCGAGGCCGCGGCCACCTCGTTCCTCGTCGCCGCCGGAGTGGCACCACGGGCGGCCTCGCTTCAGGTGCAGGACGTCGCCAGGCGCGACCGGGCAGCCGACGCCGGGTGACCTCATGGGCGTCGTCCGGGGCGACACCGAGTATGCGCAGGACCATCTCGGCCACCGCCGTCTGCGCCGGCGCGCAGTACGGTTCGGCAGACGTTCCTGACTGCTGCGGGCCGAGAGCCGCACGCGGCCGGCACCCGAGACGGCGGACAGGGCCAGTCACCTGTTTCAGACCGTCTCGACGATGCCGGCGCGGAGCTGACCGGCGATGTCCGGCCGTCACGGCGGCGTCGGCGTACGCCTCAACAGGCCCTCAGCAGCAGCAGAGCGGTGTCGTCGGCACGATCGCCCGACGGCTGGGCGTGGGCGAGAAGCGTCTCGGCGATGTCGTCCAGCGGGCCGGTGGCCTTGGCGAGCACCTCCGCGAGGTCGGTGAGGGCGGCCTCGAAGTCGGTGCCGGGTGTTTCGATGAGTCCGTCGGTGTAGAGGGCCAGGAGAGCGCCGGGAAGCAGGGGGATGTCGACGGTCGGGTACACCGCCGTGGGGTCGACGCCCAGCAGCGGGCCTGGCGGTGCCGCCACGATGTCGGTGTGCAGGTCGGGGTGGCGCAGCAGGGGCGGGCAGTGGCCCGCGGTGGCCACCTGGGCGATGTGGTTGACCGGATCGATGTGCGCGTACAGGCAGCTGGCGAGCAGGCCCGGGTCGAGGGCGTCGAACAAGTGGTTGGTCCGGGCCAGGACCTCGCCCGAGCTCGCGCCGGCCACGGCGTAGGCGTGGACCGCGGTGCGCACCTCGCCCATCAGGCCGGCCGCGCCGACCCCGTGGCCCTGTACATCCCCGATGACGGCGGCGGCTTCGGCGTCCGACAGGCGGATGAGGTCGTAGAAGTCGCCGCCCACCTCCATGCCATGGCTGGCGGGCAGATAGCGGGCGGCCACGTCCAGTCCGTGCATCGTCGGCAGGGTGCGGGGCAGCAGGCCGGCCTGGAGGCCTTCCGCCAACCGGTGCTTGGCGTCGTACTGCCGTGCGCGGTCCAGGGCCTGGGAGACCAGGGCGCCGATGGCGGTGAGGGTGGCACGCTCCTGCAACGTGAAGGGGTGGGCCTGCCGGTAACCGACCACGCACACCCCGAAGTACTCGCCGCAGGCCATGAGCGGCAGCCAGGCCCAGGCGCCCAGACCGTCGTCGATGGAGGCGCTCTCGGGATACACCGCACGCAGCTCGTCCTGGTCGGCGAAGAAGGACGGCAGCCCCTGGGCCAGACCCCAGGGCGGCGCCCCCGTGGTCAGCCCTGGAAGGGGGAGGTCGGAGGCGAGGGGGGCGTGGTCGACGAGGTCGACCAGGTGCTGGCTGAAGCCGTGCTGGCCGACCACCCGTACCCGGCCCGCCTCCGCCACCAGGAAGGCGAAGGCCTGCGCGTCCAACGCGACCAACAGGTGGCCGGCCACCAGCTCCACGACCTCGTCGACGGAAGCGGCCGCGGCCAGGCCGCCGGAGAGCTGCATCATGTGGTAGTGGGCGTCCAGGCCGGCGGGGCCAGGCAACTCCCCGGTACCGACGGCCAGTTCATCGGGGCTGCGCGCAGCGCCGGCCGGGGCGGAGATGCGCAGGCTCACACCGGTGCGGTCCGGGTACAGCTGGAGCAGCAGTTCTCTGCCGTCACGGGGCTGCCTCACCGTGTAGGAGGTCGGGAGCTGGCTCGCGAGTGCGGCCTGGTACCGCAGCCGGTACGGCGCGGGAGCCAGCCACGGCACCGCTTCCCACAGGCGGGCGCCCAGCAGGTGGGGGACGCTCTCGCAGAGCAGGTCGGCCGCGGTCCGGTCGACGAACCTGATCCGCCCCCGCACGTCGACTCGGCACGCACCTTCGGGAAGAGCGGCTATGAAGTCCACCGCCCCTTGCGGGGGAGCGGGTACCGAGGGATGCGCGGGCGCCGGCGGCAGGAGACGCGCCGCGAGTCCGGGCTGCACGCGGTGCCCGGCCTCGGCGGCGTCCTGCAGCAGCAGGGCGATGCAGCGGGCCGCAGTGGTCAGACGGCCCCGCGCGCCCGCATCCGGCGCCGGTGATCTCTGGGAGAACAGCACCAGCAGGGCGCCCCACACACCGGTGCCGGCCAGCAGCGGGGCCGCCGCGACGGCCCCCACGAACGGGAAGGTCAGCGCCAGCTGGGGATAGCGGCGGGCGAACTCCTCACCGGAGCCGACCCACACCGGACGCCGCTGGCGTATCGCTTCGGGAACGGGGCCGTCAGCCACGGTGGTCACCCGTATGCGTCGCAGCAGACTGACGAACCCCGTGGGCATCGCGAGGCTCGCGTCCAGTACCAGGACCTCGCCGCCGGGTTCGAGCAGAAAGAGCGCCCCCGCGTGCGCACCTGTCCCGACCACCGTCCGGGCCAGAATCTGATCCAGCAGCTCCTGGACGGCAGCGGTCTGCAGGTCCTTGCCATGAGCCATCCGCTGCGCTCGCTTCGCGGAGTCGTGCACCTCCGTTCAGGATAGGCCCGCGTCGCCGAGCCGTTCACCGCGGGACGAGGCGGCCCTCTTCACACCGCGGCGGAAAGGGGTCCCCGGGCGACGTCGTGGGCCTCCTCCGGGGAGAGGCCGAGCATGTGCAGCAGCACCTCGGCCATGGTGGCCGCGGCCTGGTCGATGTCGACCTGGGGTTTGCTGAGCCACAGCTCCACAAGTGCCAGCAGGCTGCCGTTCAGTGCGGACAGCGCGATGACCGGGTCGACGACTGTGAAGCGGTCCGAGGCGATGCCCTGCTCCACGTCGAGCCGCATCCGCGGAGCCAGTCCGCGGCCGGCGCATATGCGGCCGAGCTCGCTGTGGCACACGATTCGCATGATCTCGGGGTGGGACTCGGCCAAACGTGCGCTGAGCCGCAGGCCCCCGGCGAGGCGCTCGGCGGGATCATCGACGCCGTGCAGGCGTTCGTCGATGGCCTGACCGAACTCCTCCATCGCATCCTCCAGGGCCACGCCGAACAGGTCCCGTTTGGAGTCGAAATGGTTGTAGAAGGAGCCGAAGCCCACATCCGCGCGTCCTGCGATGGCCTGGATGCTGGCGCTGGTGTCGCCGGACTCGGCCAGTATCTGCCGTGCCGCGCGGACGAGCGCCTGCCGGGTCCCGGCGCGACGGCGTTCGAATCGATTGCTGAGTGTTACTGACATCGGCATGCACCGTGGAGAGCAGCAGGTCTGATGACTTCGTTGCGCCGACGACCTGGTCGTCGTGCATATCTGATCGTTAGATCAACTTTGCGATTCCCTTGACGATGAAGCTGTCATCAATGATGCTTTCGTCAGAAACACCCTAACATGTCCCATATGCCGTGACCATAAGTCTCCATGTCGATACGGCGCCCCACGCAACGGAACGGATGAAAATGAGGGAAACCCATCAGCCAGGACTCGCTCAGCCGGTGAACCCGAGCGAGGCACCCGACGCGGCGATAGCCATGCTCGACGCGGAAGGGACGGTGGTCGGGTGGACGCAGGCCGCCGAGCAGTTGGTCGGGTACTCGGCCGGAGAGATGGTGGGCCGGCCGGCGGCACACGTACTGCCGTGCTCAGGCGGCGCTCTCCAGGCTGCGGCGCTCGCCGAACAGTGCCGTGCCCAGGGCGGCTGGTCCGGCACCACGACGGTCCGCCACCGGGACGGCCACGCGCTCACCCTGGCCCTGCGGGTTTCGTTGCTGCGGGGAGAGAGCGAAAGCCTGCGCTGGCTCGTGTTCGTGACCGGCATAGGCGCGCTCTCCTCGGGAGCGATGGACGGATCGCTGCGCGAGTCGCTGCTCGCCCACGCACCGATCGGCATCGTCGTTCGCGACCCGCAGCTGCGCTGCACGTGGGTCAACGACGCGATGGAACTCCACGACGGCATTCCCCGTGATCGACGGCTCGGCGGCCGTCTGAAGGACACGCTGCCCGGTTTCGAGGCCGAAGCGCTCGAGGTGGTGATGCGGCACGTGCTGGAAAGCGGCATCACCATGGTGCACGAGTACCGGGCGTGGCCGCCGACCGACCGGCGCCGGGAGCACGTCTACTCGGCCTCGTTCTTCTGTCTCCAGAACGCGGACGGCAGGCCGTGGGCGGTGTGCAGCATGAGCGTCGATGTCACCGGCAACCGGCGGGCGCGCGAGCGTCTTGCCATCCTCAGCGAAGCCGGCACCCGCATCGGCAGCACCCTCGACGTCATGCAGACCAGCCAGGAGCTGGCAGAGCTCACCGTGCCCCTGCTGGCCGACCATGCCCTCGTCGACCTGGTGGAGTCGGTTCCGTTCGCCCTGGAGCCCGCACGGATCGGCGTGGCGAACGGCCGCGCTCCCGCGCTGCGCCGTGCCGGTCTGGCCTCCGTCGACCTCGGTGTCCTCGAACTGCCCTGGGTCCGCGAAGAGGTGATCAACGTCCACCCGGCCTCGCCGTTCGCCGCCGCGCTGCACACGGGCAGGTCGCACCTCGTACCGTCCCTGGACGCGGACACCCAGCTCAGCCCGTGGGTCGACCACGACCCTGCGCGGGCGCAGCAGGTCCGTGACAGCGGGGTCCACTCCCTGATGGTCGTCCCCATCCGTGCGCGGCGCTGCGTCCTGGGACTGGCGCTGTTCGGCCGCTCCGAGGAGCCGACGCCGTTCCAGGAGGACGACCTGCTGCTCGCGGAGGAGCTCGTGACCCGGGCCGCGCTCAGCCTGGACAACGCACTCCAGTACGCGCGCGAACGCGCCGCCGCCCTCACGCTCCAGCGCGACCTGCTTCCCCACCGGGTCCGGGGCGGCGCCGCCGTCGAGGTGGCCTCGCGCTACGTACCGGCCGACACGGACCACGGCGTAGGGGGTGACTGGTTCGATGTGATCGAGCTGTCCGGCGCCCGCGTGGCCCTCGTCGTCGGCGATGTGGTCGGACACGGGATCCACGCCGCGGCGACCATGGGCAGGCTGCGCACCGCCTTGCGCACGCTCGCACACCTGGACCTGCCCCCGGAACAGCTCCTGGCGCACCTCGACGACACGGTCCTGCGGCTGAACGAGGAGAGCGAGGAAGACGCCGACGACCTGGGCGTGGTCCCCTCGGTCGTGGGCGCCACCTGCCTGTACGCCGTCTACGACCCGGTCACGCGGCGGTGCACGATGGCTCGGGCCGGCCACCCACCGCCCGCCATCATCGACCCGCGGGGCGGTGTCACCTTCCCGGACATGCCCGCCGGTGCCCCGCTCGGGCTCGGCCTCGGGGCGCTCGCCTTCGAGTCGGTGGAACGCGAACTGCCCGAGGGGAGTGTGCTCGCGCTCTACACCGACGGCCTGGTCGAGTCACGCGACGACGACCTCGATGCCGGCATGCGGCGCCTGGGCGCTTTGCTGGCACCGTCCGGCCGGTCTCTGGAGGACCTGTGCTCGGAGGTGGTCGAGACCTTGCCGGCCCGGACCCACTTCGACGATGTCACCCTGCTCCTCGTACGGACGCGCGGACTCCAGGCGGCGTGGGTCGCGTCGTGGGACCTGCCGAACGAGCTGACCGCCGTCCGCACCGCCCGGCACCTGACCGGACGTCAGCTCCGGGCGTGGGGGATGGACCAACTCGTCGGCACCGTGGAGCTGATCGTCAGCGAACTGGTCACCAACGCCGTCCGGTACGGCGGTGGGCCGATCCGCCTACGGCTCCTCCAGCACTCCATCCTGACCTGTGAGGTCACCGACACGAGCACCAGCCAGCCACACCCACGACACCCTCGCACCCTCGACGAGGACGGCCGTGGCCTCATGCTCGTCGCTCAACTCTCCCGCAGGTGGGGCTCCCGCTCCGTATCGGGCGGCAAGGTCGTCTGGTCCGAACAAAACCTGCCCGCAGCCACGATCGCCTGAGCCGCCGAGGAAGGTACGACATGATGGACGACAACGCTGTGAGTGACATCGACTCCGCAGGCGACACCCCAGGGACGACGGGCCTGTCCGATGCCGGGCCCGGCGGCGGGCCACCGGCGTTCGAGTGCGCGGCAGCCGTCGTGCTGGACGACCGAGGCACGGTGCTCCGGTGGACCCGGGCGGCGCAGGACCTGACGGGGTTCACCGCCGACGAGGTCTGCGGACGGCCCGCACGGGAACTGGTGGTCGGACTCCCCGACGAGCCGTACCGGGCCGCGGAGATACCGGCGTCCGGCCGGGTACGCCTGTGGCACCGGTCCGGCGACACCGTCGAGGTCGTTTTCCGGACCTCCGCCGTGGAAGGTCCCGCGGAGTTTCTCGTCCTGGTGGCCCCGGCGCACCACGCCGTCCACCACGAGCAGGGTGCCGCGCTCCTGCGCGCGCTCTCCGCACAGGACCGGGTCACGATCGCTCTGTACGACACGGACCTGACCACGGTGCAGACGAACGCCACACCGGGCACTGCCGACGGCCGTCCCGTACAGCCCGGCACCCGGCTGCACGACGTGCTCTGCGCCGAGGACGCCGACACCCTGGAGGCGGTACTGCGCCAGGTGATCGAGACGGGCGCCCCGGTGATCCGCAGGACCCAGCACGTACGCCGGCGGCAGGATCCGGCGCGGCGGCGGGCCCTGTCGCTGTCCGCCTTCCGCCTGGAGGACCCGCGAGGACGCCCCACGGGAGTCGCGGCCCTGTACGTCGAGACCCTCGACCAGCTGGAGGAGCGACGTCATCTGCACCTCTCCCGCGAGGTCGCCGAGCGGGTCGGGGGATCCCTGGACGTCGTGCGGACCGCGCGGGACCTGGCCGATCTCCTCGCCCCCGGTCTCGGGGACCTGGCCGCGGTCGACCTCGCCCACTCCGTGTTCGGCGGGGAGGAACCCGCCAGGCAACTGGGCGGCGGAGACATGCGCAACGCGGCCCTCGCGCCCGCCACCGTGGCCTGGCCGGCCGGCATCAAGCAGGGCGGCCTCGTCCCGCCCCTTCCCGACCACCCCTTCCTGCACCGCATCCGGCAGGGCGAGACAGTCGTCCTCCGCCTCGACGAGTACGCCGCCATGATCGGCGATCCGCGACTGCTGGAGTACCTCGTCCCGCGGGGCGCCCACTCGGTGCTGGTGGCACCGTTGCACGCCCGCGGCCTCACGCTCGGCGCCATATCGCTCTGGCGCTGCGGCCGGTCCGGACCGTTCACCGAGGACGAGGCGCAGCTCCTGACACTCCTCGCCTCCAGGGGCGCGCTCGCCGTCGACAACGCTCGCCGTTACGTGCGCGAGCACCGGGCGGCAGTGGCGCTGCAGCAGCGCCTTCTTCCCCCGGCCACGACCGACACGTCGGCGGCCGAGACCGCCGGGGTCTACCTGCCCGCGGGCGACGGAGCGCAGATCCGCGGCGACTGGTACGACGCTATTGCCCTGCCCTCCCTCCGGCTGGCCCTTGTCGCCGGGGACGTGATCGGCCACGGCATGCCCGCGATCGCCACCATGGGCCGTCTGCGCACCGCCATCCAGACCCTCGCCGACCTCGAGCTCGAACCGGACGAAATGCTCACCCGGCTCGCGGACCTGGTCCAGCGCCTCGTGGCCGAGGCCCCGCCCGACGACCACGACGTCGTCGGCGCCACCTGCCTGTACGCGGTCTACGACCCGGTCACCCGACGTTGCGCCATCGCCAGTGCCGGGCATCCTCCGCCCGTCCTGCTCCGGCCCGACGGCACCGCTGAGGCCGTCCGGATCTCTCCCGGGCCACCCCTCGCCGTCAGCGGCATGCCGTACGAGACCACCACGATCGAGCTGGAGCCGGGCAGCGTCCTCGCGCTGTGCACCGACGGCCTGATCGAACGGGGCGACCGCGACCTCGACCAGGGGCTCCGGTACCTGGTGGATGCGCTCTCCGCTTCCTGCCGCCCGGAGCGCGCGCTGCACGAAACTGGCCGGGCCCTCCTCGCCAGTCTCCGGAACCAGCCGCGGCGCGACGACGCGGCCCTGCTGCTGGCCCGTACGCGCGCCGTACCGGCGCCGAACATCGCCCACTGGCAGATCCCGGCCGACCCGGCGGCCGTCTCACAGGCCCGGGAGTGGACCGCTCGCCAGCTCACCGCATGGGGGCTGGGCGACCTCGTCTTCACCACCGAACTCATCGTCAGCGAACTGGTGACCAACGCCATGCGCTACGGCCGTCCGCCGGCGGAGCTGCGACTGATCCGCCACGACGTCCTGGTCTGCGAGGTCACCGACTCCAGCAGCACCCAGCCCCGCCTGCGGCGTGCCCGCATGAGCGACGAGGGCGGACGCGGCCTCTTCCTGGTCGCCCAACTCGGCGCGCGCTGGGGCTGCCGCCATGGTCAGAACAACAAGACGATCTGGTCCGAGCAGCTCATCCGGTGACCCCTACGTCGGCCGCCGGGGACCACTCGCACGGGCGCCGAGCGCGGTGCTCACCCGTGGGGGGTGATGACGGCGCGCCCCCGGATCCTGCCCGTGCGCAGGAGCTGGTAGGCCTCACGGGCGCGTTCCAGGGGGAAGTGCTCGACCAGCAGCTTGATCTTCTCCTGCCGGGCGAGGGTGATGACGTCCATCAGCTCGGGGAGGGAACCCCAGTAGGGGGCGGCGACCGAGCACTCGTGCGGCGGGCAGGCGAAGTTGACGGGCAGGGCTCCGCCGCCGAGACCGACGACGGTCAGGTGGCCGAGGACCCGCGCCACCTGAGCGGCCATCCGGAGAGTCGGGTCCATGCCGACCATGTCCAGCACGAGCTCGGCTCCGTGCTGCCCGGTCATGTCCTTGATGCGCCTGACCGCCTGGTCACCCGAGAGCAGTGCCTCGTCCGCGCCCATGCGCTTGGCGGTCTCGAGCTTGCCGGCGTCGGTGTCCACGGCGACGACGGTGGTCGCCGCACTGAGTGCTCGAAGGACTTGGACGGCCATCTGGCCCAGGCCGCCCGCCCCGATGACCACCGCGGTCGAGCCCGGCCCCAGCAGGTGCAGCGACCGCCTGACGGCGTGGTAGCTCGTCAGCCCGGCGTCGCTGAGCGGGGCGGCCTGGCGGGGATCGAGCGTGCCGAGCGGAATCAGGAAGCGTGACGCCGGCACCAGCAGGTACTCGGCCATTCCGCCGTCGTACCCGCCCCCAGGCCACCGCCCTGACCGTCCGTCGTCTGGCAGTAGTTCTCCCGCCCCTGTCTGCAGTGGGCGCACAGCCCGCAGCCCCAGGGACCGTAGACGATCACGGCGTCTCCGGGCGCGAACCCGGTGACGCCCGGTCCCGCTCGCTCCACCCATCCCGCGTTCTCGTGGCCGAGCGTGAAGGGCAGTTCCGTGGTGAAGCCGGGCGGGGGCCCGGGCGACTCCATGATGTGCAGGTCGGAGTGGCAGGCACCGGCACCGCCGACCTTCACCAGGACCTGCCCCGGCCCCGGCTCGGGCACCGGCACCTCGCGCAGCTCCGGCGGCTTTCGCCATTCGACGAGTTGCAGAGCGCGCATGGTGATCCTTTGCGTACGTCGGGTCAGTCGCGGATCCCGTCGATGTCGACCAGGAGGTGGAGCGCGCCGCGGAAGATCTGGTTGTGGCGGTAGGGCGGCGGGTCCGCCACAAGCCGCGGGTTCTCCACACGCCGGACGAACTCACTGACTGCGACCTGGACCTCGAGCCGCGCGAGCGGTGCGCCGAAGCAGAAGTGGATGCCCTGGCTGAACCCGAGGTGCTGGTTGTCGGGACGTTCGAGATCGAGCTCGTCGGGGTCGGCGAAGCGTGCCGGGTCGCGGTTCGCCGAGCCGTACGCCAGGAAGATCGGCGCGCCCTTCGGGATGGTGGTGCCCGCGATGCCGATGTCCTCCCGGGCGGAGCGGGTGTGCCAGAACTGGACCGACGACTCGAAGCGCAGCAGTTCCTCGACCGCGGGACACGGGATGGCGCGGGTTGTCGGGAGGCTGCTGCCGGCCTGACCCGGCCGCCCCGCCGGCGACGCAGGCGTCCTGCCCGCGATGAGCTGTCCGGACCGAGTTCCGGGCGTCCTCGGCGCGCGGCACGTCGCCCAGCCGAACGCCGGGCCGGTCGTCGGCCGCCTTGTAGTGTTCTGTGCCCGCCGAACGGTCAGCCCAGGTCGGGCAGCGGGCGCCGGGTGACCTCATGGGCGTCGTCCGAGGGGACTCCGAGCATGCGCAAGACCATGGCGGCCAGGTCGGATGCGGCCTCGTCGCCGTCGAGGTCGGGGCGGGCGATCCGCAGCGCCACGAGGGACATGAGGGTGCCGCCCACGGCGGACAGCGCGGTGGTCGCGTCGGCGCAGTCGAAGCGCCCCGAGGCGATGCCGATCTCCAGGTCCCGCAGTGCTCGTGGGGCCAGACCGCGGTCGGAGTGGATGTAGGCCAGGCCGCGGTCGCGCAGGATCCGGGTGAGCTCGGGGTGGGAGTCGGCCATCCTCGCCGTGAGCCTGAATCCGGCGGCGATCAGCTCGGCCGGATCGTCGATCCCATCCACTCGCTCGTCGATGAGCTGGCCGAACTCCTCCAGGGCGTCCGTCACCGCGGCGTCGAACAGCTCCGTCTTGGACTCGAAGTGGTTGTAGAAGGAGCCGAAACCGACGTCCGCGCGCTCGGCGATGGTCTGGATGCTGGCGCTGGTGTCCCCGGTCTCCGCCAGGATCTGCCGGGCCGCCCGGACGAGCGCGTGACGGGTCTCGGCGCGGCGCCGCTCGAAGCGGTTCTTGGGCGGGGCTGACGTCGGCATACGGCGAGTGTAACAACCGTCGCGATGGGTCCGCCATTACTGATGAGATCCTCAATCATTTGGGTATGAGGTTCCGCATGGAGCTGATCCCTGGGCCAGGGCCTCCCTGCCGCCAGCGGGCATCACGGCGTCGCCTTGGCGCCGTCCGCAGTCCCGGCCACTGCCTCTCGCAGGCGGTGCGCGCGCCGATCCGCGCCGAAGCAGCAGCGACGGCATCCCCCTTGGCCGAGAACCCCACCCTTGCCCGCATCCGCAGGTGCTCGCGAGTGCTGGGCCCGGTGCGTGACCCGGGGTCGCTGTGAGACAAGTTGACTCATAGGCTCTCTGTGAGTCAATCTGTCTCACATAGGGATCGCGACAGTGTGGATCCCTCTCCTGTCCGTAGAGAACGCCCATGTCACCGCATGTGCGTACAGGTCCTCATGGAGGAAGTCATGACCGCTACGATCACGAAGAAGGCGGGCAAGGGCCGCATCGACGGCGTCGTCTCCGAGCTGGCCACCTACTTCCACGTCAAGCCGGGGCACGTCGAGGAGTTGCAGGCGGCCTGCCGGCGGTTCGTGGAGGAACTGCGCCGCCAGGACCCGAAGGAGACCATCAAGACCGGTCTGCGTGACACCCGGCACGTGGTCTTCGACGAGGGCAGGATGCTGCTGTGGGCCACCACGTTCGAGACCGAGTGGGACCCCTACGTCGACGACGCGATCCTGAGCGTGGGCTTCGAGCACTTCGTCGACTGGCTGCAGCACACCACCGAGTGGGACGAGCTCTTCGCCTGGGTCGAGGAGTCCGGCGGCCTGCAGGCGCTCTCGAAGAACAGTGACAACCCGGACTTCGAGAAGAACGTACGCAACTCCACCGCCGGCCTGAAGAAGATCCTCCAGGACAACCAGGAACAGGCCGCCGCCTACTTCAACCCCCTGAGCACCTTCACCATGCCGCAGGTCGTCAAGGCCCAGAAGCTCGACGCCGCCTTCCAGGAAGTCCTCGACGACCCCGCTGCCGAGGAAGCCCTCTCTCACCCGGCCCTCAAGCCCCTCCTCGCCCACGCCGCCGCCTGACACCGACCCACCCTTCGGATCCCGGGAGGGGGCGGCCGTTCCCGCCCCCTCCACGACCGTGCGGCGACCCCGTCCGCGCAAGACAGTTCTGGAAGGCATCATGAGCATCGAAGAGAGCAGCGTCCTGGAGCTCGACGACATCCAGGCCGCCGCTCTGGAGCCACGGCCGACGCCGTACGCAGGCGCCTACCTCGCCCTGCGCATCGACGACCGCCGACAGGGACGCGAACTCCTGCGAAGGCTGACCCCCGCCATCGACTCGGTCGCGGCGTTCGACCCCGAGCGCCAGGTCTCGCTCGCGGTGGCACTCAGCTTCCACGGCCTGAAGGCTCTGGGGGTGCCCGAGGCGTCCCTGGCCACCTTCCCCGAGGAGTTCCGGGAGGGCATGTCCGCGCGGGCCGCCTACATAGGGGATATCGGAGACAACGCGGCGGAGAACTGGGAGGGGCCGCTCGGTTCGCAGGACGTGCACCTCGTCCTGACCGGACTCGCGCCGGACGCCGCCCGCCTGGAGACGGTTGTCCTCCTGGTCCGCGACGCGCTGCGCGATCTGCCCGGCGTCGTTCCCGTCTGGCAGCAGGACGTGCACGTCGGACCGGACGAGAAAGAACCGTTCGGCTTCCGGGACGGCATCGGGCAGCCGGCCATCGAGGGCACGGGGATCCCCGGGACGAACACGTACGAAGAGCCGCTCAAGGCAGGCGAGTTCGTGCTCGGATACGAGGACGAGACCCATGGCATCGCCCCCGTTCCGCAGCCCGAGGTACTCGGACGCAACGGAACGTACGTGGCCTTCCGCAAGCTGCACACGCGCGTGGCCGCGTTCCGCCAGTATCTGCGCGACCGTGCGACGGACCCCGCCGACGAGGAACTGCTGGCGGCCAAGTTCGTCGGCCGATGGCCCAGTGGTGCCCCGCTGGCCCTGACGCCGGACAAGGACGATCCGGAACTCGGTGCCGATCCCGAGCGGAACAACACCTTCATGTACGGCGACGACCCGGAGGGCCTCAAGTGCCCCGTGGGCGCCCACTCCCGGCGGATGAACCCGCGGGACGCGGTCGTCACCGGCGAGGTGCGCCTGCACCGCATGATCCGGCGCGGTACGACCTACGGCCCGCCCCTGCCCAAGGGCGTCCTGGAGGACGACGGCGCCGACCGCGGCATCATGTTCGCCTTCGTCGGAGCCCACCTCGACCGGCAGTTCGAGTTCGTCCAGCGGCAGTGGGTGAACGACGGCAAGTTCATCGGCGCGCCCGCGGACAAGGACCCGCTGATCGGCGTGAACGACGACGGCGGGTTCACCGTCCCGCGCCGGCCGATCCGCCGCCGCTTCAAGGGGCTGCCGCCGTTCGTCGTCAACCGGGGCGGCGAGTACTGCTTCATGCCCGGCCTGCGGGCGCTGCGCTGGATCGCCGACCTCGACACCTGACATCTCCCACCACCATGACAAGGAGCGTCTCCCATGGCTGACCACTTCTCCGGACCGCGTGCCATCGCCGACCCCGCGTCCGACATCTGCGACGTGTACGCCTTCCCGAGCCCCGAGCGGCCGGGGAACCTGGTGCTCGTCCTCGACGTGCTCCCGGCCTCGGCCCCCACGGCCCTGTTCTCCGACGTGATCACCCACCGTTTCCGCGTCCGGCCCGTCACCTCCGTGAGCGAGGGTGCCGCTGCGGCGTTCCACCTCGGCACGGACGAGTACGTCTTCGACTTCACCTTCGACGCCCCGCAGCAGGTCGACGGCACGGGCACCCTGGTGCAGCTGGGCACGTGCCGGGCCCCCGGCGGACGGCAGGTCTCCTTCCAGGTGGGCAACGAGGTGCCCACCGAGGCCGAGGGACTGCGGATCTTCGCCGGATCGCGCCTCGACCCGTTCTTCATCGACTTCTTGGGCGTGGTCGCCACCGACATGACGGGGAAGCTGTCCTTCCGGACCGACGCCGACAACGTTCTGGAGGACCTGAACTGCCTGAGCATCGTCGTCGAGATCGACGCAGCGGTACTCGGCCCGGCCGCCGGCTCGCTGGTGGCGGTGGTCGGCGAGACCCTGACCTCCGGTGGCGGCCGCCAGATCCAGCTGGAGCGGATGGGCCGGCCGGAGATCAAGAACGTGGTCCTGTCGAGCAAGACGCACGACACCGTCAACCGCGATCTGGAGATCCGCGACCTCTACAACGAGGAGGACACCTTCACCATCCGCCCCGACTACGCGGGAGCCTACCGAGCCCGCTTCAACGCCAACCTGGCCTGGTTCGACAACCTGGACGGCAAGACCGACTGGCCGCTGGACGAGCAGGGTGACCACCCGCTGACCGAACTGCTGCTCGCGGACTTCCTCGTCGTCGACCTGGCCAAGCCCTTCTCCGAGGACGGCTGTTTCGAGATCGAGACCGCGCTGCTCGCCGGCCGCCCGCACACCACCTGCGGTGGCCGTTCGCTCAACGACGACATCGTGGACACCCTCTACACCCTGCTGGTGGGCGGTGTCGACGGGGAGCGTCTCAGCGACGGCGTCGACCGGGCGACCAAGCCGGCCACCCACACCTTCCCGTACCTGAACGCGCCCAACCCGACGCCGCCGGACCTCGGGGCCCGCCTGGCCGCGCTGATGCCTCCGCAGGAAGCGGCATGACCGGCGCGGCTTCCCAGGTGTGCGATCCGGTCACGACGAGCGGAACCATCGCCGTCATGAATCTGGACGCGCAGATCGACGGCCTGGCCGTACGCCTGAGCCGTACGGGCACCGCGGAGACGCGAGGGGCGCCCCTGGTGGTGGCCCAGGGGGCGGCTCTGATCGATCTGCTCAACCTCCGAGGCCACGTCCTGGGCCGCGTCGCCGACTACGAACGGGCGACGGAACTGGCGGACAGCCTGGTCCGCGCGGCGCCCGAGGACGGCACGGCCCTGCTCGCCCGCGCCCGGACCCGGGCGGCCCTGCACCGCTTCGCCGAGGCCGTCACCGACCTTGGAGCGGCTGCCCGAAGCGGCGCGGACGCGCCCGCAGTGGACGCGGAACGAGCAGTCGTCCTGCAGGCCCTCGGCTGCCACTCGGATGCCGTGGCCCTGATCCGCGCAGCAGGGGAGCGGCAGAGCGAGTTCACGACGCTCGGCGCGCTCGCCGTACTCCAGGCGGAGCGCGGTGAGGTCACCGAGGCGGAGCGGCTCTTCGACGAGGCACGGCGTCACTATCAGGGGACATCGCCCTTTCCGCTTGCTCAGCTGGACTTTCGGCGGGGTGTGATGTGGCACCGCGAGGGGGATGTCGACGCGGCCCGCTCCTGGTACCAGGCAGCCAGGCGCCGGGTGCCCGGCTACGCACCGGCAGCGGGTCACCTGGCCGAGACCGAGCTGCTGCGCGGGGAGACGCACGACGCCGTCGCCCTGCTGCGTCCGCTCACCCGGACCAGCGACGACCCGGAGTACGCCGCCCACCTCGCGGCCGCGCTGTACAGGAGCGGCCGTGTCCATGAGGCGAAGCAGTGGCGCGAGCGTGCGGCAGCGCGCTACGACGAACTGGTGCGGCGTCATCCGGAGGCCTACGCCGACCACGCGGCCGACTTCTGGCTCACCGTGGGCGGGGACGCCGACCGGGGGCTCGAAATGGCCCTGCAGAACCTCGCCTTCCGCCAAACGGCCCGCGCCCAGGCCCTGTTCCAGCGCGCGGTGCTCGCGCAGAACCGGGCTGCCCGGGCTGCCTCATAGCCGCCGTCCTCCGCACCCGCTACTACTCACCAAGGCACAGACGATGGACACCATGCTGGCAGGACGCGTCCACCTGGACACGAAGAAGTTCCTCATGGAGGAGATCCCGATCCCTGAACCCGGACCGGGCGAGGTACTGATCGAGGTCAAGGCGGCAGGCGTGTGCCTCTCCGACCTCCACCTCATCGACGGGGTGGGCATCACCACCGAGCCGCTGAAGATCTCGGAGCGCATGACCTTCAACCTGAAGAACAAGAGGGTCTACGGGCACTACGGTTCGTCGTTCGACCACGTCTACGAACTGATCCGACTGGCTTCCAGCGGCCGTCTCGACCTGGCGCCGTCCATCACCGACCACATCCCCCTGGCCGACGCCCCCGAAGCGATTCACCGCCTTGAGCACAAGATCGGCGACCCGATCCGACTCATCCTCGTCCCCTGACGACGCAACCGAGCCCGCGGGCCGCGCCGACCGTGTACCTGCCAGGACGCGCGGTCGGCGCGGCCGTTACGAGCAGGGTCGGGCACAAGCAGGCCGAACGGCGGCGCCTGTAATGCGACCGACGCGTCACCGCGGCGCGGCCACCGCCCGAACAACACCGCGCCGGCCGCCACGAGAATGAAGGCACCGGTCGTGGTCGCCGACGCCGGCTACGGCGTCAGCACCCCGTTCCGGCTCGGTCTCCAGGAGCGAGGGCTGTCCTATGTCCTGGCCCTGAACGGGAAGGAAGTCGCCCACCCGGAGGATGTCGAGCCGCACCAGCCTGCTTACGGCGGGCTCGGACCACCCACCCTTCCCCGCTACCGCACCCCACCGCGAACCGTGTCCGTCCTCGCAGCGGAGGCAGGTGCGGAGCAGTTCACCGAGGTGAGGTGGAGGCAGGGCAGCAAAGGCGCGATGACCTCACGGTTCGCGGTGCTGACAGTGCGGCCCGCGGGCAAGCAGTCCCTGGCCGCAGCGCAGGAGGCGGGCGGCGGCCGCAACCGGTGGGACGGCGTCCTGCCCGTCCAGACGCTCCTCGTCGAATGGCCGGACGGCCAGGACACTCCGACGGACTACTGGATATCGAACCTGCCCGCCACCACACCGGCCGCTGACCTGGTGCGGTGGGCCAAGATGCGCTGGCGGATCGAGCACGATTACCGCGAGCTCAAGCATGGCCTCGGACTGGACCACTTCGAGGGCCGCACCTGGCGCGGCTGGCACCACCACGTCACCCTCGTCACCGCCGCCCAGGCATTCCTCACTCTCAGGCGGCTCGACTCAAAAGTCCGCACACCGGCCTGACCCTCTACCAGGTCCTCGACGCTCTTCAGGACCTGCTGAGGTGCTGGACCGGTATCTGCACCACCTGCGGACGCCCCCTGCCCAGCCCTCGGAGCAGCCGCAGACAGCCCACAACCTAACGAAGCACTACTAGACGCCGGTCCGTCCGCCGACGAGCTCTCGCACGATGTCGAGATGCCCGTTGTGCCGGGAGATCTCTTCGATGAGGTGGAGGATCACCCAGCGGAGGTCCACGTGGCGGCCGTCGCTGATGGGGCGCCAGGCTCTTGAGCTCAAGTCGTGGTCGGTCAGCAGGCGACGGTAGCGGTCGCTCTGCTCGTCATATTCGGCGAGAAGCCGGGGCAACGGGATGTCGACCGCTGTCCGCATCTCGGGGTCGGGGTCGTCGTCGCTCGCCTGCGTGAGCGGACCCGCGGGTTCCTCCCCCAGGAACATCACTTGGACCCAGTGGTACTCGACCCACCGCAGATGGCTGATCAGCCCGCACAGGGTCATCAGCGGTGAGTTCGGAAGCGGAGCTCTGCGGGCGTCTTCCGCGGACACGCCCTCGCACTTGGCTCGCGCCGTGTCACGGGCGTAGTCCAGGAAGGTGATCAGCTGCGTGCGCTCGTCCCAGGTGGGAGGCGTATCGGTTCGTTGCGTCATCGCGGGAAGTTTCTCGCAGGCCGGAGGGGAGGTCGAGCGATTAATGAGCGGGCCCCGTCCAGTACCGCCTCATCCGCCTTGGGTACAACGATCCGGCAAGGTCCGTCGGACAGGCCCTAGTTGTGCAGCGCTTCGCAGGTCCTCTGCCGGTTGCTGGTGGTCGCCTTGGTGAGGGTGGGTGAGGACCATGCGGCCTGGGTGTACTCCGCTGGGGCGGTCTGGTGGTGACGGGCGTGGTCGGCGTCGGCGTCGTAGCGCCACTGGTAGGGGCGGGCGGTGCGGTTGTGCCGGATCGTGAAGGCGGTGATCTGGGCTTCGAGGTCCTCGCGGGAGGTGAAGTCGCCGCGGCGGAGCAGGCGGCGGGTCGGGCGGCGGGTCAGGACGCCGAACCACTGCTCGACCATGTTCAGCCAACTGGCGTGCTTGGGCGTGTGGGTGACGGTGATGCGCGGGTGGGCGGCGAGCCAGGCGCGGGTGGCCCTGGAGGTGTGCGAGGAGCCGTTGTCCATGATCAGGTGGAGGCGCAGGGCCGGGTTGGTCAGCCGGTTCAATCCCCGTAGGAAGGCGATGAAGGTGGCCGAGTCGTTGCGCTCGATGCGCTCGGCCAGGACCTGGCCGGTGGCCACGTCCATGGCGGCGGCAATGGAGACGGTGCCGTGCCGGCGGTACTCGAACTCGCGCCGCTCGGCCTGTCCGGGGCGGGTGCGCCGGGTGGGGTAGAGGCGGGAGTTGGCCTGAATGCCGGTCTTCTCGTCCACGCTGAACCAGCATCGTGCCGGGTGGGACGTCCAGGTAGAGAGGGCACACCGCGCCGGCCTGGGATCAGAACGCTTGGCCGTCGGCCCGGTTGAGCCAGCCGCGGACCCTGTGCGGGCGCACCTTTGCCTCGGCCAGGGCCCGGCCGACCGTGGAGGGCGAGCGCACCAGGCCGCGTTCGGCCAGGTGGGCGGCGATGGTGACGCGGGTCCATAGCGTGGCTCCCTCGGGCGGCACGCTGGTAGCGGTGGCCACCACGGCCAGGCGCGCGCTGGGACCGTGCAGTTCGGGGCGTCCGCTGCGCGGGCGGTCGAACAGGCCCGCCACCCGACGGCGGCGGAAGCGTTCGCGCCAGGTGCGCACGGTGGGCACACTGCAGCCGAGCTCGGCGGCAATGGCGGTGGTGGGCCGGCCCGCGGCGGCCGGCCGTACGATCCGTGCGCGCCGCACCACCGCCTGCCCGGACCCGGCAGCGGCCACGAGCGTGCGCATCTTGCGTTCCTGCTTGCGTGAAAGCGGCAACGGCGGTGCGGGTGGATGGGCCACGAAGGGGTGCGTTTCCTTTGGAGTAAGCATCAGCCGGAGGCCGGGGTGATCATCAATCGCTGACAGCCTTCTGACGCTTCGCTCCCTGCCGGACAGGCGGGCGCAGCCGGGAGATCCCCGGTCAGGCCCCTCCCTCCGGAGGAATCGCTCCTGGGCGTCGATGAGTTCGCCCGGCGAGGCCGGCGAGGCGTCAGCTCTGTGCCGTGGGGCGGACGACGATGTCGCCGACGTCGACGTTCGACGGCTGCTCGATCGCGAAGGCGACAGCGCGGGCGATGTCGTCGGGGGAGAGGGAGAAGTCGACCGTCGGGGCCTGCGACTTGACGGTGGGGCTGGTGACCGAGTCGGCGAACTCCGTCGCGACGTAGCCGGGCGAGACCATGGTGACCCGCAGGTCGGGCCCGGCTTCCTGGCGCAGTCCCTCGGAGACGGTGCGGACTGCGTTCTTCGTCGCCGCGTAGACAGCCTGGTTCGGCACGATGCGCAGCCCGGCGGTCGAGACGACGTTGACGAACTGCCCCCTGCCCTGCTTGCGGAACACGGGGAGCGCTGCCGCGATCCCGTGCAGCACGCCGCGGAAGTTGACGTCGATCATGTGGTCCCAGTCCTCGACGCGCAGCTCGTCGAACGGCGAGATGGGGCCGACCCCGGCGTTGCTGACGAGGACGTCGAGCGCGCCATAGCGCCCGCAGGCGTACGCCACGAGGTCCGCGAGGTCTCCGCGGCGACGCACGTCCGTCGTCGTCCAGGCGGCCGTGCCGCCATCGGCCTCGATGCGGGCGGCGAGCGCTTCCAGCCGGTCGCTCCGACGCGCTCCGAGGACGAGCTTCGCGCCGCGCGACGCGAGGAGCAGCGCGCTCGCCTCGCCGATCCCGCTGCCCGCGCCCGTGATGGCCACCACCTTGCCGTCGATCCCTGTCATGCGCGGCCTCCAGCGCTAGAAGTAAGAGGGCTATCACTTCTAAAGTAAGTGGTCTCTTACTTATGGTCAAGGACGGTGGACTGAGTGACTGACGCAGCAGTTGGGGCGGGGAGTGAGCGCCCTGCCCGGGGGCAGCTCCGCTCGGCGCTGATCGCTGAGAGCTTCGTGCTGCTCTCCGAGACGGGGATGGCCGGCTTCTCCGTCGCCGAACTCGCCCGAAGGCTCGGGGTGAGCACGGCCGCCCCGTACCGTCACTTCCCCAACCGTGACGCGCTGCTCGCCGTCGTCGCGGCACAGGCCGCCGACGAGCTCACCCGGTCCATGGAGGCCGCCGCGCAGGCGGCCGGCCCCGACCCGATCGACCGGCTCGCGGCCACCGCGGGGGCATACGTGCGCCACGTGTCCGACCGCGGCGCCGGCCTCGACGTGATCTTCGCCCGGGAGCTGAGGCCACTGCGCGACGCCGACGTGGCCCGGGCCGGCCGGGACCTGATGGCGCTGCTGCTCAACCTTGCCCGGGACGCCGGCCATGCCGACCCTTCCCAGGCACTGCTCCTACTTGAACAGCTCTTCGTCCTGGCCCACGGCTACGTCACCCTGGACACGGAGGACTTCCTGACCCGCTCCCGCCTCTCCCCCGAGGATGTCGCCACACGCGCCACGCGCGCGGCGACGGCGCTGCTGCGCGGCAACGTGACGTGAGCACCAGCCGACTGCCGTGCTCAGTCGCCACCCCGCGCAGGATCACCGTCCGCCCGTCGGAGGCGAGCCGGCTGTAGCTGCCGGTGGCGTAGCGGCCGGTGAGGTCACCGAGCAGAATGAGATCTGTTGCGGCCGACGGTAGTTGGGCGTGGCTCAGGCCGCCGTGGAATGTGGATGCGTCTCGTCGGGAGGGGGCGTTGTGGGTGCTGTCTGACACGGTGGGGTCGTCTCGCAAAGACGTGGACGCCACCCAGGCCCGCTGAAACCGCTCGGGGCCAGGCTTACGAGGGCCTCCAGGACGGCAATCCTGGGAATTCGCCGGCGCCGACGGAGGTCGGTTCCGGACACCACCCGTGGGGCGAACACGTCGGACAGAGTCCGTAATCGCAGGCCGGGGCGGTCGGGGCCCGCGCATCCCCGCTCGGTCCTTTGGAGGCGGCCGTAGACGTAGACGGTTCCCTGGACGTGTTCCATGGCATGGAAGTCGGGCTGACCGGACAGGGACGACGGCGTCCAGGTCCTCTTGGCGTCCGTGCTTTTGATACTGCGCGCGGCAGCAGTACACGGGGGCACTGATGCGGGACGCTCTTGAGGACAATCCGGACCCGGCGGGCGCTCTGGTCAGTTTCGTGGAACAGATGAGTGCGGAGGATATGGACGCGCTACGCTCGGCGCTCCGAGCGGTGAAGAGGCGGAGCGGCATATGATCACAGCTGTCGGGCTGGCCGGATACGCGGTCCTGATGGGTGTTGTGATGCCTCCCCGGCTGATCCGGGCCCGGTGGGCGCACCGCGCGCCGGCCGTCGCGGTCCTGGCGTGGCAGGGACTCATGGTCACGTTCGTCGTCGCAACCGCCCTTGCCGTGTACCACCTGGCGATGACAGAACGGCATGTGCACGACGGCCTCGTCGGGCTGCTCACCGCGTGCGGACTGGCCGCCCACACCGCGTCGGCGGGTGACACGCCGCCCACCTTCGGTGACGTGCTGGTGATCGCCGCTCCCGTCGTGGTCGTACTGCTGCCGGCCGGCTGGTTGATCCGTTGTGCGTGGCGGGCCCGGTGGGCTCGCGCCCGCCAGCTGGACATGCTCACTCTCGTCGGCGAGCCGGCGCCCGAGTACGGTGCCACGATCGTCGACTACGACGTTCCGGCCGTCTACTGCCTGGGGGGACGCTCTGCCCGCGTGGTCGTCACCCGCGGCGCACTGGACGTGCTCACCGAGGAACAGTTGCGGGCCGTGCTGGAGCACGAGCGCGCCCACATCGCCGGCAGGCATCACTTGCTGAAGATCCTGGTTGACGCGTTCTCCCGGGCCTTCCGCGGTCTGCCACTCGCCCGGCACGCGAAGGAGCAGACGAACCTGCTGCTGGAGATGATCGCGGACGACCGTGCCCTGCGGTACCACTCCAGGGACGCGCTGGCGAGCGCCATGTACGAGGTCGCGGCAGGGAGAACACCTGAGGTGGCACTGGGTGCGGGTGGATCCGGCGTCCTCATACGGCTGCGGCGCGTCCTGACCCCGCAGCCCCGACCGCACCGCGCGGCGTGGTTGGGCATCGTGGTGGCGACGGTCGCAGCTCCGCTGCTGCCCCTGATGGTGGCGTGCGTGCCCTGACTTCCGCAGGACCCGCGCTTCGGTACTGCTCATTTCTTGGCCTGTCAGTGAATTCAGCGCTGGCCGGAGCGAAGGTCAAGCTCGGCAAGGGGGGACCAGGACGTGCTTGGCGACCGAACTCACTGACGACGAGACGCGCCCCGTCTCCTGACCGGGCGCCTTTCGTCAACGGTGTTGTCGACGTGGCTACTTGACGGATCGAACCCGCAGGCTGTTGGTCACCACGAAGACCGAGGAGAAGGCCGTCGCGGCGCCCGCGACCATCGGGTTGAGCATGCCGAACGCGGCCGGCGGCAGGGCGGCGGCGTGGTAGCCGAAGGCCCAGAACAGGTTGACTTTGATCGTGGCCAGGGTCTTGCGGGACAGCCGGATCCCGTCGGCGGCCACTCGCAGATCACCGCGTACGAGGGTCAGGTATCCCGCCTCGACCGCCGCGTCCGTGCCGGTGCCCATGGCCGGGCCCAGGTCGGCGGCGGCGAGGGCGGCCGCGTCGTTGACGCCGTCACCGACCATCGCGACCGTACGGCCCTCGTTCTGCAGTCGCCTGACGGCGTCGAACTTGTCCTGGGGCAGGACCTCGGCGATCACCTCGTCGATGCCGACGGCGCGCGACGGACTCGGCGACCAACTGGTTGTCGCCGGTCAGCAGCACGGGCTTCAGGCCCAGCCTGCGGAGCTCGGCGACCGCCTCTGCGCTGGTCTCCTTGACCGCGTCGGCCACGGTGAGGACACCGCGCGCTTCGCCGTGCCGGGTGACCGCCACCGCCGTACGGCCCTCGGCCTCCGCCGCGGCCCTGGCCTCGGCCTTCAGGAGCTTCTCGCGGCCGACGAGGACCGCGTGGCGTCGACGACGCCCTGGACGCCGAGTCCGGCGACGTCCTCGAAGTTCTCCGGGAGGGGCAGACTTCCGGCCCGTTCCACGGCACCGGCGGCGACGGCCCGGGCGATCGGGTGCTCGGAGACGTGTGCGAACCTGCCTGCCAGCCGCAGCGGTTCGTGCTCGTCCACACCCGGCGTACACGTCCTGCAGGGTCACAGGGTGTGGATGGGTGGGGTCGATACCGGGCCGACGTTGTTGCTTCGCCCCGCTCCGACAGTGACGACAACTTACCCCCAGGGGTATTCCTGGGACCGTACGCAGGTTACATGGATCTGGTCACCTCATGCCCTGATCACCAAGATGCTTAGTTCCTTCCGCTCTGCCGCGGCTGTGGGGCGCGGTGGGTGCGACCGGACCGGGCGACCGTGAGGAGGATCGCCGCGGCCAGGCCGTACAGGCCCACGGTGGCGGCGGTCCGGCCGGCTCCGTACGTCTGGGGCGGCGGGAGATACACGGGGCGTGTGGTGGTGAGGTTCCGTCCCGAGCCCTGCTGGACGGCGACCCAGCTCTCAGCGGTCCGGTTTCGGGCGTCCTTGAACGTCGCGTACAGGAACCAGCGGCCTTCGGCGTGCAGCGCGATCCGGCCGCGATCGGTGCCGTCGGGGACAGGTGTGAGACGTCCGGTTGCTTTCTCTCCTGCGCGTCGGGCGACCAACTCGACGGGGCGCAGGGCGGGATCGTCCGTCGTGAGCGTGACATCGACCTCGTGCTCCCCGACGAACGCCCGCCATCGGGCCTGGCCCGCGTCGGCGCCCTGCCCCGGGTCATGGGCGAGGGCGCGGGGTGCGGTGAGCAAGGGGAAGGCGATCAGGAGGGCCGAGGCGACCACCGTGGCCTCAACAGTGCGTCGCCGTGGGCTCGGCACGTCTTCCGACATCAGGACCACCAGCGCGGAGGCAGACAGTGCCAGCAGCAGCGAGGGCGCAACCTGGTCGGCGGAGACCTCCGTGCCGTGTGGCATTACCGGCAGCAGCGGTACGTATGCCGCGTGCACGGCGGCCGGCACCACGAGGGCCGACCACCACGGTGAGGTGCGCCACCGATGGACGAGGTCGACGGCAATCGCCACCAGGAGTACCGGCGGTACGACCGGCGTGGAGTGGCCGAGCAGGGCCAGGAAGCCGACCGTCAGCAGCCGCGCCGCGGTGACCAGCAGCGCGGCGTGGACGACGGCGTTCGGGTGTGGATCGAAGCGGCGGATGACCACCACCGCCAGGGTCGCTCCGGCGCTCACGACCGGCAGGTACCAGAGCGCCGAGAACTGGGGCACGTCGGAGTCGTACTCCATGACCGGCACCAGCGCCGCGGCCAGGACCAGGGAATCGGCCGCCATGACGGGCAAACGGCTGCCGCCCTGCTGGACGACGGCCCGCAGCAGCGCCACGGTCAGTGCCATCGTCGCCGCGACGGCCAGCAGATGCGGCGGGCTCCACAGTACGGCGTCCCGGCCGAAGGCGGTGTGCCAGGCCGCGTCCGCGGGCGCCGAGATGCCCACGGCCGCTCCGGAGACGGCAGCTCCACGCAGGACGGGGTCTCGGAGGATCCCGGCCGTTCCCTCCCGGCGGGCCTGCGGCCACGCCCAGCGGGCGAGTGTCCCGAGTGTGACCAGGATCGAGCCGTAGAGCAGCATGTGCGGGGCGCTCCAGAAGGTGTCCCGCCCGATGTCGGTGTGCAGCGAGTCGTCCCAGTAGGTGCTGAACAGCGCGAGTGCGCCGCTTGTCATGGCTGCCCACAGCCAGCCCATATCCGTGCCCCTTTTCAGTGAGATGCCATGGCCCTGCACATGTACCCCCCAGGGGTATAGGCAAACCGTCGTGACACTACTGTACTAAGGAGATTAGTCGTGATCGGTCGGCCGGGGGATGATCTGCTCAGAGCGCCGGCCCCCTCGCCTGTCAGGAGCCTCGACGTGTGCCTGATCAAGAAGGTCCTCGACAAGAAGATCCTCGTCCCACTGGCCATCACCGTGGCCGGGACGCTGTCGTTTCCTCCGTCCTGGGACCTTGTGGCCGTTCCTTTGCTGGTCATGCTGGTCTGCCCGCTCACCGTGCTGGTGATGATGCGTGACCGGCCCGCGGACGCCGGCGCGTCCGTCACCGATGCCGCAGCGGGTGAATCCGACCCGACCATGCTCACCGACGAAGCGATCGAAGCGCGGATCCGCGCTCTGCAGGCGGAGCTGCGCCACCTGAAGGGCACCCAGGCCCACCGGGCAGAGGAGGCCGCCACGGCACACGGCAGCCGGAACCCCGGCGGCCCGGACGAGCCCGGCCCGCCCGCGCCGTCCCCCTGATGCCGGCCCGGCGACTGGAGCAATCCTGAGCTGCCTTCTGCGCAGACTCTCCCCACCCGTACGTACCTGCACCTGCGCAGCGGTCATGGCTGGCCGCCCGACCGCACGGCCGACGCGCTGCTGGACCTGGTCACCCCCGGACTGCTGACAACCACCAAGGAGTAGCCATGGCGACCGCCGGCTCCGACCTCGGCCCCGTCCACCACGTCGAACTCCCGGACGGCGTCATCCGCTACCACGCAACCGGTGACGGCCCGCCCGTGGTGTTCGTGCACGGCATCATCGCCAACGCCGACGTCTGGCGCGGCGTCGTGGCCGTCCTGCGCGACCGCTACCGCTGCATCACCCCGGACTGGCCCCTGGGCGGTCACGTCCAGCCCATGCGCCCCGGCACCGAATTCACGCTGTTCGGACTCGCCGACCTCGTCCGACGCACCATCGCCGCCTTGGACCTCGCCGCCCCGGCCCTGGTCGGCAACGACACCGGCGGCGCCATCTGCCAGGCCGTGGCCGCCCGTCATCCCGAGAGCATCAGCTCCCTGGTTCTCACTCCCTGCGACGCCTTCGACAACTTCCTGCCGCTGCCCATCCGGCATCTCCAGGTCCTCGGCCGCACCCCCGCCGGGCTGACGGTCCTCGCCGAGACCCTGCGGCTGCGCGCCGTCCAGCGCATGCCCATCGCCTTCGGCCTGCTCACCCGGCGCGCCATCCCCGCCGACATCATGGCCAGTTACACCGGCCCGCTGCGCGACCATCCCGGGGTCCGCCGGGACTTCGCCCAGCTGGTACGGAGCATCTCGCCCGCCTTCACCCGAGAGGCCGCCGAAGACCTGCGCAGCTTCCCGCACCCCGCCCTGATCGCCTGGGCCCGGCAGAACTTCTTCCCGCTGGCCCATGGCGAGCGGCTGGCCGGCCTCATTCCCGACGCCCGGCTGCGCGTCATCGAGGACTCCGGCCCCTTCGTCACCGAGGACCAGCCCGGCGAGACCGCCGCGCTCATCGACGCTTTCCTGAAGGAGACCTCCGCGCTGTGACCTCAAGCTCGCTCAGGTGGGTGCGGAAGGTGTCGAGGAAGGCCAGGATGCTGTCTTCGCTGTCGTCGTTGGCGTCGTAGCCGATCCGGGCCATCAAGGCTCCTTCGGCAGAGCGCCGAACACGCATGGAGTGGCCGAACCGGCCCGCGTCGTCCTGGTTTCCGGCCGAGTAGGCGACGGTGGCGCCGGCCTCGGCGAAGGCATAGGGAGTGGTGTCTCGGCCGGGCAGGTATTCGAACATGCGGTACCACGACGGTTCCAGGCCCTGTATGCCGGGCGCCAGGTGGGGCGCGAGGCCCAGCATGTCGAGGATGGGGAACCGGGCGTGCTCGTATCCGTGCAGAACGGCGCCGCGGATCTCGGTCATGAAGTCCTCGGTGAGCCGGCGGCCGGGCCGTACGCGCAGGGGCAGGAACGTGGGATAGAGGAACGGCCCGATCAGGTCGCGGACGGCGGGGTGTTCGCGCTGTTCGAAAATCGTGGTCACGATGAGGTCGTCGCGGCGGGAGCGGGCGCGGAGGGCGAGCACGTAGGCTGCGAGCAGGGTGGTGAACACGGTGCTGCGGTGCCGGCGGGACCAGGCCAGCACCGTCTCGACTTCGGCGTTGTCCAGCAGTTCGGTGCGAAGCACCCTGCCGCCTGCGGGGGCGCCGGGGTGGAAGGGCTGGTCCCGCTCGTACGCGGGGACGGGGATGCCCGCCAGGGCGTCGTGCCAGGCCGCCCGGTCGGCGTCGGCTCTGGCGTGGAAGCGGTCGGCCTGCCAGCGGACGTACTCGGTGTAGGGGAGGCGAACGGGCGGCAGGCGCCGGCCCCGCAGCCGGGCGGTGTAGAGCGCGGCCAGTTCGCCGAGGGCGAGGCGCAGGGAAGTGGGGTCGACGGCGAAGTGGTGGAAGGCCAGCCCGAGTAGGTGGCGTTCGGCGGTGTGGGTGAGGAGGAAGCCGCGGGCCAGGATCGGGCGGGTGAGGTCGATGGTGGTGCTGTCGAGCAGGACGGTCATTGCCTGGAAGTCGTCCTTGATGACGCCGGTGGGGCCGACCGGCTCCAGCGCGGTCTTGTCGGCGGGGAGGATTTCGACGCGGGTGGTACCGGGCACCGGGTGGGCCCTGAGGACGTCGTGACGTGCGATGAGGTCGTTGAAGGCGACGTCGAGGGCCTGCGTGTCCAGGGGGCCGGTGATGTCGGCCAGGATGGTGAGGACCGCCCGCGGGTTGGTGAGGTAGCCGGGGCGCAGTTGCTCCATGCGGACCGCTGTCTGCTGGAACACGGACATGGGATGGCTCATCGCATGGCCTCCTCGATCAGGTGCTGGGCGTAGCTGGCTGTCCGGGCGCGAGCGTCGAGCAGATTGCGGTGAAGTCGTTCGAGCAGGGCCACCGACCAGCCGCTGTTCCTCCACTCGTGGTACGGGATGCCGAAGCCGAGCCGTCGCCACAGGTCGGCGTTGCGTGCTTCGTGGTCGCCGAAAGGCTCGAGCAGGACCACGGGGGTGGCGGCGGCGAGCGAGTCCATGAGGGTGCCGCCGCCGGGCTTGCTGACCACGGCCGTCGCTTCGCGCGTGAGGTGGAAGGAGGCATGGTGGCTCTCGCCCCGCTGGAAGTCCGCGGTGCCGTCCGCCGGTACGGCGCCGAAGGGCGGGAAGCCGGTGTCCTGCCAGGGATGCCACTCCGGGTCGATCATGAAGTAACGGTGCGCGCTGTCGTGGGCGATGTCCGCAGGCTCGTACGCGACGATGTCCAGGGCGAGGCCGTGTTCGCCGAGTTCGCGGGAGCGGGCGGCGTACGTGCCCATCCCCCAGCCGCCGCCGTGGACCAGGAAGCGGGCGGACCGGCGGTGCCAAGGGACGGGGGGCTTCAGGTCGACGGGGATGGTGCGCGCGATACCGCCGTCGCGTTCCTCCAGGAGCCAGACGTCCTGCGGATCGGCCTCCCGCGGCCGGTCGGGGACGGCCACGGCGGCGGAGACGAAGGACGGAGAGGCGACCGAGTCGACGTGGCAGGCGTGGACCCGCACGCCCGGGCGGCGGGCTGCGTAGCGGTGCGCGGTGGGCAGCCAGAAGCCGGAAAACAGGACGAGCATGTCGACGTCGTCGGCGTTCCACGCTTTCAGCAACTTGTCGAGGAGCTGCTCGTCGGGCGCGGCGGGGTTGAGCCGGGACAGCCGCTGGCCGACGAGCGCCAGTCGGAAGTCGCGGTGGAAGGCGCTCTTGGCGGCCGGGATGCGCTCGCGTGCGGCCCGGCGCGGATCCCGCTGCTGTTCGTCGCGACCTTCCAGTCCGTCGGCATCATGATCATGATGCGCGGGGTGGTGGACTCGCGGGGCGAGGCCCAGTCCGTGGTGGCCGGGTCGTCGGTGGTCGTCGTCGCCTACGTGGCGCTCGGTGAGCAGCAGAACGCACACGCCCTGGGGGCCGCCGTATCCGCCGACGGACAGGGGCAGCTGGGTGGCAAGGAGGAAGACCGCGCAGAACTGCGCCAGACGCTCCCAGCCCAGGTCCGCTCCGATCACGAGCGTGAGCACCTGCCATGCCGCGAACATGGCCATGACCAGGCCGAACCGCAGCGCGAGCTGGACCGCCATCTCGGCCGGGCGTGTCTTCGCGAACACCGAGAGGAAGGCACTGTCGCGGACGCGGGGCAGCACCCGCCGGGCGGCCGGCAGCCACATCCACAACAGGAAGACCACCAGGACCGTGGCGACGGCAAAGCTCACAGGCACGGCGCCGCCCGGCAGCCCGCCGCCGAGCGCGGCGCCGGCCCCGGCGCAGGTGGCGACCACGATGCCGTCGGCCACCGTCAGAACCTCGGTGGCGCCCAGGGTGCGTAAGGCCCCGACCTGCCAGCGGCGGCGGAAGTACAGGGGGCGATCAGCTTCCCGTCCACACCGTCCGGGGCGGCCGGGGCCGGGCGGTGCCGAAGGGACAGCCCCGCGGCGGCCAGCACGGTGAGGTACGACCCTGGCACGCCGGTGCCGGTGATGAGCAGGTCCTCGGGGCTGCAGGCGGCGGCCAGCAGTTCGTCCATGGCGGCCACCGCGCGGTCGGCGTGGGGGTCCCGGACCGCGGGGAGGGCGGCCAACCCCTCGGGACGCCACCGGCGTTCGGCGTCGAACGTGCCGAGGCGTACCGTCCCGCGGGGCTCGCGGGGGCCGGTTTCACCGCTCGCTCCGGCGCTCACGACGGGCGGCCCGCCTCGGCCAGGACGAAACGACCGAGTTCCCGAAGGGAGCCGAGCTGGTCGAAGGTCAGGTGCTCGAAGTCGAGCTCGACGTCGAACTCGTCCTCCAGCCGCAGCAGGAAGTTGATCATCTGGATCGAGTCCAGGCCGAGATCATTGACGATATCCGTGTCGCCGCTGATCCCGGTGATCAGCGCGTGATCGCCGATGATCTCGCCGAGGAGCTTTCTCAGGCGCTCCTCGACGTCGGTCTCCCGGCTCTGTCCGAGAGCGTCCGTCTGGTGCATCCGGTGGTCCATCCGGTCACATCCCGTTGAGATAGAGGAGTATGCATTTCGAGCAGACAGGCATCAGTGCGGTGCCGCGCAGCACTTCCCGTACACGCCGGAAAGTCTCGCTCTGCCAGATTTCGCGGACATCGTTCTCGTACAGGTCGCCGACGACGAATTCGGGAAAGAACTTGCAGGAGCTGACTTTTCCGTCGGCGTGGACCTCCAGGCGGTTGGAGACGGCGAGGCAGCGGCTGCGCCGCTGGGCCGGCGCGGGTGTTCCGAGAACGAAGTCGGCCACCTCGTCGATCTCCAGTTGCGGCTGGTAGCGGATACGCGCCCGCCAGACCCGTCCGGTCAGTCTTCTCATCGATTCCCTGAGCACGTCGATGAGTTCGGGCTTCAGCCGGTAGGTGTAGGAGTGCCAGGTCGGCCTGGTGCCCGCGGCGGGCGGGTTCAGCCAGGAGAAGGACTCCTCGTACAGCCGGTCCATGGACTGGGCCACCGCCGGGCTGATGTACCAGGGGAACTGGAAGTACACGCTGTTGACGCCGAGGTCCTCGGCCCACTCCATGAACTCGTACATCCCGGGCACGGTCTCGTTGCCGACCATGCAGGAGACGGAGATCTCCCCCTGGTACTCGCCCGCGCGCTGCAGGTCGAGCAGGGCGCGTATGTTGCGGACGGTGCGCGGGAAGGTGCCGCGGCCGCGCAGTGCCTCGTGGTCGGCGCCCAGGCCGTCCAGGCTGACCAGGAGGTTCAGGCCCGGTCCGAGGGTGAGCAGATGGGGCAGATTGCGCTCCAGCAGAAGGCCGTTGGTGCACATCACGACGGTCCGGGGAGTCCGGGCGAGCAGTTCCGCGACCTCGCCGAAACGGGTGTGCATGAGGGGCTCGCCGCCCCACAGGAACACCTTGGCCCGCTGGTCGTCGGTGGCCCGCAGGACCTTGTCGACGATGTCCAGGTCCAGTTCGGTGCGCTGTTTCTCCTTGCTGTAGTCGTGGAAGAAACCTTGGTCGTTCCACTGATAGCAGTGCTCGCAGCGCAGGTTGCACCGATAGGTGAGCTGCATGCTCACTTCACGCGGTACAGGGGTCGCGTAGCCCGCGTACCGAGCCGTGTGGCGGCGGCTCTCGGCCCGCACGGCGACGGTGTGGCGGAGGTCCTCGAACTCTTTGGCGTTCAGTGTTCGGGCTGTCCGTGGGTGCATGACTGTGTCTCTCGGTGCGGGGACGAATACGGCACGGTTCACGGTTCGCCGGCGAGCCGGCGCAGGTGGGGGCCGTACTCGGGGTCTGACAGGGCGGTCGCGAACTGGGCGGTCAGGTAGGCCAGCCGGTTGCCGGTGTCGTACCAGCGGCCCTGGAGGACCTGTCCGTAGACGGCGTGGCTGCCCGCGTGGGCGCTGATGGCGTCGGTCAGGTAGAGCTCGCCGGTGCGCCGCTCGTACCACCGCTCGGCCTGGTCGCGCAGTTCGTCGATGATGCCGGGGGTGATGACGTATCCGCCGATGGCCGCGTAGGCCGAGGGGGCGTCCTGCGGCTCGGGCTTCTCGACGAGACCGGTGATGCGCAGGAGTCCGCCGCCCAGGTCGTCCTTGACCATGGGCACTCCGTAGTGCCGGGAGTCGGCTGGGTCGATCGGCATGAGGGCGAGCACGGGGCAGCCGGTCTCCTCGTAGGCCTTGATCAGCTGCCGTGCGCGCGGCACCTCGGCGACGAAGACGTCGTCGGGCCACAGGACGAGCATCGGCTCGTCGCCGTGGTGCTGCGCGGCGTTGAGGACGGGGGTGCCGTTGCCGTACGGGCCGTCCTGGTCGAGGTAGGTGATGCGGCCGAGCCGGGACAGCTCGCCGACCTCCTCCACCGCGTCCGCGTAGGCGGATTTGCCGTCCGCCCGTAGCCTGGCGACGAGGGTGGGGGCGGGCCGGAAGTGCTCCCGGATCAGGTCCTGGCCGCCCGCGGTGACGATGGTGATGTCCGTGATGCCGGAGGCGACGAGCTCGCGGACGGTGTGCTCGATCACGGGTCTGTCGCCGACCGGCAGCATCTGCTTCGGCATCGCCTTCGTCAGCGGAAGGAGACGGGAGCCCAGGCCGGCGGCGGGAAGGACCGCCTTGCGGATCATCATGACACCTGCCGCTCATGGTTGCTGGTCGTGGCCGAACGGGCAGCGGCCCCTGCCTCGCGCCCGGGCGTCGTCGTCGAGGTAGAAGTTGGGGCGCTGGTCGGCCTGGTCGTAGTAGCGGTGGAAGACCGGTGTGATGCCCCCCGAGACCGGTGGGACGATCCAGGTCCAGTCGGCGGGCACCGTCCGGCCTGCTCGTTCTTCCCTGGCCAGGTGGATCAGGAAGCGGCTGGACTCGGTGTGGTGGTCACTGATGCGCGCGCCTGCCTCGGCGAACGAGTGCAGGACGGCGACGTTGAGTTCGACCAGGGCGCGGTCACGCCACAGGGTGGTCTCGTCGCCCGTGTCGAGGCCCAGGCGGGCGGCGACGAGGCCCAGCAGGTTGTAGCGGTCCTTGTCGACGAGGTTACGGGCGCCGATCTCGGTGCCCATGTACCAGCCGTTGAAGGGGGCGAGCGGGTAGTCGACGCCGCCGATGCGCAGGCGCATGTTGGATATGGCGGGCAACGCGTGCCAGCGCAGGCCGAGTTCGGCGAACCACGGGTGGTCCGGGTGGCGGAGGGGGACTTCCAGGACGGCGTCGGCGGGGAGGTCGAACAGCTGCGGCTTGGTGTCGTGGGTGTCGATGACCAGCGGCAGTACGTCGAAGGAGCCACCGGGGCCGTTCCAGCCCATCCGCTGGACCAGCTCTGTGAATTCGGCGTATGCGGCATCGCCGACGACGCCGCCGTCGGGCTGACGGTAGCCGGCGTACCGGATGAGCTGGTCGTTCCAGACCCGGGGGCCGGGGCGGTCGGGGGTGTCGGGGGCGAAGACGGAGATCGTGGGGCGGACGCGCCCGCCGTTGGTGCCGCGGCGCATATGGGTGATCAGGTGCTGGTGGATCTCCTCCGGCGTGCCGGCCTCCCGCCGGTCCACGACCTGCAGGCTGTTCCAGTACAGGCGGCCGATGCAGCGGCTGCTGTTGCGCCAGGCCACGCGGGCGCCGAAGGTCAGCTCGTCGGTGGTGTGGCGGTAGGTGCCGGTCTCCTCGATCTGCCGCTGGACCTGCCGCAGGCGCGTGTGGAGGGTGGTCTGCTGGTCGGGGTGTTCGAGGTGGTGCAAATGTACGAATTCCACTGCCTCGGCCAGGTCCGCCTGACGCGGCGGGGCGGAGGGGCCGCGGAGCGGGGCGGTCGGCTGCAGGGGGGCGTCCGGGGCGGGGGCGAGGCGTGCTGCGAGGGTGTCGGATGAGTTCATTGCCTGGTCCTCGGAGAGGGGGGCGGCGCGGCCCGTGACGACTGGGGCGGGAGGAGCGGCCGGTGGCCGTCCGCCGTACGGGCGTGGGCGCCCGCGCCGGCCACCGGGGCCGGGGCAGCGACGACGGGTCGTGGCCCCGGTGGAGGCGAAGGCGCCCACGCGGCTTGCGGGGACGGACGGTCAGGCGCCGCCGGATGCGGCGCCCGCGGGCTGCCCGGCCTTGGGGGTACGGGCGATGGAGGTGCCGAACAGCTCGTCCCAGTACGGGGCGCTGATGCCGAAGCCACGAGTGTCGTCGCGGAAGTGGTGGCGCATGTGGTACTCGCGCAAGGTGCGCAGCAGGCGGTTCTTCGGCCTGCCGTGGTGCAGGTAGAGGTGGAACAGGTCGTAGGCGAGGTAGCCGACGACGTAGCCGGTGCCGAAGACCGGCGGGACGTCCAGCAGGCCGGTGGAGATGTAGAGGGTCGCCGCGACCATGGGGATGCTCAGCAGCGGGCTGAGGATGGAGCGGCGCATGTCCTGGGGGTAGTCGTGGTGGATGCCGTGCAGGACGTAGTGCAGCTTGGCGCCGAAGCCGCGTTCGGGCTCGTAGTGCAGGACGATCCGGTGGCCCCAGTACTCGCTCAGGGTCCAGGTGACGTAGCCGGCCAGTGCCCAAGCGGCCAGTGCCCAGCCGCCGGTCCTGCCGACGGAGAGTGCCGCGGCAGCGGCCGCGACGGGGGTGAACATCGCGACGGTGGTGACGGGGTGCACGTGGATGAGCCGGTCCACCAGCGGGATGCCGGTCACGGACGGGGCGTTGCCGCGGCGGACGGCACCCTTGGTGGAGTATGACCGCTGGGTGGGGGTGGCCATCAGGCTGCCTCTCTCGGCAGCGTGTGGCCCAGCCGGGCCTCGTAGGAGGTGCGGGCCTGGAAGTCGGTGGTGCGCAGCAGTTGGTCGGCCTTGAGGAACCGGCCCATGGCGTCCCGCCACGCCTGGGGGAGCAGATAGAGCGAGCGGGTGACCGGGTTGGTCCAGCCGGGGACGTAGACGTTGTAGCGGGGGCGGCGCGCGGTGCGGAGCACGGCGGCGGCGATGTCCCGCGGGGTGAGCAGGGGCACGAAGCGGCCCTTGCCGACACCGGAGGTCAGCTCGGTCTGGGCTGGGATGGGCAGGATGATCGAAAGATCCACGCCCGAGCCGCGCAGTTCGGCGCGGGCCGCCTCGGACAGCCCGACCACGCCGTGCTTGGCGGCCGAGTAGGTGGCGCAGCCGGGCAGGCCGACCATGCCGACGGCGGACACCATGTTGATGATGTGCCCGTGGCCGCGCTCGCGCATCGAGCCCATCGCGGTCTTCATGCCGTGGATGGTGCCGAGGAGGTTCACCTCGACCTGGTGCAGGGTGGCGTCGTCGGTCTCGTACTCCAGCCGGCTGACGATCATTTCTCCGGCGTTGTTGACGAGGATGTCGACGGGGCCGAGTTCGGCCTCGACGAGCTTCCAGAACTGCTTGACCGACGTGGGGTCGGTGACGTCCAGCGGGTATGCGTGCGCGCCGATCTCGTCGGCCACCTTGGTGGCGAACTCGGTGTTCCGGGCGCCGATGGCGACCTTGGCGCCCTTGGCGATGAACATCTCGGCGGTGGCGCGGCCGATGCCTCGGCTGCCGCCGGTGATGGCGACGACCTGGTTGGTGAGATTCCTGGACATGTTTCCTCCAGCGGGGGCGGTACGGGGGCGGAGTCGTCAGGACAAAGCGCGGAAGCGGCGTCCGTGCCAGATCAGGGGGCGGACACGGGAAGCGCTGAGGGAGTGGATCCGGCCGGTGACGATCGTGTGGTCGCCGCCGGGGTAGGTGTCCTGGACGTCGCAGACGAGATAGGCCGCGCAGTTCTCCAGGAGGAGGGCGCCGGCCTCCCGGTGGCACGTTGCCGCGGCGAAGCGGTTGTGCTGGCCGGTGCCGGGATCGGCGAACGCCTTGGCGACTTCGGTCTGGTCCTCACGCAGCACGTTCACGGCGAAGGTCCCGTGACTGACGATGTAGTGGAGCGTGCGGCTGCGGTTGGCGATGCAGACCAGGATCAGCGGCGGATCCACGGACAGGGAACAGACGGCGCTCGCCGTCATGCCGGCCGGCCCGTGGGCACCGTCCGTGGTGATGACGCTCACCGCGGCCGGCAGATGAGCGAAGACCTCGCGGCACTTCCCGCCGGTCGTCGGGTTGGTCAGGGGCGGGCTGTCCGGGAGCCGTTCGGTGACGGTCACCGACAGCAGCGGGTAGCCGGCGGCGCTGGTCATGGCCGCGTGCTCCCGTCGGTGACAACGGCGCCGGCCGGGACGGTCTCCGGCTCGTCGAGCCGGACATGTGAGCCGAAGAGACCCGTGGCGATCAGACCCATGGTGTCGAGGAGCGTCCGGGCGGCGATGGGATCGATCAACGAGGCGAGGGTGGGGATGCCGAGGTCGAAGACCGCGGTGAAGCGGGCCGTGGTGCCGGGGGCGTCCTGCGTGACATACCACCCACCCTCGAAGCGTTCGAAGTCGCCGTCGAGTTGGGTGAACTCGATGGTGAGGGCGGCCGGATCGATGCGATCGCGTTCGGACCAGCACAGCACGCCGTTGCGGAAGTTGGCCTGCCAGTGCGAGTCGACGGTGTCGTGGTCGATCTCGGTGACCCGCACCTCGCGGATCGCGTCGGTGAACTTCGGGTAGGCGCTGAAGTCCCGCAGCCGCTCGAAGACGGTCAGCGGGTTGAGGTCGGGGATGCGGACGTCAAGGGTCACTTCGGGCATGTCAGTGGAGTTCCTTCGTCAGAGCGGTGACGGCAGTGGTGAAGGCGGTGGAGATCCAGTCCAGGTCGGAGGGCGTGAGCACGGCGGGCGGGGTCAGCCGTACGACCCGGTGGGCGTTGAGGGAGTGGTTGACCAGCACGCCCGCCTCCAGCAGATGCAGCACGAGCTCGCCGGCGAGCTGTTCGTCGCGCATCTCGATGCCGATCAGCAGGCCGCGTCCGCGCACCTCGCGGACCGCGTCGCCCAGGGGGGCGAGTGAATCGCGCAGCAGGGTGAGAAGGTCCTCGCCCGGCAGCCGGGCCCGGTGCACGAGGTCCTCGTCCGCGATCGTCCGAACGGCGGCCTGCGCGGCGGCCATGGCGACGGGGGCGCCGGCGAAGGTGGATGTGTGCAGGTACGGGTCGCGGTCGAACGGCGCGTACGCCTCGGCGGTGGCCACCGCCGCCGCCACGGGGATGACCCCGCCGCTGAGGTTCTTGCCGACGAGCAGGATGTCCGGGTGAATGTGCTCCTCGTCCGCGCCCCACCAACTGCCGAGCCGGCCGAGGCCGGTCTGGATCTCGTCTAGGACGAAGAAGGCCCCGTGGTCGGCGCACAGACGCTGGACGCTGCGGAGGTAGCCGGGCGGCGGCAGGACGACTCCGCCTTCGCCCTGTACGGGCTCGACGACCACGCAGGCGGGCGGTCCGTCGGCGAGGGCCGCGGCCAGCGCCTCGGTGTCGCCGTACGGCACGTGCTCGGCGGCCAGCAGCGGGCGGAACGGCGCCTGGTACAGCTCCTTGGCGGTCAGGGCCAGCGCGCCGGTGGTCTTGCCGTGGTACCCGCCGACGGTCGAGACCAGACGGTCCCTGCCATGGGCGCGAGCCAGCTTGACGGCTGTCTCGGTCGCCTCCGCACCGGAGTTGACGAAGTGCACGTAGTCCAGGCCGGGCGGCGTGACCTCCGCCAGCGCGGACGCGGCCTGGGCGGCCACCGGTTCGAGTAGCAGGCGGGTGGCCAGCGGGTGGCGGGTGACCTGGTCGATCACGGCCTCGACGACGCGGGGGTGGCAGTGCCCGAGCAGGAAGACGCCGTAGCCGCCGCAGTCCACGTACTCCTTGCCGTCGGCGCCGAAGACGCGGGAACCGTAGGAGGTGACCTCCATGGCGCCGCCGGTCAGGGAGGCGAGGCGGGCGCGGCCCCGGCCCAGGTGGCGCCGGTAGGCGGAGAGGACGTCGGACGCGGAGGGCTGTGCCGTGGCAGGGGAGACGGGCGGCGCGGTCATGCGGGGACCCCCGCGGCCATCGGCCGCGCGACCGCGGGCTCGGGAACGTTGCCCAGCTTCTTGGCCCGCGCGAGATGCAGCAGCGTCTGGCGCAGCGCCGCTTCCAGCTGGGGGCCGGTCAACGGCGGCTGTGCTAGGTGCCGTTGGCCGAGCGAGGTCGGAAAGACGGGAGCGTCGGAGAACAGTGCGGTCATGGCGAGCATGTCATCGAAGCGGCGCAGCGCGCGCTTGGGCAGTCCTCCGGCGAGGAACACCGGCCGGATCAGCCGGTCCACCATGTCGGCGCCGACGATGCGCGGCATCAGCGTGCTCAGGCCCAGCTCGGTGCAGACGCCGGACACGAGATCGAGTACCTGCTGGGCCCGTAGGGCCTCCCGCCCGGATGTGACCCATGTCTCGCCCTCGCGGCGGTCGTCGGCGATCAGTGCCGCGATGGTGCGGGCCACGACGTCCTGCGGCACGAAGTCGATCAACGACTCGGCGGGCAGCGGAACCAGCGGCATCAGGCCGCGCAGCAGCATCAGCAGGATGCCGTGCAGGCCCTGGAAAGCGGAGATCTCCCCGGTCCGCGAGTCGCCGATGACGATGGACGGCCGGACGATCACGGACGGCACACCGGAGTCGCGCACCACCTGTTCTCCGGCCCGCTTGGAGTCCAGGTAGTCCTCCGGACGGGCGCCGGCCTCGCCGGTCTCGCGGCCCAGACGGGAGCGGGTCAGTTCGTGACGGGCCACGAACGCGGTCGAGATGTGGTGGAGGACTGCGCCGGCGTCGGCCGCGAACTCGACCACCGCACGCGTTCCGGCCTCGTTCAGGGCGTGGGTGGCCTCGGGCCCCTTGGTGAAGTCGGTGACCGCCGCGCAGTGCACGACCACGTCGACACGGCGGGCGAGATCGGTGTACGTCGCCCGGTCCAGGCCAAGGTGGGGTGCAGTCAGGTCGCCGTGGATCTGCTGGGCGGCCGCGGGGCAGCGACACCGGTGGATCAGGGCGACGACGTCGCAGGACGAGGGAAGTTCGGCGAGCAGGGCGGTGCCGAGCACGCCCGAGGCTCCGGTGAGGAGAACGGTGGGACGGCTGGAGGAAGTCACGTCGGGTACCTCGCGGGGTCGGAGGGCGGGCAGGGCGGCGCAGGGCGGCGCCGCACCGGGGCAGCGCAGCACGCAGCGGCAGCCGTCGGGGGCCCGCGTCGTCGGAAGGGAGGGGTGAGCCTGGACTCAGGCGGGGATGCGCAGGGATTCGCCGGCGCCGAAGTACCCGGCCAGGGCCTCGTGCATCCGGGAGCGCGAGGGCGGGTGGAAGGCCAGGGCGCGGCAGGCCGAATTCAGGTATGCGATGTCGTCGCCGGAGACGAAGGCCATGCCGCCCAGGGCCTCGACGCACACGTCCAGAACCCGGCCGATGAGGTCCTGCGTCGTGTACCGGGACACCAGCGCCTGGGCGAGGACCTCGTCGTCGATCGGCGCGTCGGAGGCGCGGGCGGCCAGGCCGCGCAGCATGAGGGCCGCCGACTCGACGGCGGTGACCGCCTGCGCGCGGGCCGCGGCCGGCACCCCCGGCCTGGCCAGGGTCCGTTCGACCAGAGCCGAGGCCGCGCCGAGATAACTGGCGGTCATCAGGGCTTCGAACCAGACGAATCCGACCGTGTTGAGGTGGTCGAGCTCGCCGTCGACGGAGACGTCGGTGCGTACCAGCAGATCACCCGGGACCTCCACGTCCTCCAGGACGACCTCGTCGCTCTCCGTGCCGGCCAGCACGGGGCTCTTCCAGAAGGGGCGCACGGACAGTCCGGGCGTCTTCGCCGGGACGACGGCTACGGCCAGACGCGCTGTGCCGTCCTCGTCCGGGAACGGGAAGGAGGCGGTGAGCAGGTCCATGGACCAGGCGAGGCTGCAGGGCTTCTTCACGCCGTTCAGCCAGACCTTGTCTCCTTCCACTCGCGCGGTGATCGCGGGGTTGAGGATGCCCTGGCCCGTCCGGCCTTCGGCGAATCCCGAGGCGAGCAGCAGGTTCTCCTTGACGATGGCGGCCAGCAGCATCCACTCCATCCCGCTGCTGCGGGCGGCAGTCTCCACCAGGGAGGCGACGGAGAAGTGGTGCATGGTCGTGGCGATCGCCAGAGAGGGCGACCGGGACCCCACCGCGCGTTGCACGCGGACCGCGGCGAGCAGGTCGGCACCCTTGCCGCCGTGCTCGGCCGGCACCAGCAGGCCCGGACCACCGGCGGCGCGGAAGTGGTCGAGTCCTGGGTTGCCGGGCGTCTCCCACGTCGGCAACGGGGCGCCGGTGAGAGCGTCGTCCAGGCCGGGGAGGAGATCGGCGAGGGCGGCGCGTTCGTATTCCAGAAAGTGCATTTCCGCGAGCCTTACGTTGTCGAGGGAAGATCGCCGGAATGTCTGGAGCTCTACGGGACCAGGGCGCTTGTCCGTGGTCCCGGCGACCCACCCAACGTATGAGGCGGTGTTGCAAGAGGACTTCAGACAGCTGGCAGGATTGCGTAAGCGGTCTGTAGCTGACGGAGCATCAGAACTGCACCGTCTCCTTCAAGTTGTGAGAAGAACAGAACATGTCGGTCCCGGACGGGAACGCCGTCCGAGGGGTCGGTCAGCTCTGCTGCGCGGCTTCCGCCTGTGCCTTGAGCCGGGCCAGCGTGAGATCGATGTTGCGCCGGTTGCGCCTGGCCCGGTTCACGACACCGGTGGTGACGACAGAGATCAGCAGCATGGCAGTGCCGCGCAGGTCGCGAGTGCTCTCGGTGACGCGGCTTCCTCGTGAGGTCGGAACGATGTCGTAGCGCCAGACGGAGACCTGGTGACCGAGGGAGGTGACGCGGAACGCGAGCCGTTCGTGCGGTACCGCTTCCAGGACGGTTGTGGTCGTACGCCACCGCCACGGGCCGTTTCGGTTCCACGTGTGGAAGGTCGCACCAGGGGTGGGGGTGATCTCCTGGGCGTGGCCCGGGGTCCCGGTCTCGGCCATGAAGCTCTGCCAGCGGGACAGATCCGTGATGATTCCGTACACCGTGGTCGGGTAGGCGGCGATCTCGATGCTGCCCACCAAGGTAGCCTCGCGCACGTCGCTCCTTTCGATGCCGCCTGCTCGCGTCCGTTCGGCTCGGCCTCGGCGGAAGATCGTAGGAGGCCCGGGCCGAGTGGGCCGAAGGGGACTGTCGTGACCGCTCCTGACGTCTTCCCGAGGCCCGGCTTCGCCGACGGGCCAGGTGGTCCCGGTGGGGAGGGTGATGCCGACCGTGGTTGGGCAGGGGTCTGCGCCGAGGTTACCGGCCGGTGTTGCAGTCAACCGGCAAGTCATGTGCAAAAGATTCACAACTCATTGATACTGTCTACTGCTAAGCAGCTTAGTTAGACTCCCAACCGCACGTTTCAGTGGGCAATTTGAGCAGAGCCTGACGGGGAACCTTATGCGTGTTCTGCTGGTAGAAGACGACGAGCGTGTCGCCGATGCCTTGGATACGGCGCTGCGCCAGTGCGGCCACGACATCGTTCTCGCGCCGACCGCCTCCGAAGGACTAGTGCATCTGGAGGGCTGCGAGATGGTCCTGCTCGATCTCGGTCTGCCGGACCTGGACGGGGTGGAGGTCTGCAAGCGGATCCGCTTTCGGTCCGCGGTGCCGATCATCGTTCTCACCGCTCGTGCCGAGGAAATAGACAAGGTCCTGGCGCTGCAGGCCGGGGCCGACGACTACGTCGTCAAGCCGTACTCGGTCCATGAACTCAGGGCGCGTATGGAAGCCGTCCTGCGCCGGACCTGCCGCTGCGGAGTCGGCCCGTCGGAGCACGACCCGTCGTGCGCCACCCAGCGCCGGGAGGTCATCGGTGTCGGGTCGCTCCGACTGGACCTGCGCAGTCGCTCCGTCACCCTGAACGGAAAACCGCTGGAACTCACCCGTAAGGAATTCGAGTTACTTGTCATGCTGGTGGAAGAGCCGGGTGCCGTGCACACCCGGGAGGACATCATCAACCGGGTCTGGGACGAGAACTGGTTCGGTTCGACCCGCACGCTCGATGTCCACATCGGCGCGCTGCGTCGCAAGCTCGGGTCCTACGACTGGATCGAGACCCAGCGTGGGGTCGGATTCCGGCTGGGGTCCCCGTCGGCTCCGTGACAACGCCCGTCCGAGGAAGAGCGCACCATGCAGCGCCGCCTGATGATCGTTTATCTCTCCCTCACCGCCGTACTGCTGTTGGCGACGGAGATTCCACTCGGTTTCAACCTGGCCATGAACAACTACCACCATCTGGTGATTCACCAGGTCTCCAAGGCCTTCTCCCTCGCCTCGGCGGCAGAGGCGACCGCCGGCGCACCAGCTCCGGACGACGACTGGAAGACACAGGCGACGGTCTACGGGAAGCAGGAGAAGGCCGTTGTGATGCTCTTCGACGCCCAGGGGCGAGAGACCTTCACCACCCGTCCGAGGACTCGGATCAGCGATTCGGAGTGGCGGCGGACACTGGACAGCGCGCTTGCCGGAGAGAGCACTGTGCCGCTGGACTACTCCTTCAACATCAGCGCACGCCCGCTGTTCGTGGCCGAACCTGTTCTGAGACGGGGGAAGCCGGTCGGCGCGGTGGCGACCATCTCCCCGACGGCGTCCCTGCGTTCGCAGGTGGCCAAGGACGCGCTGATTCTCTTGGGGGTGGCCCTGGCCGGGCTGCTGGCCTCGGCAGTCGTAGGGATACCCCTGGTGCGCTGGAGCCTGGCCCCCGCCCGACGGCTGCAGGAGGTGGTTCGCCGAATCGCCCAGGGGCAGTACTCGGTCCGGGCGTCCGCGGACCGTGGGCCGACCGAGTTGAGGGAACTTGCCGAGGCCGTCAACGGTATGACAGACCGGTTGGTCTCGGTGCTGGAGGCCCAGCGCAGCTTCGTCGCGGACGCCTCGCACCAGATGCGCAACCCGCTCACGGCGCTGCGCGTGCGAGTCGAGGCGCTGGAGGCACTCGTGCCGGAGGACGGGCGGGAGGATCTGGCGATCGCGGTCTCCGAAGCGGACCGCCTCAGCCGAATCCTGGACGAACTCCTTGCCCTGGCGAACGCCGCCATTGCGGACGGCGCAAGCAATGCCGTCGACGTCCGGGCGGTCGTGGAGGCGCGCGCCAAGGCGCTGAGCAACCGGGCCGAAGAAGCGGACGTCACGATAGCGGTACAGGGACGTGGCACGCCCGCCACCTGCCTGCCGGGTGCGCTGGACCAGGTGCTGGACGTCCTGCTGGACAACGCGCTCGGCTTCTCCCCACGGGGGGGACGGGTGACCGTGCGGATCCGCTCCGATGACGCCTCGGTGTACGTGGAGGTCGTGGACGCGGGACCTGGGATGTCGGCCCATGAGAAGGAACGGGCGACCGACCGCTTCTGGCGGGGGCGCCAGCCGACCCGTCGCGGCGGTTCCGGACTGGGGCTGGCCATCGCGAAGGCGCTGCTCAATGCAAGCGGCGCCAGGCTGGAACTGGACGCCGAACCGCACGGCCTGGTGGCGCGGGTGGTCCTGCCGCGGATGGTGCCGGCAACGGCGCTGGCCGGCAGCGGCCGGACAGCCGTGCGCCCTGACGGGCTCGCGGGGGAGAGGAAGCCGGCCCGTCAGGGCAGCGCAGGGGCAGCTGCCGATCGGCCCGAGGCCTGAGTCAGACCCGTGAGGCGACCAGCTCTTCCAGTGCGGCTGCGGCCGCCGGGCCGCCACCGGCCGCGGCGAGCCGTTCCGCCACCTGCACGGTCTGCTGCTTTTTCGTCATCGCCTGCCGCACTGCCTCGCGCAGGCGCCCCGGATTCAGTCGTCCGGCGGGCAGACGCGTCCCCGCACCCGCGAGGTCGACCCGCCGCGCCACCTCGATCTGATCCCGGCCGAACGGCACGATGCACACGGGGACCCCGGCCAGCAGCGACTTCTGGGTGATGCCCATGCCACCGTGGCACACCACGCAGGCCGCCCGCCGCAGCACCAGGCTGTGGGGGACGAACCTGACCAGGTGGGCGTTGGCGGGGGCGTTGAAGCGGCTGGGATCGACGGACGCGGTCGTGACGACGACGTCGTACGGCTCGTCGGCCAGGGCGTCCAGGGCGGCCTGGATCAGCTTTGAGTCGTCCTGGAACACCGTGGAGACGGTGACCAGGACGATCGGGCGCTTGATCCTGGCGAGCCACTCGGGCTCCTCGTCGTCGGCGGCCGGGTCCCAGCTGCTGGGGCCGACGAAGCGGACGGACGGCGGGAGTTCGGTGCGCGGGTACTCAAGAGGCTGGGCCGTGTAGGACAGGACCAGCGGCGCCGTCATGTACAGGTCGGGCACGCTCCTGACCTTGGACAGGCCCAGCTCGCGCCGCAGCTTGTTCACCGGCGGCAGCGCGGAGTTGAACAGCGGGAGCGCACCCTGACGGAGTACCTCGTCGCGCAGGCGGCCCACCCAGTTCCTCGCCGGCTTGAGTCCGAGCCCGAAGGGTGGCGCGTCCCGGGTGGTCAGCGGCAGCAGGAAGGTGGCCACCTGGGCCCAGGGCAGGCCGGACGCCTCCGCGGCAGCCGCGGCACCCCAGCAGTTGTTGTCCAGCGCGATCACGTCAGGCTGCCACTGGGCCAGCGCGTTTCGGAGATCGGCGGCCTCGTACCGTGTCCGGTCGACGTACATGGCCACCGAGCGCCGCAGCGCGCCGATCGGTGTGCGCGCCTTCCATGTGTCGTCCTCACGCTTCTCGATCTCGGGGTGGATCGCCACGGCACCGAAGCCGAGCGTCCGCAGCGTGTCCAGGCTGGACTCCTCGGCGAAGACGACGATGTCGTGGCCGTCGTCGCGCAGTTCGAGCAGGGTCGGGATCAACGGGTAGACATGCCCGCTGCCCGGAGCGGTGTAGATGAGAAAACGGCTCATGACGGACTCCCTCTTCATCATGGTCGGTGGGCGGTGTGTTCACACGGGTGAGCACGTCCCGGCAGGCCGGCCGCCTGGTCAGGCGGCGGGCACGCGTACGGCGGTCTGTTCGGCGGCGGCGGACTGGTCGGGGAAGTCGCGCCGCCGCATCAGGGCGAAGCCGACGAGCCCGCCGACGACCGCGACGATGCCGCCGACCCGCATGACCAGGTCCATTCCGGCAATGAACGCGTCGTTGGCGGTACCGGCGACCAGCGCACGCTGTCCCGGCGGCACCGCGGCGGCCACCTCGGTCAGCCGACCGGCGGCGACCATGTCGGTGAGCTTGGCCGTCTCCTTGGCGGGCAACTGCCCCGAGGCACCGATGGCATTGGAGAAGTGGTCTGCCATCCGGCTGTGGGCCATGGAGCCGAAGGCCGCGATGCCCAGGGCGACGCCGCCCTGCTGGAAGGTCTCACTGATCCCGGACGCCATGCCGGCCCGCCGTAGCGGCACCAGGGCCACCGCGGAGGCCGCGCGCACGGGATTGAACACGCCCATGCCGAAACCTGCCAGCAGCATGCCGGGCAGCAGGTCGCTCCACTCGGAGTCGGCGGTGATGCCGCGTGCGGCCAGCATGCCCAGCCCGAGCGCGGCACAGCCGATCCCGACCAGCAGCCGGGCCGGCATCCGCTCCGAGAAGGTGCCCGCGACGGCCGCGGCGACGAACAGGGCAAGCGTGAGCGGCAGGTAGCGCACGCCGGTGCCGTACGCGGAGAAGCCGAGGACGTACTGCATGTACAGCACCTGGAGCAGGATGGCCACGTTCAGTGCCGCATTGGCCGCCACGGTCGCGAGGCCGAGCCCGTTGAAGGACCGGTTGCGGAGCAGGTCCAGATCCAGCATCGGCTCCGGCGTACGCCGTTCGATCAGGACGAACAGGGCCAGCAGGATCGCCGTCCCGACGAACAGGCTGACGATGAGCGGGTCCGTCCAGCCCTGGGACTCACCGCGGATGAGGGCGAAGACGAGCATGGTGAGGGCGACCGAGAAGACGACGAGACCCGGCCAGTCGATCCGCTTGCTCTCCGGGTCCCGGGACTCGGTGGCCCGGGTCAGCATGACCGCGATCACGAGGACTCCGATCGGCACGTTCAGCAGGAAGATCCACCGCCAACTGATGGCCGTGAGTGCTCCGCCGATCAGCGGGCCGAGCGCCACGGCCAGCCCGGTGACGCCGCCGGAGATGCCGAAGGCGATGCCGCGTTGCTTGCCATGGAAGTCGTTGGCGATCAGCGCGGGCGAGACGGCGTACATGACTGCGCCGCCCACACCCTGAACGGCCCGTGCGGCATTGAGCATCAGCGTGCCGGTGGCCAGTCCGCAGGTCAGCGAGGCCAGGGCGAAGATCGCCAGCCCGATCACGAAGACACGCCGCCGCCCCAGCCGGTCGGCCAGCGTGCCGGCCGCGAGGAGGAAGGCCGCCAGCGTCAGGGCGTAAGAGTCGATCACCCACTGCAGGTCGAAGAAGCTGGAGTCCAGGGAGCGTTGCATGTCGGGCAGGGCGACGTTCACGACCGTCACGTCGAGCAGCAGCATGAAGGTCGCCACGGAGACCGCACCGAGCATCCACCACTTGTTCGGGCGGGTAGGGGAGTTGCGGGGTGGGCGGTGCGGCGGCTGTGTCGTACCGGCGTTGCTGTCGGCCATCTCGGGCACTCCGGGGGGAGAAACGTGGAGGGGACGCGGACACGCGGAAGCGTGTTCACGTGGCCGACACTAGGGAGACGACTGACAGCGGCAGACCAGCCCTACTGCAGAGGAAGTTCAAGAATGTGTACGGGGCCGGTGTCTCAGGGCACGACCGGTGTCCCCTGCATGTTCGGGTGGTAGACGCCGATCTGCGTCAACGGCACCCGCGCCCGTCTCGGACGCCTTCTGCATCAAGGACTTCTTACTTGAATCGGGTGAGGCTTTTACCAGGAACCTGCACAGGATCTGCTAAGAATCTTAGTAGTCATGTTCCTGTCGGGGAGCCCTGCCACGTCCCGTGCTTCCACGCCGCCGCCCTGGCTGGGGCCTGATTGCATCCGCCATGGGCCCTGACCGGGTCCGCAACGTCCGACGGGACTCTGCGCAGCTCTGTGGGGGAGTAGTGATGGCGTCTTCCGAGACGGCACGGGCGAAACGTGATCCTGGAGGTGCGGCACGTGACGCCGCCGTAACCGCGCAGTATGCGACCGCCGCCGACGCGACCCGTTATGCCGAGTCATACGGGGGCCGGCGGCCGCAGGCGCGGTTTTTCTGGTCCCGGCTGCATGTGGTCGACGAGGCGCTTCGTGCCGTGCGGCGTGGCCGTCTGCTGGACGTGGGTTGCGGGCCTGGCATGCTGGTGCGACACCTTCTCGACACCCGCCCCGGAGCATTCCGGATCACCGGATGCGACCTGTCGCCGGCGATGATCGACGCGGCCGCCGCTCGAACGGCGGGGTCCGGCGACGTCGAGTTCAGCGTGGCGTGTGTCGAGGAGATGCCCTTTCCCGACCAGTACTTCGATGTCGTCGTCGCGATGGGCGTCCTGGAGTACGCCGACGCCGGTGACGCGCTGCGCGAGATCGCACGTGTGGTGCGGCCGGGGGGCCTGGTCGTGGTGACGATGCTCAACCCGCTCAGCCCGTACCGGCTGGTTGAGTGGTGCGTCTACTGGCCGTTGCTGCGTGTGCTCGGCCGCGTCGAAGGACTGTTCGGCGTGCCGCGGCATGCGGCGGACGTGTCCGGCATCCGAGCGATCCGGCCGGCCCGACTGCGCCGGATGATGCGCCAGAGCGGACTGACACCGCAGGACGCGGTCCACTTCGACGTGACGCCCCTGGTTCCGCCGCTGGACCGGCCGGTCCGCCGCTGGAGCCGGACATGGCGTGAGCATCCCGAAAGGACCGTGAGCCGAGGAGCCCGCCGCTGTTTGGGCACTGCCTATCTGGTGAGGGCGCGGCGCGACGACGAGGCGTAGCGGGACAGGGACCACGTCGGCCGTCCCGTGGTCAACGGCACCCGCGCCCACCTCGCACGCCAGGGAACCCCGCCCGACCCGGACGAGACCGCTACCAGAAAAGGGCTCAACGCCCCCTCGGCGCACGATCAGCGTTCCTTTCGTGCTGGCGTGGTACGTGCAGACGAAGGGGTAACCGCCGTGGCGGCTGCGGACGAGGCGGGGCTGTGGGGTGTGGCGGTGGTCGTCGCCCGGTCGGCGGCCCAGTGCGGCCGTGACGGTGCTCTGCTGGGAGGCCCACCTCAGCCCGCGTACGTCGAGCACAGCGGTACTGCGCTCCTTGGACGGATACGCGTGACCGCCGTGCGCCTCGTGAACTGAGTGGTCGGGCACCGTCACTTTTTTGAGCGAGGGGGCGGTGGAGTCGGGCGTCGTGGTGGTACGCCCCGGCCCGGGTGCAGGTGCACTCCCAGGGGCAGACGCGGCGGCCCGGCCAACACCTCGCGCACGGTGATCACCGCCTCGTCCGGGACGACGGCCGGACACATATACCCGCGCTTTGGTCTGCGGGCCACTTCACCCATACGTGGCGGAAAGCTGCCGGATCGTGACGATGTGCTTACGATCTGTCGCATGCCGCAGGAATCTGCCGGCTGCGCGAGGGTGCGCAGGCCGGCCCTCGCCCTCCTCGTGGGTCTGGTGCTGATGCTCCTGGCCCACGCTGTCGCGTGCGCCGCGGACCTGGATGACGGGCACCCGCACGCCACGACCGTGGCCGCGTCGGCGGTGCATCAGGAGGCCGGAGCGGACAGCTCGCGCTCCGTGTGGGTGGCAGCGGACTGTGCCTTGGATCACGGGGCGGACGAACACGACGGGCACTGCACCCTGTGCTGCGAGCCGGCTGACCGGCCCGCCGGCCCGCGTGTGCCCGCGGGGACCCTGGTTCTGGCGTTCACGCTCATCGCGCTGCTTTCCCTGCGACACCGCGTGGTGGATCCCGTGATGTCGGGCGGCCCGCAAGGGGGAGGGGATCCGGCGGCCGTGCCGACTCCCGGCGGCTCCCATCTGCTGAACCTGGTCTGCGTCAGCCGTACGTGACCGTGCCGCCCGGCGTGCACCGCCGGGCCCTCCGGCACACCCACCCGTACGGCAGACAGCGGCCTCAGCGCGAGCGGGGCCGCGAGAGGACCCCCACATGAGTACTGCCCTGCGCGGCGTCACGTCGCGTGACATCACCTCGTTCCTCGTGGCACACGAACTTCCTGAACCGGCTGGGGCGCCGCGGCGCTCACCGGCCGGCATGGTCGGCAACACCCCTGTCCTGTGGATCGGGGAGCCCTTCAACCCGGCGGGCCGCGGCTTCTGGGCGAAACTGGAGGGCGCCAACCCCGGCGGCATCAAGGACCGCCCGGCACTCCACATGGTGGCTGCGGCCCGGAAACGGGGTGTCCTCCGGCCAGGGGCGCCGATCGTCGAGTCCACCAGCGGCACCCTCGGCCTCGGCCTGGCCCTGGCCGGGATCACGAACGGCCATCCGGTCACCCTCGTCACCGATCCCGGCATGGAGCCGCTGATGGTGCACCAGCTGCGCGCGCTCGGAGCGCACGTCGACATGGTCACCGAGCCACATCCCGTGGGCGGCTGGCAGGAGGCACGCCGCGAGCGGGTGCGGGAACTGCTCGCCCGTACCCCAGCGGCCTGGTGCCCCGACCAGTACAACAACCCCGACAACGTTGCCGCCTACGCCCCGCTGGCCCTGGAACTCATCGTGCAGCTCGGACGGATCGACGTCCTGGTCGCGGCGGTCGGCACCGGCGGCCATTCGGCGGGCATCGCCCGCACCCTGCGTAGCTTCACCCCGGAACTCAAGCTCGTCGGTGTCGACTCGGTGAACTCCACCGTCTTCGGCCAGCCCGCCGGACCTCGTCTCATGCGCGGCCTGGGCAGCAGCATCCATCCCGGCAACGTCGATCATGCGGCCTTCGACGAGGTTCACTGGGTGGCCCCGGGGGAGGCGGTGTGGGCCTGCCGCCAACTGGCCCGCGGCCACTACGCCAGCGGCGGCTGGAGCGTGGGCGCCGTCGCACTCGTCGCGAACTGGCTGGCCCGGACCGAACCGGAGCGGACCCTGATCGCGGCGATCTTCCCCGACGGCGTGCACCGCTACTGGAACACCGTCTACAGCGAACAGTACTGCCGCACCCACGACCTCCTCCGCAGCCTCCCCGCCGCCGAGCCGGACGAGATCGCGCACCCGGGCGTGCGCACGGTGGAGCGATGGACCCGCTGCACCGACGTCACCGCGCCGGAAGGGGCACGGCGATGAAGTCCCCTGCCACGCAGTTCCGTTCGTTCAACGGATGCAGCCGTCTGCTGATGATCCAGCAGTTCACCATCAACACCGCCTTCTACATGCTCATGCCCTACCTCGCCGTCCACCTCGCGGACGGCCTGGGGATGGCCGCCTGGGCGGTCGGCCTCGTCCTCGGGGTGCGCAACTTCGCCCAGCAGGGCATGTTCCTCGTCGGCGGCACGCTCGCCGACCGGCTCGGCTACAAACCCGTGATCGTGACAGGGCTTGTGCTGCGAACCGCCGGCTTCGGCCTGCTCGGCTTCGTCAGCTCACTGCCGGCTCTGGTCGTAGCGTCGCTGGCGACCGGGTTCGCGGGTGCTCTGTTCAATCCGGCCGTCCGCGCGTATCTGGCGCAGGAGGCGGGGGAGCGGCGCGTGGAGGCGTTCGCCGCCTTCAACGTCTTCTACCAGGCGGGGATGTTTGTCGGCCCGCTGGTCGGACTCGCCCTCCTGACTGCCGATTTCCGGCTCGTCTGCTCTGCTGCAGCCCTGCTGTTCCTAGCCTTGACGGTGATTCAGCTGCGCATGCTGCCCACCCACAGGGGCACATCGCGGGCCGAACCCGGCGGTGTGCTGGCCGACTGGCGCACGGTCGTCGCCAACCGCCCGTTCCTTCTCTTCGCCCTGGCCATGATCGGCTCGTACGTCCTGTCCTTCCAGATCTACCTGGCACTGCCGTTGCAGGCGCACCGCATCGGCCCGGACCGGGGCGACGCGGTGACCACGGCCCTGTTCGCGGTCTCGGCCGCGGTCGCCGTGGCCGGCCAGCTGAAGATCACCGCATGGGCCCGGGCGCGCTGGTCGTCCCTGCGCGCCATCGTCTACGGCATCGCACTCATGGGTACGGCCTTCCTCCTTCCACTCATCGACACCGGCACGGCGACCCGTACCTCCGGCCCGGCCGCCTGGACCGTGACACTGGCACCCCTGTTCGCGGCGGTGGTCCTGCTGGGACTGGGCACAGCGATGGTCTACCCGTTCGAGATGGACACCGTCGTCTCCCTGGCCGGCGGACGCCTCGTAGCCACCCACTACGGGCTGTACAACACCGTGGCCGGCCTGGGCATCACGCTGGGCAACCTGACCACCGGCGCCGTCTGGGACGCCGCCGACCGTCTCGGGCGCCCGGAACTGACCTGGTGGGTGCTCGCGGCGACGGGCGCGTTCTGCGCCGGCTGCGTCGCACTGCTGGCGCGTTCGGGCCGGTTGACCGCGGGCCCCGAACCGAAGCTCACGGCCGTGGCGTCGTGACCGTGCCGACGCGCCGGGGGCGACCTTCGGCCCGGACATCGGCTGCCGCATCGGCGGCGCCGTTGCCCCCTGGCATCGGCGCCCCATCTCACCGACGCCGGACAAGGACCTCGCCGCACGCTCCGGGTAAAGGTCTCGTCATGTGTGTCTCGTGTGCCTGAACGGTCGACTGTCCACGAACGTACTAAGGGCATCAGTAGATAACCCGTATGACAACAAGGGAGAACTCCGTGTCCCGGCACCGCATTGCCCTCGTCATGGCCTCGGGCGTCGCCTCGGCGTTGCTGCTCACCGCGTGTGGATCGTCCAGCGACAACTCCGCCAACACCGGCGCGGCCGCACCGGTGGCCTCCGCATCCGCAGAGGCCACGACGCCCGCCGACGGTGGCACGTCCACCTCAAGCAGCGGCGCGGGCCACATGGTCAGCACGAACATGCTGATGTCCAAGACGATGTCCGGCATGGGGGCGGTGATCACCGACGCCAAGGGCTTCACGCTCTACCGCTATGACAAGGACCAGGTGAACATGTCGATGTGCACCGGCAGCTGTGCGCAGACCTGGATGCCGGTCATGGCCGACGGCACCCCTCAGGGGATGGGTGTGCAGGCCAAGGTCGGTGTCCTCACCCGCGACGACGGCATGAAGCAGATCACTCTCGCCGGCTGGCCGCTGTACCGCTACATGGGCGACACCAAGGCCGGTGAGATGAACGGCCAGGGCAAGGAGGGCGCGTGGTTCGCCGTCACGCCGGCGGGCAAGAAGATGGCCGCCTCGGGGTGACGGGCGCTGCGTGCACCGCGGCGGCCGGTCATCGGCCGATGTTGTGTTCGCAGCCCGATTAGTAGAAGGCGATACCCCCGGTGGGTATAGTGGGCGGGTCGTGTCGGACAAGACAGGGTGGGGAAAGCGATGACGACAGCCACAGACCGGCGGGCCGGCCCCCGCGGCAGTGCGGTGCGCTGCGCGCGGGCCGTGGTCGTCGCGCTGCTCGCCGCGCTCGCCGTCCTCGTCCATCACGACACGATGTCCGTGGTCATGCCCGTCCACTCCACGAGTGCGATGGCCGGCATGGACCACACCTCCGCCGCCATGACCCCGACGGCCGCCCCGGCCGCGCACGGTACGGCCCTCAAGGTCGCGAACACGGCGATGGGCGATGACGGCGGAGCCTGCCCGGGTCCCGGCATGCAGCACTGCTCGGCCGGGGACGTAGGCACGGCGAAACTCCTGCCATCGCCTGCCGCTGTCACCATCGTCCGTTCGGACGCCTTGCGTGGCATGCCTGCCCGGCGCGATCCGACCGGGACGTCACACCGTGCGCCACCCGATCTCTCCGTCCTCTCCCGGCTGCTGATCTAGGCCGGATCCCGCGAGCCGCCCCCGCGTCCCCCCTGGTACGCGAGCGGTGCTGCCCGCGCGCGGTCCGGCCAACGGCACATCGAGGAGAGGACTCCCCACGTGAACCACATGAACAGCATCAACCGCCGCTCCGTCCTGCTGGCCGGGCTCGGCGTCGCGGGCGCGGGCGCGCTCGCCGCGTGCAGCAGCGGCTCCGGCAGCTCCACCGCGTCCCTGGTCAGCCCCAACGGCGAGGCAGTCGCCGCAGCCGAGAAGAAGCGCAAGAGCACCGGCAGGACGCAGCAGGTGACCCTGACCGCCGCGCGCGCCATGCTCGACCTCGGCGGCGGGGTCATGGCGGACAGCTGGGCCTTCAGTGGCCGGACCCCGGGCAAGGAACTGCGCCTGTCCGTGGGTGACACGCTCGCCGCCGAGCTGTCCAACCAGCTGCCGGACAAGACCACCACCTCCATCCACTGGCACGGCATAGCCCTGCGCGCCGACATGGACGGCGTACCCCCGGCCACCCAGGCCGCCGTACGCCCCGGCAGCAACTTCACCTACCGCTTCGTCACCGACGCCCCCGGCACCTACTTCTTCCACCCGCACGTCGGCGTCCAGCTCGACCGGGGCCTCTACGCCCCGCTGATCGTGGAAGACCCCAAGGAACCGCTCCCGTACGACGACGAGTGGGTCGTCGTCCTCGACGACTGGGTCGACGGAGTCACCGGCACCCCCGACGAGGTCTTCGCCGAGCTCAAGCAGGGCATGGGCGGCATGGACATGGGGGGCATGGACATGAGCGGCGGCTCCAGCGCCAGCCCCAGCAGCTCGTCCTCCGACAGCATGGGCGACATGGGCGACATGGGCGACATGGGCGCGATGGACATGATCGGCGGGAGCACGGCCGGCATGAGTGCTTCGCCGTCCGCGTCCGCCTCCGGCGGCATGTCGACGAAGTTCTTGCTCATGGGTGCCGAGAGCAAGCTGCTCGGCGGTGACGCCGGAGACGTCAAGTACCCGTACCACCTGGTCAACGGCCGCGTCCCGACCGACCCCGACGTCTACACCAGCAAGCCCGGCAAGCGCATCCGGCTGCGCATCATCAACGCGGCCGGCGACACCGCGTACCGGGTGGCGCTGGGCGGTCACAAGATGACGATCACCCACACCGACGGCTTCCCGGTCAAGCCGACATCTGTCGACACTCTGCTGGTCGGTATGGGGGAGCGGTACGACGTCACAATCACCCTCGACGACGGTGTCTTCCCGCTGGTCGCCCTCGCCGATGCAAGAACGCCAACGCCATGGCAGTGGTGCGTACCGGATCCGGCAGTACGCCGAAGCCAGGCGTCCGCCCCTCGCAGCTGGACGGCATGATCATGTCCGCCTCCCAGCTCAAGGCAGCGGACGACGTCCGTCTCGACTCGAAGAGGACCGACCGGGTGCACCGCATCGAACTGACCGGCGGCATGGGCAAGTACAACTGGGGCATCAACGGCAAGCGGTTCGACATGAACAACCCGACCGCGAACCCCATCCTGGTCAAGCAGGGCGAGCGGGTCCGCCTGGACTTCGTCAACAAGACCACCATGTGGCACCCGATGCACCTGCACGGCCACACCTACCAGCTCGGCACCGACGGCCCGCGCAAGGACACCACCATCGTGCTGCCGAAGAAGACGGTGTCCGTGTTCTTCGACGCCGACAACCCGGGGCAGTGGATGCTGCACTGCCACAACGCCTACCACGGCGAGGCAGGGATGATGGCGCTGGTGGCCTACCAGGCTTGACGAACGTCCGGGCCGGCTCCTCCGTCCGCACTTCGGTGCGGACGGAGGAGCCGGCGACCTCGGTCGTCTGCAGGCGGCAACGACGGCTTCTACAACTCCGCCGCATGCAGAAGCGCCTCGGCTGCCTGAGCCCCAACGAGTTCGAGGAGATGCACTTACGCGGCAGATCATCGGAGACGCCCTCGCCGAGGCGGGGCGCGGCGAGACCGACCGGCTGCTCATCCTGACCCCGCTCCAGGTCGGCAAGTCCGCGCTCCCGGCGGCGCCGCAGCCGTCCGGGGGGACGGGCGGCGCGGCGTCCGTGTACGGCTGCAGGATCGGGCTACGCGGGAAGCAGGGCCCCGGACCCTCTGAGCGACGGTCGGGTCTTCGAGCAGGCGTCGTAGTGCGTCCAGTTTCTGGGGGGCGACCGCCTGGCCGTCCCCCGCGGGCGGGAGCGTGTCGTAGCGCGGCAGTGTGACGATGCTCGGGTCCAGGTAGTCCTTCTCCATGCTCTCGAACTCCGGTGCCACCCATGGACGTGCCCGTCCGGCGCCGTCCCACGGGTTGAGTGTGCGCCCGTACCAGAACGGGTGGTCGGGGTCGACGCCGTACAGGGTGGGCGACGTACTGCCACAGGAACTTGTCGGCGACCTGCCCGAACTCGGCCTTGCTCAACGGCGGGAGCGGCGAACTTCGCAGTCTGGTGAGTCGAGGGTCTTCGCTGTACGGGGCGAACAGGAGTCGCGTCTCCGTCGCGCATCCGGCCTTCGCGACCCTGTCCACCCAGCAGTGCCAGTCACGTGTCCGCGCGTTTTCCCGCATTCCGAAGGGCTTTGCGGAGCGCGGAGATCTCGGCGGAAGACATCTGGTCCACGAAGTGGGTCAGCGCCACCGGGCGGTCCTCGCTGGCGCTCAGGGCGTCCTCCATAAGGGCGGCCGCGTACTCCTCCCGCGTGCGGACCGGCTCGTACAGCCAGGCCCGGCCGTCTTTCTGCTCGCGCACCAGCCAGCCCTTGCTGTGGAGGATGTTGGCCACGGTCATCACGGTGGTGTAGGCGACGGTCCGGGTCCGGTTGATGTCGTCGACGACCTCGCGCACGGTCGCCGGGCGCCGCCACCTCCACAGACGGTCCATGATCTCCGCCTCCAGATCACCCAGCCGTCGCATGCCCAGCATCTCCTTCTGCACCGCGGTAGTAGGAGTCATCGTAAAGGCTGCGGGCGACCGGTGGCCTGGCCCGAGTGCGGACGGGTCCGACACGGTCGCCTCAAGCCCGTCGACGGGGCGACGCGCTGTCGCCGGCCGTCGACCCGCGACGTCCGGAACGTGCGCTGCCTTCCCGGCCGGTGCCGTACAGATCCTCGTTGAGGCGGCCGAAGACCTGCTGGCCATGGCCCAACTGCCGTCGAATGCCTTGAGGCCGTGGGTCATCGTGGTACGCAGTGCGCTCGGCATGCCGATGAGGGATCGGCCGGAGAGGGGCAATTCGGACCAACCACTGTGTTCTTGAGTGAAGCGCTGACCCGCTGTATGGCGCTTAGTCGGGATTGCCGCCCGCTGTTCGGTTGCTTCGGTCACGGCCTGCTTCGAGTTGGCCGCGCTGGTGATCCTCCAAGGCGCAGCCTGGGCGTCGGCGCGTTGTTCGGCCCAGGGGTGCGCTGGCTGTCGTGGGCGGTGCTGGTGCCACGGGATTCGGGTGCGCGGCGCTGGCGGCCCCACTGCATCGTGCCGGGCGTCTCACGCCGTAGCGGGCCGCGGTGGCTGTGCCCGTGTGAGGCTCAGCGTGCCCCGGCCACCTCGCTCTCGGGCGGGGCGTCGCGCAGGCCGAGGCGCAGGTGCTCGACGTGGTGGAGGGCCTGCTCCAGGAGCTCGGCGACGTGGTTGTCGTAGAGGGCGTAGATGACCGAGCGGCCGCGCCGCTCGCCGGTGACCAGGCCGAGGTTGCGCAGCAGGCGCAGTTGGTGGGAGCAGGCGGACTGTTCCATGCCGACGGCGTCGGCGAGTTCGGTCGCCGCGCACGGACCCTCCTGCAGGCGGGCCAGGATCCGCAGCCGGGACGGGGTGGCCAGCGCCTGCAGCGTGGTGGCCACGTCGGTGGCGCCGACGGTCTCCAGGCGCTCGCGCACGGTGGCGGCGGTGGTGTTCTCGGCGTCAGCTCCATGGCCCATGGGCTTCATCCTACGGACCGGCGGACATGAACACATGAATGAGTCTTCATGTAGTCCTGTACGGTGGGGCGCGCGGAACCGGTGCATCCCGTGCGCTGGGTGTCCGCAGCCGCGCCGTACCGTCCGTCGTGAAGGACTTCCGTTCCGATGACCTCCTCCACCCTCGTCTCGCCCTTCCCGGGCCAGCGCACGCCCGCGCGTGAGGGCACCGCGCCCCGCCGCACCCACGTCCTCGCGCTGCCCGAGGCCCGCTGGGCCGCCACCGCTCTGGTGCTCTTCCTGGTGGCACTGCCCCTGCAGCTGACCGGCGCCCCGGCCTGGACCTGGGGCCCGCTGTACGCGCTGACCTACGCGGCCGGCGGCTGGGAACCGGGCTGGGCCGGGCTCCGGGCGTTGCGGGAGAAGACCCTCGACGTCGACCTGCTGATGGTGGTGGCGGCCCTCGGGGCGGCGGCGATCGGGCAGGTGATGGACGGCGCGCTGCTGATCGTCATCTTCGCCACCTCCGGCGCCCTGGAGGCGTTGGCCACCGCCCGCACCGCCGACTCGGTGCGCGGTCTGCTCGACCTGGCCCCGGCCACGGCTACACGGCAGACGGCGACCGGGGAAGAGGAGACCGTCGCAGTCGGGGCGTTGACGGTCGGCGACCTGGTCCTCGTACGGCCCGGTGAGCGGGTCGGCGCCGACGGACGTGTCCTGGACGGTGCGAGCGATGTCGACCAGGCGACCATCACAGGCGAGCCGTTGCCGGTCGCCAAGGAGGTGGGCGACGAGGTCTTCGCGGGCACCCTCAACGGCACCGGCGCGCTGCGTGTACGGGTGGAGCGCGACGCCGCCGACTCGGTGATCGCCCGGATCGTGCGCATGGTGGAGGCCGCGTCCGAAACCAAGGCGCCCACCCAGCTGTTCATCGAGAAGGTCGAACAGCGCTACTCGCTCGGCATGGTCGCCGCGACCCTCGCGGTCTTCCTTGTCCCGATCGCCTTCGGCGCCGCGCTGACCGGCTCACTGCTGCGGGCGATGACCTTCATGATCGTGGCCTCGCCGTGCGCGGTCGTCCTCGCCACCATGCCGCCGCTGCTGTCCGCGATCGCCAACGCCGGACGCCACGGTGTGCTGGTCAAGTCCGCCGTGGTCATGGAGCGCCTCGGCGAGACCGACGCGGTCGCGCTCGACAAGACCGGCACCCTGACCGAGGGCACCCCGCGCGTCACCGACATCCGGCCGCTCGCCGGATCCGGGCTGGACGAGAAGGACCTGCTGAGGCTCGCCGCGGCGGCCGAGCATCCGAGCGAGCACCCGCGGGCCCGCGCGGCGGTCGACGCGGCCCGGGACAAGGGCCTCGCCCTGCCGGCCGCAGAGGACTTCGCCTCCACCCCCGGTGTCGGGGTCACCGCGACCGTCGACGGCCGGGAGATCTCCGTCGGGGCGCCGGTACGGCTGCTGGCCGGGGCCGGGGACCCGCGATCCGCGCGGGCCCTGGTGGTCGCCGGTGAGCTGGAGGACGACGGCCGGACCGCCGTTGTGGTCACCGTCGACGGCGCTCCGGCCGGGCTGCTGGCCATCGCCGACCGGCTGCGCGCCGACGCCGGCGCGACCGTGTCCGCGCTGACCGCACTCATCGGAGCGGCGCCCCTTCTGGTGACCGGCGACAACCAGCGTGCCGCCGCCCGCCTCGCCGCCGAGGTCGGTATCGACTATGTGCGGGCCGGCCTGCTGCCCGAGCACAAGGTGGCCGCCGTTCGCGAACTGCAAGAGGTCGGCCGCAAGGTGCTGGTCGTCGGCGACGGCGTCAACGACGCCCCGGCGCTCGCCGCCGCCCACACCGGTGTCGCCATGGGCCGGGCCGGCTCCGACCTCGCGCTGGAGACCGCCGACGCCGTGATCGTGCGCGACGAACTCCGCACGGTCCCGTCCGTGATCGCGCTGTCCCGGCGCGCCCGCAAGCTGGTCGTGCAGAACCTGGTGATCGCGGGCCTGTTCATCGCCGGCCTGGTCGCCTGGGACCTGATCGGCACCCTGCCGCTGCCACTCGGCGTGGCCGGCCACGAGGGCTCCACCGTCATCGTCGGCCTCAACGGACTGCGCCTGCTGCGCGAGACGGCCTGGCAGCGGGCCGCCGAATGAGCCGCCGCAAAGCACCCGCCGCACAGGGCGAGCCACGGTGCATGGTCACCGTGTGCCGGGGCTGCTGCTGCGGTACCGACAAGATTCCCGGTGTCGATCACACCGCGCAGTTCGCCACGCTCAAGTCCGAACTGGGCACTCTCGCCCGGGTCCGGGCCGTGAACTGCCTGGACGCCTGTGAGCAGGCGAACGTCATCGTCGTCCAGCCGTCCTCCGCCGGCCGCGCCGCAGGCGGACGGCCGGTCTGGCTCGGACTGGTCAACGACCCTGACGCGACGGCGGACATCGCCGCCTGGGTCGAGGCCGGGGGCCCCGGCCTCGCCGACCCGCCCGACATCCTGGACCTGTACGAGTTCGCCCCGTCGCGGCGCGTGCGACGGGGCGTGGAGAACTGACAGCCCCCACATGAGAGGAGGGCTGTCTCCTCGGTAAGCGGATGTGCAAGCTGTCGGCAGGCCGTCGTACAGATCGGTGTGTCAGGCGAAGTGGACGGCGCCGGCCGCGCCCGCCACCAGGCAGTAGACGGCGAACGGCGTGGGGGTGCGGGTGGCGAACCAACGGGACAGGAAACGGACCGCGATGTACGCGGCGACTGCGGCGGTGAAGAAGCCGACGATCACTGGCCGGGGCTCCGGGAGGTGGGGCGAGGGCGTGGGCGGCGGTGCGCCATGCCGCCCGGTTGTAGCCGGTTCGCGGGCGTCGTAGGCGACGTCCTGGTCGGCAACTGGGAGTGTGGTTGGTCCGGTTCCGAAGAGGGCGAAGATCGGCCGTGGCCCGAAGGGCGATCCGGTGGCGACTCGCGGCGCGAGTTCGGAAGCGCGGCAGTGCGGGGCGCCGGGGTAATGCGGGAGGAGCCCCTGGCAAGGACCCGACTACTCGTCAGTGAAGTCAGCAGTGGGTCAGCATCAGTCCGACCGAAGCTGACCACGGCTGGCGAAACCTGCACTTCGAGGTGGGGCGGAACGGGTGGTGGGAAGGGGCTTTGCTCGTGCAGTCTGAGCCAACCGGGCGGAGCCTGTTCCGCCTCGCCCGGCCTGATGCTTGCCAGGCTTGAAACGCCCAGTTCAGCGTACTCGGCCCCGTGGTTTCAGTGGCGTCGGCGGCAGTTCGGGGGCGGGTAGGGGTGCTCCGTCATACCCCTTCACTTCCCCAAATCTCGACCCGCTCATCCAGTCCTCGCGGGCCTGTTTGATTTCGTCCTGGGTGCGTCCGACGAAGTTCCCCACATACCACGCGATCTACGGTTCTTCCCAGGTCAGGGGTATCGAGCACCCTCGGGCGTCAGCAAAAGGTCAGCATCGGACGCCGAGGAGGCCGGTCAAGGGGATGCCCGGGCTGGTGGGGACGCGCACGGATGTCTCCGACACGCGTCCTGCAGCCAGTCATTCTCACCTTCCACCCCTGGAGATTCCCATGAACAAAGCGACAATCCAGAAGGAGTTCCTCGACGAGGACCACATCCCGCTGATGGTCGTCAACATCGGCAAGCCCGCTGCCATGGGCCAGGTCGATGTCGCGGGCTATCCGGAAGGGCATCCGAAGCGGCCTGCTCCTGGGGACCGGGATCGGCCACAACGGCTGGCTCGCGGTCGCCTGGTGCGTGGGCCTCGCGGTGCTCGGCTACTTCTGGTCGACCTCGAAGTTCAGCAGCACCGCCGGGCGCTGAGAGCCGGTCCTTCGGCTCCGGTCGATCTCGTACACACTGCACGGCGGAGGGCCGACACACGCGGGCCCTCCGCTCGCAGAGGTTCGGCGTCCGGCTCCATCCGTCATTCGGCGCTGAGTGTCGCGTCGATTCGAGGAGTTCGCGCGCGGTGGCGCCGCTGCTGCTCGGCGGGCAGCGTGACTGACATGAACGACCCTTGCCGGCTGTAGTGAGACCCGACCGGGCAGACCCGAGCAGTTCGCCATGCGCGGCGCGGGTGGTCTCCTCGACTTCGAACGTCTTTGCGCAATAGCCGCAGGTGCCCCCCACTGTGCGCGGTGCTCGGCGTCGGACAGGACGCCGGGCCACTGGGCTCTGGCGCCCTCGAAGACGATCCGGACTCATCGCCGCCTCCCTTGAACTCCTTTGCGGTGACCAGGGCATCAACGACCCTGCCAAGGTCGGCGTGGCTTTCGGCGTTGGCGAGGACGATGAGGGCGACGCTACGGCTCAACGTCTCCCGTCAACGTCTCCCGTCCGTGCCCGTCCTGCTGATCTCGCCCGCCGTGCGCGGCCAGGGTTGGCGCCCGCGCCGACTGGTGTCGCGGCGGCGGAGCATCGCCGCGAAGCTCCGCCGCCACGCCGGATGAGAGCAGAGGGGCCCGCTTTGCCGGAGCGCAACGAATTCGCCAAGCCTTCTCAAAATCGACCCACAGCGATCTATTAGGCAAGGCTAGCCTCATCTAGTTTCAGGGTGCACTTCTCCGCTCATCCCACTGGAGTCCCCCTCATGTCCGGTTCCCAGGTAGTCCTGCTCGGCGCCATCGCAGGATTCACCATTTACCTCGGCCTGCCCCTCGGCCGTCTGCGCAACCCGAACCCGCGGCTGCGCGCAGGTCTGAACGCCGTCGCCATCGGCATCCTGATCTTCCTGGTCTGGGACGTCCTGACACACGCCTGGGAGCCGGTCGATGGCGCGCTGGGCAAGCACGACTGGGGGACCGTGGCCTGCGGGGGCCTCACCCTGGCCGTGGGCCTCGGAGCCGGGCTGATGGGCCTGGTGTACTACGACGGCTGGATCGCCCGCCGTGCGGCCTCGGCTGCGCGGCCCGCCGGCCCCGGTGCAGCCGCATCCGCCGAGCTGGCCCCCAGAGTCCGCAGCCAGGCCGGCTCGCTCGCGCTGATGATCGCCACCGGCATCGGCCTGCACAACTTCGCCGAGGGCCTGGCCATCGGCAACTCCGCCGCACAGGGCGAACTCTCCCTCGCCGTACTCCTCATCATCGGCTTCGGTCTGCACAACGCCACCGAAGGGTTCGGCATCGTCGCCCCGCTGGCCGCCGAGGGCGAACGCCCCTCATGGGCCACGCTGCTCCTACTCGGCCTGATCGGCGGCGGTCCGACCTTCCTCGGCACCGTGGTCGGCCAGCACCTCGTCAACGACACCGTGTCGATCGCCTTCCTGGGTCTGGCCGCAGGGTCGATCCTCTACGTGGTCATCGAACTGCTGGCCGTTGCCCGCAAGGCCGCACTGAAGACCCTGACCACCTGGTGCGTCCTGCTGGGCCTCGTCCTCGGCTTCGCCACCGACGCCGTCGTCACGGCCGCCGGGGCCTGAAGCTCCCGCCCCGCCTGCCGACAGCTGCCCTCGAGAAGAGTCGCGGGCGGCTGACGTGCGTGATCCCGGTGAAGCTCTGCGCGTTGAGCTGACCACTCCGGCTCACCCCAGGCCGCCCCCTCTGCGCGGACGACGAGAGCCGCACCGTCGGACCCGACGACCGCGACCTGCCGGATGGCGAGGTGGGCGAGTTGGTGGTCCGCGGCCCGTACACCCTGCGCGGCTACTACAAGGCCGACGAGCACAACACCCGGGCCTTCACCGCGGACGGCTTCTACCGCAGCGGCGACCTGGTCCGCCGCCTGCCGAGCGGCCACCTCGTCGTGGAGGGTCGTACCAAGGACGTCATCAACCGCGGCGGCGAGAAGGTCCCGGTTGAGGAGGTCGAGAACCACCTGCTCGCCCACCCGGCCGTCCACGACGCCGCTTTGATCGGCCTGCCCGACGAGCGGCTGGGGGAGAGGACCTGTGCTTGCGTCATCCCGCGCGGCGCCCCGCCCACGCGCACCGACCTCGCCACCCATCTCACCGCCCGCGGACCGGCCGCCTACAAATTCCCCGACGAGGTCTGTGTGTTGCCGTCCTTCCCCCCCCCCGCACCGCCCTCGGCAAGGTCGACAAGACCGCACTCGCCCGGCAGGTGAGCGCATGAGCGGCCTGAGCACGGTCCTGGATCTGGCCAAGAGCTCGGACCGGGTACGGCGGCTGCTCCAACGGGCAGCGGCACTCGCCCTGTTGAGCGGGGTGCTCAAAGTCGTGGGTCTGGTGTGTGTGGCCTACGCCGTTGGGGAACTACTCGCCGACGACCCGTCCGGTGCCGTCGTCACCCGCTGGGCCGTGGGCGCGCTCGCCGGACTCCTCGGCGGCTTCGGCGCCCGCTGCCTCGCCGACATCTGGCGCACGAGGCGAGTTACGAGCTGGAGGTCGTCCTGCGCCGCCGCCTCGCCGACAGCCTGGCGCACATGCCGCTCGGCGAGGTGCAGGGGCTCGGGGCCGGGCGCATCAACAAGATCGTCCAGGACGACGTGAAGTCCCTGCACAACGTGGTCGCCGACGCCCTGCCGTTCCTCGGCTCCGGCGTCGCCCAGCCCGTCGTCGCGCTGCTGGCGCTCGGGGTGGTGCAGTGGCGGATGCTGCTCGCCGTCCTGCTCATCGTCCCCGTTGCGTTCGTCTGCTTCTCCCTCATGGCTCGTGACTACGGCACCCAGCGCGAGCGCTACAACGCGGCGAACGAGAACGTGAACGCGGCCGTCGTCGAGTTCGTCCAGGGCATGCCGGTCGTCCGTGCCTTCGATGACGGTCGGGCGTCCTTCGGGCGCTTCGCCACCGCCGTCGAGGAGTTCACCGAGGCTGTCGGAGACTGGATGGCCACGACCCGGTCCTCGGGCCTGCTGCGCTGGCTGTTCATCGTGCCGCTGCCCACCCTGATCATCGTCGCCGCTGCCGGCGTTCCGATACTCACCGCCGGCTGGATCTCCCTCACCGACCTCCTCCTCGCCCTGCTCATCGGCACGATGCCCATGAGGCCGTCTCACCCCTAATGCACCTGACCGACCACATCAACGACGCCAAGGCCGGCGCGGTCCGCGTGCGGGGGACTCCCAGTCACGGACAGTGACTCTCCTCCTATCCGCAGCCCGATAGTCGGGAAGCGACAGCACGTGACGGCCTGTCGAGGCCCTGCGTGAGCGTGCGGTGAAGTCCTCAGATCGCCTGGGCCTCCCGGAACGCTCCCGGAGTCTGTCCGGAGGCTCGGGTGAAGAACTTGCTGAAGTTGGTGGGTTCGGTGAAACCGAGGCGATGGCTGATAGCGGCGACCGGAAGGCCGGTATGGGCCAGGAGGCGCTTGGCCTCCAAGGCGATGCGGTCGTCGATGAGCTGCTTGGCGCTGCGGCCGGTGGCACGGGTGCAGGCCCGGTTGAGGGTTTTGAGGGAGTAGCCGAGGCCGGTGGCGTAGTCCTGGGCCTGGTGGCGCACGGCGAAGGAGCGCTCCAGTTCGTGGCGGAAGAGCCGGTAGGGCTCGTTCTCGGCGACCGGGCCCTCCCGCCCGCCGCCAGGGCTGTTGTCGGCGGCGGGAAGTAGGGCGACGCGCAGCAGGATGGCGGTGAGCTGGTGGCGCAGGAGCTCGCGGACGGTGTCGGGGGCGTGGTCGGGCGGCAGGGTGTAGGCGTCGGTGAGGTCGGCCAGGGCGCGGCGGAAGAGGGTGTGGTCGGCGGGGGTGAGTTGCCAGTGGACGCGGCCGAAGGGGGCATCGGTGAGGGGCGTGGTGGCGGGCTGCCGGGCGGGGAAGTCGGGTGTGAACAGGATCAGGGTGCCGTCGTGGTCGCCGGGCTCGCCGTCGGCGGTGTGGGGCAGGCGCTGGACCTGGCCGGGGCGGACGTGGAGGAGGGTGCCGGGTTGGCAGGGGTGATCGACGAAGTCGATGGTGGTGGTGGATTCGCCGCGGTCGATCAGGGTGAGGTGATGGAAGTCCAGGGCGTGCAGGCGGGTGAAGCCGGGCTGGGGGACACGGCGGCGCAGTTGCGCATAGGAGAGAACCTCCATGCGCAGACCGGGGCGGGAGGGGTTCCGGAAGCACCGCTGCTCAATCGCATCAACCACTGAAGTCTTTCCCAGAAGTCTGTCCCATTTCGACCATGGTAGATCCAAGATGCATCGTGATTCTGCGGTCTGGCTCACGCAGAGTGAAGTACAGGCCGGTCCACACGGGTGGAACCGGAGGAATCTGGCAAACCAGAACGGAGCATTGCCGTGAGCAGCAAGGAAATCGTCCTGAAGGCTGCGGGGGGACTGTTCGGGGACAAGGACCCGAGCGCGGTGGACCGCTGGGTCGCCGCCGACTACACCCAGCACAGCACCCTGGCCGCCGACGGCCCCGAGGCTCTGCGCGGGCTGGTGGCCGCACTGCCCGAGGGCTTCCGCTACGAGGGCGCCCGGGTGATCGCCGACGGTGACCTGGTGGCTCTGCACGGCATGTACCACGGTTTCGGTCCGGACCCGCTGGTCGCCTTCGATCTGTTCCGCGTGGACGCCGACGGCAAGCTGGCCGAGCACTGGGACGCCCTGACCCCGGTGGTCTCCCCGACCGCGTCGGGCCGTTCCCAGACCGACGGCCAGAGCGAGCCGCGTGACCTGGGCAAGACGGAGGCCAACCGCGCTCTGGTAGTGGAGTTCGCCGAGAAGGTCCTCAAGGGCGCCGACTACTCGGTGCTGACCGACTACATCTCCACCGAGACCTACCTCCAGCACAACCCGGAGGCCGCCGATGGCTTGGACGGCTTCGGCGCCGCCGCGGCCAAGTGGGCCGAGCAGGGCAAGAACCTCGTCTACAAGACCGTGCACAAGGTGGTCGCCGAGGGCGACCTGGTGCTGCTCCAGTCCGAGGGCGAGTTCGGTGTACCGGTGGCGTACTGGGACCTGTTCCGGGTCGCCGACGGCACCGCGACCTACACCTACGCCGGGAAGACGTTCCGGTTCACCGTGGACAACGGCATCGTCTTCCACAACACCTATGCCGCTGACGGCACCAAGCTGCACTGGGAGGCGGTGGCCGGGTCGATGAAGGGCGCTTCGGAAGACGTCGACCTGCACGCTGCCGAGATCGTCCCCGGGGTGTTCCTGGTCGGCTGGACGGAGAAGTCCGGTATGACCGTCACCCACGCGATGAACATGAACAGCAACACCGTCCACGCCTTTTGGACGTATGAGACCGAGAACGGCCGGGTGGGCGAACTGCACACCGGCACGCTCGAAGAGCTCTGATCCCACCCCGGCCCCGTCCACGCCCGTGCACGGGGCCGGGCCCGTACCCGAGGAGTCCTGGTGAACGCCGCCTCCATAACCATGCCGGCCGTCTTCGTCGGCCATGGCAGCCCCATGAACGCGATCGAGTCCAACGATTGGACCCGTGGCTGGGCGGAGCTGGCCCGCTCCATGCCGCGACCCCGGGCGATCCTGGCGGTCTCGGCCCACTGGTACGTTCCCGGCGTCCGGGTCACTGCGGGCGAGCGTCCACGCACCATCCACGACTTCGGCGGCTTCCCGCCCGAGCTGTACCAGATGCGCTATCCGGCCCCCGGCTCGGCGGAGCTGTGCCGTCGGGTCACCGAACTGATCGGCACCGAGCCGGCCGTCGCTGCCGATGAGCGCTGGGGCCTGGACCACGGCACCTGGTCGCTCCTGGTCCACATGTACCCCGAGGCCGACATCCCCGTCGTCCAGCTCTCCGTGGACGAGAACCTCACCCCGCGCGCACACTACGACCTGGCCAAGCGCCTGCGCCCGCTGCGTGACGAGGGTGTGCTGATCCTCGGCTCGGGCAACGTGGTCCACAACCTGCACACCTATGCCTGGGGCCTGACCCGCGACGAACTCTTCGACTGGGGTGTCCGCTTCAACCAGCGCATCCGCGAGGCCGTCCCCGCCGGACGCGTCGACGAACTGATCGACTACGAGGAGTGCGGCCAGGACGGACAGCTGTCCGTCCCCACCCCCGAGCACTATCTGCCGTTCCTCTACGTGATCGCCCAGTGCCGCCACGACGAAGGCGTCGCCGAGCCGGTCGCCTTCCCTGTCGACGGCTACGACGGCGGCGGATCGATCTCCATGCTCTCGGTCCAGATCGGCTGATCCCTGCGATGTCCGAGCCTTCCGCCCTGTCCCTTCCCGCCTACCGGGATGCGATCGCCCTGCACGGCCCCTCCCGGCCGCTCGCCCCGCCCGCCTCCCCCGGGGAACTGCCCACCCTGACGCGCCAGACCCTGAGTCTGCTCGCCGACGACCCGGCGACCCGTCGCCTCGGCCTGTCCGCCGCGGACATCGCGTCGGCCGACGACGCCCGTGCCCGGTTTCTGCTGCGCACCGTGCTGACTGTCCGCGCCCCGGGCCCCCTGCCCGAGCGGGCTGTCGAGGCCCTGGACGCGTTGCTGGGCGGCGAACGTCTCGCCCGTACGATGAGCGACCCGGCCCGCCTGCCCCTGATCGCCGATGCCTTTCCGCACACCGGTTACCGGGCGCCGGACCGTACCGTGCTGTGGCAGGGCGACATCACCACCCTCGCCGCCGACGCGATCGTGAATGCCGCCAACAGCGCGATGCTCGGCTGCTTCGTCCCGATGCACCCGTGCATCGACAACGCCATCCACAGCGCCGCAGGCCCCGCCCTGCGCGACGACTGCCACACGATCATGGAACTCCAGGGACATCCGGAACCCACCGGCGCCGCCAAGATCACAGCAGGTCACCGGCTGCCCGCCCGCTACGTCCTGCACACCGTCGGCCCCATCGTGCACGGCCCCCTCCAGACCGACCACGAAAGGGCGCTGGCGTCCTCGTACCGGGCCTGCCTGGACCTGGCCGCCGAGGCCGGGAACATCCGCACGGTGGCGTTCTGCTCGATCAGCACCGGGGTCTTCGGCTTCCCGAAGCAACCCGCCGCCCGGATCGCCCTGGACACCGTCGCCGACTGGCTCGACACCCACCCCGGCATCGTCGACCGCGTCATCTTCAACGTGTTCGCGGACGACGACCACGCCACCTACATGCAGGCCCTGACCGAAGGAACCCGGCCCCGATGAGCGCCACGCCCACCCCACACGTCCCCGTAACCGACCCGGACGCCGCCGCCGAGACCGTACGCGACTGGCTCAAGTCGGCCGACCGTGTCCTGGTCACGGCCGGTGCCGGGCTGAGCGCCGCCGCCGGATACGACTACGGCGACACCGTACGGCTGAAGGAGCTCTTCCCCGCCCTGTACGGGATGGGTCTGCGCTCGCGCTACATCGTCGGCGTCCAGCTGCCACCCGCCCTCTGGTGGGGCTACTGGGCCGTCCACATCGACGACATCCGCTACTCACCCCACCCCAACCCCCTCTACCGAAAGCTGCGCGAGCTGATCGGGGACAAGGACCACTGGGTGATGACCTCCAACGTCGACGCCCTGTTCGCCCGCAACGGCTTCGCCCCCGAGCGGATCTTCACCCCGCAAGGCAACTACGGCCGCTACCAGTGCACCGTCCCCTGCACCCGCACCACCTGGGACAGTCGGCCCCTCGTGAGGGACCTGCTCGCGGCGTACGACCCGGCCACCGGCGCAGTGACCGATCCGGCCGTGCTGCCCCACTGCCCGAACTGCGGCGAGGACGTCGAGATCAATGTGCGGATCGGCCCCGAGTTCATCGACGACCCCTACCTCCCCGCGGGCCACCACCTCCAGCAGTGGCTGGGCGAGGCCGGCACCGACACCCGGTTGCTGATACTGGAGTTCGGCGCCGGATTCAACACCCCCACCGTCATCCGCGCCCCCGGCGAGCATCTCACCCGTCACCTCCCCAACGCCCGCCTCGTCCGGGTCAATCCCACTCACCCAGACATCCCCTCCGACCTGATGGGACGGGCTCTGCCAGTCGCCGCCGGCGCCGATCACCTGCTCGACGCACTCACCGCGCCGCAGGCCCCGGCCGGTCCTACGGTGACCTCATGAGCGATCCGGAGAAGAACAAGGCCACGGCCAAGGCGTTCTACGACCTGATGTTCAACGACTGCCGCCCCGCCGAGGCCGTCGATCGCTTCGTCGGCGACACCTACATCCAGCACAACCCGCACGTCGGCGACGGCAAACAGGCATTCATCGACTACTTCGAGCGCATGGCCGCCGAATACCCCGGCAAACACGTCGAGTACAAACGCGCCTTCGCCGAGGGCGACCACGTCATCCTCCACTGCCACCAGACCTGGCCCGACGAGGAATACGCCGGCATTGACATCTTCCGCTTCGACGCCGCCGGAAAGATCGTCGAGCACTGGGACGTCCTCCGGGTCATCTCGGCCACCTCCAAGAACGACAACACCATGTTCTGACCAGGCCCGTTCCTCGGCTCTCAGGTCCAACTCGTCGACGTACTGACATGCGCGGCTTCGTGGTGCTGCCCAAGCGGTGGATCGTCGAGCGTCTCTTCGGCCACCTGATGTGAAGCCGCTTGGTGCGCGACTTCGAGCGGCGCACCACCAGCGCCGAGGCGATGATCTACTGGTCGATGACCCTGCTCATGACCCGCCGCCTGGCCCGCTCACACCGCAGGCGAGCGTGAAGCGGCCCGGTGCCGACTCGGCCAGCCAGCCGCGCGCGACCAGGCGTTTCGCCTTCGGCCTCAGCGCCTCCACCCGCGCCGGAACCGCGTCCATACCGAACAAGGCGGCCATCTCGTGGCAGGTCATCGGCCCCTGCCCGAGTCGGCCCGGGTCCGCGAGTGCGGTGCGAGGCCCTGCTGTCTGCCCGCCGTCGCCACGGGCCTCTGCATCCTGGTCGCGGCCCGGCCCTCGAACGCTAGAGGGTCACGTTGCCCGACGCCGCCTTGCGCAAGCGGTCCAGCAAGGCGTCCAGCGTGGCGAGATCGGCCTCGTCGAAGTCGGAGAAGACGCCCCGCAGATTGCGTGCATGTGCGACGGCCGCCTGGTCGAGGATGTCACGGCCGGCGCCGGTGATGGCTGCGTAGGAGACGCGGCGGTCTGTGGGCTGGGGGCGGCGCTCGACGTATCCGGCAGCCTGCATCCGGTCGATCAGCCGGGTGATGCCACTGGTCGTGAACACGACCTGGTTCGCCAGGGCACTCATGGTCAGCTGGCCTCCCTCGGAACGGGCGAGCCGGATCAGCACTTCGAACCAGACGTGCGGCAGCCCGGTCTCCGCCTCCATGGCCGCTCCGAGGCGTTGTTCGAGTCTGGTGGACGCCTCCAAAAGCCGTCCGAACGTGGTGATCAGGCGGTCGTCGATCGGGTGCGAGGAAGACATGAAGAGATTGTAGACCGAAATAGTTGCACCGTCAGGCATCGATGGCTATCTTGTCAATATCTGCTTCAACAACTATTTAGAGGTGTTTGCCGTGCACGTGTCCGCTGTGGGAAGTGCGTCGTGACCACGTTCGGTGCACCGGTGGTGATGACCCGGGGAGACGCGGAGGCGCCGCTGGTCGTGTTGTTGCATGGCCGGGGTTCGCATGAGAGCGAGATCATCGGGCTGTCCGAGGCCCTGCCGTCGGAGCTGGCCTATGCGGCGATTCGTGCGCCCATCGCCGAGCATGGCGGGTACGCCTGGTTCGCCAACCACGGCATAGGACGGCCGGTCGCTGAGTCATTGCGCGCCTCGATGGACTGGTTCCGTGACTGGCTCGACGAGGTGGCACCATCCGGTCGTCCGGTGTTCCTCGTCGGCTTCAGCGGCGGGGCGGCCTTCGCGGGCGGTTTGCTGCTCGACGATCCGGGACGGTTCGCCGGTGCGGCGATCCTCTACGGCACGCTGCCGTTCGACGCGGGCGTGCCGACCAACCCCGCGAGGTTGGCCGGTGTGCCCGTGTTCGTCGCGCAGGGTGAGTACGACCAGGTCATTCCACGTGACCTGCTCAACAAGACCTGGCGTTATCTGACCGTGGACTCGGGGTCTCCCGCGGTCGCTCGGCGCGATCCGGTGGGCCATGGCATCGCCCCGCAGGCGCTCGCGGTCCTGGCGGGCTGGCTCTCCGCGCGTGCCGAGTTCCTGGCCCGGCAGGGGAACGCCGCTGCGGAGCCGGCGCAGTGGGAGGAGTTGCCCGACGGTCTTCCGCATCGCCCCGGCCCGCGACCCGAGGTCAGCACGAGGATTCCGCAGCAGCAACTCAGCGACAACGCGCTGGCGGAGCTGCAGGAGAAGCTGTTCGCCCGGCTGAGCTCACTTCCAGGGGTGCACAGCAGCGAGTCCGCCATCTCCGTTCCGGGCGCACGCGGATTCGTGTTGGCGGGAACGCCGGCCGGCCCGGCCGAGGCGTTCCTCGTACCGGAGGCGGGGGAGTTCGCCCACCTGCACCCCGAAGGTGACGGTTCGCTGCACGTGGCACTGCCGGTGCACCTGGCAGCCGAGGCGGTAGAGCAGGGCTGGGCCGTGGCTCACCCGCTTGCCGGAATCCAGCTCGCTCCGGGCATGGTGCTTGTGTACGGCCCTCGTGACGAGGCGGAACTCGACGTGGTGACCGCGATCGTCACCACGAGCCATGCGTGGGCGACCGGGAACACCGGCCGGGCCGCGGGATGAGCTGAGCACCACCCACATCGAGAACCACGCATCACCAGGAGGGGGGATCGCCCGGCCGGTATCGACTCCGGGGATCCCTCCTCCCTTCTGTGCGGCTACTTGAGCACCCGGATGGCGTGTTCTTCGACGCACTCCTTTATTCCCAGCTCGCCGACCTCCGCGCCGTTACCTTTCCGCTTCAGCCTCCGAAGGGCATGCGCAGGTCGAGCGACTCCAAGGAGTGTGTGTTCATGAACGTGCTGCCGGCTTCGATGCAACGAGCCATCGCCAGACCTGGCTCGAAGTCGGTGGTCCGCACCGACGAGCCCAGGCCGTACTCGGAGTCGTTGGTTCAGCGCACGACCGGGTCCTCGTCGTAGGGGATGAGAGGCGCGATTGGTCCGAACTGCTCGCCGCTGGTGATGGCCGCGCCCTGATCGGCGTCCCGGACTACATGGGCTGCATGTAGTAGCCGTTGCCGCAGGACTCCAGCCTGCTGCCGAACTCGACGACCTGCGCGCCGGAGTTCTTCGTGGCCTCGATGAGGACGGTGACCTTGTCGAACTGCGCCCTGTTGTTGAGCGGTCCGCACCTGGCCTTCTGGTCCAGGCCGTGGCCGACCGCGGACTCCGCCACGCGCGCAGAAGGCGTTGGGGAAGGTGTCGAGGCGGGAGCGCGGCACGTAGTGCGCTTGACCGCGAAGCAGATCTGCCCAGTGCGGGTGAACACACCGCTGAACATGCGATCGAGGGTCGCGTTGATGTCGGCGTCGTCGAGGACGATGGCCGGATCGTTGCCGCCGAGTTCGAGGGTCATGTTCTTGATAGCCGATCTTGCGCCCCAGCGGATAAGACACCAGGACCTGTCCGACATCGGCGTTGCCCTGCACGACGTTGAGGACACCCTGCGGCAGGATCTGCGCAATGCACTGCAGCAGGAGGGGGAGGGCCGCCGGTGCGAACGGAGGCGGACGGCGTCGACTTCACCGCGCCGGACGTCCCGGACCACCTCGCCGACGACCCCCACACGATAGTTGTCGCGAGCTCGCCCCACTGCTGGCCCGCGAGCACGGCGGCGTGTTGTGGGAGGCTCAGACCGACTTCGCATCGGGCCTGGTGTGCTCCAGCACACCGGGCCCGGTGGACGGCTTCTTCACGCCGGCCCAGCACGACGGCGAAGCGGGCTTCATCAGTGTCGAGCGCGGTCCGCGTGGCGTCGCGGCCGCGATCGTGCCGTGGAAACATGCCGGTCGTACTGACCATGATGAAGCCCGCCCCCGCGCTCGCCACGGGCAACACCATGGTGCTCAAGCGCCGTTCAACGCTGCCGTCTTCAACGACGTTGCGACGTCAGGCGAGACCGATCTGCTGATAGAAGGTCTGGTTGTCCCAGAACAGGAACTCCTCGTCCATCGTGCCCCTCCGGTTCCATATGCCTACCGTGACCATGCTGATCGCATACTTCTTGCCGGTCGGCTGGATGAAGCCGCCCTTGCCGTCCGGCATGGGGCGGGTGAAGGTGCCCTTCATGACGCCGGTGACAGCGGTGAGCTCGTTCTTGGCCACGCGCAGGGGGTGGGATTCGATGCGGGTGTCGGGAGCCCACACGAACATCGCGGACAGGTCCTCGATGTGCTTGTCGATGCCGTCGGTGTAGTGCCCGTCGGGCCAGTGCACGCGGATGTTCTGAGCGTGGCTCTCGCCCAGGCGCGCCCAGTCGGCGTGGGTGAAGACCTGAAAGTCCAGCTCGTCGAAGGTTTCCAGGTGCTTGCGCTCGGTGTGCGTCAGGTTGTGCGGGAACGGCGGGTTCGGCACCGGAGTCGTGGCCGGGTCCGGGAGCAGACCCGGATAGGGCTGCGCGGCCTGTGCCAGGCTGGTGCCGTTGGAGACCGCGGTGATGGCGAGCGCGCCGAGCGCGGCGGCTCCGCCGGTGAGTACGGAACGGCGATCCATGGTCGCTCCTTGATTCGTGATGTCGTGATTCCGCGCGCCGACCGCACGGACGTGGTTGGCGGCTGTGGGGTGGATGTCCCTCAGCCGAAGGGCCCGTGGTGAGCGGAACGTGGCAACCGCCGGTCTTCAGCCGGTGGGGCCGAGGAGTGCCCAGCCGCTCTGCCAGGGCCAGTTGTTTGCGGCGTTGAGCGAGATGTTGAGGAAGGCCATCTCTTCGAGAGCCCTGGCCATGCGCAGCCCGCCGACGTCGACGGGGCGGAAGCCGAGGGAGGACAGGACCTCGGCGACGCTCTGCTTGGCGGTGGCGTCATCGCCGGCGTAGAAGGCGTTGAGGCGAACGTCGCCTTCCGTGGGGGAGTTGAGGCGCCCCGCGAAGATGGTGTTGAAGGCCTTGACCACCGGCACCCCCGGCAGGCTGGCCTGGAGCGCCTGTGCGGCAGCCACGGTCTGGCCGAATTCGAGATCCGTGAAAGTGGCGTTGAGGGGGTTGGTGGCATCGACGACGACCTTGCCCGACAGAACCGGGGTGAGTTCCTTGGCCACCACCTTGAGCGCGCTGCTGGGGACGGCGAGGACGACGAGCTCGGCATCGGTGACGGCGGCAGTGTTGCTTTCGGCGGGGCGGGCACCGGTTGCTGCGGCAACCTGTGATGCCTTGTCCGGGCTGGTGGCGGAAAGGGTCACGCTGTGGCCCGCGGCGGTGGCGGCCCGACTCAGGGCGGAGCCGACGCTACCGGCCCCGATGATTGCGATGCGCATGGCAGTAGCTCCCGATTGTTGTCGCGGCAGATATTGACACAGTAACCATCGATCTCTGACTTCGCAAATATTGTTGCCTCAAGCATCTCTGTCGCTATCGGCGGTGTGGGCTGACGATCAGGGAGGGGTCAGGGGTCCGGCGTCGAGCGCACGGGCGGCAAGGGGCCTCACGAGCGGAACACGTAGGGGGTCTGAACCGGAGCGAGAGGTTCCAGCCGGGCTTCTCGCCGGGCATGACGCACGGGCTCCTGACCCGGGGGCCGTCCCTCGGCGAGGTCGACCGCTCGCTCGACTTCTTCGTGAAGGCGATCGTGCGCTGACCGTCCGGTCATCCCGCCGCCGACTCGACGCGACACTGCCCCGCGGCGTCGTCACACTCGCCGACGCGTGGTCGAGACCGACCGGGATCACCGGTGCGAAGCGGATGGTGGCCTAGCCGGGCGAGGACGGATGGACACCCGCCAGATGCTGGAACACCAGTCTTCGACGGTGCCTAGGAATGGGTGGTCGAAGGTCTGCTAGGCCCCCTTGCGGCTCCACGGCTCCCACGACGCGGTCGCCCTGCTTCACCCAGTGCCCCCAACTCGGTTACTCAGCTTGACGTTTGACTCGTTGGTCACTCGACTGGCTGAGATCCACGAGATCCGCGGGCACCCAACGCGGCCGTTCTCCCCGCTTCGAGATGTTGAGTAACGAAGCCCGAGAGAACGGCCGCCGCCCATGCTTTCAGTCGCCGCGCTCGCGCGCGGATTGACGCCGCCCTGTGGCGATCGGCCGGCGGCATGAACGGATGTCAACCTGTCAGTTCCGGCGGACGTGGGGCCCGTCGGCGACGTCACGGCTGCGGGGTCGGTCGGCGGCTCGCCCACGCCCGCGCGATGTGCTCGCGCATCGCCCGGGCGGCTCCCGCGGCGTCACGTTGGCGGAGCAGCTCCAGCATCGCCTCGTGCTCGGCCAGTGACACGGTCAAACCTTCGCGGGTCGAGTGACCGTGGTAGAGGCGTGACAGGCGAGCCTTGCCGTGAATGCTGCGGATGATCGCTTGCCCCAGGAGGTTCCCGGAAGCCCTCATGATGATCTCGTGGAAGGCGGCGTCTTCCTCGGCGTAGCGCACCGGGTCGTCCAGTGCCTCCCGCAAAGCGGCGGCCTGCTCCTCCAGTTCGGAGACTTCGAGGTCGGTGATGCGGCCGGCCGCGTCGGCGGCCATCTCGGCCTCCAGGGCGATCCGCACACTGACCAGCTGGTCGAGGGTCGTCAGCGTCCGGTCGTGGCGGAGCCGGGCCTCCAGAACGACAGGGTCCAGCAGATTCCAGTCCTGTTGCTCACGTACCCGTGTACCGCGCCCGGGTGCGGCCCTGACGAGGCCTTTTTCTTCGAGTACTTTCACCGACTCGCGCACGACGGTGCGGCTGACGGCGAACTCCTCGCACAGCACCGGCTCGATGGGCAGCGCGGAGTGCGGCGGATAGGTCCCGCCCACGATCCGGTCGACGAGATAGGTGACCACGGTGTCGCTGAGGCGGCCGGTCGGCCGCCGGGGAACGGCTCCCAGAGATCCCTCCGAGGGCGCAGGCGTTGGTCGTTGACGGTCGGCCGGGGTACGGGGCACGTGCGGCTCCTTGCGATCAGTAAATAGCACAGCATACATCTTGCGTCTTACGTCATTCGTATGATGAAGTTCCTCCCGCCCCGGCGAAACGCCGGTGAAACGTGGCCGACTTCCCGCCAGATCGCGACCGGGATGGGCCAGGCACGGTGCGCATCACCGAAGGAGCCGTCTTGCTGTCACTCCGAAGAACGACCCCACCCCGCCGCCCCCGGATACGCGCCGCGACTGCGGCGACGGCGCTCGTCGGCGCTCTGCTCTCCGCCGTCGCCTCCGCCGCAACAGCGCAGGCGGCGACCATGACGACGCTGTACGCGGCACCGAACGGCACCGGCACCGCCTGCTCCGTGAGCCAGCCGTGTTCGATCACCCAGGCCAAAGCAAATGTGCGTGCGGTCAACTCCGGCATGACCGGCGACATCGTCGTGCAACTGGCGGACGGCACTTACCGCCTCTCCGCCCCGCTCTCCTTCACCGCCGCCGACTCGGGCAACAACGGCCATACGGTGGTGTGGAAGGCTGCCCCCGGCGCGAACCCGGTCATCTCGGGGGCACAGAAGATAACCGGCTGGTCGCAGTTCGACGCGAGCAAGAACATCTGGCGCGCCAACGTCGGCACAGGCTTCGACACCCGCCAGCTCTACGTCGACGGCCTGCTCGCCACCCGGGCGCGCACTCAGGTCAACCGCTCCGACCTGACGTTCAACCCGACCGGGTTCACCTTCACCAATTCCACGTTGAGCTACCTGAACTCGTTGGCCAATCAGAGCCGGGTGGAGCTCGAGACGGTCAACAGCTGGACCGACCGCTACATGCCGGTCCAGAGCATCAGCAACAACACGTTCACCATGAAGCAGCCCGCCTGGGACAACAACACCTGGGGCTGGGACGTCGTCCAGAACCCGTTCCGCCAGGGACCGGTGTACCTGGAGAACGCCTACGAGTTCCTCGACTCCGCAGGGGAGTGGTATCTGAACACCGCCACCGGCTACCTCTACTACAAGCCGCTGGCGGGGCAGGACATCACCACTGCTGACGTGGAGCTGCCGCGACTGGAGTCGCTCATCAGCGTCGGCGGCACCTACGATGCGCCGGCACACGACCTGTCCTTCACCGGTGTGCAGTTCTCCCACACGAGCTGGCTGCACCCGAGCAGCAACGAGGGCTTTGCCGACCAGCAGACCGGCGGGTACATCCAAGGCAACTGGAACAGGCCCTCGGACGCCTTCACCTCCTGCAGCGCGGGATGCAGCCTGTTCGAGGCGACCCGGCCGAACTGGCTGCAGATGCCTGCGGCCGTACAGGTGTCCGCCGCCAACCACGTGACGTTCAGCGCCGACAAGTTCACCGGCATCGGCCAGTACGGCATCGGCATCGGCCAGGACGCCAATGCGAACACCTCAGGCGTCGGCCTGGGGGCCAGCGACATCACCGTCGTCGGCTCGGACTTCAACCAGATCGCAGCGGGCGCCCTCATCGTCGGCGGACTCCGGCAAGACGCGCACCACCCCAGTGACGCCCGGATGACGAACAAGAACATCACCATCAGGGACAACCTCATCCACGACGTCGGCATCGACTACCGCGACAACCACGCGATTCTCGCCACCTACACCACCAACTCGGAGATCAGCCACAACGAGGCGTACAACCTCCCCTACGGCGGCATCAGCATCGGCTACGGATGGGGAGTCAACGACCCGGGCGGAAGCCCGGAGTACCAGCGCCGCGGCCTGTACAACTACCAGCCGATCTTCAACACTCCGACGACAGCCACGGGGAACAAGGTCGTCGCCAACTACGTGCACGACTTCCTGGAGTCGATGAACGACGCCGGCTGCATCTACACCCTGTCGGCGAACCCCTCCAGTGCGATCGACCGGAACTACTGCGCCGTCGGCGGCAACGGCGGCATCTATTTCGGCATGTATTTCGACGAGGGATCGCGATACCTGTCCGCCACCAACAACGTCTTCGACCGGGTGGGCGCCTACGCCCACCAGAACATCGCCGGCGACGGCAACTTCACCCTGACCGACAACTGGGCCACGGCGGACGGTGACATCACTGACGGCAATCGTGGCAACGTGGTCAGAGGCACGCAGATCGTCACAAACGGTGACTGGCCGTCAGGCGCCCAGACGGTCATGAACGCGGCCGGTCTGGAACCCGCGTACCAGTACCTCAAGTATGCGGTGACCGCTCCCTACTCCACCTTCGCGGTGAACTCGCCGGCCACCTTCAGCCAGGCGAACGGCCAGTTCGCGATCAGCGGTGCCGGGGCCGATGTCTGGGGTGCCGGCGGACAGCACGACGACCAGTACGGGGCCATCTACCAGCGCCAGGCGTTCACCAACGGCACCACCGTGACCGTCAAGGTGAACCAGTTGGACAACACCAACCCCTGGGCGAAAGCGGGCATCATGGTGCGTAACAGCATCGACGGTGCCGGCAGTTCAGCGGGGTACGCGGTCATGGCCGTGACGCCGGGCAACGGTGTCGTTCTCGGGTCCGACTCCGACGGCGACGGATACCTCGACACCAACGCGCAGACCGCGGACGTCAAGGCGCCGGTCTGGCTGCGGCTCACCCGCACGGGCAGCCAGGTCAGCGGGTCCTACTCCACCAACGGCACCACCTTCACCCAGGTCGGCTCCGCCGTGAACCTGTCCGGGGCCAACGCGACCCAGGACGCGGGCGTCTTCCACACCTCCCACGACGTCAACGTCCCGGGCACGGCCACCTTCAGCGGCCTGAGCATCACCACGCCCCCGTTCGCCGGATACGCGAGCATCCCGGCCCTCCTCAACCAGCACCAGAACCAGATCGCGATCACCGGCGCCGGAGCCGACGTCTGGGGTGCCGGCGGACAGCACGACGACGAGTACGGGGCCGTCTACCAGCGCCAAGCGTTCGCCAGCGGCACCACCGTGACCGTCAAGGTGGATCAGTTGGACGACGCCAACTCCTGGGCGAAGGCCGGGATCATGGTGCGTAACGACATGACGGCCGCAGGCAGTTCAGCGGGGTACGCGGTCATGGCCGTGACGCCGGGCAACGGCGTCGTTCTCGAGTACGACTCCAACGGCGACGGATACCTCGACACCGAGGCGAAGACCACGGACGTCAAGGCACCGGTCTGGGTGCGGCTCACCCGCACGGGCAGCCAGGTCAGCGGCTACTACTCCACCGACGGCACCACCTTCACCCGGGTCGGCTCGGCGGTGAACCTGTCCGGGGCGAACGCGAGCGAGGACGTGGGTGTCTTCCACACCTCCCATGACAACAAGAGCTCGGGCACGGCCAACTTCAGCGGCCTGAGTATCACCACGTCTCCGTAGCCGGTTCTCCATCAGTCGGGCAGAGGGTGTTCAAGATCATCTTGCATGCAAGACTTGAACACCCTCTCGTCCACGCCGTACGCAAACTTGGCGTTTGAGTGCGCCACGAGCGCAGAGAGTGAGGTTGATGTAGGTAGGCCCACTTGATGCGGTGCTGTACAGATGATGAAGGTTTTGTGGTCCTTCGGGGGATCGGAAAGGCGAGCGAGAGCGAACCCCATGCCTTTGCTTCCGCAACAACCATCACCGCTCTCATGTCAGCAGTGCGGCCGATGGGAGCCTCCCGTTCCTCTGAAGCTGGCCCGGGTCGCCAGTCGGCCCCGGTCTCGCCCGCTTGCCGGTGCTCAGCAAGTAGACCGACTCCTGAGTCCAAGGTCAGCTCCTTCAACTGTCCGTGATCGCCAGCGACATCCTGGCAAAGACACGCCTCATCCAGAGCGACGTCAAGAAGCTCGCCGTAAATAACGGTACTCATGGCGTGTGGCATGCAATGGAGCAGCCCGGGCTGAGGCGGACCATCATAACCCCTCTCTGTACTCCAGGATTCTCAATGGTGAAGAGAACATTTCTGAAAAGTTCTGCATACGAATCGCCTGGTTCGGCATCGTGCGGAAAATGCCGACTCATCGATCAGGCGATGACTCTCTGGCTGAATGGATGGTCCGACCGTAGTCTGCATACCGCTGAACTAGCCCTCTCGATTGCACCGGCTGACACTTCATGCGCCTGTGAACTGCGTACCAGAATGTGGTTGGCTTTCATGCTGACGAGAAGAGGGGAATTCGACCGGGTAAGAAAAATTCTTGACCGTTCAGAGGATCCGAATACCGGCCCCTTCGGTCCGGTGGTCTACCACCCCGGACTGTCACTAGCCCGGGCGCACCTGGCTCTCGTGGCCGGAGACCTGGACGCCGCAGTAGCCCTGAGCGAGCAGGTGTTTACGCATGCCGGGGTTGACGATCAACTCCGCAACGTTCCGGCCACACTCTGCGGCGGGCCGTCACTGGCACGTCCGTAAGAGGAAACCGCAAAAGCAGGCTGCCGAAGACTCAAGGCTCACAACGATCCGTCAGGTCACCTACGAGCGAGGCGGAGATGCCCGCGTCCAGTGGCGCAGGCCCGCCGTCGGCGCAGCCCGTTCCCGACGGCCGCCGACCTGCCCAGGGACTATGCTCCAGCGTGCGGCGGCGACGGGCCCTGCCGCATCGCCGGCTCCTTCGCCCGCGAGCATGGTCTGCGCCAGGTCTTGTCAAAGCCGACTGCACCTAGTAGTCCCACACGTCACCCCAGCCCTCGCGACACCCCACTCCTACGTACGTCTCCGCCCGCCGATTCCTGGGTGCCGCGAGCCAAGGCCGTGGCCCGGTACACGGTGCTCACTACTGCGGAGCCGGGCTTGCGGGGGCCTCCCTGACGCCCCCTATCGCTGTCGGTACCGGCTCCCTGACCGCCATCATGGAAATGGAATGGGTCGGGACCGACACCCGCCTCGGAGGCGTCGTCGTCAGTTGCCTCGCCGCCGCGGTCACCCCCCGCGCCCCCGGGCTGTTGGCCGACGAACCCGTCTGGCGCCACTCCAGCGCCATTCGCCTCCTGGCCACACCAAGTGGTTCGCCCGGGGCCCGCGCCTCGAAAGCGAGCGTCCGTGGGGCGGGTGACCGATCCCAGGGAATGCGTGTGTCCCCGGGCCGTTCGGTCCGGGGACGGCGCACGCCGCCGGTGGTGCGGTGCCTTGCCGGCCGCTCTCCCAGCGGGCCGTGTCAGCCCTTGTGCCCGGTCCCGTATCGCAGCCCGTGGCCGAAGCCGAACAACGGGTCGACGCTCTCGTGCGGCACGTCCGGCCGGCCGGACGTCACCTCTGCCATGGTGCGTGGCAGTTGGAAGGGCAGCCTGCCCTCGGGAGCCGTGCGACCGACAAGTACGTCGAGTACGGCGTCGTCGCTCGCGCCGAACGCGCCGAGCAGGGCGGCGCAGCGTTCGGCGATCTCGGGGATGACGGCCGGGCGCTCCAGATGCATGACGACAACGGTGGGAACGGCGTCGAGCAGGGCGAGGATCTCCCTCAGCCGCTCCGAGGGGAAGTCGAGCCTGCCCCGGTGGAAGCCGCTCTCGTAGACGGAGGTCGCGCCCGGGCGCGGCTCGTACGGCGTGTCCAGACGCAGTACCGCGTAGTCGGCCTCGCCCGGGGCGTCGACAGGGATGACGCCGTCGACGCGCATGGAGGCGATGTCCATGCCCGGCGCGTACAGGCGTACGGGCCTGGGCAGCGGCAGCGTGTCCCGGTTGACCAGCAGAGTGAGGGCGCGGCGCTGGGCGACGGCGCCTTGGGCCCGGAAGTCCGCGGCGCCGACGGTCTGTTCGGCCATGTCCGGGTCGACGAAGGGATTCTCGAACAGGCCGAGGCGGAACTTCTCGCGCAGCAGCCGCGCGACGGAGACGTCGATGCGGGCCTCGTCGAGGCGCCCGGAGCGGACGAGTTCGACGACGAGTTCGGGGCACGCCTCGCCGCCGAACTGGTCGGCGCCGGCGTCGAGCACCTTCAGCACCCGCTCCATCGGGTCGAGGTGTTCCACGCCCCAGGCACGGGCGGGGAAGACCTGGCCCATGATAGGGGCGTCGTAGATCAGGGCCCAGTCGGTGCAGACGATGCCGTCGAAGCCGAGCCGTTCGCGCAGCAGCCCGGTGATGATGCCGCGGTTGAAGCCGAAGCCGACCTCCTCGTACTCGGTACCGACGGGCATGCCGTAGTACGGCATCATCTGCGTGACTCCGGCAGAGATGGCGGCGCGGAACGGCCGCAGGTGGTATTCGAAGAAGCCACCGGGGTAGACCTGCTCGCGGCCGTAGGTGAAGTGCGGGTCCTCGCCGTCCCGCTGCGGGCCGCCGCCGGGGAAGTGCTTGACCATCGCGGACACGCTGTGCGGGCCGAGTCCGCCGCCGCCGCGCAGCCCTTCGAGGAAGGGGACGACGAGCCGCGAGGTCAGGTCCGCGTCGGCTCCGAAGGTGCCGTTGTTGCGCGCCCAGCGGGGCTCGGTGGCGAGGTCGATCTGCGGGTGCAGAGCGAGCCGGATGCCGACGGCGAGATACTCGCGGCGCACCGTGTCCGCGTACTCGCGGATCAGCTCCGGGTCGCCGATCGCGGCGAGACCGAGGGGCTCGGGCCACTGCGAGAACGGGCCGGAGCGCATGGCGGTGGCCGGGTTGTCGGTGAAGGAGTGCCGGGGGTCGCTGGCCAGGGTGACCGGGATGCCGAGCCGGGTGTCGGCGGCGAGTTCCTGCAGGCGGTTGTGCCACTCGGCCATGGCCCTCGGGCTGCCGGAGCCCATCAGGTTGAAGTGGTTCATGAGCCGCCCGGAGATCAGCGTGCCGGCGGGAGCGCCGCCGGGCACGTCCGTGCTCTCCACGAGGGTGCCGTCCGGGTTCATGGTGAGGATGGTCTGGAAGAGCAGGCCCGCCTTCTCTTCCAGAGTCATCCGGTTGAGCAGGTCTGCCACCCGCCGCTCCACGGGTTGTGCGGGGTCCTCGTACGGCTCGATGGTGCCGTTGTGATTGAGGTCGCGGGGCGGTCGGGTGGCCAAGGCCATGGCAGTTCTCTCCGAATCGGCGGGGGAGTGGTAGGGACAACGGGTGGTCGTGCGGCGACGGGGAACGCGTCAGCGGACCGTGCGGACGCGCATGACGGCCAGGGCGCCGCCGACACCGCACAGCGCGCCGAACAGGAAGAGCTTTCCGAACTCGCTTCCGCCGCCGGCGTCCAGGGTCAGGAACAGCGGAGCGATCATCGGCACGAGTGACTGCGGCAGGGCGTTGGCGATGTTGAGTACGCCCATGTCCTTGGCCGCCTGGCGCCGGTCGGGGAGCACGCTGATCGCGAGGGCCACGTCGACGGCCATGTAGAGGCCGAACCCGCAGGCGTACACGGCGATGGCGGTGTAGAAGGCGGCCTCGCTGTGCGCGGCGTACAGCAGCCCGAGGCTGAGGGCGACGAGGACCGAGGCGACGGCCACGAAGGGCTTACGGCGCCGGATGTGGTCGGAGACCCAGCCGCCGGACAGGGAGCAGACGACGCCGACGGCGGTGAGCACGAGGGTCGAGGTGGCGACGACCTTCACGGCGTCGTCGACGCTGCGGCCCAACTGGTCGGTGACGAAGAAGAACTGATAACTCGTCACGCAGGACATGCCGACGAACACCAGGAACCGGCCGAGGAAGTTCCATGCGAAGTCGGGATTCCGGCGCGGGTCGAACCAGAAACTGCGGCCGAACTCGGCGAGTTTGAACGGCGGGAGCACGCCCGGCGCGGCGGGAGTGTCCCGGCGCAGAACCGTCACCAGGAGGAGCACGGCCGCGAGACCGGCCAGCGCGGGAAGACCGAACAGCAGCAGGCTGTCGTGCTTGAACTGGGTGGCGCCGTAGGCGCCGGTCAGCATGGCCAGGTTGGGGGTAAGGCCGAGGGCGCCGGAGACCTTGCCGCGCTGGCGGTCGGGCACGAAGTCGACGATGGCCGCGCTGAGCGAGGCGAGCGTGGCGTGGATGCCGAACTGGGTCAGCGCCCAGCCGGCCGTGAGCGTCATGACGTCGCCCGCCGAGCCGACGAGCGAGAGCCCGAGGGTGCCGACCACCATGCCGCCGATCAGCCAGGGGCGCCGTTTGCCGAACCGGCTGGTGGTGCGGTCGGACAGCGCTCCGGTGAGCGGGTTGGAAATGAGGGCGAACAGCGATCCGATGCCCAGGACCAGGCTCAGGGTGGACGCCTTGTCATGGGGTGAGAGTTGGGTGACGCGCAGGGAGAGCGAGACCGCCACAGGGGTGAGCAGCGCCAGGTAGGCGCCGTACTGGGCCAGCACGAGACAGGTGATGAGTCCGAGCGATGCGGGCTCGGCGTCGGCGTCCTCGGGGGGCGGGAACGGTGACGGTGCGAGTCGGCTGGGGATCACCGAATCACGATGCGCCATGGGGAGTCCTCCAGGCTCTGGCCGTCCACATCGACGGCAGGTACGCTGCACCGTAGGTTAAAAACCGAATGGCGAGTAGGTGTTTAAGTAAGTGACAAGCATCACATCACAGGGCAAACAGGGTGATTCGCCGGATGGAACCCGGCCTCGGCGTCGGCGTAAGACCGGCACGTACGCCGCTGCCGACGAGCGGCGCAAGCTGATCATCGAATCCGCCATCGGGCACTTCGCGCAGTGGGGTTACCACAACTCGTCCCTGCCGAAGATCGCCGCCGATGTCGGCATCTCCCCGGCCGGCCTGCTGCACCACTTCGGCAACAAGAGGGAACTGCTGATGGCCGTGCTCCAGGCCCGCGCCGAGCACGCCACGAGAACCTTCTACGAGGGCATGGGCGACCCCGACGGTATGGACGCCCTTGACATGCTCAGGCGCATGGCCGCGCAGACCGAGTTCAACCTCACCCAGCCCGGCCTGGTGCAGATGTACAGCGTTCTGTCCGCCGAGGCCGCCAACCCCGAGCACCCCGCCCACGCGTACTTCCGCGAGCGCTACGACACCCTCCTGGGACGGATCGAACGCACCCTGCGGCACGGCGTCGCCTCCGGCCTGCTGCGTGAGGACGTCGACTGCGCAGCCGTCGCCCGCGAACTCATCGGTGTCAGTGACGGCTTCCAGGTGCAGTGGGCCTTGTCCGGTGGCCGCTGGGACATGCTCGGTGCCTTCCACGCGTACCTGGACCGGCTCGCCCGCACCCTCACCCGGAGCGGGCATGGCCTCAGCTGACCAGCTGGGCGGGCGGACTCCCGTCCGCGCGTACGACGCACGTGATGCGCGGGGATCCCGCGGCGTCCTGCTGGTGATGTGCGCCTCTGTAATGGTCGCGCAGTCCTTGGTCGCCGCGATCAACCTGGCGATACCGAAGCTGTCCGCCGGCAGCCTGCACCCCACGCCGACCGAGGTGCTGTGGGTCGTCGACTCCTACGTCATCGTCTTTGCCGGCCTGCTCATCCCGGCCGGCGCTCTTGGCGACCGGTTCGGTTGCAAGGGCGTGTTGCTGACCGGTCACGGGCTGTTCGCCGTGGGCGCCGCCGGATGCGCGCTGGCGCCGTCCGTCGTACTGCTGCTGGCCGGCCGGGCCCTGTGCGGTGCCGGAGCCGCCCTGCTGATGCCGGCCTCGATGTCGCTGCTGCTGCACTCCGTCACCGACGGGCGGCGACCCACGGCCATTGCGACCTGGAGCGCCTCGCTCGCCGTGGGCGGAGTGCTGGGCAACACCGGCGGGGCGCTGATCCTGCAGTACCTGCCCTGGCAGGCGCTGTTCTGGGCATATGCCCCCCTCGCCGCCACCCTGTTGCTGTGGGCGGCACGTGTCGCCCCGCGCCCTCAGCGCCACACCACCGTGCTCGACGTCCCTGGTTCGGCGCTGCTGATACTGGGTCTCACGGCCCTGCTGTTCGGGATCATCGAAGGCCCCTTGCGCGGCTGGCTGTCCGTCCCCGTTCTGGCCGGGTTCGCGACGGCTGCGGTGGTCCTCGCCGGGTTCGTCCTGCACGAACTGCGCACCGCCCACCCGGTCCTGGACCCACGGCTGCTGCGGGTACGGTCCGTGCGCTCCGGCACTATCGGGGTCGGCGCCGTCTTCTTCGGCATGTTCGCGCTGTTCTACGTCAACGCCCAGTTCCTCCAGTATGTCAAGGGCTTCTCCCCGCTCCAGGCGGGGCTCGGTGTGGTCCCGGTCGCGGCCGGCATCATGATCGTCACCCGGCTCAGTCCCCGCTGGTCCGCATGGCTTGGCGCCCTGCCCACGGCCGCCGCCGGACTTCTGCTGGTCGCCGCCGGGCTCATGCTGATGTCCACCACGACCGCCGCCACGCCGTACCCGCTGTACGCCATGTATCTCCTGGTCATGGCCTTCGGCAACGGACTGGCCACGCCCGTCCTCTCGCATGCAGTGGTCTCCGGGCTTCCGCCGCACCGCCTGGGCGTGGGCTCCGGTCTGAACAGCGCGGCTCGCGAGTTCGGCAGCGCGCTCGGCATCGCGGTGGTCGGCACCGCCCTCACGAGCGGCTTCTCCGGCCGGCTCCCGGCCGCGGTCACCATCCACGGCGACTCTCCCGCCCGCGCGTTCTCCGCCGCGGCCGACCTCGGGGCCCGCACCCATGCGGAGGTGGTGGCGGCCTTTACCCACGCGGTTGCCGTCGGCTACCGGATTGCGGCCGCGACCCTGCTGGCCACGGCCGTCGTTGTCGTCATAGGTATGAGACGGGACGCCGACCGGCCGCCACAGCGGCCCCACAGGAAGCTGTCAACAGGCACACGCGATTCACGCTGATGCCCACGATCACCAGGTTCCGGTCACTGCTGAGCGCCGTTACCCCGCGCCCTCGGGATGTCCTGACCGGTCCGATCCCAACGGGATGACCTCGCGGAGCCCGTTTTCGGGTCGCCTCTACAAAGGATTCTTCATAGGCTGAAAGTACGGTTCCCTGAGGGCTCAGCGAGAGGCTGTCGTCATGGACGGAAGGGACTGGCGAGTGGCGACCTTCTTCGACGCCCTCGACAGCGTGTCCATCGGGACCGTCCTCGCTGCCCTGTCCGCCACCTACGGACTCACCTCGAGCCAGGCTGGCCTCCTGATCAGCGCCGGTTTCCTGGGCCAGGCAATAGGTGCGATCGGCTTCGGTATGGTCAGCGAACGCCTCGGACGGCGGCCCGTCTTCCTGGCCTCACTTGTCGTGATCGGGGCATTCGCACTGGCCTACGCACTGTCCTGGAACAGCGGCAGTCTGGCGGCCTTCAGATTCGCTCAGGGCTAACTGGCCCTAACAAAAGCGGGTTGATCATGTGACTGTCGGCTTGATCGCTCGTTGATGAGGACATGGGGAAAGTGTCAGTCGCGGCCGTGGATCGTGTCCGACGAACTGTGGTCACTCATCGAACCCTAACTGCCCGAACCGCTGCCCAAGCAGGTCGAGGGACGGCCACGAGTCCCCGACCGGCAGGCCATGTGCGGCATCCTCTTCGTCCTGCACACCGGAATCCAGTGGGAGTACCTGCCCCAGGAGCTCGGCTTCGGCTCGGGCATGACCTGCTGGCGACGTCTTGCAGCCTGGAACGAGGCCGGCGTCTGGGACCGTCTGCACCAACTCCTACTGAACAAGCTGCGGTCGAAGAATCAACTGGACTGGTCGAGGGCGGTGATCGACTCCTCCCACGTCCGGGCCGCACGCAGGGGCCCAAAAAGCGGACCCAGCCCGGTCGACCGCGCACGCCCGGGCAGCAAACACCACATCATCACCGACGGCCAGGGCATCCCGCTCGCGGTCTCACTGACCGGTGGCAACCGCAACGACGTCACCCAACTGCTGCCCCTGCTGGACAAGATCCCGGCTGTCGCGGGAGCGGTCGGCAGACCGCGTCGGCGGCCCGACATGCTCTTCGCCGACCGCGGCTACGACCACGACAAGTACCGCCGGCTCCTGCGCCGGCGCGGCATCCGGCCCGCGATCGCCGAACGTGGCCAGCCACACGGCACCGGCCTGGGCACCTTTCGCTGGGTCGTCGAGCGGACGATGTGCGCCACGAGGCGCTCTGTTTGTATCCCCGGCTCAGCCGGGAGGGACTCGGGAGGAGGTTCCTGGGCCGGATGACTTACCTGGATCCGAAAGGTGAAGGGGACAACAGCATGTCAGGAAACCAGTGACCGGGCTCA
>NZ_JAEKKT010000501.1 GCF_019510245.1 Streptomyces sp. | reverse complement strand
ACCGTCGAGGTGGTCGAGGACCCGCTGACCGACGCCCGCCGCCGCTGCGCCCCGGTGCGCTGACCCGCCTTGAGCTGCCCGGCAGGGACACCTCTTCGCTGAGCCGCGTGCACGAGGTGCACACGTGTGCACCTGGTGCACACGTGCCCAGGACTACACCCCTCCCAGCCGCTCGCGGACGAGGAACTTCGGGACGCACATCGCCCACGCGTCGCAGACCCGCTCCTCCATCTCGTCGTCGTCCAGCAGCGCGATCCGGCAGGCCACCCAGTTGAACCGCAGGTCGGAGGCGCCCGGCAGGAGGTACCGGTCGTCGCGTGCGACCAGGTCTGCCCGCTCGTCGCGCGGGAACGCGAAGCCCATCAGCGTCTCGTCCCGGCTGAAGGCGACGTAGACGAGCTGCTTCACCCGGAACTTCACGCGGTCGCGGATGAGGTGCTCGGAGGTGCGCGGCAGCGTCAGCGCCAGGCGCCGGACGTCCTCGAGAGCGGCCACCCCCCGATTGTCGGTGGACGCACCGACACTGCAGGTGCCACCCTGTCCGACTCCCGCTCCCGAGGAAGGACCGATCGCGTGACGCGCCTGTTGCCCCACCGGTACCTACCGGTGCCCGCACCGCGCTGACGCGTGGAGTCCTGCGGGCACCCGACCTTCTTCGGAGTTCCCGCACCATGACGACCCACGACCTGCTGTCCCACTTCTGCCTCGAGAACGCCTACGAGGTCGGCCGCTTCCTGCTGCTGCGCGAGCACGTGCGCCGGGCCGACCCGCTGCTCGTCCTGCGCGACCTCCGGGGAGCCGTCACGCCCGCTGCCCTGCCGGAGCGGGCCCGCCTGGTGAGCACCGTCCGGCAGGAGGCCTCGAGCGACGTCGTGGCGGAGGTGGACGGCGTGCTGGTGCTGCTGCACTGCTACAAGGCCGGCGGCTCCGCCTGGGCCAGCGGCGCCGACGAGCAGGCCGTGACCCGGGTCCTCGACGAGATCGGCGCCCGGGTCGTGCGGGCCCCGCTCCCCCGCCAGGTCGAGGTCACCTTCACCGACCAGTGGAACACCCGCAACGTCGACCTCGACGTGCGCCCGTGGCCGGAGATCGAGCACCTCTACACGCCGGCCGTCAGCGCGACGCTCGGCTCGCTGATGAGCCACGTGGGCAGCCCGGACGAGGCCCGCCGGCTGCTGCTGTGGCACGGCGCGCCGGGGACCGGCAAGACCTCGGCGATCCGCGCGCTGCTGCTGGCCTGGCGGGAGTGGGCGGACGGCATCGTCGTCACCGACCCGGAGGCGCTGCTGGGCGACGGCCGGTACCTGCGCCGCGTGGTCCTGGACGCCGACGACGAGGAGGACCGTTGGCTGCTGCTGGTCCTGGAGGACGCCGAGTCGCTGCTGCACAAGGGCACCGGCGGCAAGGGCATGGCGAAGCTGCTCAACCTGGGCGACGGGCTGCTGGGCCAGGGACTGCGCTGCCTGTTCCTCATCACCACGAACGAGCCGCTGACCGCGGTGCAGGAGCCGGTCGCGGTGGGTCAGTACCTGTAGAGGCTGCTACCTCGACAAGAAGTGCTGCACGTCGGCGTACTCCTGCTCGAGCGCCTTCGTCACCGCCCGGCTGAGCGGGGCGAAGGGCTCGAGCTCGCCGGTCGACACCGTCCACGTCGCGACGGCCCGGCCACGCACCAGCGCGATCGGCTTGAAGATGCCGTTGACGGTGACGACCGAGCTGTTCCCCTGCAGCACGTCCTCGCGGGACGCCCAGCCGAGCAGCAGCTCGTCCCAGGGCCCGAGCAGGGTCGGGCCGGGCATCGGAGCGTCGTACGACGGTCGCGTCAGGTCACGCAGTGCGGCGCGAGCGTCCC
>NZ_JAEKKT010000231.1 GCF_019510245.1 Streptomyces sp. | reverse complement strand
CCCAGATCGACGTCTACAACATGGGCTGGAAGCTCTACCAGCAGCAGCGCGAGGCCGACGAGAAGCGCCGCAAGCGCGAGCGCGCCAACGCCGAGAAGAAGGCCGCCGCGCTGCACTCGCAGGCCGACAAGATGCGCGCCAAGGCCACCAAGACGGTCGCCGCGCAGAACATGGCCCGCCGCGCCGACAAGCTGCTGGCCGGCCTGGATGCCGTCCGCGTCTCCGACAAGGTCGCCAAGCTGCGTTTCCCGGAGCCGGCACCCTGCGGCAAGACCCCGCTGACCGCCGAGGGCCTGTCGAAGTCGTACGGCTCGCTGGAGATCTTCACCGACGTCGACCTGGCCATCGACAAGGGCTCCCGGGTCGTCATCCTCGGCCTCAACGGCGCCGGCAAGACCACCCTGCTGCGCCTCCTCGGCGGCGTCGAGCAGCCCGACACCGGCGAGGTGATCGAGGGCCACGGCCTCAAGCTCGGCTACTACGCGCAGGAGCACGAGACCCTGGACCCGCAGCGCACGGTCCTGGAGAACATGCGCTCGGCGGCCCCCGACATGGACCTCGTCGAGGTCCGCAAGGTGCTGGGCTCGTTCCTGTTCTCCGGCGACGACGTCGACAAGCCGGCCGGGGTCCTCTCCGGCGGTGAGAAGACCCGTCTCGCCCTCGCCACCCTGGTCGTCTCCTCCGCGAACGTCCTGCTGCTGGACGAGCCCACCAACAACCTCGACCCCGCCAGCCGCGAGGAGATCCTCGGCGCCCTGCGCACCTACAAGGGCGCGGTCGTCCTCGTCACCCACGACGAGGGCGCCGTGGAGGCGCTCCAGCCCGAGCGGATCATCCTGCTGCCCGACGGCGTCGAGGACCTGTGGGGCGCCGACTACGCGGATCTGGTCGCCCTCGCCTGAGCGCCGGTCCCGTCGCCGTCGTTTGATCGAATGCCTGATCCACTGGCTATGGATCATTCGGCCTATCGGTGATCCATCATCTGTGTGAGATCTCCTCGTATCGGGGTGTGTCCTACATCGATGTCGCGGCCGATCCCTTTGTCGACAAGGGATCGGCCGTTTTGCGTGCCTGACCTGGCACTTCACGGAAGAACCCGTTCGGCCGCACGGACAACTCGCTCCGGAATGACAGATTCCGCATGTGGGGATGCGCTCCTGTCGTCACAACGATGTCTCACGGACCTTGCCGAATGGGTGGCCATCGCGCCCCGGAGGGGTGATCATGAGGGGACCAGAGCGCACTTCCCATGAGGAGGCACGGGTGGCCGAGACTCTGAAGAAGGGCAGCCGGGTGACCGGCGCCGCGCGCGACAAGCTCGCGGCAGACCTGAAGAAGAAGTACGACTCCGGTGCGAGCATTCGGGCACTGGCCGAGGAAACCGGCCGCTCGTATGGCTTCGTCCACCGGATGCTCAGCGAGTCGGGTGTCACGCTGCGTGGGCGTGGCGGGGCGACGCGGGGCAAGAAAGCCGCGTCCTGACCTCGGGCGGCCCATCGGCTTCGATGGTGGCCACCCGGTCGGTCGAGTGATCGGCCGGGTGGTTACTGTGCAGTCACTTGGCATGCCGTACGGCAATGCGTGATGACCGCACACATCGGAGGCGCCCCATGGCTTCGCCCGACCAGGACCTCGCTCCTGTTCTCGACAAGGACGGCGTACGGCTCACCGTCGACGACGCGCTCGCCACGGTGACGCTGACCAACCCGGCCAAGCGCAACGCCCAGAGCCCCGCACTGTGGCGGGCGTTGGCAGAGGCCGGGCGGTCGCTGCCGGGGTCGGTCCGGGTCGTCGTGCTGCGCGGTGAGGGGCAGTCCTTCTCCGCGGGCCTCGACCGGCAGATGTTCACGCCGGAGGGGATCCCGGGCGAGCCGACCTTCATCGAACTCGCGCGCCGCGACGACGCCGAACTCGACGCGGCCATCGCCGGATACCAGGAGGCGTTCACCTGGTGGCGGCAGAGCGACATCGTGTCGATCGCCGCCGTGCAGGGGCACGCCATCGGGGCCGGGTTCCAGCTGGCTCTCGCCTGTGACCTGCGCGTCGTCGCGGACGACGTGCAGTTCGCCATGCGCGAGACGAGCCTCGGGCTGGTGCCCGACCTGACCGGTACCCACCCGCTCGTCTCCCTGGTGGGCTACGCCCGCGCGCTGGAGATCTGCGCGACCGGACGCTACGTCCAGGCCGAGGAGGCGGTGGCCTCCGGGCTGGCGAGCGTTGCCGTGCCGGTCGGCGAACTCGACGTGGCGGTACGGGACCTGGCCGCGGCGTTGCTGGCTGCGCCGCGGGACGCGGTGGTGGAGACGAAGGCGCTGCTGCGGGGGGCCGCCGGCCGTACCTACGACGAGCAGCGGGCCGCGGAGCGGCAGGCCCAGGCTCGGCGGCTGCGGGACCTCGCGGGGGTGGGCGAGTAGTTCGTCGCGGGCCGGGGGGCGAGTACGCCGCGGGCCGGTGGTGGCTGGGCGAGAACTCCACCGCGGGCCGGTGGTGGCTGGTCGCGCAGTTCCTCCCCCAGCCTTCGGCCGGGGGTACCCCCAGCGCCCCTTACGGGGCGCTGCAGTTGCTGTCCGCCGGTGGCAGGGCCTCCCTGGACGGGCGCTGCAGTTGCTGTCCGTCGGTAGCAGGGCTTCCCTGGAGGGGCACTTCAGTTGATGGCCGTCACCAGCACGGCGACCGTCGGCTGATCGTCCAGTGTCTCGCCGACCGCCGTACGGACCTGTCGGGCCACCTCCACGGCCCGTGGGCCGGCGGTCAGGGCCACCTCCACCCGCACGTGCCGGCGCGGCAGCGCGGCGTCGAAGTGGACCTCTCGGCTGAGCGCCCCCGTCACCCGGGCCACCCCCGGCACCGCCAGCGCCGCCGCCGTCACCCGGGCCCCTTCGGGATCCGTCCCCTCACGGGCCGTCGGCGGCCGGGGCACGGGTACGGCCTGCGGCTCCGCCGGCACCTCCGCCAGCAGGTCGGTCACCCGCAGGTCCGCCTCGACCACCGCCAGCCCCAGCCGTTCCGTGGCCGCCACAAGTGCCCGGCGCAGCCGGGACGCCGTCGCCGGCAGCGGCTCGGCGGCCGTCGCCGCGAAGTCCGCGGACAGCCGCAGCGGCCCCGGCGGCACCGCCCCGGGCGGCGCCGGTACGACGGCCTCCGCCACCTCCGCCGGATCCGCCGGGGCGATCCGCACCGCGCCCAGCCGCACCCCCGCGACCCCGGCCGCCGCCCGCCGCAGCACCGCGTCCGCCGCCGCCTCCGTGAGCCACGCCCCGTCCTGCGGCCCGCCCAGCGGGAGGAGCCTGCCCAGGCCCAGAAGGTGCCGTACCGTGTCTGTCCGTCGGTCCGCCGTCATTGCTCCAGCCTGCCGCATCTCCGGGGCACGACAGGACATCCGCACGTACCGTGGTCGCAGGACGACGACGGGAAGGGACGCACGGCGATGACCGAGATGGCGGCGGAGCCCGAGAAGGACCCGACGGTACAGACCCGGAAGACCGTCAGGCGCGGCGGCGGCGACCCGGCGACCCGCGGACGGACGACGATCGCCGACGGAGTCGTGGAGAAGATCGCCGGACTGGCGGCCCGGGACGTGGTCGGCGTGCACGCGATGGGCAGCGGCCTCGCCCGCACCTTCGGCGTCGTGCGCGACCGGGTGCCCGGCGGCTCCAAGTCCGTGAGCCGGGGCGTGAAGGCCGAGGTCGGCGAGGTGCAGACCGCGCTGGATCTGGAGATCGTCGTCGACTACGGCGTGTCGATCGCCGACGTGGCCCGCGCGGTCCGGGAGAACGTGATCGCCGCCGTGGAGCGCATGACCGGTCTCGAGGTGGTCGAGGTCAACATCGCGGTGAGTGACGTGAAGCTTCCGGAGGAAGAGGAAGAAGAGCCGGAGTCCCGGCTCCAGTGACCGCTGACGGTGACCGTTGACCGGGACCGCTGAGGGGAGCGCACCATGAGTATGGCCGTCGTCGGCATGATCGCCGGCATGGCGCTTGGCTTCGCCGGGTACTTCGGCGGGTTCGGCGCCTTCCTGCTGGTGGCGGCGCTCGGGGCCATCGGGTTCGTCGTCGGCCGGTTCGCGGAGGGGGACCTCGAACTCGGCGACTTCTTCCGCACCCGTGACGACCGGCGCGACCGCCGGCGATGACCGTCGCGAGCGGTGAGACGCGCGGCGCCCCGCCGGCCGTGGCGCCCGGCGAGCGCGGCGCCCTCCGGATCGCCGACCGGGTGGTGGCGAAGATCGCCGCACAGGCGGCCCGCGAGGCGCTCGGCCCCCTCCCGAAGGACGCCGTACCTCCGCACGCCACCGTGGTCACGCACCATGACACGGCCCGCGTCCGGGTCCACCTCGAACTGGACTACCCGTCCGACATCGGCGGCCGGTGCGCGGCTGTGCGTCGACATGTGGTCGAGCGGGTAGGCGCGTTGGTGGACATGGACGTCCGGGAGGTCGCCGTGCACGTCGAACGGCTGCACCCGGCCCAGACCCAGGGGAGGGCGTGATGAGCACGGAGCAGACACCGGTCATCGAGAAGCCACCGGCACCGCCGGCCGCACCCCCGGCCGGCCACGAGCCCCGCTTCTGGTCCCCGCGCCGTGCCCCCGCCACCCTGGCCGCCGTGCTCGTCCTGGTGACCGCGGGCGCCTTCCTGTACGACATCGCGGCCGTACGGGCCCACCACCCGGCCATGCACTGGCGCCGCGAACTGGCCCGCCAACTTGCCGCCCGGCCTCTCGACGACACCTGGGTCCTGGTGGGAGCGGGCGTCGCCGCCGCCCTCGGCCTGTGGCTGCTGGTCCTGGCCGTCACGCCCGGCCTGCGGGACCTCCTGCCCATGCGACGCCCCCACCCCGACGTCCGCGCCGGGCTGCGCCGTGACGCGGCCGCCCTGCTGCTGCGCGACCGGGCCATGGAGATCTCGGGCGTGCGCCGGGTGCGGGTACGGCTGCACCGGTCCCGCGCCCACGTCCTCGCCGTCTCCCACTTCCGCGAACTCGACGAGGTGCGGGGCGACCTGGAGGCGGCGCTGACCGACGCGATCCACGCCATGGGGCTGGCCCGCCCGCCCGCCCTGACGCTGCACGTGATCCGCCCCGGCCGGAAGGGGTGACGCCGTGCTCGGCACCGTCAACCGTGTCCTGCTCGCCCTCGCGGGCCTCCTGCTCCTCGCCCTCGGCGGCTCGGTCCTGGCCGTCGGCCTCGGCGCCCCGCCCCCGTCCTGGTGGATCCACGACGGCCGCCACGACGTCCTGCTCACCCCGGCCGAACGCACCCACTGGCGCGCCGCGGGCTGGTGGTGGCCGACGGTCCTGGCCGCACTGGCCGTCCTGTTCCTGCTCTCCCTGTGGTGGCTGACCGCCCAACTGCGCCGAGCCCGCCTGACCGAGGTCCTGGTGGACACCGGCGACGGCGAGAACGCGCTGCTGCGCGGCAGGGCCCTGGAGACCGTCCTGGCGACGGACGCGGCCCACCAGGAGGGCGTCTCCCACGCCCAGGCGGTCCTGAGGGGCACACGTACGGCACCGCGGGTACGGGTGTGGCTCCAGCTGGAGCCGGACGTGGCCCCGGAAGCGGCTCTGAGGGACCTGACGAACCAGGCCCTGACACACGCCCGGAACTCGGCGGCGCTGGAGAAGCTCCCCGCAGAGGTCCGACTGACGTCAGTGAAGCACCGTGCAGAGAGGGTCACTTGAAATCGCCGTCCACGGGGGCGCCCCTTTAGGGGCGCTGGGGGTGCCCCCGGCCGAAGGCTGGGGGAGGAACTGCGCGACAGGCCCCCACGCACCCGCGCCCAACGCACCGACCGTCAGAACCCGTGCCTCATCCCCCCATCCACAGGCACCATGATCCCGGTCAGATAGGAAGCGGCCGGCGACAACAAGAACGCCCCGACCCGCCCGAACTCCTCCGGCGTCCCGTACCGCCGCAGCGGAATCCGCGACTCGTGCTCGGCCCGCGTCGCCTCGGGGTCGGCGGACATGGCGTCCAGCTCCCGCACCCGGTCCGTGTCGATCCGGGACGGCAGCAACCCCACCACCCGGATCCCGCGCGGCCCCAGCTCGTCCGCCAGCGACTTGGCGAACCCGGCCAGCCCCGGCCGCAGCCCGTTGGAGATGGTCAGCCCGGGGATCGGCTCGTACACCGACGCGGACAGCACGAACCCGACGACCCCGCCGTCCTCCAACTCGGCCGCCGCCGCGCGGGCGAGCCGTACGGCCCCCAGGAACACCGACTCGAACGCGGCCTGCCACTGCTCGTCCGTGTTGTCGGCGACGAACCCGGCCGGCGGCCCGCCCACGCTCACGAGGATGCCGTCGAACCCCCCGAACCGCTCACGCGCGGTCGCGATCAGCCGCTCCGGCGCGTCCGGGGCCGCGTTGTCGACGGCCACGCCCACCGCGTTCGGCCCCAGCTCGGCCGCCACGTCGGCGGCCCGCTTCTCGTCCCGTCCGGTCACCACGACCTTCGCCCCGTCCGCGACCAGCTCGCGCGCGGCCGCGTGGCCCAGCCCGCGGGTCGCTCCGGTGACGACGTACACCCGGTCCTTCAGCCCAAGATCCATGGTCCCTATCCTGCCTGCTCGCCGTCGAAGAGCGTGAGGGCGGTGTTCACCAGCCCGATGTGACTGAACGCCTGCGGGAAGTTGCCCAGCTGACGCCCGGTCTCCGGGTCGTACTCCTCGGAGAGCAGTCCCACGTCGTTGACGAGGCCCACCAGCCGTTCGAACAGTTTCTTCGCCTCGTCGGTGCGGCCCGTCATGTGCAGCGCGTCGGCGAGCCAGAACGAGCAGGCCAGGAAGGCGCCCTCGCCGCCCGGCATCCCGTCGACACCGATCGCGTCGGTGTCGTAGCGGCGCAGGAACCCGCCGTGGCCCAGGTCGTCGCGGATCGCGTCGACCGTGCCGACCACCCGGGGGTCGTCCGGCGGCAGGAAGCCGACGCGCGGGATCAGCAGCAGGGAGGCGTCGAGTTCGCGCGAGCCGTAGTACTGCGTGAAGGTGTTGCGCTTCGGGTCGTACCCCTTCTCGCACACCTCCCGGTGCACCTCGTCGCGCAGCGCGCGCCACTTCTCCAGCTCGCCCTTGAGCTCCGCGTGGTCCTCCAGGGTCCGTACCGCCCGGTCCGCGGCCACCCACACCAGCACCTTGGAGTGCACGAAGTGGCGGCGGCCGCCGCGCACCTCCCACAGGCCCTCGTCGGGCTGCCGCCAGGCCTTCTCCAGGAATTTCATCAGCGCGCACTGGATGGACCACATGTGCGGCTTGGTGGGCAGGCCGGCGGTGCGGGCCAGCGACAGCGAGTCCATCACTTCGCCGTACACGTCCAGCTGGAGCTGGTCGACGGCGCCGTTGCCGACGCGCACCGGTCGGGAGCCGGCGAAGCCGGGCAGCCAGTCCAGTTCGAACTCGGGCAGCCGGCGCTCGCCCGCGAGGCCGTACATGATCTGCAGGTCCGCCGGGTCGCCGGCGACCGCGCGGACCAGCCAGTCACGCCAGCGCTCGGCCTCCTTGTGATAGCCGGCGGCGAGCAGGGCGCCGAGGGTGAGGGTGGAGTCGCGCAGCCAGCAGAACCGGTAGTCCCAGTTGCGCACCCCGCCCAGTTCCTCGGGCAGCGAGCTGGTGGCCGCGGCGACGATGCCGCCGGTCGGCTCGTAGCTGAGCGCCTTGAGGGTGATCAGGGAGCGTACGACCGTCTCCCGGTGGGGGCCGTGGTAGGTGCAGCGGGCGGTCCACCGCCGCCAGTCGGTGACGCTGGACCGCAGCGCCTGGTACGGGTCCACGAGCGGGGGCCGTCGCTCGTGCGAGGGGTGCCAGGTGAGCACGAACGCGACCCGTTCGCCCTCCGCGACGGTGAACTCCGAGTGCGTGCCGAAGTCCTCGCCCCAGGTCCGCACGGACGGTTCGCTGCGCAGCCACACCGAGTCCGGCCCGGCGACCGCGACCCGGTGGCCGCCGGAACGGCGCATCCACGGGATGACCGAGCCGTAGTCGAAGCGGAGCCGGAGCGTGCTGTGCACGGTGACGCGGCCGCTGACGCCCTCGACGATGCGTACGACGTCCGGCGCGTGCTCGCGCTGGGGCATCAGGTCGGTGACGCGGACCGTGCCCTCGGCGGTCTCCCACTCGGTGTCCAGGACCAGGGTGTCGGGCCGGTAGCCGCGCCGGGTGCAGGTCGTGGCGGATCGGGGGGCGATCCGCCAGTGGCCGTGGTCCTCCTCGCCCAGGAGCCTGGCGAAGCAGGCGGCCGAGTCGAAGCGGGGCAGGCACAGCCAGTCGATCGAGCCGTCCCGGCCGACCAGGGCCGCTGTCTGCTCGTCGCCGATGAGCGCGTAGTCCTCGATGCGTCGGTCCACGGGAGCCGGTTTCCCTGCCGACCAGGGGGCCAATCAGGGGGTGGGCCGGGGGAGTGACACCTTCACACGGTGGCCGGTTCCGCCTCCGCGGCCGTCTCCTGCTCCGCCGCCTCCGCACGGGTGCGTGCCTCGCGGCGGGCCAGGACGAAGAAGCCGTAGGGGACGCCCGCGGCGAACAGCCACCACTGGATCATGTACGCGTAGTTCAGCGGGGCGTCTTCCTTGCCCGGGTCGGAAATCTGTTCCGGGGTGTCGCCCTTGGGCTCGGGTGCCGTCTGCTCGATGTAGCCGCCGAGCACCTGCTTGCCGAGCCGGCGGGCCTGCTCCTCGCTGTTGATCAGCATGACCTGGCGGGCGGGCAGGCCCTTGAGGTCCTTGATGCCGCTCGCCGCGGTGGTCTCGTCGGGCATCAGCCGGCCCTGGACGGTGACCTTGCCGGCCGGTGGCGCCGGGATCTTGGGGAAGGCGGTCTGGCTCGGGCCGTCGGACGGGATCCAGCCCCGGTTGACCAGCAGCACCTTGCCGTCGGTCAGGACGAAGGGGGTGAGAACGTGATAGCCGACCTCGTCGTCGGAGTTGGTGCGGCGGCGGACGACGACCTCGTCGGCGGTGTCGAAGGTGCCGGTCGCGGTGACCGTGTGGTACCGCTCCTTGCGGGTCACGGCGTGCCCCGGCTCGGTCACCTGCTCGACCGGCACCGGCTTGGCACCGAGGGCCTCGGCGACCAGCTGGTTGCGGGCGCTGCGCTCCTCGTACCGGTGCTTCTGCCAGAACCCCAGCCGGATCATCGTCGGGATCAGAAGCAGCGAGATGAGGGTGAGGATCACCCACTGCCGAGTCAACAGGAAGCGGTACACCCCACGACCGTACAACTCGGTCGTGGGGCGCGTTCGGGCGGGTACCGGGTCAGACGCGGTCGACGATGCCCGCCTTCCCGGCCTCGCGGGCGCAGTGGGCGCCGCAGAACCACTGGCTGTCGGCCTCGACGCCCTGGCCGATGATCGAGACCTTGCAGTGCTCGCAGACCGGGGCCATGCGGTGGATCGCGCAGGAGAAGCAGTCGAAGACGTGGACCGCGCCCTGCGCGTGCACCTCGAAGGTCATTCCGTAGTCATTGCCGCAAACTTCACATTTCGCCATGGGCCACAGGGTGGGCGGTCGGCCGCGTGCGGGCGAGCGGGCGCCGGGCGAGTCGTACGGCAATCACCCGTCCGTACGGCCCGGGCCGACGGTGTGCCGCCCGTACGGGCGGTCACTTCTCCGTGGCCGGCGCCACGTCCCGCAGCAGCTGCCCGAAGGCCGCCTCGTCGACGACGGGCGTCCCGAACTGACGGGCCTTGAGGACCTTCGAGGTGCCCGAGTCGGGGTCGTTGGTGACGAGCAGACTGGTGAGCCGCGAGATGCTCGTCGAGACGTGCAGACCGGCCTCGACGGCCCGGTCCTCCAGCAGCTCCCGTTCGACCGAGGTGTCCCCGGAGAACGCCACCCGCATGCCCTGCTTCAGCGGGCTGCCGTCCTCGTACCGCCCCGGGTTCGGGTAGGGGCAGGCCGGCCGCTTGCGGGACGGCCGCCAGCCGCTGGACCGGTAGCCGCCGTGTCCGCCGCTCGCCTGCGGGCCGATCCGGGGCGTGTCCGACCACTCCGTCAGGGGACGGCACTCGAGGAGGGGCAGCCGTACGTTGCCCGCCGCCGCGGCCCGCAGGCTGGGCCGGAAGGCCTCCGCGAGCACGCGCGCGTCGTCCAGCGCGTGGTGCGCCCGCCGCTGGACGACACCGAAGTGCGCCGCCAGCGTCTCCAGTTTGTGGTTCGGCAGCGGCAGGTCCAGCTCCTTGGCGAGCGCGATCGTGCACAGCCGCTGCCGCACCGGGGCCTCGGTCTTCGCGCGCGCGTACTCCCGCGCGATCATCTGCCAGTCGAAGACCGCGTTGTGCGCGACCAGCACCCGGCCGTCCAGCCGGGCCGAGAACTCCTCGGTGATGTCGGTGAAGAGCGGCGCGCCTTCGAGCACCTCGCTCGTCAGTCCGTGGATCCACACGGGACCCGGATCCCGCTCGGGGTTGACCAGCGTGTACCAGTGGTCCTCGACCTCGCCGCGCTCGTCCAGCCGGTAGACGGCCGCGCTGATTATCCGGTCGTCCCGGGCCAGTCCGGTGGTCTCCACGTCGACGACGGCGTACCCCTTGGGATACGCGGCCGGCCACGGGGCGCCTGGGGACACTGCGGTCGTACGGTCTTCGAGCATGGTCATTGAGGATACGGGCCCGGACCGACAGCCCGGCCCGTCAGGTCGCCCGCCGCAGCCGTCCGTTCGAATGTGCTGACGGCCCGTCGCACGGCTGTGGACTTTGTCCTGATTGCCCTTCGCGTGGCTATGGACCTTTTCACCGCCCGGTGCAAGCGTGCACCCCGCCCGGAGCACGGACGGCCGACGGAAGGGCGGTACGGCGGATGGCACGCGTACGGTACGGCGCTCGGACCGGGGCGGAGATCGCGGCCGCGCGCACCACGAGACTCCCCGACGTCTGGTCCACCGGGGTGGTGGCCGTCTGGGAGACCGACCCGGACGCGGTCGCGGCCGTCCTGCCGCCGCCGCTCAAGCCGGCCGGCAGGCCCCTGGCCCGTGTCAGCATCAGCAAGGTCGAACTGCCCGGATACCCGCTCGGCGCGGGCTCGTTCGCGGTCGCCGCCGCGCACGGCGCGGTCGAGGGCTGGTACCCGCTGGTCATGCCGATGACCCACGAACGCGCCCTGACCGGCGGCCGCGAGGTCTTCGGCGAGCCCAAGAAGCTCGGCGAGGTGACCGTCGAGCGGGACGGCTCCCGGGTCCGGGCGGCCCTGGCCCGGCACGGCGTCGTCTTCGTCGAGGTGCGCGGCACGGTCGACGGCCCGCTGCCGCTGCCGGAGCCCGCCCCGAAGACCGACTTCTACTTCAAGTTCCTCCCGGCGGTCGACGGTTCGGGATTCGACGGCGACCCGCTGCTGGTGCACTGCGTACGCGAGGAGAGGATCCGCCGTCTGGAACGCGTCACTGGGGAGGTCGTCCTGCGCGAGTCGGCGTACGACCCGGTCGCCGACCTTCCGGTGCTGCGCCTGCTGGACCTCACCCTCGGCGAGAAGACCAGCGACCAGCGCGGCCGGATCGTCGAACGGGTCGACCCGCAGGCCCTGTTGCCGTACGTCCACCAGCGCTACGACGACCCGCGCCAGATCCACGACGCGCCGCCGGACGAGCGGGAAGGGAGCGGAGCCTGATGGAACTCCGTGCCGGACAGGTCGCCGTCGTCACCGGCGCGGCGAGCGGGATCGGGCTCGCGATGGCCAGGAGGTTCGCCGCCGAGGGCCTGAAGGTGGTCCTCGCCGACGTGGAGCCGGCCGCCCTGGAGAAGGCCGCCGACGGGCTGCGCGCGGAGGGCGCCGACGTGCACGCGCGCGTGGTCGACGTCGGCGTCCGCGAACAGGTCCTGGAGCTGGCCGAGGCGGCCTACGACGCCTACGGCGCGGTGCACGTCCTGTGCAACAACGCCGGGGTCGGCTCGGGCGCCGAGGGCCGGATATGGGAGCACGAACCGAACGACTGGAAGTGGGCGTTCGAGGTCAACGTGTGGGGCGTCTTCCACGGCGTCCAGGCTTTCCTGCCCAGGATGATCAAGTCGGGTCAACCCGGTCATGTGGTCAATACATCCTCCGGCGACGGCGGTATCGCGCCGCTGCCCACGGCTTCCGTGTACGCGGTCACGAAGGCGGCCGTCGTCACGATGACCGAGTCCCTGTACGCCCATCTCAGGGCCGAGCACGCGCGCGTGGGCGCCTCGGTGCTCTTCCCGGGGCCGCACATGCTGCGCACGGGCCTGTGGGAGTCGCACCGCAACCGCCCCGACCGCTATGCCAAGGAACGGCCGCGCCGCACGCCGTACCGCAGTCTCGACCAGTGGGAGGCGGCGATGCGGGCGGCGGGCAAGGAGGTCGCCTTCACGCCCGCGGAGGAGGTCGCCGGGTTCGTGGTGGCGGGCATCCGCGCGGACCGCTTCTGGCTGCTGCCGGCGAGCGAGCACAGCGACGCCCAGATCCGGGCGCGGGCGCGCTCGATGCTGGACCGGACGAACCCCTCGTACCTCGAAAGCTTCATCCTGGACTGAACAGGGGGCAGTGGTGACCACGTACGACGACCCATACCTGATCATCTCCTCCGACTGCCACGCCGGGCTGCCCACCGAGGAGTACCGGCCCTATCTGGACGCCCGGCACCACCGGGACTTCGACGACTTCCTCGCGGGGCAGCAGCGCCGCCGCGAGGAGATGACCCGGCTCGGCATCCGCAACGAGACGTTCGCCGCCAAGTGGTTCCAGGACAACGAGGAAGGGCTGCGCGGGGGCTGGGAGGCCGCCCGGCGCGTGAAGGAGCTGGACGGCGACGGGGTGGCCGCCGAGGTGGTCTTCCCGGATGCCGACGCGGTCGACAGCCGGACCGCCGCGCCCTTCGGCGTCGGCCTCGGCCTGTCCGGGGACCACGACCCGGAGCTGGGCATGGCGGGCGCTCGGGCCCACAACCGCTGGCTCGCGGACTTCGTGTCGGAGCACCCCGAACGGCACTGCGGGGTGGCCCTGTTGCCGGTCACGGCCCCGACGGACCGCGTGGTCGCCGAGGTCTACCGCGCGAAGGAGTCCGGCCTCGGCGCCCTGATGATCCCCGCCATGTGGGTCGACAGGGAGCCCTACCACGACCGCCGTTACGACCCGGTCTGGGCCGCGGCGGCCGAGTGCGGGATGCCGGTCCTCACCCACTCCGGCGCGGCCCCGCGCGACGAGTACGGCGACCACCTCGGTATCTACGTCAGCGAGGTGACGTGGTGGCCGGCCCGCCCGCTGTGGTTCCTGCTCTGGTCCGGCGTCTTCGAACGCCACCCCGGGCTGCGCTTCGGCGTCGCCGAGTCGGGCTGCTGGTGGCTGCCGAACCTGCTCTGGTTCATGGACCGCCTCTACCTCGGTGCCCACGGCGGCAAGAAACTCTCCCCCTTCGAGGAGCTGACCCGCCCGCCGCACGAGTACCTGGACCGGCAGGTCTTCGTCTGCGCCACCAACACCAAGCGCCGCGAACTCGCCCAGCGCTACGAGATCGGCGTCGACAACATCCTCTGGGGCAGCGACTTCCCGCACCCCGAGGGCACCTGGCCCAACACGCGCGCATGGCTGCGCCGCACCTTCCACGACATCCCGGTGACCGAGACCCGCCGGATGCTCGGCCTCGCGGCCGCCGAGGCCTTCGGCTTCGACGTGGACCGCCTGGCCCCGCTCGCCCGGCGCATCGGCCCTACCCCCTCCGAACTCGGCCAGCCGGCCGACCAGGCGGCGGTGGAGGCGTCCTGGGCCCGTTCGCGCGAGGTGGGCCGCCACTGGCTGACCGACAACGACTTCCCGGTCCTGGGGGTGACGTCGTGAACGACGACCGCTACACCGTGATCTCGGCCGACTGCCACGCCGGGGCGGACCTCCTCGACTACCGCCCGTACCTGGAGAAGCGGTACCAGGACGACTTCGACCTGTGGGCGGCGACGTACGTCAACCCGTACGAGGACCTGCTCGCCGACTCGGCGGACCGGAACTGGAACTCCGGGCGGCGGCTCGCGGAGCTGGAGCAGGACGGGATCGTCGCGGAGGTGATCTTCCCGAACACCATCCCGCCGTTCTTCCCGTCCGGCTCGCTCATGGCCCCCGCGCCGACGGCGGACGAGTACGAGCGGCGCTGGGCGGGCCTGCGTGCCCACAACCGCTGGCTCGCCGACTTCTGCGCCGCCGCACCCGGCCGCCGGGCCGGCGTCTTCCAGATCCTCCTCAACGACGTCGAGGAGGCGGTGAAGGAGATCCGCTGGGCGGCCGGGGCCGGCCTGAAGGGCGGCCTGATGCTCCCCGGCACCCCGCCCGGCTCGGGCCTGCCCGAACTGCACGCGCGCGTGTACGACCCGATCTGGGCCGTCTGCGCGGAACTCGGCGTCCCCGTCAACCACCACGCGGGCTCCGCGTCCCCGCCGCTCGGCGACGAACCGGCCGCCCGCGCGGTCTTCATGGTCGAGACGACCTGGTTCTCGCACCGCGCGCTGTGGCACCTGGTCTTCGGCGGCGCCTTCCGCCGCCATCCCGGCCTGAAACTGGTCCTGACCGAACAGGTCTCCGGCTGGATACCCGGGGTCCTGGCCATGCTGGACTACTACCACGGCCGGCTGCTTGCGGCGGCGCAGGCGACGACCGCGGAGGCGAAGTTCGGGGTGGGCCTCGCGGAGTCGATGGGCAGGCCGCCCTCCGAGGTGTGGCACGAGAACTGTTTCGTCGGCGCGAGCTTCATGCGCCCGCACGAGGTGCCGCTGCGCGACCGCATCGGCCTGGACAAGATCATGTGGGGCAGCGACTACCCGCACGACGAGGGCACGTACCCGTACACCAGGGAGGGCCTGCGCTTCGCCTTCGCCGGCGTCCCGCAGGGCGAGCTCGCGGCGATGCTCGGCGGCAACGCGGCCCGCGTGTACGGCTTCGACCTGGACCTCCTGGACCCGATCGCGGCGAAGGTGGGACCGACGGTGGCGGAGATCGCCGAGCCGCTGCCGGACCCTCCGGCGGACGCGACGAGCCCGGTGTTCGCGCGGGGCGCCTCGGTACGGGTCTGGTGACGTCGGTCCGGCGCCCACGGGCCTCGGAGTGCGATCCTCCCTGCTGTGACCGAACCTACGCACGACAACGAGGCCCACGGCGGAGCCCTCGGCTCCCGGCTGAACTGGCTGCGGGCGGCCGTCCTGGGCGCGAACGACGGCATCGTGTCGACGGCGGGCATCGTCGTCGGCGTCGCCGGCGCCACGGCCGACCGCAACGCCCTGCTGACGGCGGGCCTGGCAGGCCTGCTCGCCGGATCCATGTCGATGGCGGCGGGGGAGTACGTCTCGGTGTCCACCCAGCGCGACTCCGAACTCGCCGCACTCGCACAGGAGAAGCGGGAGCTGAAGGAGCAGCCCGAGGCGGAACTGGCGGAACTGACCGAGCTGCTGGAGCGCCGCGGCCTGTCCCGGGAGGTGGCCGGCGAGGCGGCGGTCCAGCTCACGGAACGCGACGCCCTGAAGGCCCACGCGAGCGTGGAACTGGGCATCGACCCCGACCAGCTGACCAGCCCCTGGCACGCGGCCCTCGCCAGCTTCCTGGCGTTCACCGTGGGGGCGCTGCTCCCGCTGCTCGCGATCGTCCTGCCGCCGTCCGGCTGGCGGCTCCCGGTGACGGTGGGCTCGGTGCTGGCGGCGCTGGTCCTGACCGGCTGGGCCAGCGCCCGCCTGGGAGCGGCCGCGGTGGGTCCTGCGGTGCTGCGCAACGTCCTGGGCGGCGCGCTGGCCATGGGGGTCACCTACGCGGCGGGGAGGCTCCTGGGGGCTGCCGGGGTCTAGCGCATTGGCGGAGATCGCCAACAAGCAAGCGCATACCGCCGTTCATACTTGTGGGTAACAACGTCTAGCCGCGGTCGACGGGCGGTTCTACGGTGCCCCCATGCCGAACCTGCCCGATGTCGTGCTGTGGTCGATACCCGCCTTCGTGCTGCTCACCGTGATCGAGGTGATCAGCTACCGCATCCATCCCGACGACGATGCCGCCGGGTACCAGGCCAAGGACGCGGCCACCAGCATCGGCATGGGGCTCGGGTCGCTCGTCTTCGACTTCGTGTGGAAGATCCCGATCGTCGCGATCTACACGGCGGTCTACGAACTGACTCCGCTGCGCGTCCCCGTCCTGTGGTGGACGGTCCCCCTGATGCTGCTCGCGCAGGACTTCTTCTACTACTGGTCCCACCGCGGCCACCATGTCATCCGCATCCTGTGGGCCTGCCACGTCGTCCACCACTCGAGCAAGAAGTTCAACCTCTCCACCGCGCTGCGCCAGCCCTGGACCTCGCTGACCGTCTGGCCGTTCTACGTCCCGCTGGTGGCCGTGGGGGTGCATCCCGCCGCGCTCGCCTTCTGCTCCTCGGCCAACCTCGTCTACCAGTTCTGGATCCACACCGAGCGCATCGACAAGATGCCCCGGTGGTTCGAGTTCGTCTTCAACACGCCGTCCCACCACCGCGTCCACCACGCCTCCCAGGGCGGCTACCTGGACCGCAACTTCGGCGGGATCCTGATCATCTGGGACCGGCTGTTCGGCTCGTGGGTGCCGGAGACCGAGCGGCCCGTGTACGGGTTGACCAAGAACATCAACACGTTCAACCCGGTCAAGGTGGCCACCCACGAGTACGTCGCCATCGCCAAGGACATCAGGGCCGCGCGCAGCTGGCGGGAGCGGGCCGGGCGGGTGTTCCGGGGACCGGGCTGGGCGCCGGCGCCGGCCGTGGAGCAGGCCGAGGAGTCCGTGGCCGCGTGAGAGCGTCTCGGGCGCTGCTCGCCGCCTTCGCCCTCGCCGTCGTCCTCGACCTCGCCTTCCTGGCCGCCGGCGTCCGTACCGGGCATGCCGTCGCCAAGGTGCTCCTGATGCCCCTGCTCGCCGCGTCCGCCGCCCGCGCGGGCGCCCCACGGCTCCTCGTCGCCGCCCTGCTGTGCGGCTGGGGCGGCGACGTCCTGCTCCTCTCCGACGCCGGCCCCGCCTTCATGGCGGGCATGGCCTCCTTCGCCGCCGGACACGTCTGCTATCTCGTCCTCTTCCGCCGCCAGGGCCCGCCGCACGCGCGCGCCGGTCTCCTCGCCTTCGCCTACGCGGCCGCCCTCGTCGCCCTGGTCGTCCTGCTCTGGCCGGACCTGCCGGGCGGCCTGCGCGTCCCCGTGGCCGGCTACAGCACGCTGCTCACCGCCATGGCGTACACCGCCGCCGCCCGGCTCGGCCCGCTCGCCGGGCTCGGCGGCGCGCTCTTCATGCTCTCCGACACGCTGATCGCGACCGGCGTCGCCGACTGGCCGCAGCTGCCACGACCCGACTTCTGGATCATGCTCACCTACGCGGCGGCCCAGTTCCTGCTGGTCCGCGGCACCCTCGACGCGCGCCCCGCACCGGCCACGGCGTACCGTGAAGTGCGCTCGACCACCCCCTGAGCGCATCCACGCCACCGCACGAGAAGGACCCTCGCCATGCGCGCCACCACCATCCACGCCCCGTTCGACATGCGCGTGGAGGACGTGCCCGAGCCCGTGGTGCAGCTGCCCACCGACGCCGTCGTACGGGTGCTGCGCGCCTGCATCTGCGGCAGCGACCTGTGGGCGTACCGTGGCGAGTCGGCCCGGCAGCCGGGGCAGCGCATCGGCCACGAGTTCCTCGGCGTGGTCGAGGAGACCGGGTCCGAGGTGGGCACCGTACGGCGCGGCGACCTCGTGGTCGCCCCCTTCATGTGGTCCGACGGCGTCTGCGACTACTGCCGCGAGGGCCTGACCACGTCCTGCGAGCACGGCGGCTTCTGGGGCTCCGTGGGGTACGACGGCGGCCAGGGCGAGGCCGTGCGGGTCCCGTTCGCCGACGGCACCCTGGTCCAGCTGCCCAAGGACGCCGCCTCCGACGACCACCTGCTGTCCGCCCTTCTCACCCTCTCCGACGTGCTCGGCACCGGCCACCACGCGGCCCTCGGCGCGGGCGCCCGGCCCGGTGCAACGGTCGCCGTCGTCGGGGACGGCGCGGTCGGCCTGTGCGCCGTCCTGGCCGCCAAGCGGCTGGGCGCCGAGCGGATCATCGCGCTCGGCCGGCACGAGGTGCGCACCGACATCGCGCGCCGCTTCGGCGCCACCGACGTCGTCGCCGAACGCGGGGACGCGGCCGTGGCCGCCGTGCGCGAACTCACCCGGGGCCAGGGCGCGCACGCCGTCGTCGAGGCCGTGGGCACCGAGCAGTCGATGCGGACGGCCGTCGACATCACCCGTGACGGCGGCGCGATCGGCTTCGTCGGCGTCCCGCACGGCAGCGGCACCGGCCTGGACCTCGGCGTCATGTTCGACCGGAACATCGCCCTGCGCGGCGGTGTCGCCCCGGTCCGCGCCTACATCCCCGACCTGCTGCCCGACGTCCTCGACGGCACGGTCGACCCGTCGCCGGTCTTCGACCTCACCGTCGGCATCGAGGGCGTGCCCGACGGCTACAAGGCGATGGACGAGCGCACCGCCCTGAAGGTGCTCGTCACCAACGGCTGACGGGTCACGTCCACCTGATCGGCAGCGGCAGCGCCGTCAGCAGCCCCGACACCGCGACCACCACCCCCAGCACGGCCACCTCGGCCCGCGCGGGAACGTACGCGGTCAGCGGGTCGGCCGCCCGGCGCAGCCGGAACCTGGCCCACAGCGCGAGCACGGCGACGGCGGCGACGAGGATCACCTTGGCCAGCAGGGTGCGCCCGTACGCCGTCGTCGTCAGCTGGTCCAGGACCGTGTCCGGGGGCATCCGCCGCAGCGAACTCCACACGCCCGTCGCGGTGATGGCCGCGAGCAGTACGGCCGCCACGCGCGCGTAGAGCCCGAGCAGCGCCGCCCCGGCCTGCCGGCCGCGCCAGCGGCGCAGCATGCGCAGCGCGTGCAGCAGACCGCCCACCCACAGCGCCGCGCACGTCAGATGCGCCAGGGTCAGCGCGGAGCCGAGGAGCGGATCGTGCTCGGGCGCCGGATGGGCGCGCAGCGCCTCGGCGGCGGCCACCGCCACCAACGGCCACGCCTGGGCCGCCGGGCGGCGCGAGCGGGCGCACAGACCGGCCAGCAGAAAGGCGTTGACCTCGATCAGCGCCAGCCTGCCGTCGCGCGACCGGTACAGGCCGCCCACGTCGATGTCGGCGAGGGAGCGTGGCACCAGGTTGCCCGTCGACACGACCGACGCGAGCCCCAGCGCGGCGACGAAACCGGCACCGGCCGCGAACACCGTCCAGCTCGGCGGCCGTTCGGGCGGCGGGTCCGGCAGCCGGCGGGCCAGCCGGTCCACGAACAGCTCACCCGCCGGCACGCACAGCGCGGCGAACAGCACCCCGCGCAGCAGGGCGATACCGCCCACCCCGGGCGCCGCGGCCTCCCCGGTGCCCCGCAGTGCGACGGACGGCCCGAGCAGCGGTACCAGCGCGGCCACCGCCGCCAGCACCAGGACGGCGACGGCCCGGGAGGTCCCGAGGCGTCTCGCGGGGCCGCTCGCGGCCACCTCGGCGATCGGTCGTGTCAACGGCCCCCCTGAGCTCCACCGGCCAAGACAGAAGCGGGCAAGTACAGGAAAACAGCTGACGGAACGGCATACCACCCATTCATACGTTTCCGGCCACCCTGCCGTGCGCGGTCAGGTCCGGCGAGCCGGGTGTGCCCCCTCCTTCGGTCCGGGCGACTGCGCCCAACGCGGAGCATCCGACCCCCACGGCACCGGCGGCCGCGCCCAGTCGGCCGGTCCGCCCGCGAAGGACAACGGCGGACGTGAGTACCGCAGCCGCCCCAGCGCGCTGTCCGTCTCGGCGAGCCAGGCGTCCGGGCCCTGGTACGGCTCACCGGTCTCGGGGCCCGGTTCCAGCTCCTGCGTGAGCCACCGCGCCGTCCGCGCCAGAGCCAGCCGTACGAACCGGCTGCCCCCGTCGTACGACTGCTCGGTCAGTGCCCGCAGCACGCCGGCCGCCAGCAGATACCCGGTGCCGTGGTCCAGCGCCTGCGCCGGCAGCGCGCCCGGCCGGTCCGGCGCGCCCTCGGTCACCGCGATGCCGGTGGCGACCTGGACCAGGCTGTCGAAGCCCCGCCGTCCGCCCCACGGCCCGTACGCGCCCCACGCCGACACCTGGGCCACGACCAGCCCGGGCCGCCGCTCGGCCAGCGCCTCGGGGGAGAGCCCGAACCGCTCCAGGGCGCCCGGCCGGTAGCCGGTGACCACCACGTCCGCCGAGCCCAGCAGCTCCTCGAAGGCCGCCCGGTCCGTCGTCAGGCCGAGCTTCGCCGAGCGCTTCCCGAAGCCCGTGTCGGCGTGCTGGTCGGGGAGTTCGGGCAGCCACGGCGCGTCCAGGCGCAGGACGTCGGCGCCCAGCAGTCCGAGGGTGCGGGTGGCGACCGGCCCGGCGAGGACCCGGGTCAGGTCCAGTACGCGCAGGCCGGCAGCGGGCAGCAGGGGAGCGGTGCCGGCGTCGAGCGGGGGAAGCACACGGGCGTGGCCGGTGTCCACGCGGTCGCGATCGACCAGCGGCCGCGCGGCCACCGCGGCCGCCTGCTCGTGCCCGGCCCACTGACCGGGCGAGCGCAGCGCCACGGCGAGCCCGCCGGCACCGTAAACCGCGTCCTCCACGTCCAGCGCGGGCAGCTCGGACATCCTGGCCGCGACCTCCTCCGGGGAGGCACTCTCCGGCAGGCCGAGCGCACCCAGCAACCGAGCTCTGTGGTGGGGGTAGTTGGCGTGCGTGCGCACCCACCCGTCCGCCGTACGCCAGAACCTGGACAGCGGGGCGAACTGCACGGGTGCCCGCCCGTCGACCAGCAGGTGGCGCTCGCTGGTGAACGCCGTCGCCACGGCCCCGTCGTCCACCCGGACCCCGGGTACCTCCGCGACCCCGGTCCGCCGGGCCCCGAGCTCGGCGGCGGCCAGCGCGCACACGCCGACGCAGGCGCGGGCGAGCTGCCGCACCGGAAGGTGCGCCGGGAGCGTGCCCGTGCGCGTCACGGTCGTGACCCGCGCGGGCAGCGACGGATCGCCGCCCAGCGCGGACCACGCGTAGTTGATTCCAGTCATGACTGCACTATGCATTATTGACCGGATCAATATGTGGGCTCCGGACTGGCCGGGTTACCTGGTCACAGCCGCCAGCGCGTCGGCGGTGCCCCAGCCGTAGAAGCCGTTGTGGTTCCTGGAGCCCTCGCACACCGCGTCGACCTTGCCGTCGCCGTTGATGTCGTACGGGTCGGTGCACGGCGTGGCGGTCGCCTCGGCGTACAGCAGGGCCTTCACCAGGGCGGCGGAGGCGTGCGGATGGGTTGACTTGATCAATGCGGCGACGCCGACGACGTGCGGGGTCGCCATCGACGTACCGGCCATGTAGCCCCATTTGCCGCCCGGCAGCGGGCCCAGGATCAGGCCGCTGGTGGCAGGGGGCTCCGGCGCCTGGTAGGCCGTCGAGTCGCCGCCCGGCGCGGCGATGTCGATGACTCCGAGGCCGTAGTTGGAGAACGACGACTTGAGGCCCTTCGCGCCGGTCGCCGCGACCGTGACCACACCCGGCAGCTGGGTCGGGATGTCGAAGCAGTTGTGCGGGTCGATCACCCGGTCGACGGGCGTGCCGTCGTTCGGCGAGACCGGGTCGGTGATCGAGTGCGAGGCCAGATCGTAGCTCTCGTTGCCGGCCGCCGCGACGTTGACCGTGCCCTTGTGTTCCGCGAACTGAGAGGCCCGGGTGATGGCGTCGACGAGCGCCTTCTGGTTCGGGTCGTCGGTGCAGTTGAAGTACCAGGGGTCGGTGTAATAGCTGTTGTTGGTCACGTCGATGTGGTGCTCGGCCGCCCACACGAAGCCGCAGACCACGGCCTCCGTGTAGAAGTACCCGGCGGTGGTGGCGACCTTGATGCCGGCCACCTTGACGCCGGGCGCCACACCGGTGATGCCGATCCCGTTCTTGGCGCCCGCGATCTCGCCCGCCACATGCGTGCCGTGCGGGCTCTCCGCCGCGGTGGGCCGCCAGGCCCCGTAGGTCGTGTCCGGCTTGCCCGAGACGCAGTTGGTGGACTGCGCGGCGGAGAAGTTGGGGGCGATGTCCGGGTGGGTGTCGTCGACGCCCGTGTCGATGACGGCGACGGTGACCTTCGAACTGCCCAGCGTCTTCTCGTGCGCCTTGTCCGCCTTGATGGCGGGCAGGTCCCACTGCAGCGGCTCCAGCGGGTCCTGCCCGTCGGTCGCCCGGGCGTCCGCCGCCGCGACCTGCTCGGAGCTGAGCACCTCCGGTGTGCCCACGTCGGTGGTCGACTGGGCGGGCAGCGGCGCGTTGCGGGTGTTCCCGGCCGAGTCCACACCGGGCACCTTGCGGATGATCACGGCGAAGTCCGGGTTCGAGGAGTGGACGACGATCACGCCGATCTCGTCGTACGCGATCACCACCGAACCGCCGGCCTGCACGATCGCCTTCTGGACGCGTTCGGAAGTGCGGTGTCCGGGACGGACGTTGACGACGTAGCTGAGGGACGCCGGGTCACCGGCGGCGGCCGTCGACGCGGCGGCGGCCGTGGAGACGCCGGTCTCGGCCGCGGACGCCGAGATGTTGGGCAGGAAGGCGAGGGCCGTGGCCATGGCCATGCCGAGCGGGAGCGCGAGGACGCGGCGGTGGCGTGACTGGGGCGCGGTCATCTGAGGTCTCCAGTTCGTTCGCGGAACGGGCGTGCCGTGCGGAAGTCCTGCTCTGAGGGGCCTACTTGACCGCGCGGAGCGCGTCGACGACACCGGAGCCGTAGAAGCCGTTGACGTGCTTGCCGCCCACGCAGGTGGCGTCGACGACGCCGTCGCCGTCCCCGTCGTACGGGCCGGCCGGGCAGCCCGGGTTGTCCGCCTCGGCCTTCAGGAGAGCCAGCAACCGGGCCGGAGTGGCGTGCCGGTGCGTCGACTTCAGGAGCGCGGCGACCGCGGCCACGTGCGGGGCCGCCATGGAGGTGCCCTGGAGGAAGCCGTACTGGTCGTTCGGCAGGGTGGACAGGATGCGGCCGTTCTTCGACGGCGTGTCCGGGATCTGGTACTTGTCCCCGCCCGGGCCCGCCACGTCGATGACGCCCCGGCCGTAGCTGGAGTAGTACGACTTCGCGTCGTTGACGCCGACCGCGCTCACGGTGACCACGCCGGGCAGCTGGGTCGGCACGTCGAAGCACTCGTGCGGGTCGACCGTCCGCGTGGTGGCCGTCGAGTCGTCCGGGCTGGAGGTGTCCGTGAGGGCGTGCGAGTCGAGGTCGTCGTTGGAGTTGCCGGCCGAGGCCACGTTGAGCGTGCCCTTGCGCTGGGCGTACAGCTGTGCCCTGTTGACCGCGTCGACGATGGCACGTTGATCGGGGTCGTCCATGCAGTTGTACAGCCACGGATCGACGTAGTAGCTGTTGTTGGTGATCTCGATGCCGTGGTCGGCGGCGAAGACGAAGGCGCAGACCACGCTCTCCGGGTAGAACAGCTGCGTCGTGTCCGGCTGGGCCACCGTGATGCTCGCGACCTTCACGCCCGGTGCCACCCCGGCCACACCTATCCCGTTGCGGGCCGCGGCTATCTCACCGGCGACGTGGGTGCCGTGGTAGTGGTCGGCGTCCACCGGCCGCCAGGCGCCGTACGTCGTGTCCGCCTTGCCGCTCACGCAGTTGGCCGACTGCGCGGCGGAGAAGTTCGGGGCGATGTCGGGGTGGGTGTCGTCGACGCCCGTGTCGATGATGCCGACGGTCACCGAGCGGCTCCCCGGATTGATCGCGGCGGCCTTGTCGGCGCCGATCGTCCGCAGGTCCCACTGGTCGGCCTCGAGAGGCTCCTGACCCGCCGTCGCCCGCCGCTCGGCCTGCGCGGCCTCCGCCTTGGACAGCACCTGCACGGCGCCCTCGTCCGTGGTCCCCGCCGCGCTCAGCGCGGCCGTCCGGGTCGCGCCGGCCGACTGCACCCCGCGCACCGCCCGCAGGGCCGTGCCGAAGTCCGGGTTCGCCGAGTGCACGACGATCACGCCGATCTTGTCGTACGTCGCGATGATCGTGCCGCCGTTGCGGGTGATCGCCCGCTGTACCGACTCGATCGTGCGATGGTCCGTCCTGGTGTTGACGACGTAGGCCAGGTTCGGCCCGTCCGCCGAGTGTGTCGCCGGGGCGGGCAGCGGGACCGCGGAGGCCGCCGTCGGCAGGAGGCCGAGCGAGGCGGTCAGCGACAGGACGACCGGGACGGCGAGCGCCAGCCCGCGTCTGGAACGCAGATGAGCCATGGGGTCTCCACATCATCCG
>NZ_JAEKKT010000132.1 GCF_019510245.1 Streptomyces sp. | reverse complement strand
CAGCAGTACACGGCGATCAAGGTCACTGAGATCCCCGCGGCTGCGAAGTAAGGGACTGAGGAGAGATGGCACACAAGAAGGGCGCATCGTCCACCCGTAACGGTCGTGACTCCAACGCTCAGCGCCTCGGCGTGAAGCGCTTCGGCGGTCAGGTCGTCAACGCGGGCGAGATCCTGGTCCGTCAGCGCGGCACCCACTTCCACCCGGGTGCGGGCGTCGGCCGCGGCGGCGACGACACGCTGTTCGCGCTCCTGCCCGGTGCGGTGGAGTTCGGCACCCACCGTGGCCGCAAGGTCGTGAACATCGTTCCGGTCGCCTGAGCCTGATCCAGTTCCTGGATCCGGGGCTTCAGACCGAACGTCTCGCGAGGCGGACCTCACTTCCCGATCGGGAAGGCGGGTCCGCCTTTCGCGTGTTGACATTGGTATCACCCGTACGTATCTGGAGGCACTGCACCATGACCACCTTCGTGGACCGCGTCGAGCTGCACATCGCCGCGGGTAGCGGAGGCCACGGCTGCGCCTCCGTGCACCGGGAGAAGTTCAAGCCGCTCGGCGGCCCCGACGGCGGCAACGGCGGCCGGGGCGGCGACGTCATCCTGACCGTCGACCAGTCCGTGACCACTCTCCTCGACTACCACCACTCCCCGCACCGCAAGGCCACCAGCGGCAAGCCCGGCGAGGGCGGAAACCGGGCCGGCAAGGACGGCCAGGACCTGGTCCTGCCGGTGCCGGACGGCACCGTGGTGCTGGACAAGGCCGGCAATGTCCTCGCCGACCTCGTCGGCCACGGCACCTCCTACGTCGCCGCCCAGGGCGGCCGCGGCGGCCTCGGCAACGCGGCCCTCGCCAGCGCCCGCCGCAAGGCCCCCGGCTTCGCGCTGCTCGGCGAGCCCGGCGACCTCGACGACATCGTCCTCGAACTGAAGACCGTCGCCGACGTGGCGCTGGTCGGCTACCCGAGCGCCGGCAAGTCCTCGCTGATCTCCGTGCTGTCCGCCGCCAAACCGAAGATCGCCGACTACCCGTTCACCACCCTGGTCCCCAACCTCGGCGTGGTGACCGCCGGTTCCACCGTCTACACCATCGCCGACGTGCCCGGCCTCATCCCCGGCGCCAGCCAGGGCCGCGGCCTCGGCCTGGAGTTCCTGCGCCACGTCGAGCGGTGCAGCGTCCTCGTCCACGTCCTCGACACCGCGACCCTGGAGTCCGAGCGCGACCCGGTCTCCGACCTCGACGTCATCGAGGAGGAGCTCCAGCAGTACGGCGGCCTCGGCGACCGGCCCCGGATCGTCGTCCTCAACAAGATCGACGTCCCCGACGGCAAGGACCTCGCCGAGATGGTCCGCCCCGACCTGGAGGCCCGCGGCTACCGCGTCTTCGAGGTGTCCGCGGTCGCCCACCTCGGCCTGCGCGAGCTGACCTTCGCACTCGGCGACCTGGTCGCCAAGGCCCGCGCCGCCAAGCCGAAGGAGGAGGCGACCCGGATCGTCATCCGGCCCAAGGCCGTCGACGACGCCGGCTTCACCGTCAGCCAGGAGGACGACGGCCTCTTCCGGGTGCGCGGCGAGAAGCCCGAACGCTGGGTCCGCCAGACCGACTTCAACAACGACGAAGCCGTCGGCTACCTCGCCGGTGCAGCGCCGCCGCGACCGGCAGGCGGAACGGGACGAGTCCCTCCGGGAGTACGGCGACTTCGACCCGTTCGAGTAGGACCCCGGCCCCCCGTTCCCGGGGAGCCCCGGTCCACACCGTCAGACCCGTTGCGCCGGGACCCGTTCCGGCCGCAACGGGTCTTTCCGTTGTCCTCGGGTACGGGTCGTAAAGCCCGCGGACCGGGCGGCCGAAGGTCAAGACTGTGCAACAGGAGCCTGGGACTCATCTGTGTCCCAGGCTCCTCTCAGGTGAACCTCAGGCGAACGTCTTACCTTTCGTTAACCATGGAGACGGACTGCACGAGAGGCGAAGCCCCGGTGAACCACCCCACCACAGGCCCCGCAGGCCCCACCGGTCCCCTTGCCGCCCTGCCCGCCGGCACCCGCCTGCTGCACATCGGCCCGCACAAGACGGGCACCACGGCCATCCAGGGCGCCCTGTTCGCCGCGAAGGACAAGCTGCCCGAACACGGCGTGGAGTTCCCGGCGGCCACCCGGCACCCGATGGAGGCCGCCCTGGCCGCCTGCGCCCGGCCCGCGATGATGGGCGACACCGCGCCCACCGAGAAGCACTGGACCCGGCTGCTCAAGGAGGTCGAGGCCACCGGCACCCGCACCTCGGTGATCAGCAGCGAGTTCTTCGCCGACGCCCCCGACGACGAGACCGTCACCCGCATCGTCGAGCAGCTCGGCGGCGAACGCGTCCATGTCCTCGTCACCCTCCGTCCGCTCGCCAGGATCATGCCCTCCCAGTGGCAGCAGTACGTGCAGAACGGACTGCGCATGGGCTACGAGGACTGGCTGGACCACATGCTCCGCAAGGCCCCCTACGGGAAGCCCAACCCCAGCTTCTGGCGCCGCCACCGGCATGACCGGCTCGTCGAACGCTGGAGCCGCGCGGTCGGCGCCGACCGGATCACCGTCGTCGTGGTCGACGACCGGGACCGCGACGGCCTGATGCGCACCTTCGAAGCACTCCTCGGCCTCCCCGGAAAACTCCTCCAGCCCGTCCCGGACACGGCGAACCGCTCCCTCACCCTCGCCGAGACCGAAATGCTGCGTAACCTCAACGTGGAATTCCGCGGCAATGGACTCCCCGACGAGCTCTATTCCAAGCTCGTCCGCAACGGCGCCGTCATCCATATGAAGAACTCGTGCAACCCCACCGCCGCCGACGTGAAGATCTCCACCCCCGCCTGGGCCGTCGAGGCCGCCGGCCGCATCGGCGCCGAGATGGTGGAACGCATCGGCGCCATGGGAGTCCGCGTCGTCGGCGACCCGGCCCTGCTCTGCACCCTGCCCGCCATCCCCGCACAGCCGGGACCGCCCGCCGCCGAGGCCCGCATCGCCCCCGAGGTCGCCGCCCAGGCACTCTACGGCGCACTCGCCGCCGCGGCCGCGGCCCCCGTGCGCCACACCGCCGAGGCGAAGTCCCGCACCGTGCACCAGACCTCGTCGAAGGAGCTGATGCGGGTCCTGGGGCACCGATGTCTGAAGAAGCTGCGACGACGGTGAGCTGACCGCGCTGCACCGCTGAGACGTGCGTCGCGTCACGCACCGCAATCAAAACGGCCTGTGTAGTTACTCACAGCAAATTCACGGAACTCTTCCGGTGGTCCGGCGGGCGGCACCCATCACCAGCGACGCAAGGTGAATGAAAGGTTGCGGGCACATATGCAGCGAACGGCGCTCACCTTGCACAGCGGTTACCGGAAGTGGGACCATTTCCTGGTTCCCTGATGCCCCAAGGTAGGTCACCTGTGTCCCAGCACATAGCCAAGCCCCGAACCACCGCAGTGATCCTGGCCGGTGGCACCGGTCAGCGGGTGGGTCTGTCGATCCCCAAGCAGCTGCTGAAGATCGCCGGCAAGGCCGTCATCGAGCACACCCTGGCCACCTTCGAGAAGGCCGACTCGATCGACGACATCATCGTGCTGATGGCACCGGGCTACGTCGCGGACGTCGAGAAGATCGTCGCCAAGGCCGGGCTCGCGAAGGTCAAGAAGATCATCGAGGGCGGCAACACGCGGAACGAGACCACCGAACGCGCCATCGAGGCACTCGGCGAGGGCCTGGCCGAGGGCGAGGACCTCAACGTCCTCTTCCACGACGCCGTACGCCCCCTGCTGTCACGGCGCGTCATCGACGACTGCGTGACCGCGCTGGAGCGCTACCAGGCCGTCGACGTCGCCATCCCGTCCGCCGACACCATCATCGTCACGCGGACCCACGGCGGGGACGGCGAGTTCATCACCGAGATCCCGGACCGCTCCCGGCTGCGCCGCGGCCAGACCCCGCAGGCGTTCAAGCTGTCCACGATCAAGCGGGCCTACGAGGTCGCCGCCGGCGACCCCAACTTCCAGGCCACCGACGACTGCTCCGTAGTCCTCAAGTACCTGCCGGACGTGCCGATCCACGTCGTCGCCGGCGACGAGTACAACATGAAGGTCACCCAGCCCGTCGACGTCTTCATCGCCGACAAGCTCTTCCAGCTCGCCTCCACCGCCGCCCCCGAGCAGAACGGCGAGGACGCCTACCGCGAACTCCTCACCGGCAAGACCGTGGTGATCTTCGGCGGCTCGTACGGCATCGGCAAGGACATCGCCGAACTCGCCGAGTCCTACGGCGCGAGCGTCTACGCGCTGGGCCGCTCCACCACCGGCACCCACGTGGAGAACCCGGAGGAGGTCGACGACGCGCTCTCCAAGGCGTACGCCGAGACCGGACGCATCGACTACGTCGTCAACACCGCGGGCGTGCTGCGCATCGGCAAGCTCGCCGAGACCGACAACGCCACCATCGAGGAGGCGCTGAAGGTCAACTACCTGGCCCCGGTGCAGATCGCCCGCTCCAGCTACAAGTACCTCGCCGAGACCCAGGGCCAGCTGCTGCTCTACACCTCCAGCAGCTACACCCGCGGCCGGGCCGAGTACAGCCTCTACTCCTCGACCAAGGCCGCCATGGTGAACCTCACCCAGGCCCTGTCCGACGAGTGGGCCGGCGACGGCGTCCGCGTCAACTGCATCAACCCCGAGCGCACCGCCACCCCGATGCGCACCAAGGCGTTCGGCCAGGAGCCGACGGGCTCGCTGCTCTCCTCCGAGGCCGTCGCCCGCACCTCCCTCGACGTGCTGCTCTCCGAGCTCACCGGCCATGTCATCGACGTCCGCCAGCAGGACCCGACGGCGGCCGCCGGCCAGGCCACCGGCTTCGAGCAGGCCCTCGCCAGTGTCCTGGACCGACAGGACGGCGTGGCATAATCGACAGCCATTAGTCATCTGTAATTCAGGCCTCTGTGGTTGCGCGTTCGCGGAGCAATCGCAGGGGCCTGAACCCGTAGAACCCGGATCGACCACCTCCCAGATTGTCCGCAAGGTCGAATTCAGGCCTTTTTGTCAGCAAAAGGTTCTCCGTGATATCCACCGCTATTCGCGTCGCCCGAGTGGGCAGCGCGGCCGAGCTGGCCGCGGCGGCACTCATGATGCTGGGCTTCCCGGTCCTCATGGTCGCCGCGCTCGTCCCGAGCGTCTACGCTTTCGCGGCCGCGGCCGCCGTCACGTACCTGGCGGACCACTACCTGCACCGCAAGGGCAGCTACCTCGTCAACCGGCTCGGCAAGGTCCGGGCCGGTCTGTCGATCCGCTTCCTGATCCGACAGCTGCTGCTGATCCTGCTGCTGGCCAGGATGGACCTCTCCAACGGCCTGGTCTTCTACGGCGCGATCGCCTGCTTCATCGCCTTCTACGGCCTTCAGGCCCCGCACGGCGCCCTGGTCACCCTCATCCGCAACCGCCGCCGGATGCCGGTCGCCACCCGCAACGTCGACCTGAAGTCCCGCATCCGCATCCCGGACGCCCCGCCGCGCGGCCTGCTCGACCGCTCCGCCGAGAAGATGCTCCACCTCGACCTCGCGGCCGTCGTCGGCCTGCTGATCTCGGCGGCCACGGACAACGTGGTCGCCGGATTCGTCGGCATCGGCATCACCCTCGCCCTGGGCTGCCTGTACGTACTGGTGCTGACGCCCTACGTGCGCGGCCGCAAGACCCCGCCGGACGCCGACACCGTGCTGGCCGCAGTCGACGACTGGCTGGCCGACTACCGGCCCGGGACCGTGCTGTACTTCTCCGGCTCCAAGGACTCCGCCTACCAGGTCAACATGTGGCTGGAGACCATGGAACAGCTGGAGTCCCGCCCGCTGATCCTGCTGCGCGAGCGGGTCATCCTGCAGAACCTCGCCCCCACCACCGTCCCCGTCATCTGCGTGCCCGGCGGCGTGCACCTGATGAACATGGACCTCTCCACGGTCCGCGTCGCCCTCTACGCGGCCAACGTCGGCAAGAACATCCACCTGCTGCGCGTCCCCACGATGAAGCACGTCTTCATCGGCCACGGCGACAGCGACAAGCTGGCCAGCGTCAACCCGTTCAGCAAGGCGTACGACGAGGTGTGGACCGCGGGCCGCGCCGGCCGCGACCGCTACGCCATCGCCGACGTCGGTGTCCGCGACGACGACATCGTCGAGGTCGGCCGCCCCCAGCTGGCCCCCATCCAGAGCCTGCAGGGCGTCCCCGACGGCCGTATCCCCACCGTCCTCTACGCGCCCACCTGGGAGGGCTGGGACGGCAACCCCGGCAACACCTCCCTCGTGCTCGCCGGCGAGAACATCGTGAAGAAGCTGGTCAAGGCCGACCCGCCGGTCCGCGTCCTCTACAAGCCGCACCCCTTCACCGGCACCGTCAGCGCCGAGGCCGGCGCCGCCCACCGCCGCGTCATCGCCCTCGTCCAGAAGGCCGCCACCGCCCGCGCCGCCGACGCCCGCTTCGCCGCCGACCCGGCCGCCCAGGCGGCGGCACAGGCCGAACTCACCCGGATCGAGACCCGCCTGACCGAACTGGCCGGCACCGGCGACGACAAGCGCGACGAGGCCGAGGCCAGCCGGGACGACGTCGTCGACCTGAAGAAGCACGAAGAGATCGCCCGGCTGCGCGCCGCCTGGAACGACTCCTACTGGCAGGCCCTGCCGCCCTACCAGCACGCCGTCATCACGGGCGCCGAACCCCGCCTGTACGACTGCTTCAACGTCTCCGACGCCATGGTCTCCGACATCTCCAGCGTGGTCTCCGACTTCATCGCGAGCGGCAAGCCGTACGCCGTCACCGACTCGGCCGGCGTCGGCGTGGAGGAGTTCAAGCGGGCGAACACCGCCGTGCGCGCCGCCGTGATCCTCTCCAACAGCGCCAAGGAACTCGGCGGCCTGCTGGACGCCGTACGCGACCCGTCGGCCGATCCGCTGGCCGCGGACCGGGCCGAGCTCAAGCACTACCTGCTCGGGCCGGACGAGCCGACCTCCATCCAGCAGTTCAACGACGCGGTGGCCGCGCTCGCCCGCAAGGCCGAGGCCCGCAACCTGGGCCAGGAGGCCCGGATCGCGGCCGGCGACCCCGAGGCGGCCGAACTCGCCGAGGCGCTGCCCGGCGGCAAGCCGCGAACGGCCCCCGGCGAGGCCGAGGGCGCGACCGCCGGCTGACGCCTGCCGCAACGGCCAACGGCCAACGGGCTCGGTCCCGGGGACTCCTCCCCGGGACCGAGCCCGTTCCGCATGCCGCGTTCTCCTTCTCGTGCCCCGTTCTCTTACCACTGCTTAGGAATGAGACGTCTTCTTCTTACCCGTGCTTCGTCGTTCTTGTTGAGCAGCTCTTACCGCGCGTCCGTACTGTCCCGTGTAACCCGCTGTACACCACCCGGCAGTCCGTTCTTCATGTGAGCTGGGCCACTGTGCCCGTTCTCCTGAGCAACCTCTCGCGCCGGTCAGCCATCTAAGACATTGCGATCGGGGTGACGCAGGGGGAACGCACCATTGACTAGGGGGAAACGTGACCGTCGTTGCGCAGCCTGATGTGACCGTGATCATCGGGGCGTACGAAGCGATGCCGTACCTGGTCGAGTGCCTGGCCTCCGTCGAGCGCCAGACCCTCGACCCGGCCCGCATGGAGGTCATCGCCGTCGACGACGGATCGGCCGACGGCACGGGGGAGTACCTGGAGGAGTTCGCGGCCCGCGCCGCCATGCCGGTCACCGTGATCCGCCAGGAGAACTCCGGCGGCCCCAGCGGCCCGCGCAACGTCGGCCTCGCCAAGGCCGCCGGCCGCTACGTGTTCTTCCTGGACGCCGACGACCGGCTCGGTGACCAGGCCCTGGAGCGCATGGTCGCCATGGCCGACAAGAACGGCACCGACGTCGTCCTCGGCAAGGTCGAGGGAATCAACCGCAAACCCCCGCAGTCGATGTGGGGGACGTCGCTCGACCGGACCGACGTCTTCTCCTCCAACATCAAGTTCACGCTCAGCGCCCAGAAACTCTTCCGACGGGCCCTGCTGGAACGCCACGGCATGCGCTTCGACGAGTCCCTGTGGACCGGCGAGGACGCGCTGTTCACCATGGAGGCCTATCTCCGCGCCGACGGCGTCTCGGTCGTCGCCGACTACCCCTGCTACTACCTCGTCGGCCGCGAGGACGGCAAACACGTCACCAAGAGCGGCGGCTACACCCTCCGCTTCGACTCCGCGCGCGCCCTGATGAACCTGATCGCCGAGATGGTCCCGGCAGGCCCGCGGCGCGACAGCCTGATGGTCCGGCCGTTCAAGGTCACACTGCTTCCGCAGTTCGGCCCCCGGTTCCTCAAGGACACCGACGAGGTGCGGCGGCACAAACGGGAACTCGCCGAGCCGCTGATGGACGCCCACTGGAACTCCGAGGTGGCCCGCCGCCTCAAGGTCCACGAACGGCTCCAGCTGCACCTGGTCGCCGTCCGCCGCACCGAACTCCTCCCGGACGTCCTCGAGTTCGTACGGGCCGGCAAGCAGCCCACGCCGGTCCTGGAGGGGCGCGGCACCCGCGTCTACCTCGGCTACCCGCACTTCCGTTCCGAGGCGGCCGGCGTCCCGGACTGGATCTACCTCGCCGAACCCCGCGAAGCCCGCGCCGTCGAGGGCTACCGCGAGGACGCCGCCAACACCCTCCTGCGGCGCGCGCTGCGCAAGCTGCGGCGGTCCCTGCCCGCCCGGGACGTGAAGCCCGCGGCCGCCTGACCCGGCCCCCGTGCGCCTAACCGCCGGACCCCAGCGCCCGGCGGATCGGCCTGCCGACGGCCCGCCGGGCCCGCCGGTAGACCGAGGCCGGCTTCTGCGCGGCGTTCGCCTTCGCGGCGCGGGCCCCGGCGCGCGCCAGCTCCTTCTCCAACCGGGCGTTGTCCAGCGACAGTTCGTCGATACGGCTGTGCAGCCAGCCGAACCGCGAGGTCAGCGAGTCGAGGTCCGCGTCGTTCCAGGGACGGATCCCCGGCGGGAACGCCAGTGTGCGCATCCGCTCCTCGAAGGCCGCTCCGCCGTCGCCGTGCGTGAAGGTGTTCTCCAGCCCGTTCCTGTCGAGGAACCCGGTGAACCGCTCGAAACGCTCCCGGTGACCGCCGACCAGCCCGCCGAAGTCGGCCTCCGCGTACAGCTTCGCCGGATCCGCCGACTCGGGATCCTTCACCGCCCGGTCCAGCCGACGGTGCGGTATCTCGAAGTACCGGCACAGTTCCAGCGTCCGCGAGTCGCCGCACAGCACGGTGGCCGGCGTGCCCGCCAGCAGGGCCGCGATGTTGCCGTGGATACGCGATCCGAAGGAGAAGTCGAACGAGCGCAGATCGTCGATCCAGGTGACCGGGTCGACGTAGACCCGCACCTTGTCCTCGCGGAACATCGGATGGTCCGGATGGGTCGGCATCCCGGTCACCGCGGCGTTGGGGTCCGACAGGTCGCGCCAGTGCAGCTGCCGAGCGTCACTGAGGTTCTGGCCGACGAAACGCAGCCTCGGATAGCGCTCGTGGGTGCGCGTGATGATCCGGTCCAGGCCCTGCGCGCGTACGGCACTGTGCGAGCCGTTGATCGCGATCCGCGACTGCGGCGTCAACTCCAGTGCCTTCTTGTGCACCGGGAGCCGCTCACCGTACATGAACAGCGAAGGACAGCCGATGACCTCGACGTCCTTGAAGCCCATGTTCTTCAGGTACTGCTCGGTGAACTCGCCCCGCACGCCGATCGACGCACTGCGCTCCAGCACGGCCGCGCAGAACTCCCGCACGGTCGGCTCGATCCGCTTCAGGCGGTCCGGGTTGTAACTCACCCCGGTCTGCGCGCCGACGCCGAGCACGACCACCGGGATGTTCAGTTTCGAGATCAGCCGGGTCATCCGCTTCAGGGCGCTTTCGAAGGACGGCCTGAAGGCGTTGGCCAGCGGTACGACGAAGGCGTCGTACTCCTCGTTGATGCGGGCGGCGGCGGAGACGTCGGAGGGCATGCCGTTCGACACGACCTCGGTGCCCGGCGCCTCGAGGATCTTGTGGGCGGCGTCGCTGAAGATCAGGTTGCCCGAATTGGTGGCGATGACGTCCCGGTGCAGGGCCTCCTCGACGGTGACGACGTCGTAGGGACTCTTTCCCGACCTGAGGAGGATGCGCTTCACGCGGCGATCTTTAGATGACACAAACTTCAAGTTAACTTTGAGTTCGTTTCGATTTCTATAGAGAGTCAACACAACCTTTTTGCCGTGCGCAGCACGTGCACGAATCGTCACGTGCTGTTCCGGTCGTCACCGTTCCGCCGCCTGTCCGGAGGCTGGACGGTCCGGCCTGGCGCCGGTCCCCTTCGCGTAGATTGCTGCCACGCGCAAGGAAGTGGGGACAGGACGTGGCAAGGGCTAGGCAGGCCGTCGGCGAGGCCCGCAGGATCGTCGTCAAGGTGGGCTCCTCCTCGCTGACCACCGCCTCCGGCGGCCTGGACGCCGACCGCGTCGACGCGCTCGTCGACGTCCTCGCCAAGAGCCGCAGCGGCGGGGAGAAGGAGATCGTCCTCGTCTCCTCCGGCGCCATCGCCGCCGGACTCGCCCCGCTCGGCCTGCGTCGCCGCCCCCGGGACCTGGCCCGCCAGCAGGCCGCCGCCAGCGTCGGCCAGGGCCTGCTCGTCGCCCGCTACACCGCCTCCTTCGCCCGCTACGCCGTCCGCGTCGGCCAGGTCCTGCTCACCTCGGACGACATGAGCCGCCGCGCCCACCACCGCAACGCCTCCCGCACCCTCGACAAGCTCCTCGCGATGGGTGCCTTCCCGATCGTCAACGAGAACGACACCGTCGCCACCGACGAGATCCGCTTCGGCGACAACGACCGCCTCGCCGCCCTCGTCGCCCACCTCGTCCACGCCGACCTGCTGGTCCTCCTCTCCGACGTCGACGGCGTCTACGACGGCGACCCCGGCAGGCCCGGCACCTCGCGGATAGCGGAGGTGAAGGGGCCCGAGGACCTCGCCGGCGTCGACATCGGCAGCGCCGGCAAGGCGGGCGTCGGCACCGGCGGGATGGTCACCAAGGTGGAGGCCGCCCGGATCGCCGCCGCCGCAGGCATCCCGGTGGTCCTCACGAGCGCCGTGCACGCCGCCGACGCGCTCTCGGGCGGCGACACCGGCACCTACTTCCACCCCACCGGCAAACGGTCCGCAGACCGCCTCCTGTGGCTCCAGCACGCCTCCACCCCGCAGGGCTCGCTCACCCTCGACGACGGCGCCGTCCGTGCCGTCGTCGAGGGCCGCAAGTCGCTGCTGCCGGCCGGGATCGCCGCGGTGGAGGGCGAGTTCAGTGCGGGCGACCCGGTCGAACTGCGCGACACCGAAGGCCGCGCGGTGGCCCGGGGGCTCGTCAGCTTCGACGCCAAGGAGATCCCCCAGCTGATCGGGCGTTCGACCAGGGAGCTGGCACGCGAGCTGGGACGGGCGTACGAACGCGAGGTCGTACACAGGGACGACCTGGTGATCCTGCACCCGTAAAACGGGGCGTAACGACGGACCCCGGTGGGGGACGTTCCGTAAAACCGCCACACGAACCCTTGCGGCCTGCTCAACTTTTCTCAGGACCACGTTCCGCACGAGCACAGCTGAAGGAGGCCGTCGTGAGACGAGTGCGCCCTGGGGCTGCGGCGTCCCGCGGTGCTCTGACGAGCGTCGCGGCCGGGGACACCTACGAGGAGCCGAAGGACCTGCCCCGCCTGTGGCACGTCACCCTCAGCGTCTGCGGTGCCGAGGTCCCCCTGCCGGAACTGCGCCGCGGACTCGAACAACTGGCCCACGACCACCCCTTCCTCCTCACCAGCCGCTACGCCTGCGACCACGCCGAGATCCGCTACTGGGAAGAGGCCCGCGACCTCCACGACGCCGCCGCCGTCGCGCTGCGCCTGTGGGGCGAGCACCGCCAGACTGCCGGCCTGCCCGCCTGGGAGATCGTCGGTCTCGAGGTCATCGATCGCGCCACCTACCACCAGCGCGTCGCCGAGGGCTACGGCCCGCCGCCCGCGACTCCGGTCGGCATCCACCCCTTCTGACCCTCCCGGCCCTCCCGGCGCCGCCTCCGCCGCCGGCCGGTAATCGCCCGTTTTGAACCACGTCTCGCGGTGTGGGATGACGCGTGGACGGCCCGCCGGGGCGCACTACCCTTCCTTCATGACCACGCTCTCGCCGTACGACGCCATGTCCCCGGTCACCCAGGCCGCCTACCGTGCCAAGGCCGCCGCCGCCGACCTCGCGCCGCTGCCGCGGGCCGTGAAGGACGACGCGCTGCTCGCCGTCGCGGACGCCCTGGAGGTCCGGACCAGCGAGATCGTCGAGGCCAACGCCAAGGACATCGCCAAGGCCCGCGAGAACGGCACCAGCGAGGCGATCGTCGACCGCCTGACCCTCACCCCCGAGCGGGTCCGTGCCATCGCCTCCGACGTCCGCGACGTGGCGAAGCTGCCCGACCCGGTCGGCGAGGTCGTCCGCGGCTCCACCCTCCCCAACGGCATCGACCTGCGCCAGGTCCGCGTCCCCCTCGGCGTCGTCGGCATCATCTACGAGGCCCGCCCGAACGTCACCGTCGACGCCGCCGCCCTCTGCCTGAAGTCCGGCAACGCGGTCCTGCTGCGCGGTTCCGCCTCCGCCCACGCGTCCAACACCGCCCTCGTCCGCGTCCTGCGCGACGCCGTCGGCGGCGCCGGGCTGCCCGCCGACGCCGTCCAGCTCGTCCCCGGCGAGGGCCGCGAGTCCGTCCACGAGCTGATGCGCGCCCGCGGCCTCGTCGACGTCCTCATCCCGCGCGGCGGCGCCTCCCTCATCCAGACCGTCGTCATGGAGTCCAAGGTCCCGGTCATCGAGACCGGCACCGGCAACTGCCACGTCTACGTCGACGCCCACGCCGACATCGACATGGCCGTCGACATCCTGATCAACTCCAAGGCACACCGGGTCAGCGTCTGCAACGCCGCCGAGACCCTCCTCGTCCACCAGGACATCGCCCCCGAGTTCCTGCCGCGCGCCCTCGACGCCCTCGCCGAGGCCGGCGTCACCGTGCACGGCGACGAAAGGGTCCTCGCCTACGCCAAGGACTCCAAGGCGACCGTCGTCGAGGCGGTCCCGGAGGACTGGGAGACCGAGTACCTGTCGTACGACATCGCCGCCGCCGTCGTCGACTCCCTCGACCGGGCCGTCGAGCACATCCGGCTGTGGACCTCCGGGCACACCGAGGCCATCGTCACCACCTCCCAGCAGGCCGCCCGCCGTTTCACCCAGCTGGTCGACTCGACCACGGTCGCCGTGAACGCCTCCACCCGCTTCACCGACGGCGGCCAGTTCGGCTTCGGCGCCGAGATCGGCATCTCCACCCAGAAGCTGCACGCCCGCGGCCCCATGGGCCTGCCGGAGCTGACCAGCACCAAGTACATCGTCACCGGCGACGGCCACATCCGCCGCTGACACCCGTAGCCGGCGTGAGAGGCGTCTCACCGGACCTATGAATTTCCATACCGTCTGCCCAAATTGACCCCCCAGGTCTACTCTGGAACCGTGCCGGAGGACGTGGGGGGCACGCCGTTCCCTGACGGCTGGGAGCCCGACGACGACCATGACCACGGAATGTCGGACGAAGAATTCGACTCCGTGGTCTTCGACGAGGCCTTCGTGAAGGCGGCCGTGGTCCACGAGCCGACCGCCGTCGAACGCCTCCTTGCCGCCGCCCAGGCCAGAGCCGAGGCCTCCGAGGCCGAGGCCCGCCGTGCCCACGCCAGAGGCGAACGCTACGACGACCGCTACAGCCCGGACGGCACCGACCTCGGCGGCGAACTCGACGACCTGGACGACACCGACGTACTCGATGACCGGTACGCCGCCGCCGGGACGTACGGCAAGCACGTCCGCTGGCACCGTCCCGTCGCCTGGGTCCTCGCCCTCGTCATGGGCATCGGCATGGTCGCGCTCGCCTTCGCCGCGGTCTACCGCAGCGCCTCCTCGAGCGGCAGCCGCGACCAGGTGCCCAGGCCCCCCTCCACCGGCCAGGAACAGGGCACCGCGGCGGCGCCTTCCGTGTCCGCCGACTACTCCCAGCCCGCGAAGCCGGCGGCCTCCGTGGTCCCGCGCACGCCCTGAGCGATTGCGGCCGCCCTGGTGGCAGTCCTGGTGAGAACCTGTCAGAAGTTGTCGTGTAGCAGGGCGTTTACCCGAGGCTCCCGAGACCTACTCTGAGAGTATGGGCGGGCCAGGAGACCCACCTGAGGGGACACCCGAGGGCGGCCCCGTGGGTGGAGAGGACGAATACCGATCCGTCGTCTTCGACGAATCGTTCGTTCGCGCTGCCCGCCTCCAGGAGTCCTCCGCACGCGAACGCATGACCGACCACGCGCCCGCCGTACGCCGTCGCCCACCCCTGCGCCGGGGCTTCACCCGGCAGGCGCTGATCCTCGTCGTCCTGATTCTCGTCGCCTTCGGCACCGCGATCTACATGGGCGTCCGCCATCCCTACGGCACCGATGACGCGCAGCAGCCCGTCGAACCCCTGCGGATGACCGTCGTCCCGCTCTCCCCGCAGGGCAAGGTGCCCGGCGCCGCCGACGCCGAGACGCTGTTCGCGCACAGCCCGGCCGCGCAGTACGAGGTCGGTGCCGAGGGGATACCCCTGCCGGCCGCCCGGAGCACCGTGCACTTCTCCGACAGCCAGGTCGTCACCGCCCTGACCACGGCCAAGGACTACCTGGTGCGCTCCTCGCTCTACCCCGAGGTCCTCGACAGCAGCGAGGTGCGGCCCGCGCGGGCGCTGCTCGACCCCGCTCAGCTCGACCAGTTCGACCAGAGCGTCGACCACCCCGCGGCGGACGGCCGGCACGCCCCCACCGGATGGCTGGTCCGCTTCGACCCCACCCGCGCCGAACTCGCCGACCCGAGGATCCGAGTCCAGGGCAACCTGACGGCCGCCGAGACCGACCCGGCCACCCTGGAAGTCACCGCCGACCACACCTTCGTCTACGCGCTGCGCCCCACCGGCGCCCCGGCCGGTGCCCCGGCCTCCCTGTTCACCGTGCGCCGCCAGCTGACCTTCCGCTTCGACCGCGACGACCTGCGCCTGCACCAGGCCCAGCTGGTCGCCTCCTACGTCCAGGCGGGCCCCCTGTCCTGCGCCGAGGACGCCGCCGACCACCTGCACCCCCTGCTGGCCGGGCAGACGGCCAAAGCGGGCGGCCCCGCGGGCACGAATCCGTTCGCCACGGACAGCGCCACCGCCCTGTGCGGGACGCTGTCCACCGCGGCCGAACCGACAGTCTGAGCGGCCGGACCGAAGTTCTGAGCAGGCGAACCGAAGCACTGAGCGGCCGGACCGAAGCGCTGAGCGGGCGGACCGAAGCGCTGAGCGGGCGAACCCGGAACTCGACGAGGGCCGCGCGGACCCGCTAGGCCTCGCCGTCCTCCGGGGGAGTGTCCCGCGGCGGCGCGTCCTTCGGCGGGGGCGCGCTCGTGAACCCGTCGAAGCCGCGCTTCACCCGGCCGCCCAGGCCTCCGGCCCCGCCCGCGATGTCCGAGACCAGCTTCATCAGCGGGTCCTTGGACGTCTTCACGTCACTGGCGTAGCTCGCCGCGGACTCCTTGAACGAGTCGCCGACCGAGGTGTCCTTGTCCTCGGTGCGCCGCGGGTAGTGACCGTCCATGATCCGCTGGTAGTCACGGGACGCGGCCCACTTCTTCAGCTCGGCCGCGCGGACCGTGGTGAAGGGGTGCGAGCGCGGCAGCACGTTCAGGATCTTCAGGACCGAGTCGCGCAGGTCGCCGCCCGCCTCGTACTCCTCGGCCTGCTGCAGGAACGCGTCCACGTTCATCTCGTGCAGGTGGTTGCCGCCCGCGATCTTCATCAGCCCGCGCATCGAGGCCCGCAGATCCTGGCCCACCAGCAGCCCCGCCCGGTCGGCGGACAGCTCCGACTTGCGGAACCACTCCCGCAGGGCCGTCACGATCGCCAGGATCGCCAGGTTGCCCAGCGGGATCCAGGCGACCTTGAGCGCGAGGCTGGTCAGGAACAGCAGGATCGTCCGGTACACCGAGTGCCCGGACAGCGCGTGCCCCACCTCGTGGCCGACGACCGCGCGCATCTCCTCCTCGTCGAGGAGCTCCACCAGGCCCGTGGTCACCACGATGATCGGCTCGTCCAGGCCGATGCACATCGCGTTCGGCTGCGGATCCTGCGTCACGTACATCGGCGGGACCTTCTCCAGGTCCAGGATGTAGCAGGCGTCGCGCAGCATGTCGTTCAGGTGGACGAACTGCTGGTCGGACACCCGGACCGAGTCGGACAGGAACAGCAGCCTCAGGCTCCGCTCCGGAAGCAGCCCGCTGAGCGCCTTGAAGACCGCGTCGAATCCGCTGAGCCTGCGCAGCGCCACCAGTGCCGAACGGTCCGCCGGATGCTCGTACGCACGCGAGGAGATCCCCGGGAAGCGCCTGCGCTGCCTGCTCGGGACCCGCTCGTGCCCGTTCCGCTCGTGGCCGTCGTCGGACATGTCATCCCCCATGTGCGTGAGTGTCTGCCGTGCCCCCGGGGCAGGGCCCAGCCTAGGCGGCGATACCGTGGACGGGCAGTACAGCCGAAGGAGTCCTCATGGAGCACCACCCCCCGGCCGCCTGGCTCACCCAGGCCGCGAGCGCCGCCCAGCATCAGGGCTCGGGCGACCTGCTCCGGGTCGTCATCGTCGTCATGTTCGTCGGCTGCGCACTGACCGCCTGGTTCCTGCTGCGCGGGTACAAACAGAAGGACGACTGAGCCGCCGGGATCGTTCCCCAACGGAGGAGTCGGCGTGATCGCCGCCGGGTCGCCCGCATACGATGAGCCGACATCTTTATCCCGTCCACACGCGATAGGTCCTGCCGCAGATGATGAATCTCCACAGCGCCGCTGCCCAGTTGGTCACCCTCGCCGCAGAGGGCGAGGAGCACGGCGGCAACCACAACAGCCTCAACCCGGCCGTCACCGGCGGCAGCGCCCTCGTCATCCTGCTGCTCCTGCTGTGGATCACCACCCGCTTCAACCGCGACCGCTGAGCCGGACGCCGGGCCCGGCACCGGTCCTCCGGGCGGGGCCCACGGACCGGGCCGGTAGGGTCTGCACGCATGGGAGAGCAGGACATGCCTACCGGTCCGGCAGCTGACGAGGCCGACGACATGGCGACACGGCCGCGGTACACGCCGGCGGGCCCCGCGCACACCGGCAAACGCCGCCTCGGTGTCATGGGCGGAACGTTCGACCCGATCCACCACGGGCACCTCGTGGCGGCCAGCGAGGTCGCCGCGCAGTTCCACCTCGACGAGGTGGTCTTCGTGCCCACCGGGCAGCCGTGGCAGAAGACCTCCCGCGCCGTCTCACCGGCCGAGGACCGCTACCTGATGACGGTCATCGCGACCGCGGAGAACCCACAGTTCTCCGTCAGCCGCATCGACATCGACCGCGGCGGCCCCACCTACACCGTCGACACCCTGCGCGACCTGCGCGCCCTCAACCCCGACACCGACCTGTTCTTCATCACCGGCGCCGACGCGCTCGGCCAGATCCTCACCTGGCGGGACTCGGAGGAACTCTTCTCCCTGGCCCACTTCATCGGCTGCACCCGGCCCGGCCACCACCTGACCGACCGCGGTCTTCCCGAGGGCGGCGTCTCGCTGGTGGAGGTTCCCGCGCTCGCCATCTCCTCCACAGACTGCCGTGCGAGAGTCGCCAAGAGCGACCCCATCTGGTACATGGTGCCGGACGGAGTCGTGCGCTACATCGACAAGCGCGAGCTGTACCGCGGCGAGTGAGCCGAGAGGGGCACCGGTGAACGACCGATACGACGCGGGCTACGGAAACGACCAGTACGAACTCGTCGGCTACGACGAGTACGGGCAGCCGGTGTACCGCCAGATCCCTGCGCAACAGCAGCAGACGTACGACCCGTACGCGGGGCAGGGGCAGGGGCAGGTGCAGGGGCAGGTGCAGGGCTACGGGTACGACCCGTACGCCGGCGGCGGGCAGCAGGCCGCGCCGTCGTACGACACCGGGCAGCAGGCCCCTGTCCACGACACCGGCCGCCAGCCGGTCATGCCCGCGTACGACCCGTACGGCACCGGCGGTCACACCGCCTACGACCCCTACGGACAGGCGGCCGCCGGCGGCCGGCAGCCCCGGGTCGCCGAACAGACCGCGCACATCCCGCAGCAGGCCGGACCGGCCGACCACGAGACCGGTCCCCGGCAGGACGACGGCGAACGCGACTACCACACCGGCCAGTTCGCGTTCGTCGAACAGCCCGACGGCGACTCCGAGGACGTCATCGACTGGCTGAACTTCACCGAGAACCGCACCGAGCGCCGTGAGGAGGCCAAGCGCCGCGCCCGCAGCAGGATGACCGCCCTGGTCGTGGTCCTCGCCCTGGTCGCCGTCGGCGGCGTCGGCTACCTCTGGTACGCCGGAAAGATCCCCGGCCTGTCCTCCTCCGCCACCAAGGCCGGCACGACGACCTCCGTGGCCGCCCAGAAACGCGACGTGATCGTCGTCCACCTGCACAACACCGGTGGCGGCGGCACCTCGACCGTACTGCTCGTCGACAACACCACCACCAAGCAGGGCAGCACCGTCCTGCTGCCCAACTCCCTCGCCCTCACCGACGACGACGGCACCACCACGACCCTCGCCAAGTCCGTCGACGACGACGGCTCCTCCGGCACCCGCGACCAGCTCGACACCGTCCTGGGCACCAACATCGAGGGCACCTGGCGCCTCGACACCCCCTACCTGCAGAACCTCGTCGAACTCGTCGGCAACATCGACATCGACACCAACGCCGACGTCCCCGACCCGGGCGCCAAGAAGAAGGGCGAGGAGCCCCTGGTCCACCAGGGCAAGGACCAGACCCTCGGGGGCAAGGCCGCCGTCGCCTACGCCACCTACCGTGCCTCGGGCGAGGCCCAGAACGCCCAGCTGGAGCGGTTCGGGCAGGTCATGCAGGGTGTCCTGCGCAAGATGTCCTCCGACGCCTCCGCCGCGACGACCACCGTGCAGACCCTCGCGCAGATCCTTGACCCCTCCCTCACCGACAAGGACCTCGGCACCTTCCTCGCCAAGCTCGCCGACCTCGCCAAGGGCGGCGCCTACAAGACCGCCCTGCTGCCCGTCCAGAGCGACGGCACCCTCAGCGCCCAGACCAGCTCCAGCGTCGTCAAGGACATCCTCGGCGGCATCGCGAAGAGCCCGTCGGCGGGATCCGCGGTGCGCGTCTCCGTCCAGAACGCCACCGGCGTCAAGGACGACACCGACAAGGCCCGCGTGGTCCTCGTCAACGGCGGCTACACCTTCCTGGAAGGCGGCACCGCCTCCGGCACCCAGGCCACCTCCAAGGTGCTGTACTCCGACGCCGCCGACAAGGAGAACGCCACCGAGGTCGCCAAGACACTCGGCCTCGGCGCAGGTGCCGTCCAAAAGGGCACCGTGGGCTCGGGCGCCGACGTCTCGGTCGTCCTCGGCCAGGACTACAAGCCGTCCTCCTCCTGAGACGGCCGGCCGCACCCCACGTGACCCGGTAATCACGTGGGGTGCGCCCGGCGGTCCGTGAGACCCTTGAGGTCAAACGACCGCCGACGGAAAGCCACGCAGTGACCGCAACCGACCGTTCCCTCGAGCTCATCACCGCCGCCGCCCAGGCGGCCGCCGACAAGCTCGCCCACGACGTCATCGCCTACGACGTCAGCGACGTCCTGTCGATCACGGACGCCTTCCTGCTGGCCTCCGCGCCCAACGACCGCCAGGTCAAGTCGATCGTCGACGAGATCGAGGAACGCCTCCAGAAAGAACTCGGCGCCAAGCCGGTGCGCCGCGAGGGCGACCGGGAGTCCCGCTGGATCCTGCTCGACTACGTGGACATCGTCGTCCACGTCCAGCACAGCGAGGAGCGCGTCTTCTACGCCCTGGAACGGCTGTGGAAGGACTGCCCCGAGATCGAACTGCCCGCCGACGCCAAGGCCACCCGCGGCAAGGCCGCGGAGCACGCCCGACTGCAGGCCGCCGAGGACTCCGGCGAGCCGGGCGGGAACTGGTGATGAGCGCCACGGGCGAGGTGACCGACAGCAGGGGCCGCGGCCGCCGCATCATCCTGTGGCGGCACGGCCAGACCGCCTGGAACGTGGAGCGCCGCTTCCAGGGCTCCACCGACGTCGAGCTCACCGAGACCGGCATCGGCCAGGCCCGCCGCGCGGCCCGCCTGCTCGCCTCCCTCGGCCCGGACGCGATCGTCTCCTCCGACCTGCGGCGGGCCGCCGACACGGCCGCCCAGCTCGCCGCCCTCACCTCCCTCGACGTGATCCGCGACGAGGGGCTGCGGGAGACCTACGCGGGCGTGTGGCAGGGCCTCACCCACGAGGAGATCATCGCCCGCCACGGCGACGAGTACGCCGCCTGGAAGCGCGGCGAGCCGGTCCGCCGCGGTGGCGGCGAACTGGAGACCGAGGTCGCCGACCGGGCCGCCCCCGTCGTGCTCCGGCACGCCGAGAAGCTCCCCGAGGACGGCACCCTCGTGGTCGTCAGCCACGGCGGCACCATCCGCACCACCATCGGCCGCCTCCTCGGCCTGGAGTCCCGGCACTGGGAGAGCCTCGGCGGCCTCACCAACTGCTGCTGGTCCGTGCTCGGCGAAGGCGCCCGCGGCTGGCGGCTCCTGGAGCACAACGCCGGCACCCTCCCGGAGCCAGTCCTCGGCGACGACGACTGAGATCCGGCGGCCACCCCGCCCCGCCGGGACCCGGATTTCACTTTCCGGCAGGTCGCAGGCTAAAGTTCTTCTTGTTCGCCCCGCCGAGCGGAAAGACGGGAAGAGCGCAAGGGGCTATAGCTCAGTTGGTAGAGCGCCTGCATGGCATGCAGGAGGTCAGGAGTTCAATTCTCCTTAGCTCCACAGATCGGCACTCCACACACTGTCGAGTTGTCAAAGATCGGTGATGGGAATCCCGTCCTCTTTCAGAGGGCGGGATTTCTCGTGTCCCACTCCCGGAGGATCTCGGTGGCCTCCTCCTCCGTCACCGGCCACAGCCGCTGCCTGCGCTCCCGCAGCAACGCCACCCGCTCCCGCGTCCGTTCGTCCTCCGGCGTGTACACCACGATCCGCGCCTCCGGCATCCCGTCGATCGACAGCGACTGCGACGTCATCCGCAGCTCGCCCACCGCCTCATGACGGAACGTCTTCACCCGCGGCCCCGGCTGCGCCACCGCCCCGCTCTCCCACAACCGGGCGAAGTACCCACTGGCCTGGGACAGCGCCCGTATGAAGTCCTCCCAGGCCGGCTCGCCGACATGTCTGCCGTAGGAGGAACGCAGGGTCGCCACCATCACCGGCAGCTCACGCTGCAGGTGCACCACCGGGCTGCTCTCCACCGGGACCGTGAACAGCGTCCACAGCACGTTCGGCACACCGATCCGCACCGTCTCCGGCACCAGGAACAGGTCCCGGTAGGCGGCGTTGGTGGCCAGCACGTCGTAGCGTGACGTGTACACCACCGCCATCAGCGGGTCCAGCGCGTCGATGATGCCCTGCACCTCCGCGCCGACCGTTCGGGACAGCCTCTGCGGCACCGGGGCGAACGGCACCTCCGCCAGCCGGTACAGATGCTCCCGCTCCGGCAGGTCCAGCATCAGGGTCCGCGCCACCGCGTCCAGCACCTGCGCCGACGCGTTGATCGGCCGGCCCTGCTCCAGCCACGTGTACCAGGTCACGCCCACGCCCGGGAGCTGGGCGACCTCCTCCCGGCGCAGCCCGGGCGTACGCCGCCGCAGCCCCGGCGGCATCCCGACGTCCGCGGGCTGCACCCGGGCCCGCCTGCTGCGCAGGAACGCAGCCAGCTCGGGCCTGCGGCGGTGTGCTGTCGTCGCCATCGTCACGTCCCCCGTCGTCACGTCTCCGTCGTGGGCGCAGCCCCCGTCCCCTGCCAGGTGCTGCCAGTACCAGCATCGGCGGGCTCTCGGCACCCGTACCGGCCCGCCGCCACGCTCGGTCGCATGACGACGACATCCCGGAAGGGACCAGGTCCCGCAGCCGCTCCGACCCCTGCGAGAAGTGAAACACCCGGCACTGACAACCGGCCCCGGCTGCTCCTCGTGGTCGTCCTCGCGGCCCTGTTCATGGCCGTGCTGGACGTCTTCATCGTGAACGTCGCGGCCCCCACCATGGGTTCCGAACTCAACGCCACGGGCGCCGACTTGCAACTGGTCGTGGCCGGCTACGCCATCACGTACTCGGTGCTGCTGATCACCGGTGCCCGGCTCGGCGACCGGCTCGGCCACGGCCGGGTCCACCTCGCCGGCCTCGCCCTGTTCACCACGGCGTCGCTCGCCTGCGGCCTGGCCCAGGGAGCAACCGAGCTGATCGTGTTCCGGCTGGTGCAGGGCGCCGGATCGGCGGTGATGATCCCGCAGGTCCTCAGCATCATCCAGCACGCCTTCACCGGCGAGGCCCGCATACGGGCACTCGGCGCCTACTCCGCGGTCCTCGCGGTCGGCGCCGCCGCCGGCCAGATCATCGGCGGCGTCCTGGTCAGCGCCGACCTGTTCGGCACCGGCTGGCGGCCGGTCTTCCTCGTCAACGTGCCCGTCGGCGCCGTACTTCTCGTCCTCGGCCGACGTGTCCTGCCGCCCGGCGCCGGATCCGGTCCCGAGCGGGCACGCGGCCTGGACCTGCCCGGCCTGGTCCTGCTGGCGGCCGCCGTGTCGCTGCTGACCGTCCCCCTGGTCCTCGGCCAGGAGGAGGACTGGCCGCTGTGGTCCTGGCTGTCCCTGGCCGCCGCCGTGCTCCTGTTCGCGCTGTTCTGCGGGTACGAGGCAAGGCTGGCCCGGCGCGGGGGCGCCCCGATCGTCGCACCCCGGGTACTGCGCCACCCCGGCATGGGCCTGGCCGTCCTGCGGATCCTCGCCGTCATGGCCGTCAACGCCGGATTCCTCTTCACCCTCACCCTGCACGTCCAGCGCGGCCTCGGCTACAGCGCGCAGCGGGCCGGTCTCACCTTCGCGCCGACCGCCGTCGTCTTCGGCGCGGTCGCCCTCACCTGGCGCAGGTGGCCGGCGGTCTGGCAGCGGGCGCTGCCCCCGGCCGGGTTCGTGCTCACGGCGCTGGGCGTGGCCGGGGTCGGGCTGGCCTTCGACGGGGGCGGCGACGGGGGCGCGCGGCTCTATGTGGCGTACGCCGGCGTGGGCGCGGGGCTCGCGCTCGCTTTCAGTCCCACGCTCACCGGCGCGCTCGCAACCGTGCGCCCCGAGGACGCCGCGGACGCCAGCGGACTGCTCGCGACCGTCACCCAGCTCGGTCAGCTCATCGGCGTCGCCGCGTTCGGCACACTGTTCTTGAACCGGCTTGAGTCAGTTGGGGGCCCGCAGGCGTATACCTCTGCGGAGGCGCTGACAGCCTGCGCATGGGCGCTCGCCGCGACAGCGGCCGCGGGGGCCGTGTCCGGACTGGTACTGAGGCGTCGCTGACCGTATTGGTCCGGCCGTGGCAGAATCAAACGGCCGGAAGGGGACGCGGCCCGACGGGAGGAGTAGCGATGCCTGCGAGCATCCTTGAGGAGGGCGGCCACCTCCTCGGTGCGGCGTTGATACGGGACACGATCACCCGGCTGCTCTGCCCTTCCTGCGGTTCCGCGCATGTCGCCCAGGTGCTGGGCGACAACGGCGGGATCTCCTACGTGTGCACGGCCTGCGGCCACAGCTGGAGCTGATCGATGGGTGCACACAGGCGGAAGTGCGACTGGTGTGGGAGCGGCACCCCCATCGTCCGCGACATGGAGCCGCTCAACCCCGACTACCAGTACTGGTGCGAGGAATGCGCGCGGGCGCTGATCATAAAAGGCGACCCGATCGAGACCTACCGTGAGCTGGAGGGCGAGCCGATCTACGGCCGGCTCCTCGAGGAACACTGCACGCTCAAGCGCTTCTATTCGTTCGTCACGGCCTGACCGGGTCCCGGCTTCGGCAACGATGTCCGGGCGAGCGCCAGGAACACCACCCCGGTGACGGTGTAGAGCGCCGACAGGGTCAAGGCGGGGACGCCCTGGTGCAGTTCGGGCCGCCCGTGCCCGTGCGGCACCCACCACGGGGCGTACGAGCAGAAGACCAGCAGCGCGCCCGCGGCCGCCGTCCGGTGCCCGCGGGTCCACAGCAGCAGCACCACCGGCACGCACCACACCCAGTGGTGCGACCAGGACACCGGGCTGATCAGCAGTGCGGTCACCGCGCAGACGGCCACCGCCCAGGCCCGCCGGCCGCGCAACTCCGCCGTCACCGCCACCGCGAGCCCCAGGACGGCCGTCAGGGCCGCGGCGGCGGCCCACAGGGCTCCCGGGTCGGGAGTGTGCAGCAGACGCGCCAGAACGCCGCGCAGGGCCTGATTCGCGGTCTCCTCGGCCCGCCCCACCCGTCCTGTCCTGAACACCATCCCGGTCCAGAACCGCCACGAGTCGCCCGGGAGGACGGCCGCCGCCAGCAGGGTCGCCCCCGCGAAGACGGCGGCCGCCCCGCGCGCGTGCCGCAGCCACGGGCCACCGTCCCGTCCGGCCAGGCGCGCGGCCAGGCCGGTGGCGAGCAGGAACACCGCGAACAGGGCAGGGGTCAGCTTGACCGCCGCCGCGAGCCCCACGCCCACCCCCGCCCAGCGGTCCGGGCGTTCGGCGGGACGACGTGACAGATCCCACAGCACCAGGACGGCCAGCAGCAGGTTGACCTGCCCGTAGCGCACGGTCGTCCACACCGGCTCGCACCACACCGCCGCCGCCGCGACCCACAGGACGTGCTCCACGCGCGTGTGCCCGACGAGCCGCATCGACAGCCCGACGAACACCAGCAGCAGGAGCAGGTTCCCGGCCGTGGCCAGTGTGCGCATGCCCGTGACGTCCAGCAGTGTCAGCGGGACGAACAGCAGCGCCGCGAACGGCGGGTAGGTGGACGGCAGATGAGCCGCCGTCGTCCGCAGCGCGTAGAGGTCGCCGCCCGCGCGGACGGTCGCCCCCTCCGCCCGGTAGACCATCAGGTCGATCATCGACACGTGCGCGGCCCGCTGGGCCACCCAGAACGCCGTGAACGACAGGAGACACGACCCCAGGGCCACCGGCACCCGGCGCCGGGTCTCGGAGAACGCGATCACGGTCACGAAGCCCGACACTAGCGTCCGTATCCGTACAGAACGGAAACGATTTGGTGGTGCACCCCTTCGACCGTGTAATGTTGGCGTCGCCGCCAGGGAAGCCGGGCGGACCAAAACACGGGGCTATAGCTCAGTTGGTAGAGCGCCTGCATGGCATGCAGGAGGTCAGGAGTTCAATTCTCCTTAGCTCCACAGAAGTCGAAGGCGGACCATCCGAACGGATGGTCCGCCTTCGGCGTTGTTCCGGTCGGCGCTGCCCCCAAAACCCGCGGAAACCTCGCCCGTGGGAACCCCGCACGCGGACTCCTCTCGCACACGCGGGGCGGGCCACCTTGTTCAGGTGGCCCGCCCCACGTATCCGCGAGACGCGATCAGCGCCCCAGCGCCCGGCGGCCGCGGCCCTGCGAGAGAACCGGCAGGTTCTTGGCCGGCGCCTGCGAGCGCGTGTCCTCCTCCAGGCGCAGGGCGAGCGCCGGGCAGCGGCGCACCGCACGCAGTGCCTTGGCCTCCGCGAACCGGGGCACCTTCGCCTGCGCGACCGTCGGGAAACCGTCCGCGCCCAGCTCGAAGACCTCCGGGAGGATGTCCGCGCACAGACCGTGGCCCCGGCACAGCGTCCAGTCGACGTAGATCTTCTGCCGGCTGCCGCCGCCGTTGTCCTCGGGCTCCCCGCCACCCGGAATGCCCGAAGGCATCTTGCCGTCCTCGAAGAGCGGCAGCACGCCCTCCACGGGCCGTCCGCAGCCGTTTCCGAGAACGTGCGCGGCGAGGTCGTCGGTGAACGCCTTGATCGTCGACTCGAGGAACATCGCGGAGCCGTCCGGGTGCGAGCACGCCCCGCGCCGCTTCACGTTCTTCGCGACCTGCTTGAGCGCCTCCAGGGCGGCCGGGCCACCGCCGTTGAGGATGTCCTCCATGCCGCGCGCGGCCGCCGGCAGACCCAGATAGCAGGGACCGCACTGTCCCGCGCTCTCCTCCGCCAGCCACTGGGCGACCCGCAGCGACTCGCCCAGCGGACAGGTCTCCTGCGTGATCGGCAGGATGGCGCCGGCGCCCAGCGCACCGCCCACGGCGTCGAGCGAGTTGCGCGAGACGATCGCCTCGTTGACCGTGGCCGCGTCGATCCACTTGCCGTGGTAGCCGCCGGTCAGCACACCCTGCGGCACCGGCGGGGCGCCGGCCAGCTGCAGGACGTAGCGCAGCGGCACACCCGTGGGGACCTCGATCACCATGGGGCGGGCGACCGCGCCGGAGACCGTCAGCATGACGGTGCCCGGCTCGTCGTACAGACCGGTGTTGCCGTAGCGCTCCGGGCCGATCCGGGCGGCGATCGCCAGCTGGGCGAACGTCTCCGCGTTCGACAGCAGCGTCGGCGCGCCGCCGACACCGTTCTGCGAGGCACTGGTCTTGCGGCCGGGCGGGATCGCCGGGCCACCGTCGATCGAGCGGATCAGCGAGGCGGCGGCGCCGGTGACCATGCGGACCGGGTTGCGCTGGACGAACGCCTTCAGTGCCGAACGCCGGCCGTTGCTCAGCCCGCGCTCGGCGAGCGCCTGCTCCATCGAGCGCTGCGTGGACTCCCGGGTCACCCCCACCACGAGCGTGCGGGCACCCAGCGCCTCGGCGCACAGCAGCGCGCCGTCCAGGATCAGATGCGGGGCACGGTTGATCAGAACCGTGTCCTTGCGGCAGGCCGGCTCGTCCTCACTGCCGTTGACGACGACGACCGGCCGTACCCCGCGCTTGATCGCGGCCTCGGCGACCGAGCGCAGCTTCTTGTGGAAGGGGAAGCCCGCGCCGCCGCGGCCCTTCAGGTTGATGCGTTCGGAGAGCTGCGCGAGCTGCTCCCCGCCCAGGGGTTCGAGCGGCCCGTGCACCTTGAGGTGCATGGGCAGATCAAGTCTTTCGACAAGGTCGAAGCCCGACGTGAGCTGTGGAAGGCCGACCACGCGGACTTCTGGGACGTCGGGCAGGGCCTCGTTCACCTATAGCCTCCGGAAGGCGTGTTCCAAGGTTCGCCCGAACCCGGGGAGTCGAAGGACGCACCGGGCGGTGGTTCGTTGGCGGGACCGCTGTTGTACGTGTCATTCGAGTTGTACGTCCCGTACCGGGCATTCGTCTCACCCGTGTCGTACACATCACGTCCGCCCATGCCGTCGGCGCCCGGATTGCCATAGGCCGGGATGTTGTATCCGGTGTCCTGCATCGGGTCGTACGCCGACCGGGGCGCCTCACCGACCGGCGGCGGCGACGGGATCGGCCAGCTGCCCGAGGTGCTGGACGGACCGTCCATGCGCGGGTTGGCCTGCGTGGCCTGCATGTCCAGGCGTTCCATGCGTGCGGTCTGGCCGGCCGCGAACGGCGACTGGGCCTGGCCGGGCGTGGACGTCGCCCGGTAGGCGGCGGCGAAGCCGGACGCCGGCTCGGGTCCGGGGGCCGCGGCCGCCGCGGACGGGAACAGCGGGTTCGACTGCGAGGTCGCCGTGTCCGCGCGCGAGGGCCTCGGCTCGCGCTCACGGAGGACGTCGTAGCCCGGCAGCCCGGACTCGCTCACCCGGGCGCGGCTGGCGTCCAGATCATCCAGCTCCGGCCGCTCGGAACTGCCCAGGACGGAGACGAGACGGTCGGCCACCCTCCGCTTGAACGGGCGCGGGGCCGCGCGCAGTGCCAGCGCCGCCATCACGCCGATCAGGCACAGGTCGTACGAGATCATGAAGAACGGCTTCGCCGCGCGGCCCGCGTACAGGCCGTGGATGAGCGCGGCGCACCAGGCCGGGTAGGCCAGCATGTGCATGGCCCGCCAGCGGGCTGCGACGACGGCCGGGGCGGCGAAGTTGCTGCGCAGGGCGCCGGTGACACCCACGAAGATCATCAGCAGTCCGGCCAGCGAACCGAGTCCGATCAGGCCGGCGCTTCCGGTGATGCCGAGCGAGAACGGAATGATCGCGGCGATCACCACGGTGTGATCCAGCGCGATCTTCGTGACGATGTGCACCAGCAGGAACGCGATCGAGGCGACCGCGGTCGTCCGGTGCACGGCCTGGCCGACGATCCGCTGCCGGGTGTTGAGGAAGATGCGGTCCTGTGCGATCAGACCCCAGATCACCGAGCAGCTCAGCGAGACGAGCGAGAGGACGCCCGCGCCGAAGTTCAGGAACGATTGGAACTGGCTGCCTCCGGTCAGCACAACCACGGGTATGAGCAACAGGACGACAGCGGACGCCACCCCCCAGGCCGAACGGCCTGGCTTGGGAAGCGAGCTGTTACTACGACGAGGGTTCATGGGGGCAACTCCGAGCAGTTCGGGAAAGCGGTCCCGGTGCCGCAGCCTAAGTGGCGCCATACCGATCAGTACGAGGTTTGAGTTATTGCGTTGTTATCAAAGGGTGGTGCAACCCTTGTGGTGTCCCTTAGCGGACGTTACGCGAAGTAATTCTTGAACCTGGTTCAACTCTCGTCCCGATGGTCGCCTCAGACGCACGTGTCGACCATTGATACGCAACCGCGTCGCAGCTTGCTCAAGCCCTGCGGTACCCTGACGCCATGCGTGCCGTACGCCTTCTGCTTAGCGGGCCGCGCTGATCAGTCCCGACCGCCGGACGAAACGGCTGGTCGGCATCGGCGCGGCGTCCCCTCCTGTGCGAGGGGTTTTTTCGTTTCTAGAACGTTCGCAGCCGCTGGCAGAGACGACCGATGGAGCTTTGAGGATCATGAGCGAGACGAACCCCGCTGCCGCCGCCACGTCGGCGGAGGCCGCGCCGCACCGCTACACGGCAGCCCTGGCGGCCGAGATCGAGGCACGCTGGCAGGACTTCTGGGACGCCGACGGCACCTACGCGGCACCCAACCCCACGGGCGACCTGGCCGGCGACCCCGAGGCGGTCGCCCGGCCCAAGAAGTTCATCATGGACATGTTCCCGTACCCGTCCGGTGCGGGCCTGCACGTCGGCCACCCGCTGGGCTACATCGCCACCGACGTCTTCGCCCGCTTCCAGCGGATGACCGGCCACAACGTCCTGCACACCCTGGGCTTCGACGCCTTCGGCCTGCCCGCCGAGCAGTACGCCGTGCAGACCGGCACGCACCCGCGCGTGTCCACCGAGGCCAACATCGAGAACATGAAGGTCCAGCTGCGCCGGCTGGGCCTGGGCCACGACAAGCGCCGGTCGTTCGCCACGATCGACCCGGACTACTACAAGTGGACCCAGTGGATCTTCCTGCAGATCTTCAACTCCTGGTACGACGACGAGGCGGACAAGGCCCGCCCGATCTCCGAGCTGATCGCCCAGTTCGAGTCCGGTGAACGTGCCGTACCGGGCCACACGCGCGCGTGGAACGAGCTGACCGCGACCGAGCGCGGCGACGTCCTGGGCGAGTTCCGCCTGGCCTACGCCTCCGACGCGCCGGTCAACTGGTGCCCCGGTCTGGGCACCGTGCTGGCCAACGAGGAGGTCACCGCCGACGGCCGCTCCGAGCGCGGCAACTTCCCCGTCTTCAAGGCCAAGCTGCGCCAGTGGAACATGCGCATCACCGCCTACGCCGACCGGCTGCTGGACGACCTGAACGAGCTGGACTGGCCCGAGGCCATCAAGCTGCAGCAGCGCAACTGGATCGGCCGCAGCGAGGGCGCCCGCGTCGACTTCCCGATCGACGGCGAGAAGATCACTGTCTTCACCACGCGCCCGGACACCCTGTTCGGCGCGACCTACATGGTGCTGGCCCCCGAGCACCCGCTGGTCGACCGGTTCGTCCCGGACGCCTGGCCCGAGGGCACCCACGACGTGTGGACCGGCGGCCACGCCACCCCCGCCGACGCCGTCGCCGCGTACCGCGCGCAGGCCGGCGCCAAGTCCGACGTCGAGCGGCAGGCCGAGGCCAAGGACAAGACCGGCGTCTTCACCGGCGCGTACGCGACCAACCCGGTCAACGGCGACAAGATCCCCGTGTTCATCGCCGACTACGTGCTGATGGGCTACGGCACCGGCGCGATCATGGCCGTACCCGCGGGCGACCAGCGCGACTTCGAGTTCGCGCGCGCCTTCGAGCTGCCGATCGTGTGCATCGTCGAGCCGACCGACGGCCGGGGCACCGACACGTCGACGTGGGAGGACGCCTTCGCCTCGTACGACGCGAAGATCATCAACTCCTCCCGCGACGACATCAAGCTGGACGGCCTGCCGGTCGCCGAGGCCAAGGCCCGCATCACCGAGTGGCTGGCCCGCAAGGGCATCGGCGAGGGCACCGTCAACTTCCGTCTGCGCGACTGGCTGTTCAGCCGCCAGCGCTACTGGGGCGAGCCCTTCCCGATCGTCTACGACGAGGACGGCGTCGCTCACGCGCTGCCCGAGTCGATGCTGCCGCTGGAACTGCCGGAGGTCGACGACTACTCGCCGCGCACCTTCGACCCCGAGGACGCCGACACCCAGCCCGAGACGCCGCTGTCGCGCAACGAGGACTGGGTCAACGTCACCCTGGACCTGGGCGACGGACCGAAGAAGTACCGCCGCGAGACCAACACCATGCCCAACTGGGCCGGTTCCTGCTGGTACGAACTGCGCTACCTGGACCCGCACAACAGCGAGCAGCTGGTCGACCCGCAGATCGAGCAGTACTGGATGGGCCCGCGCGAGGGCATGCCGCACGGTGGTGTCGACCTGTACGTCGGCGGCGCCGAGCACGCCGTGCTGCACCTGCTGTACGCCCGGTTCTGGTCGAAGGTCCTGTACGACCTGGGGCACGTCTCGTCCGCCGAGCCGTTCCACAAGCTGTTCAACCAGGGCATGATCCAGGCCTACGTCTACCGCGACGGCCGCGGCTTCCCGGTGCCCGCCGCCGAGGTCGAGGAACTGGGCGGCGACTACTACTACCAGGGCGAGAAGGTCACCCGCCTGCTGGGCAAGATGGGCAAGTCCCTGAAGAACGCGGTGACTCCGGACGAGATCTGCGCCGAGTACGGCGCCGACACACTGCGCCTGTACGAGATGGCGATGGGCCCGCTGGACGTCTCCCGGCCGTGGGACACGCGCGCGGTGGTCGGCCAGTTCCGGCTGCTGCAGCGGCTGTGGCGCAACGTCGTCGACGAGGCCACCGGCGAGGTCACCGTGACCGACGCCGAGGCGGACGAGGAGACGCTGCGCGCCCTGCACAAGGCGATCGACGGCGTCCGCCAGGACCTGGAGGGCCTGCGCTTCAACACGGCCATCGCCAAGGTCACGGAGCTGAACAACCACCTGACGAAGGCCGGCGGCGCGGTACCGCGATCGGTGGCCGAGCCGCTGGTCCTGATGATCGCGCCGCTGGCCCCGCACATCGCCGAGGAGCTGTGGCGCAAGCTGGGCCACACCGACTCGGTAGTGCACCGGGACTTCCCGGCCGCCGACCCGGCCTACGTCGTCGACGAGACCGTGACCTGCGTCGTGCAGATCAAGGGCAAGGTCAAGGCCCGCCTGGAGGTGTCGCCGGCCATCTCCGACGAGGAGCTGGAGAAGGCGGCCCTGGCCGACGAGACGGTCGTGAAGGCGCTGGGCGGTGCCGGGATCCGCAAGGTGATCGTCCGCGCGCCGAAGCTGGTGAACATCGTCACGGCGTGACACTGCCGGCCACCTCCGGGTGGTCCCTTACGGGCAGGTTCGGGGTTCTTCCGGAACTCCGGGCCTGCCCTTTGCGTTTACCGTTGGGGAGCACGGCCACCCACGCCGTGCCCGCAGACGGCCGGGGCGGTGGGCAGCGAGGAGGAGCACCGTGGAAACAGTGATCGCCGTATTCGCCGTGCTCTTCCTGCTCTTCGTCGCCGGTGGGGCGTACGTGACCTTCAAGGCGGTCGGCGCCGCAAAGCGTGGCGTGGACCGCACGATCACCCAGGCCCGGCGCACCGTCGAGGAGCACACGCTGCGCGCCAGGTCCATGGTCCAGGTCGGCCCGGCGGGCGAGATCGCGCAGCTCCGGCTCGCTCTGCGCACCTCGATGCGGGCCACCCAGGACGCGTTGCACGCGGGTGCCGCCGAGGACGAGTCGCTGAGGGAGTCCCTGGGCCTCTTCCAGCGCCTCAGCGCGCACGGTTACGAACTGGACGGCGACCTCAGGCGCCTGGAGGCCGAACCGGACCGGGCCACGCTCGCCACCCGCCTGCCCGAGCTGCGCCGCCGTACCGAGCGGATCACCGAGTCCGCGGACGCGCTGCGCTGGGCGGCCCACGACCGGGCCCGCCGCTTCGCCGACGACGACTTGGACACCCTGAGCACCCAGATCGGCGTCGAGGCGGACGCCCTGCGGCACTGGACGCGGCCGGAGCCGGCCGCGCAGGCCCCGCCGTGGCCCCAGGCCGCCGCCGGCCACGGCGACCGCCAGACCTGGCCCGGCGAACCCCGGCCGGCCGCTGCCGAGGAGCCGGTGCCGCCCGCGATCACCCCGCCCGGCCGGCTCCGTGCGTACCCCTGGCAGAAGAAGCCCCGGCCGGAGAGCACCACTTGACAGGGCCGGTCCCGGTCCGGGCGGCCGGGGGTGGGCTGCCGCACCCGAGCTACGCCAGGTAACCTCCAGCTCATGTCCCGCCATGTCGCGATCGTCACCGATTCAACGGCCTACCTGCCGCCGCGGACGGTGGAGCGCCACGGCATCACCGCGGTACCCCTGACCGTGGTCCTCGGCGACCGGGCGCTCGAAGAGGGCACCGAGATCTCGACCCGTTCGCTGGCCCAGGCTTTGCAGAAGCGGCGGCCCGTCACCACGTCCCGGCCCGGCCCGGAGGTGTTCGCCGAGACCTACCGCAGGGTAGCCGGGTCCGGGGCCACCGGAATCGTCTCGCTCCACCTGTCCGCCGAGCTGTCGGGCACCTACGACGCGGCCGTCGTCGCCGCCCGTGAGGCACCCGTCCCGGTGCGGGTGGTCGACACCGGGATGGTCGCGATGGCCCTCGGTTTCTGCGCACTCGCCGCGGCCGAGGCCGCCGAGGCCGGCGGCACCGTCGACGAGGCGGTCACGGCGGCGGAGAAGCGGGCCGCCGGTACCTCCGCGTACTTCTACGTCGACACCCTCGACTACCTGCGCCGGGGCGGCCGCATCGGCACCGCCCAGGCCCTGTTCGGCTCCGCGCTGGCCGTGAAGCCCCTGCTCCAGCTGGACGGCGGCCGGATCGAGCTCCTGGAGAAGGTACGGACGGCGTCCCGGGCCATCGCCCGCCTGGAGGAGCTCGCGGCCGAGCGGGCGGGCGGCGCCGAGGTCGACGTCGCCGTCCACCATCTCGCCGCTCCCGACCGGGCCTCGGCCCTCGCCGACCGCCTGCGGACGCGGGTGCCCGGGCTGGCCGACCTGCATGTGAGCGAGGTCGGCGCGGTCATCGGGGCGCATACCGGCCCCGGCCTGCTCGGGGCGGTCGTCTCCCTGCGGTGAGCCCGCCACGCGAGGGGTGCGGGCCTTGGAGCCATCACTCGTGCGGGTGGTGGAGTTGTCCACAACCCGGGCGCGGTCCACCGAAACTAAACAAGATCATCGCGGATCGGCGGGAAGCCCGATCCTCGTCGCATGGCACTTCGATCACGCTCACACGAGACACATGCGACCAGTGGCCCGGGCCGGGGCGCCGGCTCCGACGGCCGCACCCGGCACCGGCGGTCCCCGGTCCGCGCCCGCATCCGCCACCGTCCCGCTCCGGCCGACGAACTGCGCCGCCGGGCGGAACTCCTCTTCGGTGAACGGGCCGTCGCCGGGCCGGGGCCGGGGCAAGGACCGCCCGCCGCGGAAACGGTGACGGGCACCGGTGCGGCGACCGGACTGACCGCGGCCGCGACCGCGGTGCGCACGGCCTCGGCCGGAGTGCGCACCGCCGCGGCGGCGCTGTCCACGGCGGCGGCCGTGATGTCGTCGGCCCGGGCGCTGGCCGGCGAAGCCGCGGCGCGGCGCGAGCCGGCGCTGCCCGGGCTGCGCTCCCGGGTCGGGCTCGCGGTGCGGGAGCGGATGCCGGTGTGGCTCCAGACGCGCTGCGGGCTGGAACGCCGGGGCGCGGTTGCCCTGGGGATGGTCCTCGTCGTGGCCGCGGCGCTGGCCGTGCAGCACTTCTGGACGGGCCGGACCGAGTCCGTGAGCGCGCCGGAGACGGTGCGTGCCCAGGCGCCGTACGAGAAGAGCGGGGAGCGGGCGGCCGCCGGAGCGGCCGCCGTCGGAGGAGGTCCCGCCGCGGCGCCCGGTGCGCTCGACGGTTCCGCCGCGACCGCCGCAACCGGCGGGTCCGCCCGGGAGATTGTGGTGGATGTCACCGGAAAGGTCCGGGATCCGGGAGTCCACACTCTGCCTGCCGGCTCCCGGGTGACCGACGCGCTGCGGGCGGCGGGCGGGGTGCGGCCCGGCACGGACACCGACGGACTCAATCGCGCCCGCTTCCTGACGGACGGTGAACAGATCGTCGTCGGGGGCCCCGCTCCGCCGGCCGCACCCGGCCAGGCCGTGGGCGGTGCCGCGACGGGAGCGGGGCCGTCCGCCCCCATCTCGCTGAACACCGCGACCGTCGAGCAGCTCGACGCGCTGCCCGGCGTCGGCCCGGTACTGGCCCAGCACATCCTCGACTTCCGCACCCAGCACGCCGGTTTCCGTTCGGTCGACGAACTCCGTCAGGTCAAGGGCATCGGCGACCGCCGCTACTCCGACCTGCGGGATCTGGTACGGCCATGAGCCACGGGACCGACGCAGCGGCCCCCGGACCCGCGGCCGTGAGCCGGTCGGTGCGCGACGGCCCGGGACGGCGGGGCCGCACCGCGCACGCCCGGCCGGACGCGCGGGCCGACCTGCGGCTGGTGCCGCCCGCGCTGGCCGTGTGGGCCACGGCGGCCCTGGCACTGGACGCGCCCGCGGGGTGGACGGCCGCGACCGCCGCCGTCTGCCTGGTGGCCGGGGTGATCCTGCTGTGGCTCGGACGGACGGGTCCCCGGCCGGGGACGGCGAGGGCCGGTGTCGGGTCCGCCCGGCCGGCCTGGCGGCGGGCCTCGGCCGGCGCGCTGCTCCTCTGCGTCGCAGGGGCGGCCGCCTCCGCGGGCCTGCACGGAGCGGACGTACGCCGCGGACCGGTTCCCGGTCTGGCCCGCGTGTACGCCACCGTGACCGCCGAGGTGGAGCTCACGGGCGACCCCTGGGCCACCCGGCCGCGCGTGCGGGGGGACCACGCCACTGCGGCCGCCGTACTGGTGCGCGGCGAGGTGCGCCGCGTGGAGAAGGGCGACGGGACCGCGGTGACGACGCGCTCACCGGTGCTGGTGGCCGTGGACACCGGGGTACCGGCACCCGGCGGTGGCGGCCGGGCACGCTGGCTCGGGCTGCTGCCCTCGACACGGCTGCGGGTGAGCGGGCGGCTGGCGCCGGCCACGGCGGGCGGGGACCGGGTCGCGGCGCTGCTGCGGGTACGGGACCGCCCCGCGCCCGCGGTGGTGGGGGAGCCGAGCGGGCCGCAGCGGCTGGCCGGGCGGTTGCGGGCAGGGCTGCGGGAGGCGACCGACGGCCTGCCCGAGGACGCCCGCGCTCTGCTGCCCGGGCTGGTCGTGGGGGACACCTCACGCATCAGCCCGGAGCTGGACGAGGCGTTCGAGGCGACCGACCTCGCGCACATCCTCGCGGTGTCGGGCAGCAATCTCACCATCCTGCTCGCCCTGCTCATCGGACCGCCGGGACTGGCCCAGCAGACCGAGCGCCGGGGGCTCGCTCCGCGCCTGGGGCTGTCGCTGCGGGCGACCGCGCTGTTCGCCTCGGCGCTCACCCTCGCCTTCGTCGTCGTGTGCCGGCCGGATCCCAGCGTGCTGCGGGCCGCGGCCTGCGGGGCGGTGGCCCTGCTCGCCCTGGCGACCGGCCGCCGCAGGTCCCTGGTCCCGGCGCTGGCCACGGCGGTGCTGCTGCTCGTGCTGTACGACCCGTGGCTGGCCCGCAGTTACGGCTTCCTGCTGTCGGTGCTGGCCACCGGTTCGCTGCTGTTGCTGGCGCCCGGGTGGAGCGAGGCGCTGCGGCGGCGTGGGGTGCCGGAGCGACTGGCCGAGGGGCTGGCGGCGGCCGCGGCCGCGCAGGCGGCGTGCGGGCCGGTGGTCGCGGTGCTGTCGGCCCGGGTGAGTCTGGTGGCGGTGCCCTGCAACCTGCTGGCGGAGATCGCGGTCGCGCCGGCCACGGTCCTGGGGTTCGGGGCGCTGGCGGTGGCCCCGGTGGCGATGCCGGTGGCCAAAATGCTGGCGTGGTGCGCCAGTTGGCCGGCCGGGTGGATCGCGGGAATCGCCCGGACCGGGGCCGGGCTGCCCGGTGCGGGCGTGGACTGGCCGGGGAGCTGGTCGGGGGCGCTGCTGCTGGCCGGGGTGACGGTGGCCGTCGTGCTGCTGGGGCGGCGGTTGCTGCGGCATCCGTGGTGGTGCGGGGTGCTGGGGGTGCTGCTCGTGCTGCTGGTGGTACGTCCGGCGCCACTGACCCGGGTGGTCACGGGCTGGCCGCCGCCCGGCTGGCGGCTGGCGATGTGCGACGTGGGGCAGGGGGACGCGACGGTGCTCGCGGCGGGCGCGGGCACGGGCGTGGTCGTGGACGCCGGACCCGATCCGAAGCTGGTCGACCACTGCCTGCGGGAACTCGGCATCACCCGGATCCCGCTCGTCGTCCTCACCCACTTCCACGCGGACCACGTCGCGGGGCTGCCCGGGGTGCTGCGTGGCCGTGAGGTGGCGCAGATCGAGACGACGGGGTTCGAGGAACCCGCGGACCAGGCCGAGTTCGTCAGAAGGGAGGCCGCCGAGCACCGGGTCCCGGTCACGCGGGCGGTCGCCGGTGAGCGGCGCAGGACCGGTCCGCTGGACTGGCGGGTGCTGTGGCCGCCCCCGGACCCGGCACCGGCGCCGGACGGGCCGAACGACGCCAGTGTCGCCTTGCTGGTCCGTTCGGCCGGGCTGCGGATGCTGCTGCTCGGGGACCTCGAACCCCCGGCCCAGCAGGAGTTGCTGAGATCACCGGACGCGGCCGCACTGGGCCGGGTGGACGTGCTGAAGGTGGCCCACCACGGGTCCGCGTACCAGGACCGGCAGCTGCTGCGGCTGGTCGCACCGCGGGTCGCGCTCATCTCCTGCGGGGCGGACAACCCGTACGGTCATCCGGCACCGGGCACGGTGGCCGAACTGCGCGCGGTGGGGGCGGTGGTGCTGCGGACCGACCGGGACGGGGCGCTCGCCGTGACCGGTGGTGGCCCGGGCGGGGAGGCGGGGGAGCTGCGCGTGGCGCGAGACTGAGGGCATGAACTCGGTGAACCCGGGGCACATCGACGCCTACCTCAGCCGGCTCGGAGCCGCCCGCCCGGCCCGGCCCAGCGCGGACGCCCTGCGCGAACTGCATCTGCGGCACCTGCGGACCGTGCCCTTCGAGAACCTGTCGATCCACCTCGGCGAGGAGATCGTACTGGCCGAGGAGCGGTTGCTGGAGAAGGTGGTGGGCGCGGGCCGGGGCGGGTTCTGCTACGAACTCAACGGCGCCTTTGCGGTGTTGCTGACCGCGCTCGGCTTCGAGGTGACACCTCTGGTGGGGCGGGTGTACGGGGCGGAGGGGCGGCTCGGGATCCCGTACGACCATCTCGCGCTGCGGGTCCGGACGGGGGACGGTGGCGAGTGGCTCGCCGACGTGGGGTTCGGGGCGCACAGTCACTACCCGCTGGCGTTCGCGGAGCGGGGCGAGCAGGCCGATCCCGGCGGGATGTTCCGGATCGCGCAGGCCGGTCCGGACGCGGCGGGGGCGGGGGCGGATGCGGGGGCCGGTGGCGAGGAGCGCGCGGGGGGCGGGGACCTGGACGTGTTGCGTGACGGGCAGCCGCAGTACCGGCTGGAGGCGCGGCCGCGGGTGCTCGGGGACTTCACGGCCGGGGCGTGGTGGCACAGCACCTCGCCGTCGTCGCACTTCACCCGGTCGCTGGTCTGTTCCCGGGTCACCGGCGGCGGCGGGCGGATCACGCTGAGCGGGCGGACGCTGACGGAGACGGCGGCCGACGGGACGCGTGCGGTACGGGAGTTGGAGCACGACGAGGAGGTGCTCGGGGTCTACCGGGAGCGGTTCGGGATCGGTCTGGACGCTGTGCCGACCGTGCGAAATCCGGGGAAAGACAACCGGAATGGCTAATTCGGGTCTCGCGGGAGAACGTGTCCCTACCGGCGCGTAGCATGCTACTCGTGCGTAGTTCCGGCGCATGCGCCGGATTCCCGTGATGTGGGCCCGTGTTGCCCCGAAAGCCGCATCAGTGATCGAATGTTTCTTCGGTAACGGACGACGGCGAGGCGTACAGGGGTGGCGAGGATGTTCGGCCGCTTGATGGGAAACCGAACGAACCGGGTGCAGCGGACGGGCCCCCTCGCGGCGGTGCAGACCCCGCCCGACGCCGGGGTGCTGAGCTGCCGGGTGCTCGACCCGGTCAACGAACCCGTGACGAACGCCGAGTTCGCGGTCAGCGACACCATGGGACGCACGGTGGTCAGCGGTGGCGCGGATCCCTACGGCTCGTTCGTGACGGCCGTGCCGGCCGGCGAGTACCGGCTGGCGGTGTCCGCCGAGGGGTTCACGCCGTACCGGGCCACCGCGCAGGTCGGCGAGAACTGCCTCGCCTCGCTCGGTGACGTGACCCTCCAGGTCGCCCAGCCGCCGGAACTGCCGGCGCCGGGTGACTGGGAGATCGAGCCGACGCATTCCTCGATCGGCTTCACTGCCCGGCACATCGGACTGGCCCGGATCCACGGGCGGTTCAACTCGTTCGCGGGCGCGGTGCGGATCGCCGACCGGATGGAGCGCTCCGCCATGCACGTCGTGATCGACGCCGCGACCATCGACACGGGCGTCCGGATGCGCGACGACCATCTGCGCTCCGCGGACTTCCTGGACGTGCAGCGCTTTCCGACCCTGGAGTTCTACAGCGACCGGTTCGTGCACCGGGGCGGCACCAGGTGGGGCGTCACCGGGGCGCTGTCCCTGCACGGCGTGACCCGCACGGTCACCCTCGACACCGAGTACCTCGGGCTCGGCAACGGCATGGAGGGCGAGGTGCGGGCCGCCTGCCGGGCCACCACCGAACTCCACCGCGACGACTTCACCGTGAGCTGGCAGACGATGCTGGCCCGCGGGATCGCGGTGGTCGGGCCGAGCATCCGCATCGAACTGGACGTGCAGATCGTCCCGAAGGGCTGAGCCCGCCGCTTGCGGCCCGCTCCCGTACCAGCGGCTCGTCACGGGTCCGGCGGTGCCCGAGAATGGGGCCGTGAGCGATGTGAGACATGTGCTGGTGCTGCCCGACCGGGACGCGGCCGAGGAGGCCTCCGAGGCCCTCGGCCGGCGGTTCGGGGTCGACGAGGAGCCCCGGCTGGTACGGGACGCGCTGGCGGGGGAGGGCGACGCCGAGGACGCACAGTGGCTGGTCCTGCTGAGGGACGAGCAGGGGCGGCTGGACCCGGCGGAGCTGGAGGAGTTCGCGGGCGAGTGGGACGGCTGGCGGGAGGAGCCGTAGGAACGCGGACGGCCCGGGGCGGGGCGGGCGCGGCCGGTCCCGTTGTCAGTGGGCCGTGGGATGCTTGGCGCGATGGCCAAGAAGACTGCTGATGACGATCCGCTCGCTCCGGTGACCCTGGCCGTGGGGCAGGAGGAGCTGCTGCTCGACCGTGCCGTGCAGCAGGTGGTGGCCGCGGCCCGGGCCGCCGACGCCGACACGGACGTACGGGACCTGAACCCCGACCAGTTGCAGCCCGGCACGCTCGCCGAGCTGACCAGCCCGTCGCTCTTCGCGGAGCGCAAGGTCGTGGTCGTGCGCAACGCGCAGGACCTGTCCGCCGACATGGTCAAGGACGTGAAGGCGTACCTCGGCTCGCCCGCCGAGGAGATCACGCTCGTGCTGCTGCACGCGGGCGGGGTCAAGGGCAAGGCGCTGCTCGACGCGGCGCGCAAGGCGGGCGCCCGGGAGGTCGCCTGCCCGAAGATGACCAAGCCGGCCGACCGGCTCGCGTTCGTGCGGAGTGAGTTCCGCGCCATCGGGCGCTCCGCCACGCCCGAGGCATGCCAGGCGCTCGTCGACGCCATCGGCAGCGATCTGCGGGAGCTGGCGTCGGCCGTCACCCAGCTCGCCGCGGACGTCGAGGGCACCGTCGACGAGGCCGTCGTCGGGCGGTACTACACCGGGCGGGCCGAGGCGTCCAGCTTCACCGTGGCCGACCGGGCCGTGGAGGGACGCACCGCGGAGGCGCTGGAGGCGCTGCGCTGGTCCCTGGCGACCGGGGTCGCCCCGGTGCTGATCACCAGCGCGCTCGCGCAGGGCGTGCGCGCGATCGGGAAGCTCGCGGGGGCGCGGGGCGGGCAGCGGCCCGCCGATCTCGCGCGGGAGCTCGGGATGCCGCCGTGGAAGATCGACCGGGTACGGCAGCAGATGCGGGGGTGGACGCCGGACGGGGTCGCGGTGGCGCTGCGGGCCGTCGCCGAGGCGGACGCGGGCGTGAAGGGTGCCGGCGACGATCCCGAGTACGCCCTGGAGAAGGCCGTGGTGACGATCGCGCGGGCGGCGCGGTCACGCGGCCGGGGGTAGCGAGCCGGAAGGGGTGCGGAGGCGCCCGGGCAGGCCGAAGGCCCCGGCGCCCGCCCTGGGGAAGGGCGAGGCACCGGGGCCTTCGGTTGGAGCTGTCGATCGACGCCCGCGTGGCGAACGCAGGCCGCGCGTCGATCCTCGGGTGCCGGTCGGGGGCGGATGAGAGAGGGCCCGCCCGGGTCCTTCCGGCGATCAGATCAAAGAAGGGGTTCAGCCCTGGAGGGACGTGACCTTCGAAGCGAGCGCCGACTTCTTGTTGGCGGCCTGGTTCTTGTGGATGACGCCCTTCGAGACGGCCTTGTCGAGCGCACGCGCGGCAGCGCGCTGCAGCTCGGTGGCCTTCTCGACGTCACCCGCGGCAGCGGCCTCGCGGGCCTTGCGGATCGCGGTCTTCAGGGAGGACTTGACGGCCTTGTTGCGCAGCCGGGCCTTCTCGTTGGTCTTGATCCGCTTGATCTGGGACTTGATGTTCGCCACGAATGAGCCTTTTCAGGTTCTGGTGCGGGGCCGCGAAGCTCCCGTACCGATGAATTTCTTGAAAGCGTGCCTCGCGCTGAGAGGGCATGAGACACAGCTGCCCACGTTACCAGCGAGCCGGACCATGGCCCAAACCGGTCCCCGGTCGCCCGTCATGGGACCATGGAGACTACGTATTGATCCGACCCGAGGCATAAGGCGCCTCAAGAGACAGGACCCTGCGTGCCCGCGACCCCTAACAATGTGCCCGAGCCGAGCCGTACCGACCCGGCTCTGATCCGCAATTTCTGCATCATCGCGCACATCGACCACGGCAAGTCCACGCTCGCCGACCGGATGCTCCAGCTGACCGGCGTGGTCGAGCAGCGGCAGATGCGTGCTCAGTACCTCGACCGGATGGACATCGAGCGCGAGCGCGGCATCACGATCAAGTCCCAGGCGGTGCGTCTGCCCTGGGCCCCGACCGAGGGCCCGGACCAGGGCAGTACGCACATCCTCAACATGATCGACACCCCGGGGCACGTCGACTTCACCTACGAGGTCTCGCGGTCGCTGGCGGCCTGCGAGGGGACCATCCTCCTCGTCGACGCCGCCCAGGGCATCGAGGCGCAGACCCTCGCCAACCTCTACCTGGCGATGGAGAACGACCTCACGATCATCCCCGTGCTCAACAAGATCGACCTGCCGGCCGCGCAGCCGGAGAAGTTCGCCGGGGAACTGGCGAACCTGGTCGGCTGCGAGCCGGACGACGTGCTGCGGGTCTCCGCCAAGACCGGTGTGGGCGTCGACGCGCTGCTCAACAAGGTCGTCCAGGAGATCCCGGCGCCCGTCGGCGTCGCCGACGCGCCCGCCCGCGCCATGATCTTCGACTCGGTCTACGACTCCTACCGGGGTGTCGTGACGTACGTCCGTGTCATCGACGGCCAGCTCAACAAGCGTGAGCGGATCAAGATGATGTCGACGGGCGCCACCCACGAACTGCTGGAGATCGGCACCAACTCGCCGGAGATGCTGTCCGCCGACGGACTCGGCGTCGGCGAGGTGGGTTATCTGATCACCGGCGTGAAGGACGTGCGGCAGTCCAAGGTCGGTGACACCGTCACCAGCCAGGCCAAGGGTGCCACCGAGGCCCTCGGCGGGTACAAGGACCCCAAGCCGATGGTCTTCTCCGGTCTGTATCCGCTGGACGGCTCCGACTACCCCGAGCTGCGCGAGGCCCTCGACAAGCTCCAGCTCAACGACGCCGCGCTCGTCTACGAGCCGGAGACCTCCGCCGCCCTCGGCTTCGGTTTCCGGGTCGGTTTCCTCGGTCTGCTGCACCTGGACGTGATCCGGGAGCGGCTGGAGCGCGAGTTCGGGCTCGACCTGATCGCCACCGCGCCGAACGTGGTCTACCGGGTGGTCATGGAGGACCGGACCGAGTACACGGTCACCAACCCGAGCGAATTCCCCGAGGGGAAGATCAACGAGGTGTACGAGCCCGTCGTACGGGCCACGATCCTCGCGCCGACCGAGTTCATCGGCTCGATCATGGAGCTGTGCCAGACCCGGCGCGGCACCCTGCTCGGCATGGACTACCTGTCCGAGGACCGGGTCGAGATCCGGTACACGCTGCCCCTCGCGGAGATCGTCTTCGACTTCTTCGACCAGCTGAAGTCGAAGACCCGCGGTTACGCCTCGCTGGACTACGAGCCCACCGGCGAGCAGACCTCAAGCCTGGTCAAGGTCGACATCCTGCTGCACGGTGACAAGGTCGACGCGTTCTCGGCGATCACCCACAAGGACGCGGCCTACGCGTACGGCGTGCGGCTCGTCGCCAAGCTGCGCGAGCTCATTCCACGGCAGGCCTTCGAGGTGCCCATCCAGGCGGCCATCGGCTCCCGGGTCATCGCCCGCGAGACTATCCGCGCCATCCGCAAGGACGTCCTCGCCAAGTGCTACGGCGGTGACATCTCCCGGAAGCGCAAGCTGCTGGAGAAGCAGAAGGAAGGCAAGAAGCGGATGAAGATGGTGGGTTCCGTGGAGGTTCCCCAGGAGGCCTTCATCGCGGTGCTCTCCAGCGATGACAGCGCGGGATCGGCCAAGAGCAAGAAGTAACCGCGGGTAACGATCGGTCGCGGCCACAAATCGGGTACAACAGGGGTTCGCCGTGCGAAAGTGCGGCGGACCCCTACGCGCGCGTAGCGTCGCTCTGCGTGGAACATGCGGCGAAACAGACAGGCCGATGCCCCTTACGTACAGGCCGGTCGCGGCTTACTCTGATCCCTGCTCGATAGTTACTCGCGAGTTAAACAGCGCGAACCCCACCGTGAGTAAACCCCAGCCGCACTGAGCCAGCCGCACCGTCGCGGGCCCCGGAGGATGTCGTGACCGACACACAGACACTGATCGAGAACCGACCGCCGTCCGTGGCGGCCCTCTTCCTGGATCGCGTGGCGGCCACACCGGACGCCGAGGCATACCGATACCCGGTGCCCGCGGCCTCCGGCCAGGGCCCGGACGACTGGAAGTCGCTCAGCTGGGCGCAGGCCGCCGAGCAGGTCTACGCGATCGCCGCCGGTCTCATCGAACTCGGCATCGAGCCCGAGCAGCGGGTCGCCCTGGCCGCCTCCACCCGTGTCGAGTGGATCCTCGCCGACCTCGGCATCCTGTGCGCCGGAGCGGCCACCACGACCGTCTACCCGCAGACCAACGCCGAGGAGTCGGCGTTCATCCTCTCCGACTCCGAGAGCCGGGTGCTGATCGCGGAGGACGCGGCACAGGTCGCCAAGGCCGTCGAGAAGCGTGCCGAACTGCCCGAGCTCACCCAGGTCGTCGTCATCGACCCGGCCGGCGTCGAGACCGGCGACTGGGTCATCACCCTCGCCGAACTGGAGCAGCGCGGCGCCAGGTACCTGGAGAAGCACCCCGAGCTCATCAAGGAGCGGGTCGGCGCGATCACCAAGGACCAGCTCGCCACCCTCATCTACACCTCCGGCACCACCGGCCGCCCCAAGGGCGTACGGCTGCCCCAGGACAACTGGTCGTACATGGCGAAGGCGATCGCCGCGACCGGCCTCATCAGTGCCGAGGACGTGCAGTACCTGTGGCTGCCGCTCGCGCACGTCTTCGGCAAGGTGCTCACCTCGGGGCAGATCGAGGTCGGTCACGTCACCGCCGTGGACGGCCGCGTCGACAAGATCATCGAGAATCTGCCGGTCGTGCAGCCGACGTACATGGCCGCCGTGCCGCGCATCTTCGAGAAGGTCTACAACGGCGTCGCCGCGAAGGCCCGCGCCGGCGGCGCCGCCAAGTACAAGATCTTCCAGTGGGCGGCCGACGTCGCCCGCGAGTACGCCAAGGTCACCCAGGACAACTTCCGGCGCACCGGCGCCGCGACCGCGCCCTTCGGGCTCGCCGCCAAGCACAAGGTCGCCGACGGCCTCGTCTACTCCAAGCTGCGCGAGGCCTTCGGCGGGCGGCTGCGCGCCTGCGTCTCCGGGTCGGCGGCGCTGGCGCCCGAGATCGGCTACTTCTTCGCCGGCGCCGGCGTGCACATCCTGGAGGGCTACGGCCTCACCGAGTCCTCCGCCGCGTCCTTCGTGAACCCCGGCGAGGCCTACCGCACCGGTACGGTCGGCAAGCCGCTGCCCGGCTGCGAGGTGCGGATCGCCGACGACGGCGAGATCCTGCTGCGCGGCCCCGGCATCATGCAGGGCTACCACGGGCTGCCCGAGAAGACCGCCGAGGTCCTGGAGAGCGACGGCTGGTTCCACACCGGTGACATCGGCGAGCTGTCCCCCGACGGCTACCTGCGGATCACCGACCGCAAGAAGGACCTCATCAAGACGTCCGGCGGCAAGTACATCGCGCCGGCCGAGGTCGAGGGACAGTTCAAGGCGGTCTGCCCGTACGTCTCCAACATCCTTGTGCACGGCGCCGACCGGAACTTCTGCACCGCCCTGATCGCCCTCGACGAGGCCGCGATCCTGGAGTGGGCCAAGGAGAACGGCCTGGAGGGCAGGTCCTACGCCGACGTGGTGGCCGCACCGGCGACCGTCGAGATGGTCGACGGGTACGTCAAGGAGCTCAACGAGGGGCTGCAGCGGTGGCAGACCATCAAGAAGTTCCGGCTGCTGCCCCGTGACCTCGATGTGGAGCACGGGGAGATCACGCCGAGCCTGAAGCTGAAGAGGCCGGTCGTGGAGCGGGAGTACAAGCACCTCATCGACGAGATGTACGCCGGGACACGGGAGGCCTAGGGGTTCGCCGGCTGGTGCGGGAGCGAGGGGGCTGGTCGCGCAGCTCCCGCCCCCCCTTCACGTCAGTTCGGCCTCGTTCTGTTCAGCAGTTGCCGTAGCTCCCTGGTCTCTTTTCGTAGCGCTGCTACGTCGAGTGGGTCCTCGGACAGCCGGTCCTCCAGCACGGCCAACCGCTTGCCCAGCTCGCCGAAGTCCGCCTTTTCCCGGCTCAACAGCTCCTGGAGCTGCTGGTTCTTCGGGTGCAGTTCCAGGAACACGTTGACCTTCGCCCGCAGCACCCACGGATCGAACGGTTTCGTCAGGTAGTCCGCCGCGCCCGTGGCGTAGCCGCGGAACGTGTACCCCGCGCCCTCGTCCGCTCCGGTCAGGAAGATGATCGGGACGTCCTTCGTCTGGTCGAGGCGTTTGATGTTCGCGGCCGTCTCGAAACCGTCCATGCCCGGCATGCGGATGTCGAGGAGGACGACGGCGAAGCGGCGGCGGAGCAGGGCCTTCATCGCCTCCTCGCCGGAGCGGGCCCGTACGATCGGCTCGTTCAGCGACCCCAGAACGGCTTCCAGTGCGATCAGGTTGTCCTCCATGTCGTCGACCAGGAGGATTCCGGCACGGTCGTCAGCGGTCATTGCTCCGTCCGTTCGTCGTCGGCGGTCTCGCCGTCCTGCGTGCTGTCGGGGTCCAGGAGTGCGCAGACGACGGTGAGCAGCCGGTCGACGTCCACCGGTTTGGGTACGTAGTCGTTGGCGCCGCGTGCGATGGACTTCTCGCGGTCGCCCGGCATCGCCTTCGCGGTGAGGGCGACGATCGGCAGGCCGGTCCAGCGCGGGGCGCGGCGGATGGCCGCGATGGTCTCGTGGCCGTCCATCTCGGGCATCATGATGTCCATCAGGACGAGTTCGACGTCAGGGTTGCGTTCGAGGGTCTCGATGCCCTCCCGGCCGTTCTCCGCGTACAGCACCGGCATGCCGACGCGGCCGAGGACGTGGGTGAGGGCGAAGACGTTGCGGATGTCGTCGTCGATGATCAGGACGCGGCGGCCGGGGAGCACGCGGCCCGCGCGGCCCGTCTGCCACGCCTCCAGCCGGATCGGGGCCGGCCAGGAGTCGTCGGGGTCGGGGGCGGCGGCCGTCGCCGGGCCGAGAGCCGGCGCGGTGTGGGTCTGCGGGGCCGGCCCGGGCGCAGCGTGGCCGGGGCTGACGACCGGGACGTACAACGTGAACGTCGAGCCCGCGCCCGGTTCGCTCGCGGCGACGATCCGGCCGCCCAGCAGGCCGGCGATCTCCCGGCTGATGGAGAGGCCGAGTCCGGTGCCGCCGTACTTGCGGTTCGTGGTGCCGTCGGCCTGCTGGAACGCCTCGAAGATGACCGGGAGTTTCTCGGCGGCGATCCCGATGCCGGTGTCCGACACCTCGAAGGCGATCACCTCGTCGCTGTCGGGGACGGAGTGGTGCTCGGGGTCCTTCACGCGGCGCACGCGCAGTTCCACGCGGCCCTTTGCGGTGAACTTGATCGCGTTGGAGAGCAGGTTGCGCAGGATCTGCTGGAGGCGCTGCTCGTCGGAGTACATCTCGCGCGGCACGTCCTCGCCGACGGTCACCTCGAAGGCCAGGCCCCGGTCCAGGGTGAGCGGGCGGAAGGTCGCGTGGACGTAGTCGAGGAGTTTGATCAGGGGGAGGCGTTTGGGGCGTACGTCCATCCGGCCGGCCTCGATCTTCGACAGGTCCAGGATGTCGTTGATGAGCTGGAGCAGGTCCGAGCCGGAGCGGTGGATCGTGGTGGCGAACTGGACCTCCTGGTCGGAGAGGCGGCCGTCCGGGTTGTCGGACAGCAGCCGGGCCAGGATCAGCAGGGAGTTCAGCGGGGTGCGCAGTTCGTGGGACATGTTCGCCAGGAACTCCGACTTGTACTGGGAAGAGGTCGCCAGGAGGGCGGCTTTCTCCTCCAGTTCCGCGTTCGAGCGCTGTAGTTCCGCCTGTTGTTTCTGAAGTTCGTCCGAGCGTTCCTGGAGTTGCATCGCCAGCCGTTGTGACTCGCCGAGCAGGGACTCCGTGCGGGAGTTGGCGATGATCGTGTTGATCGCCACGCCGATGGTGTTGACGAACTGGTCGAAGAACGCGAGGTGGACGTCGGAGAAGCGGGAGAAGGAGGCCAGTTCGATGATGCCGAGGAGTTTGTCCTCGAAGAGGATCGGGATGATGACGATCGTGGTGGGCGCGGCTTCGCCGAGACCGCTGTTGATCTTGATGTAGTCCGGCGGGGTCTCCTCGACGAGGATCCGCTTCTTCTCGCGGGCCGCCTGGCGGACCAGGCCGTGCACCGGCAGGCCGCCGGTCTCGACCGTCGCGCCCTGGGCGGAGCCGTAGCCGGCGATGAACGCGAGGCCCTTGGGCGGTACGGTCGTGCGCACGGCGGCGCCGTCCTCGTCCGGGTCGGCGAGGAAGAACGCGCCGTACTGGGCGTTCACCAGCGGGGTCAGCTCGCGCAGGATGAGGTCGGCGACCTCCATCAGGTCCCGGTGGCCCTGCATGAGGGAGGCGAGGCGGGCCAGGTTGGACTCCAGCCAGTCCTTGGCGCGGGTCGTCTCGCGCAGGTTGGCGACCATCAGGTTGATGTTGTCCTTGAGTTCGGCGACCTCGCCGCGGGTCTCGACGGTGATCGAGCGGGACATGTCGCCCTGTGCCACGGCCGAGGCGACCTCGGCGATCGCGCGGACCTGGGTGGTGAGGTTGAGCGCGAGCTCGTTCACGTTGGTCGTCAGGCGCTTCCAGGTGCCGTACACGCCCTCCACCCGGGCCTGGCCGCCCAGCCGGCCGTCGGAGCCCACCTCGCGGGCCACCCGTGTCACCTCGGAGGAGAACGAGGACAGGGTGTCGACCATCGTGTTGATGGTGGTCTTCAGTTCGAGGATCTCGCCGCGCGCGTCCACGTCGATCTTCCGGGACAGGTCGCCCTGGGCGACGGCGGTTGCCACCTGGGCGATGTTGCGGACCTGGGAGGTCAGGTTGTCGGCCATGTAGTTGACGTTGTCCGTCAGGTCCCGCCAGACCCCGGAGACGCCGAGCACCTGGGCGCGGCCGCCCAGCCGGCCGTCGGTGCCGACCTCGCGGGCGACGCGGGTGACCTCGTCGGCGAAGGCCCGCAGTTGTTCCACCATCGTGTTGACGGTGTCCTTGAGTTCGAGGATCTCGCCGCGTGCGTCGACGGTGATCTTCTTGGACAGGTCGCCGTTGGCGACGGCTGTCGTCACCTGGGCGATGTTGCGGACCTGGGAGGTCAGGTTCAGTGCCATGAAGTTGACGTTGTCCGTCAGCTCTTTCCAGACCCCGGAGACGCCTCTGACCGTGCCTGACCGCCGAGGTTTCCTTCGGTGCCGACTTCGCGGGCGACGCGGGTGACTTCGTCGGCGAACGCGGAGAGCTGGTCGACCATCGTGTTGATCGTCGATTTCAGTTCGAGGATCTCGCCCTGCGCGTCGACCATGATCTTCTGCGAGAGGTCGCCGTTGGCGACGGCCGTCGTCACCTGGGCGATGTTGCGGACCTGGGAGGTCAGGTTCGACGCCATGAAGTTGACGTTGTCGGTCAGGTCCTTCCAGACGCCCGAGACGCCCCGTACCTGGGCGCGGCCGCCCAGCCGGCCCTCCGTGCCGACTTCGCGGGCGATGCGGGTGACTTCGTCGGCGAACGCGGAGAGCTGGTCGACCATGGTGTTCACGGTGAGCTTCAGCTCCAGCAGCTCACCGGTCGCCTCGACGGTCACCGTGCGGGTCAGGTCGCCGCGTGCCACCGCCGTCGTCACCAGGGCGATGTCACGGACCTGCGCGGTCAGCCGGGACGCCATGGTGTTGACGGCCTCGGTGACGTCCCGCCAGCTGCCCGACAGGCCCTGCACCTTGGCCCGGCCGCCGAGCCGCCCCTCGGTGCCGACCTCGCGCGCGACCCGGGTCACCTCGCCGGTGAACAGGGAGAGCTGGTCGACCATCGTGTTCACCGCGCGGGCGAGCCTGCGCAGGTCACCGCGGAGCTGCCGGCTGCCGTCGTGCAGGTCGACCCGCTGGGTCAGGTCGCCGCCGGCCACCGCGTCGAGCACGCGCGTGGCGTTCGCCGCGGGCGCGACCAGGGCGTCGAGGACCTGGTTGACGTCGTTGACGCGTGACGTCCAGGCGCCCTGGCCGGGGCTCGCCGACAGCCGTTCGTCCAGCCGGCCGTGCCGCACCAGTTCCCGTTTCACGCGCCGTACGTCGGCGTTGAAGTGGATGCCGCGGTCCATGATTTGGTTGAAGACCGCGGTGAGTTCGGCGACGATCCCCTCGCCGGCGGTCCCGTCGGCCCCGGTCTCCGGAACCTTCGTGAAGTCGCCGTCGCGGGCGGCGGTCATCGCGGCGAGCAGAGGGCGCAGTGCGGATGCTCGGAGTTGTTCCGGTTTCTGTCCGTCTTCGAGCACACGCGTAGCACTGTTCTCACTCATGGCGGCCCACTTCGGTAACTCGGTGCTTATGGGCGCAGTCAGTCTGTCACTCTGTCCGCATCGATCGGGATGTATTCGTCCGAACTGCTCGGGGAGCTGGACATGGGGGCCATACCCACGCAACGGGAGACCGTCTCCCGGGTCCGTGAGGCGCCTGCGCACGACGCGGCGCCCGCGCACGACACCGCGGGCCCGCGTGCGCAGGGGCGCGCGGCCCTGCCTGGAGGCCCCCTCGCGCCGGGTTCGGCGCGCGCCCTGGTGCGCGCCTCCCTCGACGAGTGGACCGAGTGCGGGCTCCTCCGCCCGGAGCAGCAGCGGGTCGGCGAGGACGTCATGGTCGTCGTCAGCGAACTCGTCACCAACGCCGTCGTGCACGCCGGTACCGACGTCGAGGTCGACTGGTGGCTGGAGGAGGGGCGGGAGGAGACGGCGGCGTTCGTGGTCGAGGTGACCGACCGCCATCCCTCCCGTGCGCCGCGCGACCACCCGGGTGAGACGCCGTACGAGACACCGGAGTTCGGGCGCGGGCTGCGCCTGGTCGCCTCGCTCGCCGAGTCCTGGGGGGTGACGTACCGCACCGGCGCCAAGTCGGTGTGGGCGCGGCTGACCGGCCGCGGCGGCACGCTCCCCGACGAGCGGCAGCTGAAGGTCGCCGAGATCCTCGCCCCCGAGCCGCCCCCGCACGCGGCCGCACACACGCGCGCGCACGCACACGCGGCCGCGGAGGAGCGCGAAGGGTGCTCCCACCGCCCCGAGCGCGACCGGGACTGGCTCAACCGGGGCGCGCTGTCCTTCCTCGCCGAGGCCTCCGACCTGCTCGCCGGGCAGCTCGACGAGAACCTGGTGGCCGCGCTCACCGGCCAGCTGATCGTGCCGCGCCTCGCCGACTGGTGCGCGGTGTGGCTGGAGGACGAGGCGACCGTACGCGGCGGCGGCTGGGGCGCCCCCGGCGGTGCGGGCGGCGCGGGCGGCGCGGGCGGTGCGGGCGGCCCGCGGCTGGCCCGGGTCTGGCACGGCAGCGAGAACCGCATCGAGGAACTGCACCACGCCCTGGAGAAGGACCCGCCGAGCCCGAGCGGCGGCTTACGGTCCGGGCCCGAGCCGTATCCCTGGCCCGGCGCCGCGCTCGGCCCGCAGGGCGTGCAGGGCTCGGCGCTCGCCTACCGGCTGATCGCGGGCGGCCGCCCGCTCGGCACGCTCGTGATCGGACGCTCCGGCCCGGAGGGCATCCCCGACGAGATCACCGGCCTCGTGGAGGACTTCGGGCGCCGGGTCGCCCTCGCCATCGGCGCGGCCCGCCAGTACGCCCGCCAGGCCACCATCAGCGCCGTCCTGCAGCGCGGCCTGCTCCCCGGCGCGGTCGCCGAGATCCCGGGCGTGCGCAGCGCCCTCGTCTACGAACCCTGCGACAAGGGCGGCCCGAGCGGCGACTTCTACGACCTCTTCCCGGCCGGCGACGGCCGCTGGTGCTTCGCCGTCGGCGACGTCCAGGGCAAGGGCCCCGAGGCCGCCGTCGTCATCGGTCTCGCCCGGCCCTGGCTGCGGCTCCTCGCCCGCGAGGGCTACCGGGTCGCCGACGTCCTCGACCGCCTCAACCAGCTCCTCCTCGACGACGCCACCGAGGCCGCCGATGCCGCCGCCCGCGCCCTGGTCGCCGCCGGCGGCCGTGGCCTGCCGCCCGGCGACGGCCCGCAGACCCGTTTCCTCTCCCTCCTCTACGGCGAACTCACCCCCCTCGACGACGGCGGCGTCCGCTGCACCCTCGCCTCCGCCGGGCATCCGCTGCCGCTGCTCCTCGGCCCGGACGGCGAGGTCCGCACCGCCGCGCGCCCGCAGACGCTGCTCGGGGTCGTCGAGGACGAGACGTACAGCAGCGAGACCATCGAGCTCGCGCCCGGCGCCAGCCTGCTGTGCGTGACCGACGTGGTCACCGAGCGGCGCTCCGGCAGCCGCCAGTTCGACGACGGCGACGGGCTCGCGCGGGCGCTGGCCGGCTGCGCGGGGCTGAACGCCGACCTGATCGCCGAACGCATCAGACGGCTGGTCCACGAGTTCGGCGGCGGACAGCCGGAGGACGACCTGGCGCTGCTCGTCCTCCAGGCGGAGTGACCCGCGCCCTACGGGACACGTCGTACGGGACACGCCGCACGGGACACGCCGCACGGGACACGCCGCACGGGACAGGTGCGCAGAGGGGGCAAGTCGTACGGGACAGTCGTACGGGACTGTCGTACGGGACAATGGAGGACATGCCTTCCGCACTCCCCGACGGCGAGCCCGTCCCCGACGACGGCGCGCTCCCCGCGTCCGCGCTCGCCGGTGCCGCCGCCCGCCCCCTCGGGTTCTACCTGCACGTCCCCTACTGCGCGACCCGCTGCGGCTACTGCGACTTCAACACCTACACGGCGACCGAGCTGCGCGGCACCGGCGGTGTCCTCGCCTCCCGCGACAACTACGCGGACACCTTGATCGACGAGGTCAGGCTGGCCAGGAAGGTCCTCGGCGACGATCCGCGCCAGGTGCGGACCGTGTTCGTCGGCGGCGGTACGCCCACGTTGCTGGCCGCCGCCGATCTCGTACGGATGCTGGGCGCGATCCGTGACGAGTTCGGGCTCGCGGCGGACGCGGAGGTCACGACGGAGGCGAACCCGGAGTCCGTCGACCCGGCCTATCTGGCGGCCCTGCGGGAGGGCGGCTTCAACCGGATCTCCTTCGGCATGCAGAGCGCCCGGCAGCACGTGCTGCGGGTCCTCGACCGCACCCACACCCCCGGGCGCCCCGAGGCGTGCGTCGCGGAGGCCCGCGCGGCCGGCTTCGAGCACGTCAACCTCGACCTGATCTACGGCACCCCGGGCGAGTCCGACGACGACTGGCGGGCCTCGCTGGACGCGGCGATCGGCGCCGGGCCCGACCACGTGTCGGCGTACGCGCTGATCGTCGAGGAGGGCACCCGGCTGGCCCGCCGGATCCGCCGCGGCGAGGTCCCGATGACCGACGACGACGTCCACGCCGACCGCTACCTGATCGCCGACTCGGTGCTGGCGGGGGCCGGCTTCGACTGGTACGAGGTGTCCAACTGGGCCACCTCGGACGCGGGCCGCTGCCTGCACAACGAGCTGTACTGGCGGGGCGCCGACTGGTGGGGCGCCGGACCGGGGGCGCACTCGCACGTGGGGGGCGTGCGGTGGTGGAACGTGAAGCACCCGGGGGCGTACGCGGCGGCGCTGGCGTCCGGGCGGTCGCCGGGGGCCGGGCGGGAGGTCCTGTCGGACGAGGACCGGCGGGTGGAGCGGATCCTGCTGGAGCTGCGGCTGCGGGAGGGCGTCCCGCTGGCACTGCTGAAGGAGGACGGGCTGAAGGCCTCGCGGCGGGCGCTGGGGGAGGGCCTGCTGGAGGAGGGTCCCTACGACGAGGGGCGGGCCGTGCTGACGCTGCGGGGGCGGCTGCTGGCGGATGCGGTGGTCCGGGACCTGGTCGACTGATCACTCCGGCTGTACGAGACACACCGCTCCCCGCCCCGTACGAAAAAGGTCAGGCCCCGCCGCTGCCCGTGACGAAGTCGATCAGTTCCTCCACCCGGCCCAGCAGCTCCGGCTCCAGGTCCTTGTAGGAGCCCACGCGCGCGAGGATCGCCTGCCATACCGCGCCCGTGTTGTCCGTGGGCCAGCCCAGGGCCCGGCACACGCCCGTCTTCCAGTCCTGGCCGTGCGGGACGCGGGGCCAGGAATCGATGCCCAGGGAGGACGGCTTCACCGCCTCCCAGATGTCGATGTAGGGGTGGCCGACGACCAGGGCGTGGTCTCCGGTGACCGACTGGGCGATGCGCCACTCCTTGGTGCCGGGGAGCAGGTGGTCGACGAGGACGCCGAGTCGGGCGTCGGGGCCGGGGGCGAACTCGGCGACGACGGCGGGGAGGTCGTCGACGCCCTCCAGGTACTCCACCACCACGCCCTCGATGCGCAGGTCGTCGCCCCAGACCTTCTCGACCAGTTCCGCGTCGTGGCGGCCCTCCACGTAGATGCGGCCCGCGCGGGCGACACGCGCGCGTGCGCCGGGGACGGCGACCGAGCCGGAGGCGGTACGGGAGGGACGCACCGGCCCTCCGGACACGGGGCGTACGAGGGTGACGACCCGGCCCTCCAGGAGGAAGCCGCGCGGCTCCAGCGGGAAGACGCGGTGCTTGCCGAAGCGGTCCTCCAGGGTGACCGTGCCCGCCTCGCAGCGGATCACCGCGCCGCAGAAACCCGTACCCGGCTCCTCGACCACCAGACCGGGCTCGGCGGCCACCTCGGGCACCGGCTTCGGCTTCTTCCACGGCGGGGTCAGGTCGGCGGAGTACTGGCGCATTCGGATGACGATAGGAGAAGCGGAACGGGTGCGCCTACGACACGCCGAAACGGGCGGCCAGGGCGTCGCGCTGCGCCCGTACGAATGCCGCGTCGACCACCGCTCCGTGACCGGGGACGTACAGGGCGCGATCACCACCGAGCGAGAGCAGGCGGTCCAGGGCCGCGGGCCAGCGGGAGGGTACGGCGTCGGGGCCGGCCTGCGGATCGCCGGACTCCTCCACCAGGTCGCCGCAGAACACCACCTCCGGGTCGCCGGGGACCAGGACGGCGAGATCGTGGGGGGTGTGGCCGGGGCCCACGTTGGCCAGCAGGGCCTGGCGGCCGTCGCCCAGGTCGAGGGTCCACTCGCCGGAGACCAGGTGGCGCGGGAGCGGGAGCGCGTCGGCCGCCTCCTCGGCCTCCGCGGCCGGCAGGCCGTTGCGGACCGCGTCCAGGCGGAGTTCCTCGCGGTCGTGGGCGAGGACGGCATCCGTGCCCACCGCCGCGTACAGGTCGGCGCCCGCGAAGGCGGCCGCGCCGAGGACGTGGTCGAAGTGGGGATGGGTGAGCGCGAGATGGGTCACACGGCGGTCGGCCAGCGCCTGCGCCTCCGTACGCAACCGTGCGCCCTCCGCAAGGCTAGACCCGGCGTCCACCATCAGGGCCGTGCCCGCGCCCAGAACCAGACCCGCCGTGCAGTCCCAGCCCGGCAGCCGGCACCGGCCGACCCCTTCGGCCACCCGCTCCCAGCCCAGCTCTTCCCAAGTCACCGTCATGCCGCGACGCTAGCCGTAGAACGCCATGGGTCCCGACCGACCTTGCCCAGTCAGTACCCCACGGCCGTACACTGGGCCGGGGATGCTGGCACTCGCGTTCGCAGAGTGCCAGACGAAACGCCCGAAGGGACCGAAAGGCCGCGGGGACGACTTTCTGGAGGTGTGGCGCTGGATGCTGAGTGAACGCAGGCTTCAGGTATTGCGCGCCATCGTCCAGGACTATGTCGGCACCGAGGAACCGGTCGGCTCCAAGGCGCTGACCGAACGGCACAACCTCGGGGTCTCCCCGGCGACCGTGCGCAACGACATGGCCGCCCTGGAGGACGAGGGGTTCATCGCCCAGCCGCACACCAGCGCGGGGCGGATCCCCACCGACAAGGGGTACCGGCTGTTCGTCGACAAGCTGGCCGGCGTCAAGCCGATGAGCGCGCCCGAGCGGCGGGCCATCCAGAACTTCCTCGACGGGGCCGTCGACCTCGACGACGTGGTGGCGCGGACCGTCCGGCTGCTGGCCCAGCTGACCCGGCAGGTGGCGGTCGTGCAGTACCCGTCGCTGACGCGGTCGACCGTGCGGCACGTGGAGCTGCTCTCCCTCGCGCCGGCCCGGCTGATGCTGGTGCTGATCACCGACACCGGACGGGTCGAGCAGCGGATGGTCGACTGCCCGGCGCCCTTCGGGGAGACGTCTCTGGCGGACCTGCGGGCGCGGCTGAACAGCCGGGTCGCGGGACGCCGGTTCTCGGACGTGCCCCGGCTGGTGGAGGACCTGCCGGAAGCCTTCGAGGCCGAGGACCGCGGCACGGTCTCGGCGGTGCTCTCCACTTTGCTGGAGACGCTCGTCGAGGAGAACGAGGAGCGGCTGATGATCGGCGGCACCGCCAATCTCACCCGCTTCGGACATGACTTTCCCCTCACGATCCGGCCCGTCCTGGAGGCGCTGGAGGAGCATGTCGTGCTCCTCAAGCTCATGGGCGAGGCGGGGGATTCGGGCATGACCGTACGCATCGGTCACGAGAACGCCTACGAGGGACTCAACTCAACGTCCGTGGTGTCGGTCGGCTACGGTTCGGGCGGCGAGGCAGTCGCCAAACTCGGCGTGGTCGGACCGACCCGCATGGATTACCCGGGAACGATGGGAGCGGTACGAGCGGTGGCACGGTACGTCGGACAGATCCTGGCGGAGTCGTAAGTGGCCACGGACTACTACGCCGTTCTCGGCGTGCGCCGCGACGCGTCGCAGGAAGAGATCAAGAAGGCCTTCCGTCGGCTCGCGCGCGAGCTGCACCCGGACGTCAACCCGGACCCGAAGACCCAGGAGCGGTTCAAGGAGATCAACGCCGCCTACGAGGTGCTCTCCGACCCGCAGAAGAAGCAGGTCTACGACCTTGGCGGGGATCCGCTCTCGCAGAGCGGCGGCGCGGGCGCGGGCGGCTTCGGGGCCGGTGGCTTCGGGAACTTCTCGGACATCATGGACGCGTTCTTCGGTACGGCGTCCCAGCGCGGGCCGCGGTCGCGGACCCGGCGCGGCCAGGACGCGATGATCCGGATCGAGGTCGAGCTCGACGAGGCGGCCTTCGGCACGACCAAGGACATCCAGGTCGACACGGCGGTCGTCTGCAACACCTGCAACGGTGAGGGCGCGGCGCCGGGCACCTCCGCCCAGACGTGTGACATGTGCCGTGGCCGTGGCGAGGTCTCGCAGGTGACGCGGTCCTTCCTGGGCCAGGTCATGACCTCGCGGCCCTGCCCGCAGTGCCAGGGGTTCGGGACCGTCGTGCCGACGCCGTGCCCCGAGTGCGCGGGCGACGGGCGGGTGCGGTCGCGGCGGACGCTGACCGTGAAGATCCCGGCCGGTGTCGACAACGGCACGCGGATCCAGCTCGCCGGTGAGGGCGAGGTCGGGCCCGGCGGCGGTCCCGCCGGTGACCTGTACGTCGAGATCCACGAGCTGCCGCACTCGACGTTCCAGCGGCGCGGGGACGACCTGCACTGCACGGTGACGATCCCGATGACGGCGGCGTCGCTCGGTACGAAGGTGCCGCTGGAGACGCTGGACGGTCTCGAGGAGGTCGACATCCGGCCGGGCACGCAGTCCGGGCAGTCGATTCCGCTGCACGGGCGTGGGGTCACGCATCTGCGGGGCGGGGGGCGCGGCGACCTCATCGTCCACGTCGAGGTGACGACGCCGACCAAGCTCGATCCCGAGCAGGAGCGGTTGCTGCGGGAGCTGGCGAAGCTGCGCGGGGAGGAGCGGCCGCAGGGGCAGTTCCAGCCCGGTCAGCAAGGGCTGTTCAGCCGGCTGAAGGACGCGTTCAACGGGCGTTGACGGGTGCCGTGAAGGGGCTCCGCCCCTTCGACCCCGCCAGGGGGCTCCGCCCCCTGGACCCCCGGGAGCCATGCCCACCCACCACCCGACTCGGTCCGTCGAAAGGCGCGGTCGCCCCTCGGCTCGGCCGGCAGAAAGAGGCCAGGCCGATCGCCCGGCCGGCCGGTGGAGAGGCGAGGTCGATCGTCCGGCTCGGCAGGTGGAGAAGCGAGGTCGATCGCCCGGTTCGGCCGGTGGAGAGGCGAGGTCGATCGTCCGGCCCGGCCGGTGGAGAGGCGAGGTCGATCGCCCGGTTCGGCCGGTGGAGAGGCGCGGGCGCCCGGCTCGGTGAGGGGCGCGGTGGGGGGAGATTTCTGGCATGTGCCAAAGGGGCGGCCCGATTCGGTCTTGTTCGGAGGACGTGACAACATGCCGTCATGTCCTCCGCACTGACCGATCTCTTCCCTCTTCCGATCGTGCAGGCCCCCATGGCGGGCGGGGTCTCCGTCCCGCAGCTCGCCGCCGCCGTGTCCGAGGCGGGTGGGCTGGGGTTCCTCGCCGCCGGGTACAAGACCGCCGACGGGATGTACCAGGAGATCAAGCAGCTGCGCGGGCTGACCGGCCGGCCCTTCGGTGTGAACGTCTTCGTGCCGCAGCCCGAACACGCCGAGTCCGGCGCCGTGGAGGTCTACGCGCATCAGCTGGCCGGTGAGGCCGCCTGGTACGAGACCGAGCTCGGCGACCCGGACAGCGGCCGGGACGACGGGTACGACGCCAAGCTGGCCGTGCTGCTGGACAACCCGGTCGCCGCCGTCTCCTTCCACTTCGGTGTGCCGACGCCGGAGGTGCTGGACGCGCTGCGGCGGGCCGGGACGGTCACGCTGGTCACCGCCACCACCGCGGAGGAGGCCCTCGCCGTGCAGCGGGCCGGGGCGGACGCGGTGATCGCCCAGGGCGTGGAGGCCGGCGGGCACCAGGGCACCCACCGGGACGTGCCGGAGAACGACGGGTCCGGGATCGGGCTGCTGTCGCTGGTCACGCAGGTACGCGAGACCGTGGGGATTCCGGTCGTCGCCGCGGGCGGGATCATGCGCGGCGCCCAGATCGCGGCCGTACTGGCGGCGGGGGCGAGCGCCGCGCAGCTGGGAACGGCCTTCCTCGCCACCCCGGAGTCCGGCGCCGCCGCCCTGCACAAGCAGGCCCTCACCGACCCGCTCTTCACGCGGACCGCGCTGACCCGGGCGTTCTCCGGGCGGCCCGCCCGCGGCCTGGTCAACCGGTTCATGCGCGAGCACGGCCCGTACGCACCCGCCGCCTACCCGGAGGTCCACCACCTCACCTCCCCGCTGCGCAAGGCCGCGACCCGGTCCGGGGACGCGCAGGGCATGGCCCTGTGGGCCGGGCAGGGGCACCGGATGGCCCGCGAGCTGCCCGCCGGACAGCTGGTGGAGACCCTCGCGGCCGAACTCGCCGCCGCGTCGACAGCGTTGTCCACCGGCCCGGAGGGGGAGAAGCGATGACCGCCCCCGTCTTCGTCGTCGAGCACTTCCGTACGGACACCGGCGGACAGTACGTCCTCGACGGGCCCGAGGGGCGGCACGCGGTCTCCGTGAAGCGGCTCCAGCCCGGCGAGCAGGTCGTCCTCACCGACGGCGCCGGCCGCTACGCGGTCTGCGACGTGGTCGCCGTCGAGGGCAAGGACCGGCTGGTCGTCCACATGACGTCGGTCTCGGAGGAGCCGGAGCCGTCGCCCCGGATCACCGTCGTCCAGGCCCTCCCCAAGGGCGACCGCGGCGAGGTCGCCGTGGAGACCATGACCGAGGTCGGCGTCGACGTGATCGTGCCCTGGCAGGCCGCCCGCTGCATCACCCAGTGGAAGGGCGAGCGGGGCCTGAAGTCGCTGGCGAAGTGGCGGGGCGCCGCCCGCGAGGCCGGCAAACAGTCCCGCCGGGTGCGGTTCCCGGAGGTCGCCGACGCGGCGACGACCAAGCAGGTCGCGGCACTTCTGGCCAGGGCCGACCTCGCCGCCGTCCTGCACTCCGACTTCGAGCACGGCAGCGCGCCGCTCGCCGCGGCCGAACTGCCCGCCGACGGCGAGATCGTGCTGGTCGTCGGGCCCGAAGGGGGCGTCGCCCGGGACGAGGTGGCGCTGTTCGAGGAGGCGGGTGCGAGGACGTACACGCTGGGGCCTACCGTGATGCGCACGTCGACCGCCGGGACGGCGGCCACGGCCCTGCTGCTGGGCCGCACCGGCCGGTGGTCCTGAACCGACCGCACCACACCCTGGGGGACACGCCGTGGAACTCGCCCAAGTCCGGCTCCTGGTCACCGACTTCGCCGCCTGCTACCGCTTCTACGCCGAGGTGCTCGGGCTGAGGCCGCAGTCCGGGGCGAGCGAGGGGCCGTACGAGAAGTTCAGCCCGCACGCGGGTTCGGCGGGGATCGCCCTCCAGGACCGGACGATGATGGCCGCGATACTGGGCGAGCTGGCGGACGCGGCGACCGGGCACCGTTCGCTGGTGGTGCTGCGCGTCGACGACCTCGACGCCTACTGCGAGCAGATCGCCGATCGGGGCGCGGTCCTCCTGCACGGGCCGGCGGCGATGACGGAACGCATGCGGGTGGCCCATCTCAAGGACCCCGAGGGCAATGTGGTGGAACTGCAGGAGTGGCTGCTGCTGCGCACCTGAGGACGGCACCCCGGCACACCGGCACGGGTGACCTCTCCGAACACGTGAGTGGCCGTATGTCCCCTACCGCCACCGGCGGGACGGTGGCAGGCTGCCCTCCATGGGGGTATTGAGGCGGATTTGGGGCCGGCCGCGCGGGACCAGGGCGGCGGCCGTGGCAGGGCTGGTGGTGCTCGCCGTGGGCGGTGCGGTGGCGTGCCGGCCGAGCGACCTGAACACCGCGACGGTCGCCTACACCACCGACCGGACCGCCACCGCCGAGCTGAAACGCCAGCACGTCGACGTCGACTGGCTCACCTGCACCGGCAACTACGGGTCGGCGGCGAAGGGCACCGGGACCGCGAAGAGTTCGAAGACGCCTTCGGCCACCGCGACCACCGTCGTGTCCGTCGACTGCCGGGGCCGGACCAAGGACGGCCGGGACATCACCGTCACCGGCCGGGTCACCAAGGCCGTCAGCGGCGCCTGCGTGCGCGGGAACCTCGTCGCGAAGGTGGGCGGCAAGGAGTGGTTCCGGGTGAACGGGCTGGGCGACTGCGACGCCACACCCGGGCCGGTGTACAGCACCTACCGGCCGCCCACCTACGGGCAGCAGCCGGGCCCCACCGTGACCGTCACGAAGACCGTCTGGTGCCAGGGCGACCCCAAGTGCCGGCCGGTGCAGGGCAAGTGATCGAAATCGGCCACCGGGAACACGCCGCGGTGCATAGGCTGAGCGAGTGACTCAGGGTGCAGCGACAGGACCGCAGTCCTACCTCCGATTTCCGCACGTCCACGGCGATCTGGTCGCCTTCACCGCCGAGGACGACGTGTGGCTCGCGCCCCTGGACGGCGGCCGGGCCTGGCGGGTCAGCGCCGACAACGTCCCCGTGACGCTGCCGCGCATCTCGCCCGACGGGACCACGGTCGCCTGGACCTCCACCCGCGACGGCGCCCCCGAGATCCACCTCGCCCCCGTCGACGGCGGCCCGTCCACCCGCCTGACGCACTGGGGGAGTCCCCGTACCCAGGTACGCGGCTGGACCGCCGACGGCCAGGTCCTCGCGATCACCACCCACGGCCAGGCCAGCCTGCGGCGCAGCTGGGCCCACACCGTCCCGCTCGACGGCGGCCCCTCCACCGTCCTGCCGTACGGCCCCGTCGGCCATGTCGCCGCCGGCCCGCACACCGTGCTGCTGTCCGCGCCGATGGGGCGGGAGGCGGCCTGGTGGAAGCGGTACCGGGGCGGTACGGCGGGCAAGCTGTGGATCGACCGGGAAGGCGCCGGCGAGTTCGTACGGCTGCACGCGGAGCTGGACGGGAACCTGGAGTACCCCGTGTGGGCCGGCGACCGGATCGCGTTCCTCTCCGACCACGAGGACACGGGCGCCCTGTACTCCTCCCTCGCCGACGGCTCCGACCTGCGCCGGCACACCGCACTCGACGGCTTCTACGCCCGGCACGCGTCCGGCGACGGCACCCGCGTCGTCTACGCCTCGGCCGGTGAACTCTGGCTCCTCGACGACCTGGAGGGCGCCGAGCCGCGCCGTCTGGACATCCGGCTCGGCGGGCAGCGGGTGGACCGGCAGCCGTACCCGGTCAACGCGACCCGCTGGTTCAGCTCCGCCTCGCCCGACCACACCGCGCGCGGCAGCGCCGTCCTGGTGCGCGGCGGCGTGCACTGGGTGACCCACCGCTCCGGTCCGGCGCGTGCGCTCGTCGCCCAGCCGGGGGTGCGGGCCCGGCTGCCCGTCACCTTCCGCGTGGACGCCGAGGAATGGGTGGTGTGGGTGACGGACGCCGAGGGCGACGACGCCCTGGAGTTCGCCCCCGCCACCGGACTCGTGCCCGGCGCCACCCCGCGCCGGATCGCCGCCGGACAGCTCGGCCGGGTCCTCGACCTCGCCGTCGCCCCCGACGGCGGCCGGGTCGCCGTCGCCGCCCACGACGGACGCCTCCTCCTCGTCGAACGCGAGACGGGCGAGGTCCGCGAGGTCGACCGCAGCGAGGACGGCGACGTCTCCGGACTCGCCTTCTCACCCGACTCCGGCTGGCTCGCCTGGTCCCACCCCGGCGCCGGCGGCCTCTGCCAGCTCCGCATCGCCCACACCACCGACCTCACCGTCACCGAGGCCACCCCGCTGCGGTTCCGGGACTACGACCCCGCCTTCACCCGCGACGGCAAACACCTCGCCTTCCTCTCCACCCGCTCCTTCGACCCGGTCTACGACGAGCACGTCTTCGACCTCGCCTTCGTGGTCGGCGACCGCCCGCACCTGATCACCCTGGCGGCCACCACCCCCTCGCCGTTCGGCCCGCAGCGGCACGGCCGCCCCTTCGAGACCCCCGACAAGGACGAGACCCCGGACGCCGAGGGCACCCCCGCCACCCGCATCGACCTGGAGGGCCTCGCCGACCGGATCGTGCCCTTCCCCGTCGAGGCCGGCCGCTACTCCACGCTGCGCGCCGCCAAGGACGGCGTCCTCTGGCTGCGCCACCCGGTGCGCGGCGTCCTCGGCGCCTCCCGCGCCCACCCCGAGGACCCGGCGCCCAAGACCGAGCTGGAGCGCTACGACCTCGCCCAGCAGCGCATCGAGTACCTCGCCTCCGACGCCGACCACTTCGAGGTCAGCGGCGACGGCAAACGCGTCCTGCTCTGGGCCGACGGCAAGCTCAAGGTGGTACCCAGCGACCGCCGCGCCTCGAACGACGACGACAGCGACACCAACATCACCGTCGACCTCTCCCGGGTCCGGCAGACCGTCGACCCGGCCGCCGAGTGGCGGCAGATGTTCGACGAGACCGGCCGCATCATGCGCGACCAGTTCTGGCGGCCCGACCTCGGCGGCGTCGACTGGGACGGCGTCCTGGACCGCTACCGCCCGCTCGTCGACCGCTGCGCCACCCACGACGACCTCGTCGACCTGCTCTGGGAGGTCCAGGGCGAACTCGGCACCTCGCACGCCTACGTCACCCCGCGCGGCGGCCACGGCCACGGCGCCCGGCAGGGCCTGCTCGGCGCCGACGTCTCCCGGCACGACGACGGCAGCTGGCGCATCGACCGGATCCTGCCCGCCGAGACCTCCGACCCCGGCGCCCGCTCCCCGCTCGCCGCACCCGGCGCCGCGATACGCCCCGGCGACGCGATCGTGGCGGTCGCCGGCCGCCCCGTCGACCCGGTGACGGGCCCCGGCCCGCTGCTCGTCGGCACGGCCGGCAAGGCCGTCGAACTGACCGTGTCCCCGGCGGGCGGCGGTGAGTTGCGGCACCCGGTCGTCGTCCCGGTCGCCGACGAGGAGCCGCTGCGTTACCACGCGTGGGTGGCCGACCGCCGGGCCCACGTCCACGAGCTGTCCGGCGGCCGCCTCGGCTACCTCCACGTCCCCGACATGCAGGCGCCCGGCTGGGCCCAGATCCACCGCGACCTGAACGTGGAGATGGCCCGCGAGGGTATCGTCGTGGACGTCCGCGAGAACCGCGGCGGGCACACCTCCCAGCTCGTGGTGGAGAAGCTGGCCCGGCGGATCGTCGGCTGGGACCTGCCGCGCGGCATGCGCCCGCAGAGCTACCCGCGGGACGCGCCCCGCGGACCGGTCGTGGTCGTCGCCAACGAGTTCTCCGGCTCGGACGGCGACATCGTCAACGCGGCGATCAAGGCACTCGGCATCGGCCCGGTGGTCGGCACCCGCACCTGGGGCGGCGTGATCGGCATCGACAGCCGCTACCGCCTGGTCGACGACACGCTGGTCACCCAGCCGAAGTACGCGTTCTGGCTGGAGGGCTACGGCTGGGACGTGGAGAACCACGGCGTCGACCCGGACGTGGAGGTCGTACAGACCCCGCAGGACTGGGGCGCGGAGAGGGATCCCCAGCTGGACGAGGCCATCCGACTTGCACTGGAGGCATTGGAGAACAGTCCCGCGAAAACGCCGCCGGTGTTGCCGACCTAAGGGGCGCTGGGGGTACCCCCGGCCGAAGGCTGGGGGAGGAACCGCGCGACCAGCCCCCACCGGGCGCGCAACCGACGACGATACGATGCCCCCGAAACCGATCACGGGGCGAGGAGAAAACATGGCAGGGGAACCCCAGGACGACTGCCTGTTCTGCAAGATCGCCGCAGGCCACGTCCCCGCGACGATCGTCCGGGAGACGGACACCACCGTCGCCTTCCGGGACATCAACCCCCAGGCGCCCACCCACGTCCTGGTGATCCCCAAGGTCCACTACAGGAACGCGGCCGAGCTCGCCGCAGGCGAACCCGCCGTCGCCGCCGACATACTGCGTGAGGCGCAGGCCGTCGCCGACGAGGACAAGCTGGAGAGCTACCGCCTCGTCTTCAACACCGGCAGCGGCGCCGGCCAGACCGTCTGGCACGCGCACGCCCACGTCATCGGCGGCCGCGGCCTGCAGTGGCCGCCCGGATAGCCAGCCGTGTCCGTACGCGAACTGGTGGTCCTCGGCACCGCCAGCCAGGTCCCCACCCGGCACCGCAACCACAACGGCTACCTGCTGCGCTGGGACGGCGAGGGCATCCTCTTCGACCCCGGTGAGGGCACCCAGCGGCAGATGCTGCGGGCCGGGGTCGCCGCCCACGACCTGAACCGGATCTGCGTCACCCACTTCCACGGCGACCACTCCCTCGGCCTCGCCGGCGTCATCCAGCGCATCAACCTCGACCAGGTCCCGCACCCGGTCACCGCGCACTACCCGAGGTCCGGGCAGCGCTTCTTCGACCGGCTCCGGTACGCCACCGCCTACCGCGAGACCGTCGGCGTCACCGAGGCCCCGGTCGACGCGGACGGCGACCTCGCGGTCACCCCCGGCTACACGCTGGAGGCCCGCAGGCTCTCCCACCCCGTCGAGTCGTACGGCTACCGGCTCACCGAGCCCGACGGCCGCCGCATGCTGCCCGAACGGCTCGCCGCGCACGGCATCACCGGCCCCGACGTCGGCCGCATCCAGCGCGAGGGCGTGCTCGGGGGCGTCACGATCGACGAGGTCAGCGAGGTGCGGCGCGGCCAGCGGTTCGCGTTCGTCATGGACACCCGGCTGTGCGAGGGGGTGCACGCGCTCGCCGCGGGCTGCGACCTGCTCGTCATCGAGTCCACCTTCCTCGACGAGGACGCCCGACTCGCCGCGGACCACGGCCACCTGACGGCCGGACAGGCGGCGGCCGTCGCCCGCGACGCGGGCGTACGTCACCTGGTGCTGACCCATTTCAGCCAGCGCTACTCCGAACCGGAGAACCCCGAGAGCTTCGAACGGCAGGCGCGGGCCGCCGGCTACGCGGGCGAGTTGACCGTCGCCCACGACCTGCTCCGAGTGCCGGTCCCGAAGCGCAGGTGAAGCGGCCGTACGATGCTTTGATGCCCCTCCCGAAAGCAGAACTGCACCTCCACATCGAAGGCACCCTGGAGCCCGAGCTGGCGTTCATGCTGGCCGCGCGCAACGGCGTCGAGCTGCCCTACGCGGACACCGACGCGCTGAGCAAGGCCTACCGGTTCGAGGACCTGCAGTCCTTCCTGAACCTGTACTACGAGCTGATGACCGTCCTGCGCACCGAGCAGGACTTCGACGACCTCGCCGACGCGTACCTCTCGCGGGCCGCCGCGCAGGGCGTGCGGCACGCCGAGATCTTCTTCGACCCGCAGGCGCACCTCGCGCGGGGCGTGGACATGGGGACGGTCGTCGAGGGCCTGTGGCGGGCGCTCGGCCGGAGCGCCGAGAACCACGGGATCTCCACCCGCCTGATCATGTGCTTCCTGCGGGACGAGTCCGCCGAGTCGGCGATGGCGACGCTGGAGGCGGCGAAACCGTACCTCGACCGGATCACCGGTGTCGGGCTCGACTCCGCCGAGGTCGGGCATCCGCCGGCCAAGTTCCGCGAGGTGTACGAGGCGGCGGCCGGGCTGGGGCTGCGGCGAGTGGCCCACGCGGGTGAGGAGGGGCCGCCGGAGTACATCACCGAGGCGCTGGACGTGCTCGGCGTCGAGCGCGTCGACCACGGGCTGCGCTGCCTGGAGGACCCGGAGCTGGTGGCGCGTCTGGTGCGGGAGCGGATCCCGCTGACGCTGTGCCCGCTGTCGAACGTCCGGCTGCGTGCGGTCGACGTACTCGCCGACCACCCGCTTCCGGCCATGATCGACGCTGGGCTGCTGTGCACCGTCAACTCCGACGACCCGGCCTACTTCGGCGGCTACGTCGCCGACAACTACCACGCCGTGCGCGACACCCTGGGCCTGTCCAGGGAGCAGATGCGGGCACTGGCCCGCAACTCCTTCCTCGCGGCCTTCCTCGACGACGAGGAGGAACTGCGGGCGCGGTACCTCGCCGAGGTGGACGCCTACGAGTTCGGCGGGGCCCACGGCTGAGCGCTCGCTTCGCTTGAAGTGCCGCGATCTGCCGTCTGCGGCGCCGTCGTGGCTGGTCGCGCAGTTCCTGCCCCCAGCGCCCCTTTGGGGGCGCTGGGGGGTCACGCCGCGACGTCGAGCCGCACCGGCGTGCTGTCGGTGAGGGTCGCGCCGGTCGTGACGGTGGTGGTTGTGCGCCGCAGCGCCACCGCCGTCAGCGGCAGCGCGACGACCAGCAGGCCCACCGCGAGGATCGTCCCCATCGCCGGGAAGCCGGCCCGCGCCGCCAGCAGGCTGCCGGTCATCGGGCCGACGGCCGTCCCCAGCGACGACGCCGACCCGACCAGCACCGCCCAGCGGCCCCGCGGGTCGAGGGCGGCGGCGAGCCCGATGACGTACGACAGGACGACCGGGTAGAGCAGGTTCCAGGCGATCTCGCCGGACGCGAACGTCGTCAGGTCGGTCGCGGACGCGCTGAGCGCGATACAGCCCGCGATCAGCACGGTGCCCAGACCTATGGGCAGGGCCCTGCCGAGCCGCGGGCCGAGGGCGCCCGCGCCGACCACGCCGAGCAGGCCGGTGCCGAGCGCCACCGCGAACACCGCGCCGACGGTCGCCTCGCCGAGGTGCGCCTGCGTCAGGCCGATCCTGCCGCTGAGACCCCACAGCGAGTTCTGCGCGGCCGACCAGCACGGCATCGCGGCGGCCAGCAGCAGGCCCGAACGCAGGTGGGGGAGGCGGGAGCCGGAGGCGGCGCGGGGGAGGGCCGGGGCGGTGCGGGGGGACAGGCGGGCGGTGAGCGGCCAGACCGCGAGCGCGGTGAGCGCGATCGCCGCGAGGGGCTGCGCGTGGCCGGGGCCGAGGTGCGGGACCGTCAGGTAGACGGCGCCCGCGAGGGCGGAGACGCCGAGGAGGCCGAGGGTGGTGGTGCGGTGGGGGTCCCGCTGCGACGCGATGCCGGTGGCGGCGACCGCGGTGACCGTGCCGGAGCCGAAGCCGCCGACGACGGCGCCGGCGACGACCGCGGGGACGGCGGTGGTCAGGGCGGCGCCGCCGTAGCCGAGGACCGCGAGCAGGAGGCCGAGGCGGGCGAGCGTGCGGGGGCCGATGCGGTCGACCCGGGACGCGAGGAGGAAGCCGGCCGTCGCCGAACTGAGCAGCAGGGCACTGCCGACGGCGCCCGCCTGGGTCGCGGAGAGGGGGAGCCCCGATTCGAGCCGGCCGACGGTGGTCGGCAGGAGGTACGGGGCGAGGTACCCGGCCGTGAAGAGGGCGACGAGGGGCCAGGGGGTGGTGCGGGGGGCGGACACGGGCGTTCCCAGGGCATGCGAAAGAGGCGGCTCAAGAAGGGGGTTGGGCGCAGGCCGTCGAGAGACAGGAACGCGCGGGCAATTTGTATCAAGCGAGGGGGGCCCGAAGAAGCCCGGGGGGTGTGATGTGGGTCATGTTCGGTTTCGGGCGTAAGAAGGGGGGTAGAAGCGCCGCGCGCCGTGAGGGGAGCGGTGCGTTCGCGGGTGCGGCCTGGTGGGGGCTGGCCGCGCAGTTCCTCCCCCAGCCTTCGGCCGGGGGCACCCCCAGCGCCCCCTACGGGGCGCTGTTCAGCCCGCGGCTGAAGAAGAAGCGCCCACTGCAGCGCCCCATTAGGGCGCGGGGAACTGCGCGAGCAACCCCCACCAGGCCGCACCCGGCGACGAACCGGCCCCCCGCCTCAGCGCCAGTTGACCGTGCCGCCCGTCGTCGCTGACTCGATCCGTGTGCGGATCTCCTGCATCACCGCCACGATCCGCCCCTCGTGCTCCGGCGTGAGGCGGGCCACCGGTACCGAGCAGCTGATCGCGTCCTGGGCCGGTGTGTCGTAGCGCAGGGCGAAGCCGTAGCCGGTGATGCCCAGGACGCCTTCCTCGCGGTCGATCGAGTAGCCGCGGGCTCGCACCTGGGCGAGGTCGGCGGCCAGTGCGTCCCTGGTGGCGCGGGTGTTGGGGGTCAGGGCCTCGTACGGGCCCTCGGGGAGCTCGGCGTCCGGGCGTTCGGCCAGCAGCGCCTTGCCCAGGGCACCGGCGTGGGCCGGCAGGCGGCGGCCCACCCTGCTGATCGTGCGCAGGTACTCGTGGGACTCCCGGGTCGCCAGGTACGCCACGTCCGGGCCGTCGAGCCGGGCCAGGTGGATCGTCTCGCCGAGCGCCTCCGAGGCCTCGTCGAGGTAGGGGCGTACGAGGCGGACGCGCGGGTCGGAGTCGAGGTAGCTGGTGCCGGTCAGCAGGGTGCGGATGCCGATGCCGTAGAGGGAGCCGGTGGTGTCGGTGCGCACCCAGCCCCTGGCGATCAGCGTCTGGAGCAGGGCGTACATCGAGCTGCGCGGGACGCCGAGGCCGTCTGCCAGTTCCTGGAGGCGGGCCGGGCGGTCGCCGCGGGCGGCGAGGAGCTCCAGCAGCTCCACGGTGCGCGCCGCGGACTTCACCTCGCGGACCCCTGCTGTCTCGGACATGTGCAGATCGTAGGGGGGCGGCGGTGGTGCGTGCCGTTGACGGGGTGTGTTCGCATATCTAGTCTCTGTCTTCATACGTAGATGTCATCTGCATGGGGAGATCGAAAGATGAATGCGGTGGCCGGACGGCCTGAGCAGGTGGCGCGGAGGCTGCGGGAGGGGATGGCGGGCGGGGTGCTGTCGTTCCCGCTCACCTCGTTCCGCGCCGACGGCTCCCTCGACGTGGACGGGTTCCGGGAGTACGTGGCCGGGCAGCTGGCCGCCGGGCCCGGTGCCGTCTTCCCGGCCTGCGGGACCGGGGAGTTCTTCTCGCTGGACGAGGAGGAGTACCGGCAGGTCGTGGGCGTGACGGTCGAGGAGGCCGGCGGAAGGGTGCCCGTGGTCGCCGGGGTGGGGTACGGCTGGGCGCAGGCCGTCCGGTTCGCCCGCATCGCGGAGGAGGCCGGGGCCGACGCCCTGCTCGTGCTGCCGCACTACCTCGTCGCCGCGCCGCAGGACGGACTCGTCGCCCAGGTGGAGGAGATCGCGGCCCGCACCGGGCTGCCCCTCGTCGTCTACCAGCGCGGCCAGGTCACGTACACCGCCGGGTCGCTGGCGCGGATCGCCGCCGTCCCCGGCGTCATCGGCCTCAAGGACGGGCACAGCGACCTCGACCGGCTCCAGCGGCTCACCCTCGCCGCCCCCGACGGCTTCCTCTTCTTCAACGGCGCCGCCACCGCCGAGATCCAGGCCCGCGCCTACGCGACGGTCGGCGTCCCCGCCTACTCCTCCGCCGTGCACGCCTTCGCCCCGGAGATCGCCGACGCCTTCTTCGCCGCCCTCCGCGACGGTGACCAGGGCACCGTCGACAAGCTGCTGCGCGGCTTCTACGTGCCGCTCGTCGAACTGCGCGACCGGGTGCCCGGCTACGCGGTGTCACTGGTGAAGGCGGCGGCCCGGCTGCGCGGCCGGCCGGTGGGTCCCGTGCGCGCCCCGCTCACCGACCCCTCGGCCTCCGACCTCGCCGACCTCGAAGCCCTGCTCGGCACCGGCCTCGACCTCGTGGGAGCGTCCCGGTGAACCTCACCATCACCGACGTCCGCCTCACCCCGGTCCTCGTCGCGGACCCGCCGCTGCTGAACACGCAGGGCGTGCACCAGCCGTACACGCCCCGGCTGATCGTGGAGGTGGAGACCGCGGACGGGGTGGTCGGGGTCGGGGAGACCTACGGGGACACCAAGTACCTGGAGCTGGCCCGGCCGTTCGCGGAGAGACTGCGCGGGCGGCAGGCCGGTGACCTGAACGGGCTGTCCGGTGTCGCCGGCGAGGTCGCCGTGGACGCGGGCCGGGTGGCAGGCCGGGCCGACGTCGGCGGGCTGCGGGGCGTCCAGACCGCCGAGAAGCTGCGGCTGTCCGTCGTCTCCGGGTTCGAGGTCGCCTGCCTGGACGCCCTCGGCAAGGCGCTCGGACTGCCGGTGCACGCACTGCTCGGCGGGAAGGTGCGCGACTCCGTCGAGTACAGCGCGTACCTCTTCTACAAGTGGGCCGCGCACCCACCGGGCGTGCCCGCGGAACCCGACGACTGGGGAGCCGCGCTCGACCCGGCCGGGGTCGTGGCGCAGGCCCGCCGCTTCACCGAGCGGTACGGGTTCACCTCCTTCAAGCTCAAGGGCGGGGTCTTCCCGCCCGAGGAGGAGATCGCGGCCGTACGCGCGCTGGCCGAGGCGTTCCCCGGGCACCCGCTGCGGCTGGACCCGAACGGCGCCTGGTCGGTGGAGACCTCGCTGAGGGTGGCGAGGGAACTGGGCGACGTCCTCGAGTACCTGGAGGATCCGGCCCTCGGCACCCCGGCGATGGCGGACGTGGCGGCGGGCACGGACGTGCCGCTCGCGACCAACATGTGCGTGACGACCTTCGGCGAGATCGCGGAGGCGTTCACGCGCGGGGCCGTGCAGGTCGTCCTCTCCGACCACCACTACTGGGGCGGGCTGCGCAACACCCGGGAACTGGCCGCCGTCTGCCGGACCTTCGGCGTCGGCCTCTCCATGCACTCCAACACCCACCTCGGGATCAGCCTCGCCGCGATGACCCACGTGGCCGCGACCGTCCCGGACCTCCACCACGCCTGCGACACCCACTACCCCTGGCAGTCCGAGGACGTCCTCACCGAACGCCTCGCCTTCGACGGCGGCCGGATCACCGTCTCCGACACCCCCGGACTCGGCGTCGAACTGGACCGGGAGCAGCTACGACGGCTGCACCGGCGGTGGCTCGACGACGACGGGACGCTCCGCGACCGCGACGACGCGGCGGCGATGCGGGCGGCGGAGCCGGGCTGGACGGCACCGGCCGTGCCCCGCTGGTAGGCCCCGCCCGATCCGGCGGTCGTACGGCCGGAGCGGCCGCCGCTCCCGTGACATGGTGCACACTGGCCGGACCCGCACCACGTCAGGGAGCGCACCGTGACCGCGTCCAACGCGTTCGCCGGAGAGGAACCGGAGTACCTCGACGACGGCAGAGGAGCACCAACACCGCACTGCGCCGCGCAGGTCGACCCGCTGGCCGCCCTGCGCACGCCGGACGATCCGCCCTGGGACGTCTACCTCACCGGCACCGTCTTCCTCGACATCGTCTTCACCGGCCTCGACACCGCCCCGGTGCGCGGCACCGAGTCCTGGGCCCGGGGCATGGGCTCCAGCCCCGGCGGCGTCGCCAACATGGCCACCGCCCTCGCCCGCCTTGGCCTGAGAACCTCCCTCGCGGCCGCCTTCGGCGACGACCACTACGGCGAGTACTGCTGGGACGCGCTCGCCCAGGGCGAGGGCATCGACCTCTCCCCGTCCCGGACCGTGCGCGGCTGGCACTCGCCGGTCACCGTCTCGATGGCGTACGAGGGGGAGCGGACCATGGTCTCGCACGGGCACGAGCCGCCCGCGGACCTGCTGTTCCGCCAGCAGAACGCACCCGGCCACCCCGCCCGCGCGCGCGCCGCCGTCGCCTCCCTCACGCCCGGCAAACGCAACCCCTGGATCGCCAGGGCGGCCGCCGAGGGGACCCGGATCTTCGCCGACGTCGGCTGGGACGACACGGGCGCGTGGGACCTCGCCGGCCTCGCCGACCTGGAGCACTGCGAGGCGTTCCTGCCCAACGCGGAGGAGGCGCGACGGTACACCGGCGCGGACTGCCCGCGGGCCGCCGCGCACGCCCTCACCGAGTACGTGCCGCTCGCCGTCGTGACCCTCGGGGCGGAGGGCGCCTATGCGGTCGACGGACGTACCGGCGAGTCCGCGGAGGTGCCGGCGATCGCCGTGGAGGCCCTCGACCCGACCGGCGCCGGCGACGTCTTCGTCGCGGGCTTCGTCACCGGCACGCTCGCCGACTGGCCGCTCGCCGACCGCCTCGCCTTCGCGGGGCTGACCGCGGCACTCTCCGTCCAGGAGTTCGGCGGCTCCCTGTCCGCTCCCGGGTGGTCGGAGATCGGGGCGTGGTGGCGCAAGGTCCAGTCGGTGCCGGGGCAGGATCCGGCCGCGCTGCGGCGGTACGCGTTCCTGGAGGGCCTGGTACCGGAGGAGGACCAGGTACGGCCGTGGCCCCTGCGGCGGGCGGTACCGACGATCGGCTTCGGGCGCGCGGGGTAGGGGGGCGGGCCGGGGGTGGGGGCGCTTACCGGCGCTGGCAGGGTGCCTCCCCCAGCCTTCGGCCGGGGGACCTCCAGCGCCCACCCGTGCCGCCCTGCGGCACGCCTGCCCGCAGCTGGGTATGTAGGACGCGGCTGGGGGTACCCCCGGCCGAAGGCCGGGGGAGGAACTGCGCGACCAGCCCCCATCGGCCCGCAGCCGACGAACGGCCCTTACCCCCCGAGCACCCCGGCGACCTGCTGACGCACCAGCGACCGCCCCGCCTCCGACACCCCCGCCAACGCCCCGGCGAACAGCTCCTCCGCCCCGCCCCCCTCGGCGGTCACGCTTCCGCTGGTCACCTCGTAGCCCTCCCGTACCGCGACCCTCAGCACGCCCTCCGAGTCCACCGCCGCGGCGGCGACCGTGGGGACCTCCCCGCCCGCCGGGTCGGCCACCTTCGCGTACGCCGCCGTCACCGGCTCCCGCCAGCGCAGCGCCAGCACGACCGGGGACTTGGCCTGGACTTCCGCGAGGTCCACCCGGTGGACCCCGTCCGGCGTGAGCACGTCGGCCCACGCGTCCAGCGCGATCGCCGCCGGCAGCAGGTCCCGCAGGCTGGACCCGGCGACGTTCCCGCCGACCGTCGCCGCCCGGCGCACCGCCCCCGTTCCGACGCCCTTCGCCGCCTGCCGCAGCACCTGCGGAAGCCGGTCGTCCACCTGACCCAGCAGCACGGCGCCGCCCAGCACCCCGTTCCCCACCGCCGTCGCCTCCGGTACCTTCCGCAGGGACACCGCCTGTTCCGGGAAGCCGTCCCGCTGCCACGCGGCCCATATCAGGGTCGCTCCGCCGACGGGTACCGCGCCCTCGGCCAGGCAGTCGCGGGCCTCGGACACCGACGTGGGCAGACGCAGCAGCACGGCTACCTGCTTTCTGTGCGGACAGGTGGCGTGGAGCGAACGCGGCCCCGAGGCCACGTGAGGGCGGTGACGGCCCGATCCTGCCCCGGCGTGCGGGAGCGCATGCAGGGCTCACGGCCGCACCGGGGGCGCCTTTCCCGGGAAAAGCCCTACGGCGTTGTCAGCCCCGCGTCGTACGCTTGATATCGCGAGGCCGCCCTCAGCTACGCGGCCGTGACGAGGAGGAACCGCAGGCCTTAAGCGCCGGCCCATGACTCAGACACCCACAGCTCACACTCCCGCGCAGCAGCAGGCCCGAGCTCAGTTCGAGGTTCCCGCCCAGCACCCCATGGTCACCGTGCTGGGATCCGGCGACTCCCTGCTGCGCGTGATCGAGAAGGCCTTCCCGGCGGCCGACATCCACGTCCGGGGCAATGAGATCAGCGCGGTCGGCGATGCCCGTGAAGTCGCCCTCATACAGCGCCTGTTCGACGAGATGATGCTGGTGCTCCGCACCGGACAGCCGATGACGGAGGACGCAGTGGAACGCTCGATCGCCATGCTGCGGGCGAGCGAGAACGGGGAGGGCGCGGAGGAGACCCCGGCCCAGGTTCTTACCCAGAACATCCTGTCCTCGCGCGGCCGCACCATCCGCCCCAAGACCCTCAACCAGAAGCGGTACGTCGACGCGATCGACAAGCACACGATCGTCTTCGGCATCGGGCCCGCGGGCACCGGCAAGACCTACCTGGCCATGGCCAAGGCGGTGCAGGCCCTGCAGTCCAAGCAGGTCAACCGCATCATCCTGACCCGGCCGGCGGTCGAGGCGGGCGAGCGGCTCGGCTTCCTGCCGGGCACGCTCTACGAGAAGATCGACCCCTACCTGCGCCCGCTGTACGACGCGCTGCACGACATGCTCGACCCCGACTCGATCCCGAAGCTGATGGCTTCGGGGACCATCGAGGTGGCGCCGCTGGCATACATGCGTGGCCGGGCGCAGCCGCGGTTCACGAACCTCCTGACGCCGGACGGCTGGCGTCCCATCGGCGACCTTCAGGTCGGCGACCTGGTCATCGGCTCGGATGGCGAGCCGACACCTGTCCTCGGTGTCTACCCGCAAGGCGAGAAGGACATCTACCGCGTCACTGCCCAGGACGGCTCCTGGACACTGTGCTGTGGCGAGCACCTGTGGACGGTCCGCACGGCTTCGGACAAGCGCCGCAACAAGCCGTGGCGGGTCCTGGAGACCCGGGAGATGATCGGTGATCTGCGCGCGGCGCATGCCCGCCGGTACGAACTGCCGATGCTCACCGCACCGGTGTGCTTCCCGGAGCGGGAGGTCCCCATGGACCCGTACGCGCTGGGGCTTCTGCTGGGTGACGGCTGCCTGACCGGCACCACCACGCCCTCCTTCGCCACGGAAGACCCGGAACTGGCGGTAGCCCTGGAATCGGTGCTGCCCGGAATCCAGGTCCGGCACAAGGGCGGACCCGACTACGTCCTGAACCGGATCAAGTCCCCGGGCGATGTCGTCACGCTGGAGAACCCGGTCACCCGGGTCCTGCGCGAACTGGATCTGCTGCGCACTCGCTCGCACACCAAGTTCGTGCCGGACGACTACCTGTACAACTCGGCCGAGGTGCGTTTGGCCGTCCTCCAGGGCCTCCTCGACTCCGACGGCGGTCCCGTCGCCCAGAAGGACCGGACCTGCCGTATCCAGTACACGACGACATCGACCATGCTCCGCGACGACGTGATCGCACTCGTGCAGTCGCTGGGCGGGGTCGCGTGCACCCGCCGCCGGGTTGCCGAGGGCCGCAAGCCGGGCCTGGCGAACGGGCGCGAAGTCGCTTACCGCCGCGACGCCCACATCATCGACATCCGTCTCCCCGAAGGCATAGAGCCCTTCCGTCTCGCCCGCAAACGCGACAAGTACCAGGCGGCCGGAGGCGGTGGACGCCCGATGCGGTTCATCGACTCGATCGAGCCGGCGGGCCGGGAGGAAACCGTCTGCATCCAGGTGGCCGCCGAGGACTCTCTGTACGTCACCACGGACTACCTGCTGACGCACAACACCCTCAACGACGCTTTCATCATCCTGGACGAGGCCCAGAACACGAGCCCTGAGCAGATGAAGATGTTCCTCACCCGGCTCGGCTTCGATTCGAAGATCGTCATCACCGGTGACGTGACGCAGGTCGACCTGCCGAACGGCACCAAGTCCGGCCTGCGCCAGGTGCAGGACATCCTGGACGGCGTGGACGACGTGCACTTCTCGCGGCTGACGTCCCACGATGTCGTACGGCACAAGCTGGTGGGCCGTATCGTCGACGCGTACGAGAAGTACGACAGCACGCACGGCACGGAGAACGGCACGCACAAGGGCGGCCGCTCGAAGTCCGCGCACAAGGGGAAGTAGACAAGCACAGCGCCATGTCGATCGACGTCAACAACGAGTCCGGAACCGAGGTCGACGAGCAGGCGATCCTCGACATCGCCCGCTACGCGCTCGCACGGATGCGCATCCACCCGCTCTCCGAGCTCTCGGTGATCGTCGTGGACGCCGACGCCATGGAGCAGCTGCACATCCAGTGGATGGACCTGCCGGGTCCGACGGATGTCATGTCGTTCCCGATGGACGAACTGCGGCCGCCGTCCAAGGACGAGGACGAGCCGCCGCAGGGGCTGCTCGGCGACATCGTGCTCTGCCCGGAGGTCGCCGCCAAGCAGGGGGCCGAGGCCGAGACCCAGCACTCCATGGACGAGGAGCTCCAGCTGCTCACCGTCCACGGCGTGCTGCACCTGCTCGGCTACGACCACGAGGAGCCCGACGAGAAGGCCGAGATGTTCGGCCTCCAGGCGGCCATCGTGGACGGCTGGCGTGCGGAGCAGGGCCTGACCGGGCCCTCCCCGGCGCCGACGGTCTCGTAGGCGGGCGGGTCGTTCTCGAATGAGTCCGCAGATCGTCCTCGGTGCGATCGCGCTGGTGGTCGTCGCCTGGCTGGCCGCCTGCGCCGAGGCGGGTATCGCCCGTGTCTCCAGCTTCCGGGCCGAGGAGGCGGTCAAGTCCGGGCGGCGCGGCAGCGCCAGGCTCGCCGAACTCGCCGCCGACCCCACCCGCTACCTCAACGTGGCGCTGCTGGTCCGCGTCGCCTGCGAGATGGCGGCCGCGGCGCTGGTCACCTACGCCTGCCTCCAGGAGATCCCCGCCACCTGGCAGGCGCTGCTCGCCGCGATCGGCGTGATGGTGCTCGTGTCGTACGTCGCCGTCGGCGTCTCCCCGCGCACCATCGGCCGCCAGCACCCGCTGAACACGGCGACGGTCGCCGCGTACGTGCTGCTGCCGCTGGCCCGCGTCATGGGTCCGATCCCGTATCTCCTCATCCTCATCGGCAACGCCCTCACCCCCGGCAAGGGCTTCCGGCGCGGCCCGTTCGCCTCCGAGGCCGAACTGCGGGCGCTGGTCGACCTCGCCGAGAAGGAGTCGCTGATCGAGGACGAGGAGCGCCGCATGGTGCACTCGGTCTTCGAACTCGGCGACACCCTGGTCCGGGAGGTCATGGTCCCGCGCACCGACCTCGTCGTCATCGAGCGGTACAAGACGATCCGCCAGGCCCTCACCCTCGCGCTCCGCTCGGGCTTCTCCCGGATACCGGTCACCGGGGAGAGCGAGGACGACATCGTCGGGATCGTGTACCTGAAGGACCTGGTCCGCAAGACGCACATCAGCCGCGACGCCGAGTCCGACCTGGTCTCCACCGCCATGCGGCCCGCGTTCTTCGTGCCCGACACCAAGAACGCCGGCGACCTGCTGCGCGAGATGCAGAAGGAACGCAACCACGTCGCCGTCGTCATCGACGAGTACGGCGGCACGGCCGGGATCGTCACCATCGAGGACATCCTGGAGGAGATCGTCGGCGAGATCACCGACGAGTACGACCGTGAACTGCCGCCCGTCACCGACCTCGGCGACGGCCGCCACCGGGTCACCGCCCGCCTCGACATCACCGATCTCGGCGAGCTGTACGGCCTGGAGGAGTACGACGACGAGGACGTGGAGACCGTGGGCGGCCTGCTCGCGAAAGCCCTCGGCAGGGTGCCGATCGCCGGTGCCTCCGCCCAGGTCGAACTCCCCGACGGCCGCAGGCTGGCCCTCACCGCGGAGTCGGCCGCCGGCCGGCGCAACAAGATCGTGACGGTGCTGGTGGAGCCGGTTCCGGTGCCCGACGCCCCGGAGGACGACCCCGAGTGACCCCGGACCAGCTCCGTGCCTTCTGTCTCTCCTTCAACGCGGCGGACGAGGACTTCCCCTTCAGCCCGGACATCTCGGTCTTCAAGGTGCTCGGCAAGATGTTCGCGCTGAGCTGGATCGACGCGAAGCCGCTCAAGGTCAACCTCAAGTGCGACCCCGAGGACGCGGTGCGGCTCCGCGACGAGTACGAGGGGCTGATCGCGCCGGGGTACCACATGAACAAGCGGCACTGGAACACCGTGACGGTGGACGGCGGCCTGCCCGACCGGCTCGTGCGAGAGCTGATCGAGGACTCGTACGACCTTGTCGTCGCGGGTCTGCCGAGGGCGGAGCGGCTGCGGCTGGACCGGCCGTAGCCACGGCGGCCCGCGCCCGGGGCCGTACGGAGTCAGACCGTCCGGCACCTCGGCTGACTCCGTCCGGGGGGGCGGGGGAGGAGCGGGTGCCGGTCCGGGTTGTTCGTATGCTCGGGGCATGACCGACAGCAACGCGCTTGGCGCCGAGGACCGCAAGATCGTCACCCTGGCCCGCTCGGCCCGGGCCCGCAACGGGGTGCCCGAGGGGGCGGCCGTGCGGGACTCGACGGGCCGTACGTATGTGGCGGGGACCGTGGAGCTGGCCTCGCTGAAGCTGAGTGCGCTGCGGACGGCGGTGGCGATGGCGGTGGCCTCGGGGGCGGAGTCCTTGGAGGCCGCGGCGGTCGTGAGCGGGGCCGAGGGGGTCACGGCGGAGGATCTGGCCGCGGTGCGGGATCTTGGGGGGCCGGGGACGCCGGTGCTGCTGGCGGGGACGGACGGGGAGGTTCGGCTCACTGTCCCTGCCTAGTCCTCTTCCCACCCGCCCAAACCGACTCGCCCTGCTGAGAAGCGAGGTCTTGTCTGACTCCGTCGGGGGGGGCGAGGGTCGGTTGACCGGGGGTGGCTGGGGTGTGGGGCGGGTGACGGCGTGTGGGGGTTGCTCGCGCAGTTCGCCGCGCCCCTTTGGGGCGCCTGTGCTGGTCCCACCTGAAGGGGCGCGGGGAACTGCGCGATCAACCACACACCACCCGCACCCGCCCCACACCCCCGCCACCCCCTCGCCGTCACCCCCCTCCGCGCAGTCGGCCAAATTTCAACCTTGTAGGTCTGTGGCGCTCGCGCATCAATGGGGACCGTAAGTTCCGACGGACCGTCAGATTCGGCCCCGCGGTGTGTCCGCACCCACCCGGACCGGGGTCACCGTCCCACATGGCATTCCCACGCAACGGGAAGGGAACCGATCCCATGAAACGAATAGCCACCGGTGCGGCACTCGCGGCGGGGACCCTCGCCGTCACGGCGCTGGCCTTCGCGCCCACGGCCGCCGCCGTCACCCCGACCACCGCCACCGTCACCGCCAGCTGCGGCATCTTCGGCGGCGGCACGGCCACCCTCACCGCGACCCAGAGCGGCACGAGCGCGACCCTCACGCTCACCTCCAGCGCGATCACCACCCCGCTCGCGCTGTCGGCGAACTCCATCGCCTCCACGCTGACCATGGCCAACTCGACCGGCGCCAACCGGGTCTTCAGCGGTACCGTGAACCCGGCCATGGCCGCCGGCTCCCCGGTCACCGTCGGCCCGCTCCCGGGCACCGTGGCCGCCGGTGACAGCCTCGACTTCTACAAGGGCTCGCTGAAGATGGTCATCTTCGGCGTCACCGTCACGTGTACGTCCAGCGCCGCCCAGTCCCCCGGCCCGTTCGTCTTCTGAGCCGCGTGACGGGTTCGTTCCGGATGCCGCAGAAGCTGATGAACCGTCAGGTTTCTGCGGCATCTCCATTGACTTCTCACGCGGCCTCCACATCAATGGCCCCCTGTCGGCGCAGAGGAGCCGCTGCGCCCGCAACCCTCAGGAGGGGGCTTCCATGGGTTCACCCCCAAGATCACGAAGATCCCGACGGTGGCGCTGGATCTCACTGTTCGGGGCGACCGCGCTCGCGGTCACGGCGGGCGGTGCGCTGGCCTGTCCGGCCGGTGCCGCCGGGACGAACGTCGACTTCGCCACGCACTGCATCCCGCCCGCCGTCGCGGGCCTCCCGCCGATCGACGGCACCACCACCGCCAACGTCTCGGTGGACAACACCGCCCCGAAGGTCGGCGACACGGTCACCGTGACCTACACCGTGGTCACGCCCGCCGCCAACAACCCCACCGCGCTCGCCCTGCCGGCCGACATCATGACGCCGACCGGGAAGGTGACGCTGGGCGGCGCGCAGACCGGGGACGTGACGGTGACCGGGCCGAAGAAGAACGATCCGGTGCCGGGGTACGGGACCTTCCCGTCGTTCTCCATGACGGGCACGTTCACCGTCACCTCGCCGGGGGCCATCACCCTCTCGCCCGGTGACTACAACATCCACACCAGCTACATCCTGGAGCTGGACACCCCGTGCACGGTCACCAACCCGCCCGCCCCGGTGTCGGAGACCGTCACGGCGACCTCGACCACCCCGGTCAACACCCGCGCCATCAGCCTGGACAAGGCCTCCGGGAACCCCGGTGACAGCGTGACCGTCACCGGGAAGAACTTCACGCCGGGGGCCACCGTGACGCTGGCCGGGCGGTCCGGCAGCAGCCAGACCGCCGACACCGCCACGGCGACCGCGGGCTCCGACGGTTCCTTCAGCGCGCCCGTCGTCGTCAACGACAAGACGACGACCGGGATCGTGGCGTACGAGGGGAGCGCGTGGAGCGACGACCTGGGGGCCGGACCGGCCGCCTACACCGTCAACGACACCACGCCGGTGCCGCCCGGCAGCCAGAAGCTGACCACCACCGTCAAGGCGGGGACCCTGTCCATGTCCCAGGCCGGGGACTCCGTCGCGCTGTCGGCGGTCGACTTCGGGCAGGGCGGGGCGTCCACGGGCAACCTGCAGACCGTCACCGTCAAGGACTTCCGTGGCGGGCCGGCCGGCTGGTCGCTCACCGGCAAGGTCACCGACTTCACCGGTCCCGGCGCCAAGATCGACGCCGGGAAGCTGAGCTGGACGCCGGCCTGCGCGACCAAGGCGGGCAGCCCCAGCACCTGTGCGGCCGGTTCGGCGGGCACCGTCGGCAGCTCCGGGGCGACCCTCGCCTCGACGCCGGACGCCACGCTCACCGGCGGTGAGTTCACGGTCGACGCCGGACTCTCCCTGGACGTACCGGCGTTCACGCCTCCGGGGTCGTACTCCGGAGTCCTGACCCTGACCCTCACCTGAGCCAACTCCCCTGTGGCGACCGGGCTTCCGAGTGACGAGGAACCCGGTCGCCACCCGACCCGCTTCCGACCGGGGGTCCGCACCCATGCGTCGCGTCAAGCCGTATGTCCTCCTCCTGAGCCTGATCCTCGGCGTCCTCTGCACGGCGGGTCCCGCGCGCGCCGCCGACAACGGAAGCTGGTCCGTCTATCCGGTCGCCTCGAAGATCGCCGCGCGGCCGTACTTCTACCTCTCCCTCGACCCCGGGCAGACGATCACCGACAAGGTGGCCGTCGCCAACAAGACCGGCAAGCCGCTGACCTTCCGGCTGTACGCGGCCGACGCCTACAACACCCGGCGGGACGGCGGCTTCGCCGTCCGGACGGTGCAGGAGAAGATGCGGGGGGTGGGGGCCTGGGCGCAGCTCGGGAAGGCCCGGGTCACCGTGCCCCCGCACCGGACGGTCACCGTTCCGTTCGCCCTGCACGTACCGAAGGGTGCCGAGCCCGGTGACCACCCCGGGGCGATCGTCGCGCTGGACGAGAAGGTCGATCCGGGGTCCGGGTCCCTGGCGCTCGGCGTGCAGCGGGCGGTCGGCGCCCGGGTCTACCTGCGGGTGAGCGGGCCGACGCTCCCGGCCCTCGCCGTCGAGAACGTGCACGTCAGCCACCACCAGCCGCTCGTCCCCGGCCTCGGCGCCAGCACGGCGACGATCTCCTACACCCTGCACAACACCGGGAACGTGACGCTGGACCCGAAGGTGCGGCTCCGTGCGGAGGGCCTGTTCGGCCGCACGCTGCTCACCCGCGACCTCACCGGCGTCCCCTCCGAGCTGCTGCCGGGGGAGCGGGTCGCGCTCACGGCGCGCTGGCGGGACGCGCCCCAGCTCGACTGGGGGAAGGTGACGCTGACGGCCAGCGCGACCGGCACCAGGGAGTCGGCGAGCGCGTCGTTCCTCGCCCTGCCGTGGCTGGTGCTGGTGGTGGTGTTCGCCGCCGGGGCGGCGGGCGGCGCGCTGTTCGCCCGCACCCGCCGTGGCCGGGTCCGCGGGAACCCATTCGCCGGGCTGTTCAGAGGGCGTCGGGGCCGCGCTCGCCCGTCCGCACCCGTACGACCGTCTCCACCGGCAGCGCCCACACCTTCCCGTCCCCGATCTTCCCCGTCTGCGCGGCCTTGACGACCGCCTCGATCACGGGTTCGGCGTCGGCGTCCTCGACGACGACCTCGATGCGGACCTTGGGGACCAGGTCGACGCGGTACTCGGCGCCCCGGTAGACCTCGGTGTGGCCGTGCTGCCTGCCGTAGCCGCTGGCCTCGGTCACGGTCAGGCCATGCACGCCGAGCTCCTGGAGCGCGGTCTTCACCGCGTCGAGGCGGTAGGGCTTCACGATCGCGGTGATGAGCTTCATGGGTGGCTCTTGACCTTCTGGGCGGTGGGGACGACGGAGTGGGCGACCGGGGCACCGTGGCCCAGGACCCCGTGATCGTAAGCGGTCTCGGCATGCACCGTAAGGTCCAGGCCGGTGTGCTCCTGGTCCTCGGCCGCCCGGAAGCCCATCGCCTTGTCGAGCAGCTTGCCGATGCCGTACGTCACGGCGAACGCGTACGCGGCGACGGCCACCACCGCCACCGTCTGTTTGCCGAGCTGGGCGAGCCCGCCGCCGTAGAAGAGGCCCTCGGCGGAGCCGGTCATGGCCTTCTCGGCGAACAGGCCGATCAGGAGGGTGCCGATGATTCCGCCGACCAGGTGAACGCCGACGACGTCGAGGGAGTCGTCGTAGTTCAGCCTGAACTTCCAGCTCACGGCGTACGAGCAGACCACGCCCGCGGCGAGGCCGACGACGAGGGCGCCGAGCAGGGAGACCGAGCCGCAGGACGGGGTGATGGCGACCAGGCCGGCGACCGCGCCGGAGGCCGCGCCCAGCGTGGTGGGGTGGCCGTCGCGCTTCTGCTCGACGAAGAGCCAGCCGAGCAGGCCGGTGCAGCCGGCGGCGAGGGTGTTCAGGAAGACGGCGGCGGCCAGCCCGTTGGCGCCGAGCGCGCTGCCCGCGTTGAAGCCGAACCAGCCGAACCAGAGCAGGCCCGCGCCGAGGATCACCATCGGGAGGTTGTGCGGCCGCATGGCGTCCTTCTTGAAGCCGAGCCGGGGGCCGAGGACCAGGCAGAGGGCGAGGCCGGAGGCGCCGGAGGTGATCTCGACGGGCAGGCCGCCGGCGAAGTCGAGGGCGCCGAGGCGGTGTGCGACCCAGCCGCCCGGGCCCCACACCCAGTGCGCGACCGGAACGTATACGAGCAGTGCCCAGACGGGGACGAACACCAGCCACGCCCCGAACTTCGCCCGGTCCGCGATCGCACCGCTGATCAGCGCGGCCGTGACGATCGCGAAGGTGAGCTGGAAGGTGGCGAAGAGGAGGGTGGGGACGGTGCCCTGGACGCTGTCCGGGCCCAGGCCGCTCATCCCCGCGTGGGCGAGGTCGCCCAGCAGCCCGGCCCAGGCGTCGTCCCCGAAGGCGAGCGAATAGCCGCCCGCCAGCCACACCACCGTCACCAGGGCGATCGACACGAAGCTCATCATCAGCATGTTGAGGACGCTCTTCGTGCGGACCATGCCGCCGTAGAACAGGGCCAGACCCGGGGTCATCAGCAGGACCAGGGCGGTGGCGGCGAGCAGCCAGGCGGTGTCACCGGTGTCGGCGTGCGCGGCGGAGAGGAAC
>NZ_JAEKKT010000335.1 GCF_019510245.1 Streptomyces sp. | reverse complement strand
AGTGGTGGGCGACGCGTACGTCGATCGCTTTGCCGGTGGCCTTGTTGGTCGCGGTGTAGCGGGCCAGGACGACGACGTTCTCGCCGTCGACGACGTAGGTGTCGTCGTGGGCGGTCCAGTCCTCCCAGTCCTTGCCGAGCTGTTCCATGACGTTGGCGGTGACGCCGTCGGGGGTGCGGTAGGTGCCGGCCAGGGGGAAGCCGGCCATCTCGGTCCACTCGACGTCCGGGGCGAGGGTGGCGCGCAGGGCCTCGAGGTCCCCGGCGGCGGAGGCCAGGTACTGGCGCCGTACGACGTCGGCGGGTGCGGTGGAGGTGGTGAACTCGCTCATGGTCAGCCCCACTTCATTTCGCCCTTGGCGACCTTCGCGCCGATCTGGGCGGCGATCAGCATGCCGTTGTCCGGGTAGCGCGCGATGAGCGCCTCGGTGAGCGCGGCGCCGTCGGACGCCTTGCCGAGCTCCTCCTCGAAGGCGAGCAGGTAGTCGCGGGTGGCGGTGATGGCGGAGGCGTCGGCGGCGGTGGCGGGCAGGCGGTGGCCGGGGACGACCAGCTCCGGGTTCAGGGCGGCCATCTCGTCGAGCACGTCGATCCAGGCGGCACGGGACTCGGGGGTGGCCGTGTCGGCGACCCAGACGTGCTCCTGCTGGAACAGCAGGACGCCGCCGAGCAGGGCGCGGGACTCCGCCTGCCACAGGTAGTGGCGGTCGGGCAGTTCGTCGGAGCCGCCCTTGAGCTCGAAGCGGTGGCCTTCGAGGGTGAGGTCGCCGGTCAGCGGGGTGAGGTCGACGAGGCGGGTGGGCAGGTTCGGGCCGAGGGCCGCCCACGCCTTGAGCTTGCCCTCGTAGGAGTGCTTGATGTGCTCGATGACGATCGGGGTGGCGACGAAGACCGCGTCGGGGAAGGCGTCGGCGATCACTTCGGCGCCGAAGTAGAAGTCGGGGTCGGCGTGGGAGACGAAGACGGTGGTGAGGTTCTTGCCGGAGTCGAGGATCTCGGCGGCCAGGCGGTGGCCGTCGGCGCGGGTGAACGCGGCGTCCACCAGCAGGGCGTCGGTCTCGCCGGTGACGAGGGTGGCGGTCTTGTTCTTGGATCCGGCGGGGAAGTCGAGGTCGAGGATCTTGAAGTCGAGGGCGCTCATGCTCGGGGCTCCTTGGAGGGGTGGAGGGTTGCGGGGTCAGTTGAGGTGTGCGAGACGCCGGTCCACCTCGTCGGCGGTGGCGTGTCCGAGTGCCAGGGGGACGATGTGCTCGCCGTCGATGGCGAGGAGGGTGGGGAAGCTGGAGACTCCGAGCCGGCCCGCGCGGCGGAAGTCGGTGTGGGCCGCGGTCTGCGCTTCTGGCGCTTCGAAGGCGGCGACGACGGCGTCCGCGTCGAGCCCGGCCGCCTGGGCGACCGTCCGGTACGTGGCCGCCTCCGACAGGCTCAGGCCGTCGACGTAGAAGGCGTGCTGCAGGGCCGTGGCCAGCTCCGCCGCGCGGTCGGGGGCCACGTGACGCAGGGCTGCGACGCCGCGGGCGGCGGCCTCGGAGTCCATCACGAACGAACCGTCGGCGATCAGCCGCTCGTAGGCCTCGCCGAACTCGGCGCCGGTCTGCTCGGCGATCTGGGCGTTGGCCCCCTGGACGTAGCCGAAGTCGCGGATCGGGACCCGGCGGCTGCCGGTGAACAGACCGCCGGAGACGACCTCGACCGGCAGGTCGGGGTGGCGCGTGGTGATCTCGCGCAGAGTCGCGGTGAATCCGTGCGACCAGCCGCAATAGGCGTCGAAGACGTAGACGAGCTTCATCGAAGACCTCGGCAGAGAGGGACGCCCGCCGGTTGCGAGCGATTCATCTGACCAAACAGTAACTGACGCGTCAGATATTTCTCGACCCGTGTGAACTGGGACACACAAGCGCCGCCCATGCCATTAGACCTGCGCTGTCGCCGGTCCGCAGGTCAGGGAAGCCGAGGCAGCACATCCCTGGCCGTGTGGCTGAGGATCCGGAGATCCTCCGCGAACCGCTCGCGGTCCGCCACGGGGAGGGGCTCCACGAAGTACCGCTTGATGTTCTCCAGGTGCACCCTGGCAGCGCGTACGGCCGTCTCCTCGCCCAGCGGGGTCAGCCGCACCAGCTTCCCGCGCCGGTCGTCGGGGGACTCCGCGCGCGTCACGAGACCGGCCGTCTCCATGCGGTCCACCAGGCGGGTGGCGCCGCCGGTGGTCAGGACCTGCTCCTGCGCGATGGCCCGCATGGAAAGCCCCGGCTCACCGGCCCGCCCGAGGATCAGCAGCGCCTCGAAGACCAGATGGCTGACGCCGCACTCCACCTCGAGTGCCCGGCCGAGGATGTACTCCAGCCGGTTCGCCGCCCCCTGCAGTCGCCCGAACGCCAGGATGAGCTCATGGTCGGCCGCCTCCTTCGCCGTCCCGATCTCCGCTTCCTCATCCACGGCCGCGCTGCCCCTCTCGTCGTCTCGGTACCACCGTACCGATCACGTACGGCGGGGACGGTCCCCCCGGGTCTCCTGCCACTCGGTTCGCCTCGCGATCCCGAGCCGGCAGGAGACCCCTCGTCGAACCGTTCAGTTGATACGGACGATCTTCCAGAACTGGTCGTCGATGTTCAGGTCGTTCCACTGCACAACTGCCGCGCCGTTGCTGGTGGAGGACTGGGCGACGGCGGCGTTGACTTCGTACGCCCCGACGACCCCGAACTCGACTGCTACAGGCTCCTCCTGGCACCCTCGCTCTACCTGGTCGCGGAGGCAGCCGCGGCGAACCTCGCCCTGTTCACCGAGGGCGGGGGCACGCTGGCCGTCGGCTTCCACAGCGGCATGGTCGACGAGAACGCCCATGTGTACCTGGGCGGTTACCCGGGCGCGTTCCGCGACGTCCTCGGTGTGGTCACCGACGAGCTCTTCCCCCTGCTGCCGGGCGAGAGGACCGGCCTGACGGGGGACGTGGCATCGGGCGCCACGGCCGACCTGTGGTCGAACCGCATTCGGCTGACCGGCGCTCAGGCCGTCGCCTCCCACGCCGACGGCCCACTGGCCGGCCACCCCGCCGTCACCCGCCACCGGCTCGGCAACGGCACCGCCTGGTATCCGGGCACCCACCCCGACCAGGACACGCTCGCCGCCCTGATCGACCGCATCCGCCAGGAGGCCGGCGTCACACCGGAGCAGGACGCACCAGCCGGGATCGAGGTCGTCCGGTGCCGCGGCGCAAAGGCCGACTACCTGTTGCTCATCGACCACACCGGCAAGGGCGCCGAAGCACCTGCCGAAGGGGTCGAACTCCTCACCGGCACACCGGTCACCGGAACCGTCACCGCCCCACCGGGAGGCGTCGCCGTGGTCCGCGAGCCCCGCTGATCCAGCTACCGCGCGTCGGCGGGTCAGCCGAGGCCATCTGCTCCCACGGTCACGGCGGACTCGTCGAGCAGGGCGTCGGAGACGGGCTGTGGCTTCCCGTCGAGGTCGAGGACCGGGGTGGCCTCCTTGTACCAGGACTCGATCACCGCGTTGCCCCAGAAGTCGCGGCGGCGGTCGTCGTTGACGTTCCAGCGGTACGTCTCGTGGTCGGGGTCTCCGGTGTAGTAGTCGGAGGTGTAGATCTCCACCCGGTGGCCGTCGGGATCGCGCAGGTAGACGTAGAAGGCGTTGGAGACACCGTGCCGTCCCGGGCCGCGTTCGATGTGGTGTTCCTTGCGGATCGAGCCGAAGAGGTCTGCGGCGCGCAGGACTTGGTGGGATTCGTGGGTGGCGACGCCGAGGTGGTGCAGTCGAGGTCCGGCGCCGCCGGTGAAGGCGACGTCGTGGACGGTCTGCTTGCGGTACATCCACGCGGCGTACAGCTCGTGCTCGTCGCCCTCGATGGTCTCCGAGCACCCGAAGCCGAGGGACTGGTAGTGGGCGTAGGCGGCCGGGACGTCGGGGGTGCAGATGTTGAAGTGGTCCAGGCGGGCCACCTCGGCGCCGTGGCGCAGGTCGTAGCGCTGGATGAGGCGTTCGGCACGCTCGATGTCGTGGAAGAACTCGACGGGGAAGCCGAGCGGGTCGATGACGCGGACGGCGTCGCCGACACCGGGCGTGCCTTCGCCTTTTCGGAGGCGCCGTACCGGTCGGCCGAGTCGGCGGAAGAACTTCTCCGCCTTGTCGACGTCCTCGGGAGTGCGGACCCGGTAGGCGAGGTGGTCGAGGGCGGCGAGCTCGCCCCTGCGCAGGACGAGGGAGTGGTGTGTCAACTCGTCGGTGCCGCGCAAGCAGAGGGTGTCGGCGTCCTCGTACTGGACGTGGAAGCCGAGCATGTCGACCCAGAACCAGCGGGCCGCCGCGAGGTCGGTGACGGCGAGCTGGGCGTAGGCGGAGCGGATCACATCCGGCGCGGTCACGAGGCGGCTCCGAAGCGAGGGGTGTGAACGTCACCCAGGGCGACGTGGACGATCTTGGATTCGGTGTAGAAGTCGATGGAGTGGGCGCCGCCCTCGCGGCCCACGCCGGACGCCTTGACTCCGCCGAAGGGAGTACGCAGATCACGGACGTTGTGCGAGTTGAGCCAGACCATGCCGGACTCGACGGCGTGCGCGATGCGGTGGCCGCGCTTGAGGTTCGACGTCCAGATGTACGCGGCGAGGCCGAACTGCGTGGCGTTGGCCAGTTCGATCGCCTCGGACTCGTCGTCGAACGGGGCGACGGCCACGACGGGGCCGAAGATCTCCTCCTGGAAGATCCGGGCGTCGCGCTCGACGTCCGCGAAGACCGTCGGCTGGAGGTAGTTGCCGCCGGCGAGGTGGTCGGGCCGGGTGCCGCCGGCGACCAGGCGGGCCTCCTTCTTGCCGATCTCGACGTAGTTCAGGACCCGCTCGTAGTGCTCCGGGTGGACCAGCGCCCCCACCTCCGTGGACGGGTCGGAGGGCGGCCCGACGCGGACGTTCGCGGCCCGCTCCGCCAGGCGACGGGTGAACTCCTCGTACACCGGGCGCTCCACCAGGACACGTGAACCGGCCGTGCAACGCTCGCCGTTGAGGGAGAACACGCCGAAGACGACCGAGTCGAGGGCGGCTTCGAGGTCGGCGTCCGCGAAGACGACGGCCGGGGACTTGCCGCCCAGCTCCATCGAGGTGGTCTTCAGGTGCTGAGCGCCGGCGCGGATGATGTGGCGGCCCGTGTCGGTGGAGCCGGTGAAGGAGATCAGCGGTACGTCCGGGTGGTCGACCAGTGCCTGGCCCGCCTCCTCGCCGATGCCGTGCACGATGTTCACCACGCCCGCCGGAACCCCGGCCTCGGAGAAGATCTCCGGCCACAGCGAGGCCGACAGCGGGGTCCACTCGGCGGGCTTGAGCACCAGCGTGCACCCGGAGGCCAGGGCCGGGGCCAGCTTCCAGCTCTCCAGCATGAAGGGGGTGTTCCACGGCGTGATCAGTCCGGCCACGCCGACCGGCCTGCGCACTACGTAACTGAACTGCTCGTCCCCCTGCCGGAAGGCCTCCTCGCCGAGGGCGACGATCACGTCGGCGAAGTAGCGGAAGTTCTCCGCGGCACGCCGAGCCTGGCCGCGGGCCTGGGTGATGGGCAGCCCCGTGTCGTACGACTCGAAGGACGCCAGCCGCTCGTGGCGGGCCTCGACGGCGTCCGCGATCCTGACCAGAACGTTGGCACGCTCCCGATTGCCGAGGGACGACCAGGCGGGGAAGGCTGACCTGGCGGCCGCCACCGCCCGTTCGACGTCGGCCGGGCCGCCGGCCGCGGCCTTCGCGTAGGGCGTGTTGGTCACCGGATCGGACACGGGGAACGTCCGTCCGTCGGCGCTGTAGACCGACTCGCCGCCGATCCAGTGCTGGATGACGGGAGGCAGGTGCTCGATGCTCATGGTCAGGCTCCGATCTGTGCGGTGAGGTCGCCGCCCTCGGCCAGCAGCGCGCGGATCTTCGTCAAGCCCGCGTCCGTTGGCCCGGTCAGCGGCGGGCGGACGTGGGCGGAGGCGATGCGGCCCTGCTGGGCGAGGACCCACTTGGCGGGCGCCGGATTGGTCTCGACGAACAGCAGGTCGACCAGCGGGTGCAGGCGGTAGTGCAGGTCACGGGCCGCGTCGAAGTCGCCGGCCTCCCACAGTTCGTACATCCGAGCCACCGCGGTGGGGGCCAGGTTGGCCACGGCCGACACGAAGCCCGCCCCGCCGAGTGCCATCAGCGGCAGGCAGAGCAGCTCGATGCCCGACCACACCAGCAGCGAGCGGCCGCAGGCATGCAGTACGCGGGAGAAGTGCTCGAAGTCCTTCGTGGTCTCCTTCACGCCGACGAAGTTGTCGAAGTCGGTGAACAGCCGCTTGACCGTGTCCGGGGCGATGTCGACGGCAGTGCGGGAGGGCACGTTGTAGGCGACGATCGGCAGGTCCGGGAACTCCCGGGCCACCCTCGCGTACCACTGATAGAGAGCCTCTTGGGTGGGCCGCGCGTAGTACGGCGTGATGACCAGGGCCGCGTCGGCGCCCAACTCCTGAGCCGCTGCGGTGAGTTCCAGGGCCTCGTCGAGCTTGTGGGAGCCGGTGCCGGGCAGGAAGGGCACCCGGTCGCCGATCTCCTCGACCGCCGTGCGCATCGCGGCGATCCGCTCGGTGACGCTCTGCGCGCTCGGCTCGCCCGTCGATCCGCCGAGCGAGATGCCGTGCGAGCCGGACTCCAGCTGGAAGCGGATCAGGTCACGCAGGCTGTCGTGGTCGAGGGCACCGTCCGCGGTGAACGGTGTGACGACGGGGGCTATGGACCCGCGGATGGCCGACGGGTCGCTGCGGAACTTCACTGTGTTTCTCCCTTGCACCAGTTCTCGTAGGCGTCCCGCCAGGCCGGACCCAGCGGATACAGGCCGTCGACGCTTTCGCCCGCGGCGACCTGCTCGGTGATGAAGCGCTCCTGCCGTTCCTGTTCGCGGCAGTCGGCGATCAGTTCCTCGGCGAGGTCGGGCGGTACGACGACCACGCCGTCGGCGTCGCCGACGATCAGGTCGCCGGGCTGCACCAGAGCCCCGCCGCAGGCGATGGGCACCCCGGTGTCCCAGGGAACGTGCCTGCGGCCGAGGACGGAGGGGTGGGCACCGGCCGCGTAGACGGGCAGGCCCAGGCCGGTGATGGCGGCGGCGTCGCGGACGGCGCCGTCGGTGACGACACCGGCCGCGCCCCGCCGGGCGGCTCTCAGCGCGAGAATGTCGCCGAGCGTGCCCGCGGTCGGGTCCCGCCGGGCATCCATCACCAGTCCTCGATCGCCCGCTTCTGGGCGTTCATGCCGGTGCCGTACCGCTTGAACAGGTCCTCACGGAGCGGCAGATAGCGCAGGGTGTGGGCCACGCCCACCATCGCCGTGGCGCTGACCGGCCGTACACCGTCGATCGACATGTGCGGCAGACCGCGCGAGCGCATCTGCGCGCTCAGCGTCGCCACGGCGACCGAGCGAAGTCCGTCGGCAAGGTCGTCGGCCAGCAGCGGCTTGGCCACGTACCCCGACCCGTAGGCCGATTCCTCCTCGGCCCGGTCGGTCCTGGGCTGCGCGCCCCACGGCTCCAGGTCGTGATCGGCGTCGGCAATCGGGTTGCGCAGCACTCCTGTGCTCAACCGGCCGTCGCCGACCTCGACTTCGACCACGTCGCCCGGTCCGACCACCGAGGCCCCGGCCGGGGTACCGGTGAG
>NZ_JAEKKT010000494.1 GCF_019510245.1 Streptomyces sp. | reverse complement strand
GACTGGACCGACCGCCGCACCTACGACCTCGCCGAGCCGCACCCCCTGGCCGTGTTCGGCGTCACCGACCACGCGGCCCGCTTCCGGCTGGACGGCCGGACCGGCCACGGCGTCTTCGAGCACGGATCATTCGGACGGCACGACCCGAGCGGCTTCACCGGCTTCGACTCGGTGGCTCCGTGAGGCGGTCCCGGACACAAGGGAGTTGACGACGTGGCCACGGCACCCCGCCCCCGCACCACCACCCGCGACCCGGAGGAGCTGGCCGACCGCCTCACCGCCTGGCTCGGCACCCGCCTGCCCGGCGCCACGGCCGACGGTGTGACCGTCCCCGCCTCGAACGGCCTGTCCAGCGAAACCCTGCTCTTCGACATCGAACACCCCGAACCGCCCCTGCGCTCCTGCGCGTTGAGGCTCGCAGCGGATCCGTCGGCGTACACGGTCTTCCCGGTCTACGACATGGTCCGCCAGTACCGCACGATGGAAGTGGTGGGCCGCTTCTCGGACCTCCCCGTCCCCAAGGTGCAGTGGCTGGAGGAGGACCCGGGCCCCCTCGGGGCACCCTTCTTCGTCATGGAGCGCGTGCGCGGGCGCGTACCGCCGGATGTCATGCCCTACACCTACGAGGGCAACTGGCTGCACGCGGCGAGCGACACCGAGCGTGAGCACCTCGAGGCCGCCACGGTCGGACTGTTGGCACGCCTTCACGACCAAGTCCCCGTGCGGGAAGCGGCGTTCCTGGAGCTGCCCGGCGAGGGCGACGCACTGCGCCGCCATGTCACCGCCCAACGCGCGTACTACGACTGGGTGGTGGACGGACTCGCCCGCTCACCCCTCATCGAGCAGGCCTTCGACCGGCTGGAGCAGCTCTGGCCGCCCGACCCGGGCCCACCCGTCCTCAACTGGGGCGACGCACGCATCGGGAACGTGATCTACGACGGCTTCGACCCCGTCGCCGTCCTGGACTGGGAGATGGCGGCCCTGGCCCCGCGCGAGGTCGACCTCGGCTGGACGGTCTATCTGCACCGCTTCTTCCAGGACCTGACGGTCACCTTCGGCCAGCGCGGCCTGCCCGACTTCCTGCGCCGCGACCGGGTGGAGGCCCGCTATGCCCGACTCACCGGTCACACCCCGCGCGACATGGACTTCTTCACGCTCTACGCCGCGCTGCGCCACGCGATCGTCATGCTGCGCATCGCCTACCGCCAGGCGTTCTTCGGCGAGGTGGACCTCCCGCCGGACCCGGACACACTGATCCTGCACCACGGCAGCCTGCGAGCCATGGTGCAGGGCAGCTACTGGGACTGAGCGAGACGGCTCAGGCGGCCTGACCGCGCATCACCGGCACGCGCATGGGGCGCGAACCGGGGCCACCGACGTGCGAGAAAGGCTGGGTTCGCCAGTCGAGTCCCTGAGGGAGCGTCAACAGGAGGGCGGTGTCCTGCTTCTCGGGCTCCGCCGACTCGTCCGCCGACCGGGCCTCGGAGGCCTTGCGGCCGGTACCGGCGCAGACCGTGAGGCCGAAGGGGTTCCACGGCGAGGCGCACAGCGCGTGCTCCGGCAGCACCTCCTCGTCCGCCAGCAGGGCGATGGGCTGCGCGCAGTCCGGGCAGATCACCCGGTACATCTCGAAGGTGTCGTACGCGTCGAAGTCGTCGTCGAGAGCGTCGGGTTCGACGCCCTCCGGCTCGGACTCGACAACCGCGTGGAGGCGCTTGGGCGCGGTACGACCAGGACGCTGAAGACTCTGCATTGGGTTCTCCCCCTCGGACTGGGCCGAGACGGCGCTGCGGCCTCGACCACAGCAAGCACTTCCCGTCCCCTCATCGCGGTAATCACGAGACCATCACGGAGGTCGTTCGGTGCGTGTGGCCTTCGTCACATGCCGCTCG
>NZ_JAEKKT010000493.1 GCF_019510245.1 Streptomyces sp. | reverse complement strand
GGGCGGTGAATATGCAGCCCCAGTCGTGCCCGACGAGGTCGACCGGCTCACCGATCCGCTCCAGGCGGTCGATGAGCCAACTGACGTACTCCTCCTTGGTGGATCCGAAGTCGTCCGGCCGGGCGGCGGCGAACCCGGGCAGGTCCCAGGCTTCCACGTCGGTCCGGGAGAGGTGGCGACGCACGTCGTCCCAGACGTGATGGGTGTCGGGGACCCCGTGTATCAGGATGGCAGGCATAGGGAGTGCCCTTCGTCGATCGGAGATCGGTCGACTGCCACGAGTGAGCAGCCGTACCTCGCGGAGGTGTTCCGCAATCATATTGTCAGGAACAACATCGTGTCACACGGTGTTGTCATCTCCGTCTGGTCCGGGTCGCTTCTTCAGCTCGTGCTCCCTGGTTCCATGCCGTGTCCGATTGATCCATGGTCAATCAGCACATGGATCGGGCCGCGCGCTGCGTGGACGCTGGCGCCCCGGACGTACCGCCCAACAAGGAGTGTTGATGAACGACATGACGGAGCCCGACCTGCGAGGAAGGCTGGCCGTGGTCACCGGGGCGAGCGACGGGGTCGGCCTTGGGCTGGCCACACGACTCGCTCATGCCGGCGCCGAACTGATCCTGCCGGTACGCAACATGGCCAAAGGAACCACCGCCCTCGAATTGATCCGAACGAGTGTGCCGGGTGCGCGGATCTCCCTTCGCCTCCTCGACCTTGCCTCCCTGGCCTCGGTGGAGAACCTCGCCGACACGCTCAATGCTGAAGGCAGGCCGATCCACCTGCTCGTCAACAACGCAGGCGTAATGTCACCGCCCTTGCGGCACACGACCAAGGACGGCTACGAGCTGCAGTTCGGAACCAACTACCTCGGTCATGTGGCCCTCACCGGGCGGCTGATGCCGTCACTGCGGGCCGGTCACGCTCGTGTGACCACAGTGACCAGCAGCGCCGCGCGTGGCAGCCGGATCAACTGGGACGACCCGCAGGGTGTGAAGCGGTACTCCCCGGTGCGCGCGTACGGACAGTCCAAGCTGGCCAACCTGCTGTTCGCCCTCGAACTGGAGCGTCGCAGCGCGTCGGGCGGCTGGGGCCTCGTCAGCAACGCGGCCCATCCCGGTACGACTCTGACGAATCTCTACGCAGCCGGGCCCAACCTCGGCCGCGCCCGTCCCGCGCCTCACGCGGCGATCATGAGGCGGCTCGCACGCTGGGGTGTCTTCGTGCAGTCCGTCGACGCCGGCCTGCGTCCACTGCTGTACGCGGCGGCGAGCCCGGAAGCCAAGGGCGGCCATCTGTACGGCCCCGACGGCTGGGGCCAGTTCACGGGCAGTCCAACGGAACTGGCGCTCTACAAATCGGCCCGGAGCGAGGCGGACGCATCTCGGCTCTGGCAGCTGTCCGAGCGTCTCACCGGAGTCACCTTCGCGGCGGTCTGAAGGTACCCGACAGACCAGGGACAGGGTGGCTGCTTCGGCGTTCACACCGACCGGGCCAGGACAGGGAAACCTGCCTGACGGGCAGTAAGGCAGCCCAGTGCGGCTTTAGTTCGCACCTTTCCTCGCCCGTACGGCTGGTGTCACACAAACGGCAGGACCTCGGTCTTGTATGTGGGGGCCGTGGCCGTCAGGCCTGGTGCACCAAAGGTGTACAGGACATGTCGTACCGGCATGGGTGCGCGCGTCGCCGCTGCGGGGTGGAACGGAGACGAGCCTGTCCCGTGAGTGCTGACGCGCCGATCCTGTCCCTTACTCCGGTATCGGCCCCACGGGCTTCGAGAAAGTACGTTGCGATGGTGGACGAGTCATTGACCATTCTGGATACCGGTCCCTTTGACCGCGTGGACCCGGATGAATTCGTCCGGGCGGCCATGCGGTGGCACTTCGACCCCGCGACCG
>NZ_JAEKKT010000131.1 GCF_019510245.1 Streptomyces sp. | reverse complement strand
GGACCCAGGTCCGAGCCGCCGATGCCGATGTTGACGACGTTCTTGATGCGCTTGCCGGTGTGGCCGGTCCACTCGCCGGAGCGGACGCGGGAAGCGAAGTCGCCCATCTTGTCGAGCACGGCGTGCACGGCCGGGACGACGTTCACCCCGTCGACCTCGACGACCGCGTCACGCGGAGCGCGCAGCGCGGTGTGCAGGACCGCCCGCCGCTCGGTGATGTTGATCTTCTCGCCGCGGAACATCGCGTCCCGCAGCCCGAACACGTCGGTGGCGGCGGCCAGTTCCCGGAGCAGGGCGAGCGTCTCGTCCGTGATCAGGTGCTTGCTGTAGTCGATGTGCAGGTCGCCGACCCGTACGACGTACCGCTCGGCCCGCTCCGGGTCGGCCGCGAACAGCTCACGCAGGACGGGCTGTCCTTCGGCCCGGTGGTCCGCCAGGGCGGTCCATTCGGGCCGCCGGGTGAGCTCGGGGGTGTCAGGCATGGGAGACGGTCTCCTTGGTGCCCTCGCCTCGCAGGGCGATGGCGTACATCTCGTCGGCGTCGAGGCGGCGCAGTTCCTCGGCGATGAGTTCGGAGGTGGGGCGGACCTTCAGGGCGAGGGTGCGCGGCGGCTGGCCCGGCAGGGTCAGGCTGGCCAGCGGGCCTTCGGGGCGGTCGATGACGATCTCGCCGGAGGCGGTGCCGAGCCGTACCTTCGTGACGACCGGGCCGGGGGAGACCACGCGGTCCACCTTGACCCTGAGGCGCGCCTCCAGCCAGCGGGCGAGGAGTTCGGCGCTGGGGTTGTCCGCCTCGGCCTCGACGGCCGCCGAGGTCACGTCGACCCGGGCCTGGTCGAGGGCGGCGGCCAGCATGGACCGCCACAGGGTGAGCCGGGTCCACGCGAGGTCGGTGTCGCCGGGCGCGTAGTTGCGGGCGCGGGTCTCCAGGACCTGCATCGGCCGCTCGACCGCGTACAGGTCGGTGATCCGGCGCTGGGCGAGCGCGCCCAGCGGGTCCTTGGACGGGGTGTCGGGGGCCTCCACCGGCCACCACACGACCACCGGGGCGTCCGGCAGCAGCAGCGGCAGGACGACGGAGTCGGCGTGGTCGGAGACCTCGCCGTACGTGCGCAGGACGACCGTCTCGCCGGTGCCGGCCTCGGAACCGACCCGTACCTCGGCGTCCAGACGGGACGTGGTGCGGTCGCGCAGGGTCCGGGCGTGCCGCTTGATGACGACCAGGGTGCGCGAGGGGTGCTCGTGCGAGGCCTCCTCGGCCGCCTTGATCGAGTCGTAGGCGTTCTCCTCGTCCGTGACGATCACCATCGTCAGGACCATGCCCACGGCAGGGGTTCCGATGGCGCGGCGACCCTGCACCAACGCCTTGTTGATCTTGCTTGCCGTGGTGTCCGTCAGGTCGATCTTCATGGCCTGCGCCAGCTCCGTCCGTCTCGTGCGAGCATCTCGTCGGCTTCCTGCGGTCCCCAGCTGCCCGACTCGTACTGTGCGGGCTTACCATGCTTTGCCCAGTACGTCTCGATCGGGTCGAGGATCTTCCAGGACTCTTCCACTTCCTGGTGACGAGGGAACAAATTGGCGTCGCCGAGCAGCACGTCCAGGATGAGCCGCTCGTACGCCTCCGGGCTGGACTCCGTGAACGACTCGCCGTATGCGAAGTCCATCGTCACGTCCCGGATCTCCATCGAGGTGCCCGGCACCTTGGAGCCGAACCGGACGGTCATGCCCTCGTCGGGCTGGACGCGGATGACGATCGCGTTGGCGCCGAGCTCCTCGGTGGCCGTGGAGTCGAAGGGGGAGTGCGGGGCCCGCTTGAAGACCACCGCGATCTCGGTGACCCGGCGCCCGAGCCGCTTGCCGGTGCGCAGGTAGAAGGGGACGCCCGCCCAGCGGCGGTTGTCGATGCCGAGCTTGACGGCCGCGTAGGTGTCGGTCTTCGACTTCGGGTCGATACCGTCCTCCTGGAGGTAGCCGATCACCTTCTCGCCGCCCTGCCAGCCCTCGGCGTACTGGCCGCGCACGGTGTGCCGGCCCAGGTCCTCCGGCAGCCGCACCGACTTCAGGACCTTCAGCTTCTCGGTGAGCAGCGCGTCCGCGTCGAACGCGATCGGCTCCTCCATCGCGGTCAGGGCCATCAGCTGGAGCAGGTGGTTCTGGATGACGTCACGGGCCGAACCGATGCCGTCGTAGTAGCCCGCCCGGCCGCCGATGCCGATGTCCTCGGCCATGGTGATCTGCACGTGGTCGACGTACGACCGGTTCCAGATCGGCTCGTACATCTGGTTGGCGAAGCGCAGCGCCAGGATGTTCTGGACGGTCTCCTTGCCCAGGTAGTGGTCGATGCGGAACACCTGGTCGGGATCGAACACGTCGTGGACGACCGCGTTCAGGTCCTGCGCCGACGCCAGGTCGTGGCCGAACGGCTTCTCGATGACCGCCCGCCGCCAGGCCCCGGCCGGCGGGGTCGCCAGACCGACCTTCTTCAGCTGCTGGACGACCTTCGGGAAGAACTTCGGCGGCACGGAGAGGTAGAACGCGAAGTTGCCGCCGGTGCCCCGGGAGCTGTCCAGCTCGTCGACGGCCGCCTTGAGCTGCTTGAACGCGGTGTCGTCGTCGAAGTCGCCGGGGATGAACCGCATGCCCTCGGCGAGCTGCTGCCAGACCTCCTCCTGGAAGGGGGTACGGGCGTGCTCGCGCACCGCGTCGTGGACGACCTGCGCGAAGTCCTGGTCCTCCCAGTCCCGGCGGGCGAAGCCGACGAGGGAGAAGCCCGGCGGCAGCAGGCCGCGGTTGGCCAGGTCGTAGACGGCCGGCATCAGCTTCTTGCGGGACAGGTCACCGGTCACCCCGAAGATGACCAGGCCCGACGGGCCCGCGACCCGCGGCAGCCGCCGGTCGCGCGCGTCGCGCAGCGGGTTGTCCCAGTCGGCGGCGGGCACCACCGGCACCCGCACCTCCTTGGCGGTCTCGCTCATTACGCCTCAACTCCCTTGCTGTCCAGGGACTTCGTGACGGCGTCCAGCAGCTCCTGCCAGGCCACCTCGAACTTGGCGACGCCCTCGTCCTCCAGCTTGCCCACGACCTCGTCGTAGGAGATGCCGAGCCGCTCCACCGCCTCCAGGTCGGCGCGGGCCTGCGCGTAGCCGCCGGTCACCGTGTCGCCGTGGATGTCACCGTGGTCGGCGGTCGCGTTCAGCGTCGCCTCCGGCATGGTGTTGACGGTGCCGGGGGCCACCAGCTCGTCGACGTAGAGGGTGTCCTTGTACGCCGGGTCCTTGACGCCGGTGGAGGCCCACAGCGGGCGCTGCCTGTTGGCCTTCGCGGCGGCCAGCGCGGTCCAGCGGTCGCCGGTGAAGACCTCCTCGTACGCCTCGTAGGCGAGCCGCGCGTTGGCCAGCGCCGCCCGGCCCTTCAGTGCGAGCGCCTCGTCCGTGCCGATGACCGTCAGCCGCTTGTCGATCTCGCTGTCGACGCGGGAGACGAAGAAGGAGGCCACGGAGTGGATGGCGGCGAGGTCCAGGCCCTTGGCGGCGGCCTGCTCCAGGCCGGCCAGGTAGGCGGCCATGACCTCGCGGTAGCGCTCCAGCGAGAAGATCAGCGTGACGTTGACGCTGATGCCCTCCGCGACGACCGCGGTGATCGCCGGGAGACCGGCCCGGGTCGCCGGGATCTTGATCATCACGTTGGGGCGGTCGACCAGCCAGAAGAGCTGCTTGGCCTCGGCGACGGTGGCGGCGGTGTCGTGGGCGAGGCGGGGGTCGACCTCGATGGACACCCGGCCGTCCGCGCCGTGCGACGCATCGTACGCAGGGCGCAGGATGTCGGCGGCGGCCCGCACGTCCTGCGTCGTCATCATCCGCACGGCCTCCTCGACCGTGACCCCGCGCACGGCCAGGTCGGCGAGCTGCTCCTCGTAGCCCTCGCCGGAGCCGATGGCGGCCTGGAAGATCGACGGGTTCGTGGTCACGCCCACGACGTGGCGGTTCGCGACGAGCTCGGCGAGGTTGCCGGTGCTGATCCGCTTGCGCGACAGGTCGTCCAGCCAGATCGAGACGCCCTCGTCGGAGAGGCGCTTGAGTGCTCCCGCGGTGGCGGTTGCTTCGGTCACAGTGATCATCTTCCCTTACTGAACTGTTTCTGGCTGGTGGATCAGGCGGTGCGGGCGGCGGCGAGGGACTCGCGGGCCGCGGCCGCCACGTTCTCGGCGGTGAAGCCGAACTCGGCGAACAGGGTCCTGGCGTCGGCGGAGGCACCGAAGTGCTCCAGGGAGACGATCCGTCCGGCGTCGCCGACGAAGCGGTACCAGGTCAGGCCGATCCCGGCCTCGACGGCGACCCGCGCCTTCACGGCCGGCGGCAGGACGCTCTCGCGGTACTCGCGGGGCTGCTCCTCGAACCACTCCACGGACGGCATCGACACCACCCGGGTGCCGATCCCCTCGGCCTCCAGGAGGTCGCGGGCCCCGACGGCGAGGTGCACCTCGGAACCGGTGGCGATCAGGACCACCTCCGGGGTCTCGGTCGACGACTCGCGCAGCACATAGCCGCCCTTGGCCGCGTCCGGGTTCGGCGCGTACGTCGGCACGCCCTGGCGGGTCAGCGCGAGCCCGTGCGGGGCCGGGTGCGTGGCGTGCCTCTTCAGGATCTCGGCCCAGGCCGTCGCGGTCTCGTTGGCGTCGGCCGGGCGGACGACGTTCAGGCCCGGGATGGCGCGCAGCGCGGCCAGGTGCTCGACCGGCTGGTGGGTCGGGCCGTCCTCGCCGAGACCGATCGAGTCGTGGGTCCAGACGTACGTCACGGGCAGCTGCATCAGGGCCGACATACGGACGGCGTTGCGCATGTAGTCGGAGAACACCAGGAAGGTGCCGCCGTAGATCCGGGTGTTGCCGTGCAGGGCGATGCCGTTCATCTCGGCGGCCATCGAGAACTCACGGATGCCGAAGTGCACGGTACGGCCGTACGGGTTCGCCTCGGGCAGCGCGTTGCCCTTCGGCAGGAAGGAGGACGTCTTGTCGATGGTGGTGTTGTTGGAGCCCGCGAGGTCGGCGGAGCCGCCCCACAGCTCGGGCAGCACCGGGCCGAGCGCCTGGAGGACCTTGCCGGAGGCGGCGCGGGTGGCGACGGCCTTGCCCTCCTCGAACACGGGGATCGACGACTCCCAGCCCTCGGGGAGCTGACCGGCCACGACCCGGTCGAAGAGCCGGGCGTGCTCCTCGTTCCGTCCGCGCCATTCGGTGATGCGCTTGTCCCAGGCCGCGTGGGCCTCGGCCCCCCGGTCCAGGGCCCGGCGGGTGTGGGCCAGGACGTCGGCGTCGACCTGGAAGCTCTGCTCGGGGTCGAAACCGAGGACGCGCTTGGTGGCGGCGACCTCGTCGGCGCCGAGCGCGGAGCCGTGGGCGGCCTCGGTGTTCCGTGCGTTCGGGGCGGGCCAGGCGATGATCGTCCGCATCGCGATGATGGACGGCCGCCCGGTCTCGGCCTGCGCCGCCTTCAGGGCCGCGTACAGCGCGTGGACGTCGACGTCGCCCTCGGCGGTCGGTTCGATGCGCTGGGTGTGCCAGCCGTAGGCCTCGTACCGCTTGAGAACGTCCTCGGAGAACGCGGTCGCGGTGTCGCCCTCGATGGAGATGTGGTTGTCGTCGTAGACGAAGACCAGGTTGCCGAGCTTCTGATGGCCGGCCAGCGAGGAGGCCTCGGCGGAGACGCCCTCCTCCAGGTCGCCGTCGGAGACGATCGCCCAGACGGTGTGGTCGAAGGGGGAGGTGCCCTCGGGGGCCTCCGGGTCGAACAGGCCGCGCTCGTAGCGGGCGGCCATCGCCATGCCCACGGCGTTGGCGACGCCCTGGCCGAGCGGGCCGGTGGTGGTCTCGACGCCGGCCGTGTGGCCGTACTCCGGGTGGCCCGGCGTCTTCGAGCCGTGCGTCCGGAAGGCCTTCAGGTCCGCCAGTTCCAGCTCGTACCCGGCGAGGAACAGCTGGGTGTAGAGGGTGAGCGAGGTGTGCCCGGGGGAGAGGACGAAACGGTCCCGGCCGGTCCACTCGGGGTCGGCCGGGTCGTGGCGCATCACCTTCTGAAAGATCGTGTACGCCGCCGGGGCCAGGCTCATCGCGGTGCCGGGGTGCCCGTTGCCGACCTGCTGAACCGCGTCCGCGGCGAGGAGGCGCGCCGTGTCCACGGCACGCCGGTCGAGGTCGGTCCACTCGAAGCCGTCGTCGAAGCCCACTGATGTCTGCGTGCTCATCTTCAAGAAGTCCTCGTTCGAAGCGTTCTGGCTGGCCTGACGTGTTCAAAAGTAAAAGTCTGACTTTTGGGAGGGAAGGTCGGTGTGTGTCAGCCTGTGGTGAAAGTGGGACACGGATCTTCGACAGGGACGGCACGAGAAGGACATGGCGGACAGAACGCCCAACGGGGCAGGCGACGGTGACGGAATCAGAACCTTCCCCTTCCCGGTGGATCTGAGCGTCGGCGGCGTCGGCATCCAGGTCGGCCCGATGGGGACCGGACGCCGGTGGCACGCCGACGCCCCGCTGGAGCGCGTCCACCGCATCGACTTCCACGTCGTCATGCTCTTCAGCGAGGGCCCGGTCCGCCACATGATCGACTTCGCCGAGCACGAGGCCCGGGCCGGCGACCTGCTCTGGATCCGTCCGGGCCAGGTGCACCGCTTCTCGCGGACCTGCGAGTACCGCGGAACCGTCCTGACCATGCAGCCCGGCTTCCTGCCGCGAGCCACCGTCGAGGCGACCGGCCTCTACCGCTACGACCTGCCGCCCCTGCTCCGGCCGGACGCCCCCCGGCTCGCCGCGCTCCAGGCGTCGCTCGCCCACCTGCAACGCGAGTACGAGGACACCGAGACCCTCCCCCTGAGCCTGCACACCTCGGTGCTGCGGCACTCCCTGACGGCGTTTCTCCTGCGCCTCGCCCACCTCGCGGCCAGTTCGGCGGAGGCGGCCCGCCGCCAGGCCGACACCACCTTCACCCTCTTCCGGGACGCGGTGGAGAAGGGCTTCGCCGCCAACCACAGCGTCAGCGCCTATGCGGACGCCCTCGGTTACTCCCGCCGCACCCTGGTCCGCGCGGTCCGCGCGGCGACCGGCGAGACCCCGAAGGGCTTCATCGACAAGCGGGTCGTCCTGGAGGCCAAACGCCTCCTCGCCCACACCGACCTCCCGATCGGCCGGGTCGGCGCGGCGGTCGGCTTCCCGGACGCGGCGAACTTCTCCAAGTTCTTCCAGCTGCACACCGGTCAGACCCCGGTGGCGTTCCGGGCGGAGCTGCGCTGACACGGCGACGGCGCCGGAAGGGGCGGTCCCCTCCGGCGCCGTGTGCCCGACTCCCTGTCAGTGACCGAAGTCGAACCAGTTCAGGTTCACGAAGTCCGCCGGCTGGCCGCTGCTGAAGGTCAGGTAGACGTCGTGGGTGCCCGTCACCGAGCTGATGTTGGCCGGGACCGTCGTCCAGGTCTGCCAGCCGCCGGTGCCGGCGACCGAGAAGCTGCCGATGGGCGAGTTGGAGGGACTGTCGAGCCGGACCTGGACCAGGCCGCTCACCCCGGAGGCCGCGCCGCTCGCCACTCTGGCGTAGAACTGGGTGGCCGCCGTGGAGCCGAAGTCGACGCCCTTGTAGAGCGCCCAGTCGCCGTTGGCGACGTACCCGATGTCCTGGCCGCCGCCGGTGTCGGTGGTGGTCTCGGCGGTGACGCCGGACTGGCTGTCGTAGGACTCGGCCTGGATGGCGCTGTAGGCGTCACGGTTGCCGGTGGGCGGAGTCGTGGTACCGCTCCCACTGGACTGCAGGACCTGGACGTAGTCGACGACCATCGGGTGGCCGGACTCGGTGGCGCTGGTCGGGCCGCCGCCGAACGCGCCCGGGAAGCCGCCGCCCATCGCCACGTTCAGGATCACGAAGAAGCCGTGGTTCGTGGCGTTGGCCCAGGTGGTGGCGTCGACCTGGGCGGCCGTCACCGTCTGGTAGTTGACGCCGTCGACGTAGAAGCGGATCGCCTCGGGGCTCACCGAGCGGTCCCACTCCATCGTGTAGGTGTGGAAGCCCGCCTGGCAGGTGGTGTTGGGACAGGCGGTCGAATTGCCCAGGCCCGTCGTCTCGTTGCAGGGGCCGCCAGGATTGGTGCCGCAGTGCATGGTCGCCCAGACCTTGTCCAGGCCCTGCACGTTCTCCATGATGTCCAGCTCGCCGACGCTCGGCCAGTTCTGGTAGTTGCCCCGGTAGGGCGCGCCCAGCATCCAGAACGCGGGCCAGTAGCCGTAGGCGGCCGTACCGGTGACGTTCGGCATCTGGAGGCGGGCCTCGACGCGCAGCTTGCCGCCGGCCGGGGGCTGGAAGTCGGTGCGCGTGGTCTCGATCCGGCCCGACGTCCAGTTGCCGGCCGCGTCCCGGACCGGCGTGATCTTCAGGTTGCCGCTGCCGTCCAGGGCGACGTTGGTGGTGGACGACGTCATCGTCTCGACCTCGCCGGTGCCCCAGTTGGCGGCGCCTCCGGGGTACGAGGTCCCGGTGTCGTACTGCCAGTTGGAGGTGTTGACGCCGGTGCCGGCCGTGCCGTTGAAGTCGTCGAGGAAGACCTGGCTCCAGCCGGACGGGACGGAGGGGGCCGAGGCGTCGGCGGGCAGGGCGGCGGTCGCGGCGGCCGCGACCGCCAGGCCCATGGTGGCGAGCGCTGCGAGGAGGGCACGGCGGAAGGAGCGCCGCCGTCTGTGGTCCGCGGGGGGTATGCCGGAGGTTTCGCTCATGGGGATGCCTCTCGGGTACGGAGCGGGGGTGCGCGGGTGTGCCTTCGAGAGCGCCAGGAATGGCTGAGACCGGGTTGAGAGCGCTCTCAAAGTGGGCCCAATGTGCTCTCCGTGCCTGTGACCGTCAAGAGTTAAAACAAAGAATCTCCTTGTTTCTCACGGGAGTTCACTCTGTGAAGCCGGCCGCGCGCTAGACCGCGCTGCCTGCCTTCCAGTCCGCCCAGGACAGGTTCCAGCCGTTGAGGCCGTTGGAGGCCTCGACGGTCTGCTCGCCGGAGTTCTTGACGATCACCACGTCGCCGATCATCGAGCTCTCGTAGAACTTGTAGCCGGCGACCGAGGAGTCGCTCGCACCCTTGGCGTCGTGCAGGCCGACACAGCCGTGGCTGGTGTTCTCGTGGCCGAAGACCGAGGTGGACGCCCAGTAGTTGCCGTGCACGAAAGTGCCGGAGGTGGTCAGCCGCTGTGCATGGGGGACGTCGGAGATGTCGTACTCGTCGCCGAGGCCGACCGTGGAGGACTCCATCCGGGTCTGCTTGAACCGCTCGCTGATCACCATGATCCCGGACCAGGTGGTGTGCTGGGCGTTGCCGCCGGAGACCGGGTAGGTGGCGTAGGTGGCGCCGTCCCGCTTCACGACCATCCGCTTGGCGGACAGGTCGACGGTGCTGATCTGCTCGCGGCCGATGTGGAAGGTGACGTCCTTGGACTGCACGCCGTAGACGCCGTCCTGGCCCTCGACGTCCTTCAGCCTGAGACTCAGTGTGATCTTGGTGCCCTTGGCCCAGTACGTCTCCGGGCGGAAGTCGAGGCGGGTGTCGCTGAACCAGTGGCCGACGATCTCCACCGCCGGCTCGGCGGTCACGGTGATCGCCTTCTGGACCGCGGCCCGGTCCTTGACCGCGTGCGTGAAGTTGATCGACACGGGCATGCCGACACCGGACGTGGAGTCCGCCTCGGGCGTGAAGTAGCCGACGAACGTCTCGCCGGGGGACTTGGTGGTGAAGGTCGCCACCGTCTCGTCGGTCGCGCCCTGAGCCTTCGCGGTCACCGTGTACTTCGTGCCCGAGTACGGGTTCTTCGCCGAGGTCCACTTCGTCTTCGCGTCGTTGAAGCTGCCCGACAGCGTCGATCCGTCGTTGCCCGCGACGGTCACCGAGGCCAGCGTGCCGTCGGTCACCGTGACCTCGACGGGGGTGGTGAACTCGGCCTTCCTGGTGCCCGACACGGGCGTGACCGTGATCGTCGCCTTCTTGGTCGCGGACTGCGCGGAAGCGGTCGCGCCCTTCCCGTCCGTCGAGGCCGAGGCGTCGGTGGAGGAACTGCATCCGGCCAGCGCGGCCCCCGCGGGCACCGCGCCGAGAGCGGCCAGGATCCCGCGCCGGGACCACTTCCCCGACTGCCGTCCGGACCCGTTCGATATGTGCTGGACGCCCACGCCACGCCTTCCTGACTTGCCCGTCTGTGTCAGGGCATCCTGCGCCGGTTGTATGGGTGGTTCCTTTGAATCACGGGGCTGCGCGCTGAGATTCCGATGAGGAGCGGGGAGGCCGTCCTGCGCGGGCACGCCCAATCCCCTGCGCACCGGGGCGAGTCTGCACCTGGTACCGGTTTCGGCCGTTACGGCCCCCCTGGCGGGCGACTGCCCGTGCCCCGCACGGGGGCGCCCGAACCGGCACCCGTGTGACCGCGGCCCGGCCCTGTCTGTGATCACTCTGACGTCGTCGAGGGGGAACCGCCGAGCCCGGGATTCCCTCTCACCCGGTACCACCGACCGGCCCACCCCGCTCACCGACCTGCTGTCCACCTTCGCCGCCCTCGCCGGCGCGCCCGCCCCCGCGGACGTCGACGGCCTCTCCGTCGCCCCGCTCCTGCGCGGCTCGGCCGACACCGCCCGCCACGACAGCCTGTACTTCCACCGCAACCACCACGGCGTCACCGCCCGCCAGAACGCCGCCGACCACGGCCGCGGCGACCGGCTCGCCGAAGCCCTGCGCCACGGCGACCTCAAGGCGATCCGGTTCGCGCGCGGCCAGAGCCGCCGCGCCCCGGACGACCAGTGGGACGTGGAGCTGTACGACCTCGCCCGGGACCCCGGCGAGGAGCACGACCTGGCCGCCGCCCGGCCCGCTCGGGCGGACGCGCTGGTGAAGCTGATGCACGCGTCATGGGCGCCGGCCTACCCGCGCAGGCCGTTCGGCGTGAGCGTCGAAGTCACCGGCCGGGGCACGGACTTCACGGTCACCGCCACGCTCGCCAACGGCTCCGCGCGCCCCTGGGGGGCCGCCCGGCTCACCCTCGACACCCCGAGCGGCTGGACCGCCCACGCCCGGGAGGCCGCCACCGCGCATCGCCTGGACCCCGGCGAACACCTCACCGCGCACGGGCGCGTCACCCGCCCCCGGGTCGCCACCGCCACGACCCTCACCTGCCACGGCACGGCCCACCACGGGGACGACGAGGTGACCTGCACGGCGACGGCGGCGGTCACCTGACCAGGGCCGGCCGCTCGCCGCGCACCCGCGCCGGCACCGCCCACCACTGGTCCGGGCGGTCCACGACCGCGGCGTCCGGACCGGTGTCGAGGTACCGGGCGAGGCGCAGCAGGTAGGCCGCGATGCCCGCCGCGCCCTGCATCCATGAGGTGCCCGGCGGCAGCAGTGGGGTCTCGATGCGGTACTCCACGAAGCGCCAGCGGGCCCCGTCCCCGTCCCTGACCGCCCGCTCGACCAGCGCGTCGCCCATCCGGAGCGCGGCCTCCACCAGCCGGGCCGCCGCCGGCGTGCCCGCGAGGTCCTGGGCCGCGTCGAGGACGATGTCCCCGACGCCCGCCGTCCCGCAGCAGCGGCCGTCGTTGTCCCAGAACCCCGGGCGCAGCCGCTCCGGGAGCCCCGAGGCGAGGGTCGAGGTCAGGCAGCGCTGCCACAGCTCCCCGACGCCGTGCCCCGCGACCTCGGTGACGCCCGCGTGGGCGAGCGCGGTGAACAGGTGCGAGGTGCCCGCCGGACCGTGGCACCAGGTGTACGTCACCGGTTCCACCTCCCGCTTCGACGGCGGGATCGTGTGCGGGACGACGAAGCCGCCGTCCGCGAGCGAGCCCATGGACAGCACATGGCGGGCCGCGTCCACGGCGGCCGCGACGAAGTCCTCACGCCGTACCGCCGCGCCCGCCACCGCCAGGGCGGCGCCCACCCCGGCGGCGCCGTGCGAGTAGTTCGGGCACCGCGACTCCATGGTCGGCGAGATCCCCCAGTCCAGGCCGGCCTCGGTGCGGTCCGCCATCCGCAGCAGGGCTTCGCCGCCGGTCGTCGCGATCTGCTCCGCGTACGCGCCGCCCGCCCAGACCGCCGTCATGACCACGCCCGCGACGCCCATGATGATGTCGCTGAGGGGAGCGTCGGAGTCCGGCACGAAGCCGGTGGTGGTCCGCCAGCCCTCGGGCGTCGCGAGCTCGGCCAGCCGCCGCATCACGACCGCCTCGCTGCCCGGGGCGAGCAGCCGCAGCGCCGTGGCATGGCCCGCCAGGCCGAGGTAGAGCGAGGGTTCGGTCACGACGGGTGCCTGCGCCGACAGGCGGCCGACGATCCCGGCCGCCAGGCCCTGTTCCGGCCCGCTCAGGGTCCGGTAGCGGGCGATCTCCGCCAGCACCGGGGCCAGGCCCGCGATGCCGGCGTACAGCGAGTCCCGGTCCTCGTCGGGCGCGAGCACCCCGGGGTCGTCCTCCGGTACCGACTCCGGGAGCCACGGACCCTCGTCCTCCCGTACCTGCCCCAGCACCCACGCCCAGGCGGCCTCGCCCAGCTCCCGGTACACCTCGCTCGCCGTCACCCGCACACGCTACACGGCCGGGCCCGTCGTCCGGTCCGGCTGCCAGCCCAGCGCCCGGGATATCCCGCGGGCCGCCAGCCGCACCGCCGGGACCAGCACCGGTACCTGGGCGTCGGCCTCGGGCACCACCACCGAGACGGCCGCCACCACCTGCCCCGTCGCCCCGCGCACCGGAGCCGCCACCGACAGCGCGTCGTCGGTGACCTGACGGCTGCTCACCGCGGCACCGGTACGCCGCACTTCGGCCAGCGAGCGGCGCAGCCGGGCCGGGTCCGTGACGGTGTACGGCGTGAAGGACGTCAACGGGCCCGCGCAGTAGTCCTGCTGGAAGCCGGGCGGCTCGTGCGCGAGCAGGGCGAGTCCCACCCCGGTCGCGTGCAGCGGCCAGCGGGCGCCCACACGGATGTGCACCCCCACCGCCGAACGCCCCGACAGCCACTCGATGTAGACGACGTCCGACCCGTCCCGCACCGCCAGCTGCACGTTCTCGTGCGTCGCCTCGTACAGGTCCTCCAGGTAGGGCAGCGCGACCTGCCGCAACGCGAGACCGCGCGGCGCCAGCGCGGCAAGCTCCCAGAGCCGCAGTCCCACGTGGTAGAAGCCTTCCGCGTCCCGTTCCAGCGCGCCCCACGCGGTGAGCGCGCCGACCAGGCGGTGCGCGGTGGTGAGGCTGAGCCCGGCCCGGCGGCTGATGTCCGTCAGGCTCAGCGCCGGATGCCCGTGGTCGAAGGCGGCCAGCACCGCGAGCAGCCGGTCGGGCGCGGAGCGGGCGGCGCCGGTCATGGCCGGTCGGCGACGCGCAGCAGCAGGGCGTGGAGGGTCGCCCGCTCGGCGGGGTCCAGCGGGCCGAGCAGCTCGTTCGTCACCCGCTGGCCGGCCTCGTCGGTGTCCCGCAGGAACGACCGGCCGGTCTCGGTGAGCACCACGATCCGGCTGCGGCGGTCGTCGGGGGAGGGGCGCCGCTCGGCGAAACCCAGCTTCTCCAGGTCGTCGACCAGGCCGACGATCGCGCTCGGGTCGTAGCCGAGCCGGGCGCTCAGCTCCCGCTGGAGCGAGCCCTCCGAGCCGGCGAGGAAACGCAGCACCGCGTAGTGGCGCAGCCGCAGCCCCGACTCCTGCAGGAACGTGTTGAAGACCTGCCCGGAACGCAGGCCCAGGCGGTACAGCAGGTAGCCCGTGTCCGCGTGCAGCCCGCGCATCCACGGCTCGTCCGCGTCGATCGAGGTCGGGTTCTCGGTGTGCTGGCGGGTGATGGTGGTCTCCCTGGTCCGGGCCCCGGCGGCGGGGCGGTCTGTCGCACGGATTCCAGCATGAGGCACCCGTGGGACGACAACAACTATTGACGACAACAATTATTGCTCTTAGCTTCGATCTCGAAAGCCGCAGGTGGCCTCAGGGGGCCGCCGCCGTCGTCTGTGAAGGGACCCGACCGTGCCCACCATCGATCTCACCGGCAAGGCCGCCGTCGTCACCGGAAGCGGCCGGGGCCTCGGCCTCGCCTATGCCCACGCCCTCGCCGCCCACGGCGCCTCGGTGGTCGTCAACGACGTGGACGAGACCGTCGCCGAGCAGGCCGTGAAGTCCATCACCGCGGCGGGCGGCACCGCCGTCGCCGAGGTGGTCCCGGTCGGCACCGCGGAGGCCGCGGACCGGCTGGTGAACAGGGCGGTCCAGGAGTTCGGCCGCCTCGACGTCCTGGTCACCAACGCGGGCATCCTGCGCGACAAGGTGCTGTGGAAGATGACCGACGACGACTTCGACGCGGTCGTCACCACCCACCTCAAGGGCACCTTCACCTGCGCCCGCGCCGCAGCCGTCCGGATGCGCGAACAGGGCGAGGGCGGCACCCTGATCCTGGTCGGCTCCCCGGCCGGCCAGCGCGGCAACTTCGGACAGACCAACTACGCCGCCGCCAAGGCCGGCATCGCCGCCATGGCCCGCACCTGGTCGATGGAGCTGGGCCGGGCGGGCATCACCGTCAACGCGATCGTCCCGGTGGCCGCCACCGCGATGACCGAGACCATCCCCGCCTTCGCGCCGTACATCGAGGCCATGAGGAACGGCGAACCGCTCCCGGGCTTCCTGCGCAAGGGCGAGGGCTTCGGCACCCCCGAGGACTGCGCGGCCCTCGTCCCCTTCCTGGCCTCCGAGGCCGCCCGCTCGATCACCGGCCAGGCCATCGGCATCGGCGGGGACAAGGTGGCACTCTGGTCGCATCCGCAGGAGATCAGGACGGCCTACGCCGACGGCGGCTGGACCCCGGACACCCTGGCCGAGGCCTTCCCCACCTCGGTGGGCGCCGAACTCCAGACGGTCGGCATCCCGGCGCCCAAGCTCCCGGAGGCGTGATGGACATCGCATCCCTGACGGCGATCGACGTGCACACGCACGCCGAGGTCTCCTCCAAGGGTCACGCCTCCCTCGACGACGACCTGCACGACGCCTCCGCCGCCTACTTCAAGGTCGAGGGCAACCGGAAACCGACCATCGAGGAGACCGCCGCCTACTACCGGGAACGGAACATGGCCGCCGTGATCTTCACGGTGGACGCCGAGTCCGCCACCGGCACCGCGCCCGTCCCCAACGAGGAGGTCGCCGAGGCCGCCGCGGCCAACTCCGACGTCCTGATCCCCTTCGCCTCCGTCGACCCCTTCCGGGGCAGGGCCGGCATCAGGCAGGCCCGCCGCCTGGTCGAGGAGTACGGGGTGAAGGGCTTCAAGTTCCACCCCAGCATCCAGGGCTTCTTCCCGAACGACCGCGCGGTGGCCTACGGCCTCTACGAGGTGATCGAGGAGACCGGCACCATCGCCCTCTTCCACACCGGCCAGACCGGCATCGGTGCCGGCGTCCCGGGCGGCGGCGGCATCCGGCTGAAGTACTCGAACCCGCTGCACGTGGACGACGTGGCGGCCGACTTCCCGCACCTGAAGATCATCCTGGCGCACCCGTCCTTCCCCTGGCAGGACGAGGCCCTCGCCGTCGCCACCCACAAGCCGGGCGTCCACATCGACCTGTCCGGCTGGTCGCCCAAGTACTTCCCGCCGCAGCTCGTGCAGTACGCCAACACACTGCTCAGGGACAAGGTGCTGTTCGGCTCCGACTTCCCCGTCCTCACCCCCGACCGGTGGCTCGCCGACTTCGCGAAGCTGCCGATCAAGGACGAGGTCAGGCCGAAGATCCTCAAGGAGAACGCCGCCCGCCTGCTCGGGCTGACCACGTCGTAAGGGGCCGCAGATGCGCAACGAGGGACTGGGATCGTGGCCCGCACGCCGGGCCCGCAAGACCCCGCACCGCACGGCTTTGGTGTCCGGTGAGGAGAAGACCGACTACCGCACGCTGTACACCCGCACCACGCGCCTGGCGCACGCCCTGCGCGCCCGGGGCATCCGCCGCGGCGACCGCATCGCCTACCTCGGCCCCAACCACCCCGCCTACCTGGAGACCCTGTTCGCGGCCGGCACCCTCGGCGCGGTCTTCGTCCCGCTCAACACCCGCCTGGCCGCCCCCGAGATCGCCTACCAGCTCGCCGACTCCGGCGCCAAGGCCCTGCTGTACGGCCCCTCGCACGCCGGACTCGTCGCGGGACTGCCCGGCACCTCCGACGTACGGACGTACGTCGAGGTCGGCCCGGAGTACGAGGAGCTGCTGGCGGCCGCGGCCGACGACCCGGTCGACGAACCGGTCGCCCCCGACGACACCTGCATCATCATGTACACCTCGGGGACGACCGGCCGCCCCAAGGGCGCGATGCTCACGCACGCCAACCTGACCTGGAACGCCTTCAACGTCCTGGTCGACACCGACCTGATCGCCGACGAACGCGCCCTGGTCTCCGCCCCGTTGTTCCACACGGCGGGCCTGAACATGCTCACCCTGCCGGTGCTCCTGAAGGGCGGCACCTGCGTCCTGGTCGAGGCCTTCGACGCGGGGACCACCCTCGACCTGATCGAACGGCACCGGATCACCTTCATGTTCGGGGTGCCCACGATGTTCGAGCAGGTGGCCCGCCATCCGCGCTGGCCGGCCGCGGACCTCTCCTCGCTGCGCATCCTGACCTGCGGCGGCTCCCCGGTCCCGACCCCGCTGATCGCCGCGTACCAGGCGCGGGACCTGACCTTCCTCCAGGGCTACGGCATGACCGAGGCCTCGCCCGGCACCCTCTTCCTCGACGCCGAGCACGCGATCAGCAAGGCCGGCTCGGCGGGCGTACCGCACTTCTTCAGCGACGTGCGGGTGCTGCGGCCCGACCTCACCCCGGTCGACGTCGGCGAGCCCGGCGAGGTCATGGTCCGCGGCCCCCACGTCATGCCCGGCTACTGGGGGCTGCCGGAGGAGACCGCGGCCTCCTTCGCGGACGGCTGGTTCCGCAGCGGGGACGCGGCCCGGGTCGACGAGGACGGCTACGTCTTCGTCGTCGACCGGCTCAAGGACATGATCATCTCCGGCGGTGAGAACGTCTACCCCGCCGAGATCGAGGACCTGCTCCTCGCCCACCCCGGCATCGCCGAGTGCGCGGTCATCGGCGTGCCCGACGAGAAGTGGGGCGAGGTGCCGCGCGCGGTGGTCGTACCCAGGGAGGGCGCCGACCTCGACCCCGACGAGGTGCTCGCTTCCCTGTCGGGCCGGCTCGCCAAGTACAAGCTCCCCAAATCGGTGGTGCTCGCGGACGAACTCCCGCGCACCGCCTCCGGAAAACTCCTCAAGTCCCGCGTGCGCAAGCGCTACGGCACCGACTCCTGAGTAAGGACAGCCCCATGACCGTCACCGTCAACGGACTCGACGAACTGAAGAAGCTCGCGGGCAGCGACCTCGGCACCAGCGACTGGATCGAGGTCACCCAGGACCGCATCGACACCTTCGCCGACGCCACCGGCGACCACCAGTGGATCCACGTCGACCCCGAGCGGGCGGCCGCCGGCCCCTTCGGCGCCCCGATCGCCCACGGCTACCTCACCCTGTCGCTGTTCATCCCCCTGTTCACCGAGCTCCTGGACGTCCAGGGCGTCACCACGAAGGTCAACTACGGCCTGAACAAGGTGCGTTTCCCGTCCCCGGTGAAGGCCGGCTCCCGGATCCGGCTGGCCGGTCGTCTGACGGAGGTCGAGGACGTGCCGGGCGGGGTGCAGATCGCCGTCGACGGGACGATCGAGATCGAGGGCGGGACCAAGCCCGCGGCTGTGCTGCAGAGCCTTTCGCGGTTCTACGCGTAGGGCTGCGCCCGCCGTGCCGCCCCGGGGGCACGGCGGGCGCCGACAACGAGCCCCGTAAGGGGCGCCGGGGGCACCCCCGGCCGAAGGCTGGGGGAGGAACTGCGCGACCAGCCCCCGCCGGCCCGCAGCCGAACGGGGCGCTCAGCTCAGGTCGGCTCAGTTCACCACGTCCACGAAGATCGGATTCGAGTAGAACCACGTGTCCGCCCATGGGTCGCCGTCGCCCGGCGCGTGCGGGACCGGGCCGTGCGGGTCGATCGCAGCGCCCAGGTAGCCCGTTCCGTTGCGCTTGCCGTCGCTGCCGCGCAGCCGGACGTAGAACGACTCGTCGCCCGCGGTGACCGGGATGCGCAGGGTGTAGGTGCCCTTGCGGCCCGACACGTCCTTCGACTGCACGACCCTGGTGTCCGGGGCCTGCCAGCTGTCGCGGTCGGCGACCGGGCCGCGTACCGCGCCCCGGACGACGTCCACGTGCGCCAACTGGGGCAGGATGCCGTGCGGGTTCACCCGGGACGCGCTCGTCACCGTCACGTTCAGGGTGATCCGCTCGCCCTTGCGGACGCGCAGCCGGCCACCCAGCGTGACACCGGCGCCGTGGTCGCAGTCCCGCTTCAGCCGGACGTCGAGGCCGTCCAGCAGGTGCCCGTGATCCAGCCAGACCCGGCCGGCGCGCAGGCCCGCCATCACCGCACGGTAGCCGTACCGGGTGACGCCGACGTGGGTCCGGCTGAACTCGCCGGGCCAGAAGTCGCTGCCGGGCTGCGTGGTGTCGGTGTTCACCGGGTCGGGCAGCCTGCCGGTGTTGTCGAAGTTCTGCCCCGGCAGCCAGTCGCCGTTCTTCCAGGTGTCGAAGACCGTGCGGTGGTTGTCGGAGTTGGTGGTGATCGTGAAGAGCCTGCCCTCGGAGAGCATCGCGTCCCACAGGCCGCCGACCGTCGCCGTCGCCCAGTCGAAGCCGCCGTACGTCACGTACGCGCCCGTCGGGAAGCCCGCCCAGGACTGTGCCGACGGGCTGTTCTGGTACTCGCCGCGGATCGCCGTCCCGCTGCCCCAGCCGGGGATCGCGGCACCCTGGGCGCCGGGAGCGCCCTCCATGCCGATCATGATCTCGGCGGCCGCGTCCCGCCAGTTGCGCATCTCGTGCGGGGAGTCGATGCCGAGCCGCAGCGGGTGGTTGGCGAGGACGAGGACGTCGTCGACGTAGCCGGTGCGGCGCTGCTCGGCCAGCCACCGGATGGCCTTGACTGCGTGCGCCTCGTTGCGGGCGGTGTCGGCCGCACCCGCCGAACCCTCGGTGTAGCCCAGGAGCTTGCCGTCGTAGGCCAGCTCGAACTGCGTGAGCAGGTCGGTCTCGTGCGGTCCTGGCGCGGCGAACACCGTGCAGTGCTCGGCGGCCGGGATGTACCACTCCAGGCCCTGGAAGATCAGCTGGCGCGGGTTCTCGGCACGCGCCTTGAGGATCTCCGCGTGCTCCAGCTTCGCGCCGTAGTAGGCGTGCCCGAAGTTGGAGTGCTCGTTGAACACCATCCAGTCCAGGCCGTACGTCGCGGCGGCCCGGGCCTGCTGGGAGAACGTGTACTTGGCGTCGTGGCTGTACACGGAGTGCACGTGGTGGTCGCCGACCAGGTAGGCGAGACGGGGGTCCTCCCCGCCCAGGCCCCGGCCGGACGCCGCGAACGCCGGGGTCGCCGCCGACCCGAGCGCGAACGCGGCGCCGAACAGCCCCGTGCGGCGCAGGAGTCCGCGCCTGGACATGCCCTGGGCGTCGAGGTCGGCGGGGGAGACGGCAGGGTCGGCCCAGGCGGGCAGCTGCTGCTCGGTCATGAAGATGATCCTCGTAACGGGGGTCAGTGGGTCATGAAGGAGGAGACGGGCAGTGCCCGCGAGACGATCCGGACGTCGCCGAGGCGGCCGTGGAGGATCTGGTCGATCTTGTCGGCGTAGGTGTAGCCGCCGAGCAGCCAGGGCTCGCCGACCGAGGTGATGCCCGTCGCGGAGGCCTTCGGGTTGCGCACCACCGGGCAGCCGTCGACATACAGGGTCGTGTGCCTGCCGTCGTTGACGACGGCGAGATGGGTCCAGGTCTTCAGGGGCGTCTCCTGGCCCCAGTTGGTGGCGATGCCCTCCTGGTTGAGCGGGCGCATCGCCCACTGCGGTTCGCGGTCGTTGGACAGCGACAGCGTGGCCAGCGGCTCGTCCGGGTCGTCGGCGGTCTTGCCGGCGGCTCCGCCGGTGCCCCGGCGGCTGACGACACCGGCCCACGCGTTGTGGTCGGGGTCCCAGTCGGCGGGCAGCCGGAAGAACGCCTCGATGGTGTAACCGTCCTTGAACGTCGCCGAGTTGAGCGGCGCGCCACCGACCGTCTGGAGGTAGGCGCCCTTCAGCGGCGACTTGTACCCGGTGAACTCCAGGCTGCCGTGGCCCGGCTGGTCCGGGTGGTGGTCCGCCGACCAGCCGAGCGTGCCGCCGCCCACCGAGACCACGGTGAGGTCGTTGCCGTTGCCGGACAGGTCACGGACCGTGCCGGAGACCGCCGAGTCGAACCGCCAGTAGGCGGCCGTGCCCCGGACCAGCAGCTGCGAGGCAGGCCGCGCCGGGCGGACCGGCACCGGGTCGAAGCCCTCGAAGCGTGCCGCGAAGTCGATGTCGACGGAGAAGCGGTCCGCGTCGCCGCTCAGCTCCATCTCCTGCCGCTCCAGCTCGTTCAGGTCCTTCTTGGCCCGGCCGAGGATCCACGGCGAGACCGTCTCCACGTCGATGACGTCGCGGTCCAGGTCGAAGTGGTAGAGGCGGATCATCGCCGCACCGCCGAAGTACCGGTTCTGGTAGTTCGTCAGGTGCAGGTGCACGTCGTTGCCGGCCGCGTTCTTGCGGGTGGCCCGGCGGGCCGGCCAGTAGTGGCCGTTGAGGGTGAGGAAGATCTGGTCGTGCTCGTCGACCAGCCGGTCCCACAGCTGCTGCCCGTACGACGACAACTCGTCGTCGTCCACGACCAGTTCGTGGGTGGTGAGGATGACGGGCGCCTTCGGGTGCGCGGCGATGACGTCCTTCGCCCAGGCGTACCCCTTGGCCGACAGCCGCCAGTCCAGCGCCAGCACGAGCCACTCGCGCCCGGCCGCCCGGAACAGGTGGTAGGTGTTGTAACCGTCCGCGGAGGCCCCGCCGAACGTCGGCTTGTCCTCGAAGCGCTGCGGGCCGAAGGCGTCCAGGTACGGCGTGGCACCGCGCTGGTCGTCCGTGGACGACCTGATGTCGTGGTTGCCGGCCAGCACGCTGTAGCCGACCCCGCGCCGGTCGAGGATCCCGAACGCCTTGCTGATCGCGGCGAACTCCTCAGCCGCCCCGTTCTGGGTGAGATCGCCGAGGTGGGACAGGAAGACGATGTTCTCGTCGGACTCGCCGCCGTGTTCGAGGAGGTAGCGCAGCGACGCCTCGATGGGCGCCGGGTTGATGCTCGGTCCGTCGAAGAGGTACTGGGTGTCGGGCATCACCGCGAGGGTGAAGCGTCGGCTCTCCGGGTCGGGCCGCCGGCCGGAGGACGCCTCGGCGGCGGTGGGCAGCGCCACCCCGGCGGTGGCGGCGGCGCCGAGCAGCGCGGTCGCGCGGAGGAAACTGCGGCGTCCGGCTCCGGCCTGCGCGGCCTCGCCCTGAGGGTGGTCATGCGAAGTACACACGTGTGCTCCGTGGGTAAGCAGAAGTGACGGCGAAGGGCGTGGGGGGATCTCGGAAGGCGGATCTCGGCGGACGGGTCTCAGAGCACGCGCAGCGTCCAGCTCCAGCGGTGGACGCCCGGTGCGACGAGGTAGGAGGGGAAGGTGTCGGGACCGCACGATGCCGTACCGAGGCCCCGGTGTGCGGCGTCGATGTGGACCACGCAGCCGGCCCGCGGCACGAGTTCGTCGTGGTGCGTGACGGCGGTGAGGTCCTCGGCGCGGTAGCGGCTGACGGAGACCTGGCGGGGCCCGTCCAGCTCGACCGCGACCCCGGTGGCGTCCGGAGCCGACAGCGTGAACCGCCGTACGCCGTGCCGGCCGCCGCTCTCCTGGGGCCGCAGGTACGGGGTGAACAACTCGTCCACGGGAACCGAGTGGTGGCCGACCGGGGCTCCGGCGGCACGGTCGGGGTACGACTCCCAGGGACCCTGACCGAACCACTCCAGCAGGTCGAACCCGCCCACCGTCTCGAAGACCGAGCCGACCCGGGCCACGTCCGCGAACTCCTCGGGCAGCTCGGCCGACTCCTCGACCCGGACCCCGCCCTCGACCGGCGTGAACTCCTGCCGGTGCCGTACGACCCCGACCGTGCCGGCGTACTCCGCGAGCACGGTCACCCGGGCGCCGTCGCGTCGCACCGAGACCACCTTGCGCACCAGCTGGTCCAGGCCCCAGGCGCGCCAGCGCAGCGCCATCCCGCCCAGCTCGTCGTTGTCGGTGGGCGCCCGCCACAGCGACAGCGCCGGGGCGGCCGTCAGCAGCGGGTGGACCAGCAGCCCCTCGCCGTCCACCTCGACGGCGGGCCCCGCCGGTACCGGCGGCCCGAGCGGGTCCGCCGCCCGGATCCGGATCTGCGGCGCGCAGATCTCCGTACCGGCCGGTGCCCACGGCTGGTCCTCGGCGACCGTCACCCGCAGCGTCAGCCACGCCTCGCCGCCGTCCGCCGGCACCTCGAACGGCAGCGGCACGGCCGCCGTCTCGCCGGGGCACAGCTCGGGCAGCTCGGCCGGCCCGGTCAGGGTACGGCCGTCGGCCAGCGCCAGCTCCCAGGTGCCGGCCAGCCAGTCGAAGCCCCGGAAGTGCTGGTGGTTGGCGAGGACGATGCCCTCGTGCCGGAAGCACCGGATGCGCACCGGCGCCGCGATCTCCCGGTGCTCGTACATCGCGGGCTTGGGGGTGCGGTCGGGGAAGACGATCCCGTCCGCGACGAAGGCCCCGTCGTGCACGGCCTCGCCGAAGTCGCCGCCGTACGCCCAGCGGTGGCCGGGCGCGGCGACACCGTTGTCGTACAGTCCGGCGCCCGCGCGCCCGACCGGTCTTCCGTCGCTCACCCGCTGGAGAATTCCGTGGTCCCAGAACTCCCAGATGAACCCGCCCTGAAGCCCCGGAGTGGACTCGATGGCGGCCCAGTGGTCGGCCAGCGTGCCGTTGCTGTTGCCCATGGCGTGCGAGTACTCGCACTGGATCAGGGGCTTGGTCTGCTCACCGGACAGGGCGTGGGCGACACAGTCCTCCAGCGGCGCGTACATCGGGCAGGCGATGTCGGAGGCCACGTCCGGGTCGGCCCAGCCGCGCTTGGCCGCCCCCTCGTACTGGATCGGCCGGGTCGCGTCGTGCCGTCGCACCCAGCCGGCCGCCGCGTCGTGGTTGGCGCCGTAGTCGGACTCGTTGCCCAGCGACCAGATGATGACCGAGGGGTGGTTCTTGTCGCGCAGCACCATCCGGGAGACCCGGTCGACGAAGGCGTTGAGGTAGCGCGGGTCGTCGGCGATCTCGTGGGCGTGGTCGTGGGACTCGATGTCCGCCTCGTCGACGACGTAGAAGCCGAGTTCGTCGGCGAGGTCGTACAGGGCCGGGTCGTTCGGGTAGTGCGAGGTGCGGATCGCGTTGAACCCGCACCGCTTCAGCACCACCAGGTCGGCGCGCACGTCGTCGTACGACACCGTCCGCCCGGTGAGGGGGTGGAAGTCGTGCCGGTTGACGCCCCGGATGAACACCCGTTCGCCGTTGACGAGCAGGTCCCGGCCGACGATCTCGACGTCCCGGAAGCCGATGCGGTGGTACGACGTGTCGGCGACCGTGCCGTCCGCGCGGTGCAGCCGCACGGTCAGCCCGTACAGCTCGGGCTGCTCCGCGTTCCAGGTGCGCACGTCGGGCACGGTGGCGCGGATGCGGGCCTCGCCGAGGAAGTCGGAGACCCGGTCGTCCTCGGTGTTGATCCGGTCGAACTCGGCGTCCTGCGCGAGCGGCTTGCCGTCGAGGTCCCCGGTGACGTACCAGCCGGCGGGCAGCGCCCGGTCGACGGCCGCGTTGCGCACCTGGCAGTCCACGCGCAGCTCGCCGTCCCGCCGCGCCCGCACGGTCACGTCCGCGAGCCGGAACGGGTCGGTGGTGTAGAGCAGTACCGAGCGGGTGATCCCGCCGTGCCACCAGTGGTCCTGGTCCTCGATGTGCGAGGCGTCCGACCACTTGACGACCGTGAGCCTGAGGACCGACCGCGCGCCGGGGCGGACGGCGTCGGTCAGGTCGAACTCGGCGGCCAGGTGCGAGTCCTTGGACACGCCCACCGGCAGCCCGTCGACGTGCACGAGCAGCACGCTCTCGGCGGCGCCGACCTGGAGCACGATCCGGCGCCCGGCCCACTCGGCGGGCACGTCCAGCTCGCGCTCGTAGACCCCCGTCGGGTTGGCGGCGGGGGAGCCGGGCGGGAACTCGCGGAACGGCATGGTGACGTTCGTGTACTGCGGCAGGTCGTCGGTGCCCTGCACGGTCCAGGCGCCCGGGACGTGGGCCGTGGACCAGGAGCCGCCGACCGGCGCGTCCGGAGCCGGCAGCAACTGGAAACGCCAGTCGCCGTCCAGGGGGAGTACTCCGGTGCGCCGGTCGACGGCGTTCATGGGGAGCCGCCCCCAGGAGGTCACCTCGGGGGCTTCCCAGGGGCGGAGGGCGATCAGGGGATCGGCGGGCCGGGCCCCGGGGATCGACGGACCGTTCATCGGCGGGTGGCTCACTTCTCTGGTGACGTGGGTGATGTGGGTGACGTGGCGGGCCTGGGCAGGACGCGTCCTTCCCAGCCCCAGGCGGGGTCGACGGGGATGCCGAGCCGGTCCAGGACGGTGGGGGCGATGTCGATGAGGCGGGGGGTGTCGAGCAGGGTGCCGCCGGGCGCGCCGGGCTCGGCGAGGATCACGAAGACCTCACGTTCGGCACGCGTGTCGCCGCCGTGGCCGCCGGTGTCGAGGTGACCGTGGTCGGTGGTGACCACTACGGTCCACCGCTCGCCGCGGCGCCGGGCGTCGATCGCCGCCAGCAGGCGTCCGAGGTGGGTGTCCTGGGCGAGCAGGGCGGCGTCGTGGGCGGGGGAGAGCGGGCCGGTGGCGTGGCCGGCCTCGTCGGTGCCGCCGAAGTACACGAACAGCAGGTCCGGGTCGTGCTCGGCGAGCCGGCGGACGGCGGTGCGTGCGACGAGGTCGTCCGCGGCGAGGTAGCCGTCGCGCTCGCCGTCGTAGTGGATGCGGCAGCCGATGGCGGGGCCGAGGGTGCCGCGGTGGACCAGCTCCGGCCAGGAGACCACGGCGGCGGTGCGCAGGCCGGGGCGGGCGGCGGCCGCGCGGGTGAGGAAGTCGGGGTGGCGGCCGTAGTCGGCGCCGTGGAAGTCGTTGCCGGTCACGCCGTGACGGTCCGGCCACACCCCGGTCAGCACGCTCGACCAGCCGGGGCCGGAGTCGGTGTAGGCCATGCTGGTGGCCGGCCCGTCCGCGGCCTGGCCGTCCGCCTCGCCGTAGGGCAGCAGGCTGGTGCCGTGGGCGCCGGCGGCCATCAGGGCGTGCAGGACGGGTGCGTGTGCCGGGGAGAGGGCCAGCCGGTCGTGGCGCAGCCCGTCCATGCCCACCACGAGCACTCTCGCGCGCCGGGCGCCGTCCGGCCCGGCGGACACGGCACGGCGCCGGGCGAACGGCAGGCGGGCCGAGGGCCCCTTACCCTCTGCTCCTGGCGTCCGCTCGGCGTCGGCGTCCGTCACCGGATCCCTCCCTCTGTCTCGCGCGTACCGCGCGGGCCGGGCCGGCCCGCGCGGGTCAGGTGCCCTGCACGGCGCCTTCGGTGGCGCCGGCGATGAAACCGCGGGCGAATATGGCGAACACCAGCACCAGCGGCAGGGAGGCCATCAGCACCCCGGCCATGACCATGCTGTAGTCGGTGGTGTGGCCGACGTTGAGCTGGGCCAGCTCCACCTGGAGGGTCACGTGGTCGGGGTTGGTGAGCACGACGAGCGGCCAGACGTAGTCGTTCCAGGCGCCGACGAAGGCGTAGATGGCGAGGAAGGACAGCGCGGGCCTGATCATCGGCAGCGCGATGTTCCAGTACTGCCGGAAGAATCCGGCGCCGTCGATGCGCGCGGCGTCGAGGAGTTCGTCGGGCACGCCGTTCTCGATGTACTGGCGCAGCCAGAAGATGCCGAAGGCGTTGGCCAGGGCGGGCGGGACCAGCGCCTTGAGCATGCCGACCCAGCCGATGTTCGACATGAGGATGAACTGCGGCAGGATCGCCAGCTGCAGCGGCAGCATCATGAACAGCAGCAGTGTGCCGAAGAGCACCTTGCGGCCGGGGAAGTCGAACTTCGCGAAGGTGAAGGCCGCCAGCGAGTCGATGAAGAGCACCAGGACGGTGGTGACGGTCGCGACGATGACCGTGTTGAGCATCGACCCGAAGAAGTCGATGGTGTTCAGCACGTGCCGGATGTTCTCCAGCAGGTGCGAGCCGAAGGTGAACTTCGGCGGGCTCTTGTAGATGTCCTGGGTGGTGTTGGTCGCCATGACGATCGTCCACAGGAACGGGAAGACCGAGAGCAGGACGGCCGCCATGAGGATGATGTGCGCGGTCAGGCCCTTGGGGCGGCGCAGCCGCCTCGCGCGCGGGGCCGGCCGCGTCGGGTCGGCTGTCGGGTCGGCTGTGGTCACGGCTTCCTCCCTCGTTGGGTGATGCGCCAGTTGACGGCGACGAGGACGATGATCAGCAGGAAGAAGGCCCACACGATGGCCGCGCCGTAGCCGTAGTCGTTGTTGAGGAAGGCCGACTGGTAGAAGTACAGCAGCGTGGTCAGACCGGCCTGTCCCGGGCCGCCGAGGTTCGCGTTGGCGGCGTTGCTGGCGAACAGGACCTGGGGTTCGCTGAAGCTCTGCAGACCGTTGATCGTCGAGATGATGACGGTGAACAGGATGATCGGCCGCATGATCGGGACGGTGATCTGGAAGAACGTGCGGACCGGGCCGGCGCCGTCGACCTTCGCCGCCTCGTAGATCGAGGCCGGGATCGCCTGGAGACCGGCCAGGTAGATGATCATGTTGTAGCCGGTCCACATCCAGGTCATCAGCAGCGCGATGACCACCTTGATCAGCCACGGGTTGCTCAGCCAGGGCACGGGCGAGATGCCGACCGTGCCCAGGATCGCGTTGACCAGACCGAAGTTGTTGCTGAACACGGCGCCGAAGAAGATCGCCACCGCCACGATCGAGGTGACGTTCGGCACGTAGAGGGCGATCCGGTAGAAGCCCTTGAATCGGCGCACCGAGTGCAGCAGCGTCGCCAGCACCAGGGCGCCCAGGAGGGTGGGCACGGTGGACAGCACCCAGATCACCAGGGTGTTGCGGATCGACAGCCAGAAGACCGGGTCCGACCACAGGAACCTGAACTGCTGGAGGCCCACGAACTGCATGTCGCCGAGCCCGTCCCAGCGCTGGAAGGCCAGGTACAGCGAGTAGAAGACCGGGAAGAAGGAGAACGCGGCGAAGATCAGGTAGAAGGGCGAGATCGCGAGGTACTGCCGCCAGTACGACAGCGGCCCGCGCCGCCTGGGCCGGGTGGTGGTGCCGGCGGGCGTGGCGCGCCGCGGGCGGAACCGGGCCGGGCCCGGCCCGCCGCGGTGCTCGGGCACCGCGGCGGGACCGGTGACCGGAGGTGACGTCACCTCAGTTCACCCCCTGACGCCGGGCGATCTGCTTGGCCTGGCTGACCGCGTCGTTCCAGGCGTCGTCGGGCTTCTTGCCCTTGGCCTCGATGTTGGTCAGTTCCGTCATGTACGGGGCCATGACGGCCGCGTCGGCCGGTGCCTCGTAGCTGTCCGGTATGGCCTTGGCGGCCGGTCCGAAGACCTCGATGATCTTCTGGCCGCCGAAGAAGGCGTCGGGGCCGGTCATGGCCGGCATGGCGTACGCGGCCGGGGCGGCGGGGAAGATGGCCGCGTCGGTGAAGCCGCGGGCGTCGTTGGTGGGGCTGAGGATCCAGCTGATGATCTTGAAAGCTTCCTCGGGGTTCCGGCACTGCCGGGGCAGCGCCAGGTAGGAGCCGCCCTGGTTGGACGGTCCGACGGGGTTTGCGCAGACCCGCCACTTGCCCTTGGTCTGGGGCGCCGCCTGCTCGATGTCCAGCGCGTGCCAGGCCGCGCCCAGTTCGGTGAGGAGGCTCTTGCCGACGGCCGCGTTCCAGGAGTTGTCGTTGATCTTGGCGTCGATGCCCAGGGTGTAGGGGCGGATCGCCGTCGTCCACGCGCTGCGGATGTGGTCCTGGTCACCGATGAAGTGGTTGTTCTTGTCGATGAACCGCTGGGTGCCCTGGCCGACCGCGATGTTGAAGACGGAGCTGATGTTGTTGACCAGGAAGGTGCCGGGGTTCTTCTTCTGCAGTTCGGTGCCGAGCGTGAAGTAGTCGTCCCAGGTCTTGACCAGGTCGGCGACCTTGGCGGGGTCGGTGGCCACGCCGGCCTTGGCGAACAGGTCCTCGCGGTAGAAGAGCGCGGTGGGGCCGATGTCGATCGGGAAGCCGATCTGCTTGCCGTCCTTGGTCTGGGCGAGCTTGGTCTTCCAGTCCAGGTACTGGGACGAGACCTTCTCGAAGCCGAGGTCGTTCAGGTCGAGGAAGCGGTCGGCGTTGGGCAGGAAGGACGCCATGTCCTCGCCCTTGATGCCGGTGATGTCGGGCACGGAGGAGCCGCCCGCGGCGAGGGTGGTGGTGAGCTTCTGCTTGAAGTCGCCGCCGATGGAGGAGGCGGTCAGCTTCACCGAACCGCTGAAGTGGGTCTTCGCCTCCGCGACCACCTTGTCGCTGAGCGCACCGCCCCAGTACCACAGGGTGAGGTTCTTGCCGTTCTTGGTACCGCCCGATCCCGAGCCGCTGCCGCAGGCGACGGTCAGTCCGGACGCGGCCGCGGTGAGTGCGGCGGCCTGGAGGAAGCCTCTACGTGAAAGGTCCACGGGTCACTCCTGTTGTTCCTGTTCGTGGTACTGAGGGGCGTTGAGCTGTGGGGCTGTGGGGCTGTGAAGCGGTGGGGTCCGGGGGCGGCCGTGAACCGGTGGGGGTCAGTGCGGCCGGGCGGGCGGGGTGACGGGCGCGTGGTGCACCGGGGGGCCCACGTCCGCCGGCAGGCGGTCGGCGAGGAAGCCGTAGGCCTTCTTCAGTTCGGGATCGGTCAGCGAGCGCCACCAGCGGTCGACGCCGTACCAGCCGGGGGCCGCGAGGGCGCCGCCGTGGTGCCGGACGGAGAGCCCGGCCGCGAGGACCGCGAACCGCAGCCGCTCGGTCAGCGGCCAGCCGCCGAGGGAGGCCGTGACGAAGCTCGCGCCGAACACGTCCCCGGCGCCGGTGGCGTCCAGGACCTCCACGGGGAGGGCCGGGACCTCGGCGTACTCGCCGGTGGTCTGGTCGACGGCCACCGCGCCGTCCCCGCCCCGGGTGACGACCGCCACCGGCACCAGCTCCGCGAGCGTGCCGAGGGCCGCGACCGCGCTGTCGGTGCGGGTGTACGCCATCGCCTCGGTCTCGTTGGGGAGGAAGGCGTGGCACAGGGCGAGCTGGTCGAGGAGGTCGCGGGACCACTCCTGGGTGGGGTCCCAGCCGACGTCGGCGTAGACGTGGGTGCCGTTCGCCGCGGCCTTGGCGATCCACTCGCGCGGCTCGGCCTCGATGTGCACGAGCGCGGTGCGCGCCTCGGGCGGGTCGCCCATCAGTGTGTCCTGCGAGTACGGGGGTTCCTGGCCGTGGGTGACGAGGGCCCGGTCGTGACCGGTGGCGAGCGAGACGGTGACGGGGGTGGGCCAGTCGTCCGCGGTGCGGGAGAGCGAGAGGTCGATGTCCTCCTGGTCGCACAGGACGTCCCGGCAGTACTCGCCGTAGAAGTCGTCCCCGAAGACCGTGGCCAGCGAGGTGCGCAGGCCGAAGCGGGCCGCGGCCACCGCGAGGTTCGCGATGCCGCCGGGGCCGCAGCCCATGCCGCCCGTCCAGATCTCCTCACCCGGTGTCGGCGGCTTTCCCAGCCCGGTGAGGACGAGGTCGTAGAAGAGGAGCCCGGTCAGCAGCACATCGGGCCTGTCGTCGTCCACGCGCGCAGCCTCTCGTCAAAACTCGTCATTTTCGATGACCGGAATCGTGCGCCGATCGAAGAGATTGGTCAATACCCGAGCAGAACTGAGCATGGATTTGATTGAAGATGACGAGTAGTGTTCGCCGCGTGCTGGCAGAACGACGACACCAACTCATCCTGCGGGCCCTTCGCTCCGGTGGCCCCGCGGCTGTGACCGACCTCTCCGAACAGCTGGGTGTGAGCCCGGCCACGATCAGGCGTGACCTGGTCAAACTGGAGGAGGACGGGCTGCTCACGCGTGTCCACGGCGGCGCCGTCGTCGACGAGGGCGACCAGCCCTTCGCCGAGGTGGCCGAGGTGCGCGTGGCCGAGAAGGACGCCATAGCCGCGTGCGCCGCGGCTCTGGTGCAGGACGGCCAGTCGGTGCTGCTCGACATCGGCACCACGGCCTTCCGGCTCGCCCGCCAGCTGCACGGCCGCCGCCTCACCGTCATCACCAGCAACCTGGTGGTGTACGAGGAGCTCGCCGACGACGAGGGCATCGAACTGGTGCTGCTCGGCGGCATGCTCCGCCGCGAGTACCGCTCCCTGGTCGGTTTCCTCACCGAGGACAACCTGCGCCAGCTGCACGCCGACTGGCTGTTCCTCGGCACCAGCGGGGTGCGGCCGGGCGGGCAGGTGATGGACACGACGGTCGTGGAGGTGCCGGTCAAGCGCGCCATGATCGGGGCGAGCGACAAGGTCGTGCTGCTCGCCGATGCCGCCAAGTTCCCGGGCACGGGCATGGCGAAGGTCTGCGGTCCCGGGGACCTGGACAAGGTGGTGACCAACGCGCCGGTGGATCCGGCGACCCGAGCCGCCCTTGAGGAGGCCGGTGTCGAGGTGGTCCTGGCAGGAAAGGCTCAAGCGTGAAACTGACGATTCTGGGCGGCGGCGGGTTCCGCGTGCCGCTCGTGTACGGCGCACTGCTGACGGACCGGGCCGAGGGGCGGGTCACCGAGGTCGTGCTGCACGATCTCGACGCCGGCCGGCTGTCCGCGGTCGCCCGGGTCCTGACCGAACAGGCGGCCGGCGTCCCGGGCGCCCCCGCCGTGACCGCCACGACCGACCTGGACGAGGCCCTCACCGGTGCCGACTTCATTTTCTCGGCGATCCGGGTGGGCGGCCTGGAGGGCAGGGCGAACGACGAGCGGGTGGCCCTCGCGGAGGGCGTCCTCGGCCAGGAGACGGTCGGCGCCGGCGGCATCGCCTACGGCCTGCGGACCGTGCCCGTCGCCGTCGACATCGCCCGGCGGGTCGCCCGGCTCGCCCCCGACGCCTGGGTCATCAACTTCACCAACCCCGCCGGACTGGTCACCGAGGCCATGTCCCGGCACCTCGGCGACCGCGTCATCGGCATCTGCGACTCCCCGGTGGGCCTCGGCCGCCGGATCGCGCGCGTCCTCGGCGGGGACCCGAAGGAGGCCTGGATCGACTACGTCGGCCTCAACCACCTCGGCTGGGTGCGCGGCCTGCACATCGCCGGCCGCGACGAGCTCCCGCGCCTGCTCGCCGACCCCGACCTGCTCGGCTCCTTCGAGGAGGGCAAGCTCTTCGGCGTCGACTGGCTGCAGTCCCTCGGTGCCATCCCCAACGAATACCTGCACTACTACTACTTCAACCGCGAGGCCGTCCGCGCCTACCAGCAGGCCGAGCGGACCCGCGGCGCCTTCCTGCGCGACCAGCAGGCGCACTTCTACGAGGCGGTGACCGATCCGGGTGCCAGGGCCCTGGACGTCTGGGACCGCACCCGCGCCGAGCGCGAGGCCACCTACATGGCGGAGAACCGGGAGACGGCCGGCGCCGGCGAGCGCGACGCCGACGACCTCTCCGGCGGGTACGAGAAGGTCGCCCTGGCCCTGATGCGGGCCATCGCCCGCGACGAGCGCACCACTCTGATCCTCAACGTCCGCAACCGCGGCACCCTCTCGGCGCTCGACGGCGAGGCCGTCATCGAGGTGCCCTGCCTGGTCGACGCCAACGGCGCCCACCCGGTCGCCGTCGCCCCGCTGCCCGACCACGCCACCGGCCTGGTCTGCGCGGTCAAGGCGGTCGAGCGCGAGGTGCTCGCCGCAGCCGAGTCCGGCTCCCGCACGACGGCCGTGAAGGCGTTCGCGCTGCACCCGCTGGTCGACTCGGTGAACGTCGCCCGGCGCCTGGTGGAGGGGTACACCGAGGTGCACCCCGGCCTCGCGTATCTTAAGTAGCCAGCCGCTCGGAAAGCGCTTTCCATCCCTCTTCTGGAGACTTCCCATGCACGACGAACGCCGCCGGATCGAGGAGCGCGTAGAGCGCCTCCACAACCAGCGCATCAAGCCCGCGATCTACGCGGCCACCGTCCCCTTCGAGGTGTCCGCCTGGCAGGCACCCGGGGAGCCGGTGCCCTTCGAGGAGGCCGCGGCCGCCGCGTACGAGCCGTTCGCGATGGACACCCCGTGGGGCCCGCCCTGGGGCACCACCTGGTTCCGGATGCGCGGGCAGGTGCCCGCTGCATTCGCGGGCCGCCGCGTCGAGGCCGTCATCGACCTCGGCTTCGTCGGCGACTGGCCGGGCAACCAGGCCGAGGCCCTGGTCCACCTCACCGACGGGACCCCCCTGAAGGCGGTCAACCCGCTCAACCAGTACGTGGCGATCGCCAACCCGGCGACCGGCGGCGAAGTGATCGACTACCTGGTCGAGGCCGCCTCCAACCCCGACATCCTCGCCAACGACTTCGTGGGGCCCACGCCTCTGGGTGACGTCCTGACGGCCGGCGACAAGCCGCTCTACACCTTCAGGCGTGCCGACATCGCCGTCCTCGACGAGGACGTCTGGCACCTCGACCTGGACGTCCAGGTGCTGCGCGAGCTGATGCTGGAACTCGGCGAGCACGACCCGCGCCGCCACGAGATCATGCACGCCCTCGACCACGCGATGGACCTGCTCGACCTGGACGACATCTCCGGCTCGGCCGCCGCCGTCCGCGAGGCCCTGAAACCGGTCCTGTCGAAGCCCGCGCACGCCAGCGCGCACATCGTCTCCGGCGTGGGCCACGCCCACATCGACTCGGCCTGGCTGTGGCCGATCCGCGAGACCAAGCGCAAGACGTCCCGCACCTTCTCCAACGTGACATCGTTGGCGGACGAGTACGAGGAGTTCGTCTTCGCCTGCTCGCAGGCCCAGCAGTACGAGTGGGTCCGCGACAACTACCCGCAGGTCTGGGCCCGGATCCAGGAGTCGGTCAAGAAGGGCCAGTGGGCGCCGGTCGGCGGCATGTGGGTGGAGTCCGACGGCAACCTGCCGGGCGGCGAGGCGGTCGCCCGCCAGTTCGTCCACGGCAAGCGGTTCTTCATGGAGCACTTCGGGGTCGAGACCAAGGGGGTGTGGCTGCCGGACTCCTTCGGCTACAACGCGGCCTACCCGCAGATCGCCAAGCTCGCCGGCAACGAGTGGTTCCTCACCCAGAAGATCTCCTGGAACCAGACCAACAAGTTCCCCCACCACACCTTCTGGTGGGAGGGCATCGACGGCACCCGCATCTTCACGCACTTCCCGCCCGTGGACACCTACAACGCCCGCTTCAGCGGCGAGGAGATGTCCCGCGCGGTCCGCAACTACGCCGAGAAGGGCGGCGCGACGCGCTCGCTGGCCCCGTTCGGCTGGGGCGACGGCGGTGGCGGCCCCACCCGCGAGATCATGGAGCGGGCCCGCCGCCTGAAGGACCTGGAGGGCTCCCCGCGCGTCGAGGTCGAGCACCCGGACGCCTTCTTCGCCAAGGCCCGCGCCGAGTACGAGGACGCCCCGGTCTGGGTCGGCGAGCTCTACCTGGAGCTGCACCGCGCCACCTACACCTCGCAGGCCCGCACCAAGCAGGGCAACCGGCGCAGCGAGCACAGGCTCCGCGAGGCCGAGCTGTGGGCGACCACGTCCGCGCTGCACGCGCCCGGCTACCGCTACCCGCACGAGAAGCTCGACCGGCTCTGGAAGACGGTCCTGCTCCACCAGTTCCACGACATCCTGCCCGGCTCCTCGATCGCCTGGGTGCACCGCGAGGCCGAGGCCGAGTACGCCCGGGTCGCCGAGGAACTGGAGGCGCTCACCACCGAGGCGGTCACCGCCCTGGGCGGCGGCACGGCCCGCGTCTTCAACACCAGCCCCTACGCCCGCGCGGAGGTCGTCCGGGACGCCGCGGGCACCCCGGTGTACGTCGAGGTCCCGGCGAGCGGCAGCGCGCCGCTGACGGCCGCCGCCGACGCCCCGCGGCCGGTGACGGTCGAAGGCCGGGTCATCGACAACGGACTGGTCCGGGTGGAGATCGCCGAGGACGGCACCCTGTCGTCGGTGTACGACCTGCGCGCGAACCGCGAGGTCCTCGCCGGCCAGGGCAACCTGCTCCGCCTGCACACCGACCTCCCGAACTACTGGGACGCCTGGGACGTCGACAAGCACTACAAGAACCGCTACACCGACCTGCTCGACCCCTCCGAGATCACCGTCGCCGACACCGACCCGCTGCTCGGCTCGATCCGCGTCACGCGCCCCTTCGGCAACGGCTCGACGATCACCCAGACGATCAGCGTCCGCGCCGGCAGCCCCCGGATCGACTTCGAGACGGACATCGACTGGCACGAGGCCGAGAAGTTCCTCAAGGCCGGCTTCCCGGTGGACATCCGTGCCGCGCACTCCTCGGCCGAGATCCAGTTCGGCCACGTCCAGCGGCCCACGCACACCAACACCAGCTGGGAGGCGGCCCGCTTCGAGGTCTCCGGCCACCGCTGGGTGCACATCGGGGAGCCCGGCTACGGCGTCGCCGTCATCAACGACTCGACGTACGGCCACGACGTCTCCCGCACGGTCCGCGAGGACGGCGGTACGACCACCACGGTCCGGCTCTCCCTGGTGCGCGCCCCGCGTGTCCCGGACCCGGGCGCCGACCAGGGCCGCCACCGCATCACCTACGCGCTGCTGCCCGGTGCCACCATCGGGGACGCGGTGGCCGAGGGCTACGCCCTCAACCTCCCGCTGCGGGTGGCCGACGCGGCCGGCGAGCCGCAGCCGGTCGTCTCGGTGGCGGGCGAGGGCGTTACCGTCGAGGCGGTCAAGCTCGCCGACGACGCCTCCGGCGATGTCGTGGTCCGCCTCTACGAGTCCCGCGGCGGCCGCGCCCAGGGCGTCCTGCGCACGGGCTTCCCGCTGGCCGGCGCCCGGGTGACCGACCTGCTGGAGCGCCCGCTGGAGGACGCCGACGTGGACGGTGACACCGTCTCCGTCACGCTGCGCCCCTTCCAGATCCTCACCCTCCGGCTGCAGAGGAGCTGACCGGATGGCCATGCAACCCTGGTTCACCGACGCCAAGCTGGGGATCTTCGTGCACTGGGGCATCTACGCCGTGGACGGGGTCCAGGAATCCTGGTCCTTCTACGACGACATCGTCCCGCACGACCAGTACATGTCCCAGCTGGACCGCTTCACCGGAGCCAAGTACGACCCGGAGGCGTGGGCGGACCTGTTCGCCCGCGCCGGCGCGAAGTACGCCGTGCTCACCAGCCGTCACCACGACGGTGTGGCCCTCTGGGACACCGGGTACGGCGACCTCAACCTCGGCAGGGACTACCTCGGCCCCTACGCCGAGGCGCTGCGCGCGCACGGCCTCAAGGTCGGCCTCTACTACTCGCACTCCGACTGGAACCACCCCGACTACGCCTCCACCCGCAAGCCGGGCCGCCCGCCGGAGCTGGAGGACAACCGGTACTCGGAGGTGGCGGCCGAGGACGAGGACCTGGCGGCCTGGGAACGCTTCATCGCCTACCGGGACGGCCAGATAACGGAGCTGGCCTCCCGCTTCCGGCCGGACCTGATGTGGTTCGACGGGGAGTGGGACCGCAGCGAGGAGCAGTGGCGGATCCCCGAACTCGCCGCGCTGATCCGCTCGTACGTCCCGCATGTCGTCTTCAACGCGCGCATGCTCAGCGAGGGCGACTACGCGACGCCCGAGCAGGGCGCCCCCATCGTGCCGCCGGACGGCCCGTGGGAGCTGTGCCTGACGATCAACGACTCGTGGGGGTACCAGCACCACGACGACAACCACAAGTCGCTCGCCCAGCTGATCCGCTACTTCACCGAGACCATCGGGGGCGGCGGCAACCTGCTGCTCGACGTCGGCCCCATGGAGGACGGCACCATCCCGCAGCCGCAGGTCGAGCGGCTCGAAGGGCTGGGGGAGTGGATCCGCAGGCACGCGGAGGCGGTGTACGGGACGGGGCGCGGTCTGCCGGCCGGGCACCACTACGGCCCGAGCACCCTCTCCGCCGACCGGCGCACCCTCTACCTCACCCTGTTCGACGTCCCGCGCGCCGAGATCGGCGTCCGGGGCCTCGCGACGGCGGTCCGCAGGGTCACCGTCCTGGGCACCGGCACCGAACTCGGCCACCGGGTGGTCGGCGGACTGCACGAGGCGGTCGGTGTGCTGTGGATCGACCCGCCGGCCGCGGCCGACCTCGACCCGTACGCCACCGTCCTCGCCGTCGAACTGGACGGGGAGCTGGAGCTGTACCGCGGATCCGGACGGTTCTGAGCCGGTTCGAGTCATAGGCCAGGATTTCTCGTATGAAGAATTAAGAGAACGGTAAGTGTGCTGGTCACGGCGGCTTTTCGGGCCGCCGTGACCCTGTCGGTTTCCCTCTTGGACACCTTGAGTTCGCCTGGCACCCCTGGGATGCGGGACGGCAGGGACGACAGAAAGGCATCACCGTGCGAGACCCGCGAATGTCAGCGATCGCCAAGGGGCTCAAGCGCCGGGGCCGGCTCATGGCGCAGGCGGTGAGCCCGCCGCGCAAGACCCTCGACGCCATCCCGACCCAGCGTCCCGCCGAGCGCCCGCGGCAGGACCCCGACGACGGCTACACGGCCCCGCTCGCCCCGCGCCTGGTGCGGTCCCCGGCCTTCGTGCTCTCCTCGGTGCGCTCCGGCTCCACGCTGCTGCGCGTCCTGCTGAACAGCCACAGCCGCATCCGCGCCCCGCACGAGATGCACCTGCGCACGGTGCACGTCCGCATGTCCCGGGAGTTCACGGCGGACGCCATGAAGGAGCTCGCCCTCGACCGTGAGGAACTGGAGCACGTGCTGTGGGACCGGGTGCTGCACCTGGAGCTCAGCCGCAGCGGCAAGGACGTCATCGTCGACAAGACGCCGCCGAACACGCTCATCTGGCCGCGGCTGCACCGATGTTGGCCCGAGGCCCGGTTCATCCTGCTGCTGCGCCACCCCGGCGCCGTCATCCAGTCCCTGACCAGCCGCCGCGCCGACCCCGACCACGAGGCGATCCGCGCCGAGGTCCTGGGCTACGCGGAGAAGCTCGAAGAGGCCCGCCAGAGCCTCACCGGTGCCCACGTGATCACGTACGAGGACCTCACCGCCGACCCGGAGCGGGTCACCCGGGGCCTGTGCGAGTACCTCGGCGTCCCGTGGGAGAGCGGCATGCTCGACTACGGCGAGCAGGACCACGGCACCTTCAGGCCGAAGCTCGGCGACTGGAGCAGGGAGATCAGGTCCGGCAGGGTCCAGGCCGCCCGCCAGGCCGACCCGGACGCCGAACTCCCGCCCCGGCTCGCCGAGATGGCGAAGGCGTGGGGATACCCGGTCTAGGCATCCCCACGCCGGTCGGTCTCTCCTCGCTCAGCCGGTGAAGCCGGCCGTGATCGACGTGAACTGCCAGTCGCTCTGGCTGATCCCGGAGCAGTTGCTCACCACACCGCCGCCCGCGCAGCCGCGGTCCCGGTTCGCCGCCCAGAACGCGAGCCGGGCGATGTGGTGCGAGTTCCCCCAGTCACGGATCTGCGTCCAGATCGCCGGGGTGGTGTTCTCCTGCTGGTCGGACAGCCCGTTCATGCCGGAGATCCCGATGTGCGCGTAGGCCGTCGCGTCGTCCCAGCCGAACGTGGACTTCAGCTTGGTCTTCAGCCCCTCGGCCGCGGCCACGGTGTTGCCGTACATGTCGGAGCCGCCGCCGAAGTCGAACGGCATGATCGTGAAGACGTCGATGTCGGCGCCGATCGACTGGGCCTGCTCGATCAGCCGGTTGCCGTAGTACGTCGGGCCGGTGGTGGACGTCCCGAAGGTGACGATCGTCTTCAGCCCGGCGTTGTTGGCCTTGACCGTCTTCAGGGCGGTCAGGATCTTCGCCTGCACGGCCTCGTTCTCGAACTCGTCCGTGTTCTCGATGTCCATGTCCACGGATTTGAGGCCGTAGGCGTCGATCACCTTCTGGATCGCCCCGGCCAGCGCGCTCGCGGAGGAGCAGTTGGCGCCGAGCTTGCTGCCCTGCCAGCCGCCGAACGACGGGGTGACGTCGCCGCCGGCCGCCCGGATCTGGTTGATCGCGGTCTGGTCGGCGCCGCCGGTGAGCGCGCGGCTGCCGTCCCAGGCCGGGGTGCAGCCGCCGGAGTCCAGCACGAAGGCCATGGTGAAGTTCTTGATGCCGGTCGCGTTCATCACGGTCGCCGGGTTCGGCGGGTCGCCCCAGCCCTCGTAGAGGTAGGGCGCGGCCTGCTTGAACCCGGTCCCGCCGCCGGTGCCCGCACTCGTCGTCACGGAGACGGAGTTGGAGGCGGCCGACACGTTCCCGGCCGCGTCCCGCGCCTTCACCGTGAACGTGTACGCCGTACTGGCCGACAGCCCGCTCACCGTGGCGGAGGTCCCGGAGACGCTCGTCGCCAGGGTCGACCCGCGGTAGACGTCGTACGCCGCCACCCCGACGTTGTCCGTCGCCGCCGACCACGACAGGGACACGCTGGAGGAGGTCTTCCCGGTGGAGGTGAGGTTCGTGGGCGCGGTCGGCGCCTGGGTGTCGGAGCTGCCGCCGGGCCCGTCGAGGCTGATGTCGTCGGCGTAGTACGTCCCCTGGGCGTACCACCCGTGGACGTAGATCTGGGCGCTGGTCTGCGAGGCCCCGGTGGTGAAGGACACCGTCAGCTGGCTGTACTGGGAGGCCGAGGTCGTCCAGGTGGACGCGCCGCCGGTCACCCCGAGATAGACGTAGGAGCCGCGGACCCAGCCGCTGAGCGAGTACGTGGAGTTGGGCTGCACCGCGACGGTCTGCGTGCACTGGGCGTTGTCACTGGAACTCGCGGCCCCCGCGAGCGCCTTCGAGCCGCCGTGCACGGGAGAGGACACGACCGAGCCGAGGTTCCCGGAGCAGGACCACGGCGAGAGACTCCCCGACTCGAAGCCGGGGTTGGACAGGACGTTGGCCGCCTGCGCGGTACCGGGCAGCGCGATGGCCCCGGCGAGCGCGAGAGCGGCCGACCCGAGCAGGGCGAATATCCGGCGTCTGGAACGTCTGAGCGAGTTGCGCACGCGATCTCCCTGAAAGAATGGGGGTGTTCGGGAGTTGCACCAAGGTGCAAGGATGTGCGCAACAAATTTGGTCTGGACCAATCCACCTGTCAAGAAGGCGAACGTGAATTGGTCCATACCGGTGAGTTGTAGCGCCCCTTCAGGGGCGCGGGGAACTGCGCGAGCAACCACGACGGCGCAGCACCCGGCCGCCAACCTAGAGCGGCAACACCGCAGCCGCAGCGTCCACCGACTCCACTTCCACCGGCAACGCCGGCGCCAGCACCACGTCGGCCTCCTCACGCTGCACGGGAACCGACGGGAGTACGGGCTTCGGCCCCGACACCACCGCGTAGTCCTGCCCCAGGAACGGCGGCTCGATCACCCCGGGGTCCTCGCCCAGCGCCAACTGCACGGCCGCCCAGGGCGCGTTGACCCCGCAGAGCGACAGCTGGTGCAACCCCCCGGCCGGCCGCGTGTTGACATCGAGCAGCACCGGCTGGTCGCCGTACATCCGGAACTGGATGTTGGACAGGTAGTGCAGCCCGAACCCCTCGGCGATGATCCGCGCCGGCTTCAGCCACTGCTCGTCGAGGGTGAACCCGCGCCGGCGCCCCTTCTTGGTGCGGCCCACGGCCAGCCGGATGCGGTTGTCCGGACCGGTGAGGCAGTCGACGGACACCTCCGGCTCCTCCAGTCGCGGCATCACCAGCCAGTCCACCGGCTCCTCGGCCCGCCGCAGCGCGTCCACGACCAGGTCGAGCTGGACGTAGGGGCCGGGGAAGCCGTTGAGGTGGAAGAGCGAGAAGGGGGCGCGCGTGATCACGCGGAAGCCGACCCCACCCGCACCGGCGGCCGGCTTGAAGCAGGCCTTGTGGCCGTCGGCCTCCAACTTCTCGACCGCCGCGACGAGTTCGTCCGCCGTCCGGACCCGCGACCAGGGCGGCACCGGGACGCCCACCGAGCTCACCGCCTCGTACGCGGTCGCCTTGTCCTCGAAGACCGCGGTGCCCTCCGGCGTCGGCGCCAGCAGGGCCGTGCCGACCGCCTCGAAGTCGGCCCGGTGGGCCACGATCGCCGACTGGTGCAGCCGGGGCACGAAGACATCGATGCCACGACGCTGGCACTGGTCGAGGGCGTACTCGACGTAGGCGGCCGGGGACAGGCCCTCCGGCTCCAGGTCGGCGGTGTCGGCGGCGGCCAGCACGGGGGAGTCGGCGTCACCGTGCGTCGCGTGGATCTCGACCGCCCGGTCGCTGGGATTTCTCCGCAGCTGCTCCATGAAGAACACGTTCTCCGCGTACGTGCGGTTGAGCCAGACGCGTACGCGAGAGCGCATTAAAGCCGCCTTTCGGGGTTTTCGGGCAGGGCGCAGCGGGCCCGTGCCCGGGCAGGTTGGTTGGAGGGACACCAAACCGCCCTGGACGAAGGGAAGTTCGTGGCGGTGGTGTTGGGGGGATCATACGGCTTTCGAGGGGCCCCGCGTGCAACGCGAGTGTTACGGATTTCCCCGTCCTGTCCACGCGCGTTTTCCTGCACCGTCCCCGCCGGTTTCCTTGACGGCCCGAAACCCGGCGCCGGCCCCCGGGCGGGTGTTCTTGTTCCCGGCCCTCGAAATGTGCTGTGGTGGGGACCGACGACATGATCGGAAGGGGTACGGGGTGGAGTCCACGGCCGGTGCCGGGCAGTTGCTGGCCATCAGCGACCTGCACATCTCGTATCCGGAGAACCGCGAGCTCGTCGAGAAGATGCGGCCCGAGACGGACGAGGACTGGCTGATCGTCGCCGGTGACATCGCGGAGACCGTCGCGGACATCCGCTGGGTGCTGGAGACCCTCGCCGGCCGCTTCCGCAAGGTGCTGTGGGCCCCCGGCAACCACGACCTGTGGACCCACTCCAAGGACCCGGTCACCCTGCGCGGGGTCGCCCGCTACGAGCACCTCGTCGGCCTCTGCCGGGAGCTGGGCGTGCTCACCCCCGAGGACCCGTACCCCGTCTGGGAGGGCCCGGGCGGCCCGGTCGTCGTCGCGCCGCTGTTCCTGCTGTACGACTACTCCTTCCTGCCGGCCGGCTGTGCCACGAAGGAGGAGGGCCTCGCGTACGCGCACGGCACCGGCGTCGTCTGCAACGACGAGTACCTGCTGCACCCCGACCCCTACCCGACCCGCGAGGACTGGTGCCGGGCCCGGGTCGAGGAGACCGAGCGCCGGCTCGCCGAGCTGCCACAGGAGCTGCCGACGGTGCTGGCGGGGCACTATCCGCTGGACCGGCACCCCATGGACGTCCTCTGGTACCCGGAGTTCGCCATGTGGTGCGGCACCACCCGCACCGCCGACTGGCACCGGCGGTTCCGCGTCGCCGCCATGGTCTACGGTCATCTGCACATCCCGCGGACCACCTGGCTCGACGGGGTCCGCTTCGAAGAAGTCTCCGTGGGATATCCCCGCGAGTGGCGCAAGCGGTCCGGGGAACCGGGCCGGCTGCGCCGCATTCTGCCGATGGAGGTCGGAACCGGTGATCGAGGAGCTGCTCCCGGAGTCGGTGGTGGCCGTGGAGATGCTCGGTGACGAGGCGATCCGCGAGGCCCCGCTCTACCCCGAGGAGGCGGCACTGGTCGCCCGGGCCGTGCCCAAGCGGCGACGCGAGTTCTCCGCCGTGCGCGCCTGCGCGCGCAGTGCCATGGAGAAGCTGGGAGTCCCGCCGCAGCCCGTCCTGAGCGGCGAGCGCGGCGCCCCGCGCTGGCCGGACGGGCTGGTCGGCAGCATGACCCACTGCGAGGGCTACTGCGCCGCCGCCCTGGTCCGCGCCACCGACCTGGCCTCCCTCGGCATCGACGCCGAGCCGCATGCCGCGCTCCCCGAGGGCGTCGCCGAGGCCGTGCTGCTGCCCGCCGAGCGGCAGCGCCTCGGCCTGCTCGCGGCCGAACGGCCCGGCGTGCACTGGGACCGGCTGCTGTTCAGCGCCAAGGAGTCCGTCTACAAGGCGTGGTTCCCCCTCACCGGGAAGTGGCTGGACTTCATGGAGGCCGACATAGAGCTCCTCCCGGAGCCCGGTGAGCGGCCGTGCGGCACCCTGCGTGCCCGCCTCCTCGTCCCCGGCCCGGAGGTCGGCGGGCGGCGGCTGGAGGTCTTCGAGGGCCGCTGGAGCGTGGGGCACGGCATACTGACCTCGGCCGTGGTCGTGCCGCACCCCTGACGCCCCCTGACGCACCGCGCAGGCTCAGGTGGGTGGGCACCAGTCGTGCAGCAGCCGGAAGAACGCCTCCTCGTTGCCCGCCAGTCCGGCGCCGGCCAGGGCATCCTCGGCCTCGGCGAGCACGGCGGGTGGCACCACGAAGGGGCGCGGGGCGTCGGGCGGTCCGTCGAAGGCCGCGCGCACGGTGTGCAGCAGCCGCAGATAGGCCTGGACGGCGGCGCGTTCACGGTCGGTCAGTACGGCGGTGTGCATCGGTCGGCTCTCCCCGTCGGTCGTCGTGGTCACGCGCCCGGACGGCGCGGGCACACCCGGTGTGCGGTGCGCACCCCCCAGCTTGCCGGTCACCACTGACAACGCCCCCGTGCCGGCCCTCGGTTCGCTCGCTTAGCCGAGGCGAAACCTCACCGAAACTCCCCGGGGAAAAGTCTTCCTACCCTGGAAGGAGACGCATCCGGCCGGGTCGCAGCGGGCCCGGGACAGCGGGGGAGGCCGACCGTGTCAGAAGCGGTGCCCAGCCGTCCGCAGCGCACCGCGCACCTGCGCCCGGTGGGCGACGGCGAACTGGAGACGCGCCACCGGGTCGTGCACGGCTACCGGCGCGCCTACCGCATCGCCGGCGACGGGCCCGCCCTGGTCCTCGTCCACGGCATCGGGGACTCCTCGGCGACCTGGGCACGGCTCATCCCCGACCTCGCCCGCACCCACACCGTGATCGCCCCCGACCTGCTCGGCCACGGCGAGTCGGACAAACCGCGGGCCGACTACTCGGTCGCCGCCTACGCCAACGGGGTGCGGGACCTGCTGACCACCCTGGGCATCGAGTCCGCGACCCTCGTCGGGCACTCGCTCGGCGGGGGAGTCGCGATGCAGTTCGCCTACCAGTTCCCCGAGCGCACCGAGCGGCTCATCCTGGTCAGCGCAGGCGGGGTGGGACGCGAGGTCAACCCGGCGCTCCGGCTCGTCTCGCTCCCCGGAGCCCACCTGCTGCTGTCGGCGCTCCGGCTGCCCGGCATGCGCCTCCAAGTGGGCCTGGCCGTACGCCTGCTGAGGCTCCTGGACACCGGCCTCGGCCAGGACGCCCCGGAACTGCTCACGCTGGTCGACGCGCTCCCCGACGAGACCTCCCGCAACGCCTTCGTCCGCACCCTGCGCGCGGTCGTCGACTGGCGCGGCCAGGTCGTCACCATGCTGGACCGCTGCTATCTCACCGAGGGCATGCCGACCATGCTCCTGTGGGGCGACCGCGACAGCGTGGTCCCGGTCCGGCACGCCCACCGCGCCCGCGAGGCGATGCCCGGCGCCCGGCTGGAGATCTTCGAGGGCGCCGGGCACTTCCCGTTCCACACCGACCCGGCCCGGTTCGTCGCCCTGGTCCAGGATTTCACCGCCACCACCGCCCCGGCGGACTGGAGCCGCGAGCACTGGCGCAGCCTGCTCCTCGACGGCCGCCCCGACCCCGGACCCGGCCCGGCCGCGCAGCGAGACCTGCGCGCGGCCAGCGAGCGCAGCGCCACCTGAGTCCGCGCCGCGCAGCGCCGGTCGCGGCCCCGGCATCCCCGCCGCCGCGACGGAACGGCGGGACGACGACCGGCCGGGCCCGGCACCCGTCCCGGGCCCGGCACCCGTCCCGGGCGTGCGGACATGGTTCCGCCCCGGGGGTGGGTCACTTGCCCAGGTAGCCCAGTGACGTCTCGATGCGGCCCGCCACGTCGTGCCGTCGCGCCGGCCCGCGCAGCGCCGAACCCGCGAGCCAGGTCCGGCACTTGCTGGCCAGCAGCAGCCCGAAGGTCTCCGCGTCCCGTTCCTCGGCCCGGTCGAAGCGGGTGCGGGCGACCACCCGCTGGACGGCAGCCTGGAGCGCGTCCCGGTCGGCCTCGGTGCCCGCGTCGGAGCCGGTGCCGGTGACCGCGCCGAGCAGCCGCGCGGCCACCCCGACCCCCTCCACGTCATGGCCGCAGTGCTCGGCGTGCATGTGCCACAGCTCGTGACCGAGGATCACCAACTGATGGTCGGGCACAGTGCGTTCCTCGACGACGACCAGGTCGCGGTCGGCCAGGTCCAGCCACAGCCCGCTGGCCGTGCCGGGCGGGAAGACGGCCGTACGGAACTGCACGGGGCGGCCGCGGCGGCGGCCCAGCGCGTCGCACAGCGCCCGGTACAGCTCCTGCGGCGGCGCGGGCGGGGGCAGGGTCAGTTCCCCGACCAGGTCACCGCTCAGCCGGCGCATGTCCCTGCCGATGCCCACTTTCCTCCCTCGGGTCACGACTCTCGGCTCACGACTCGGGCCGCTTGACGCTCTCCAGGAGCATGTCCAGCCATTCCGCGACCTTGTCCCGGTGCTGGTCGGTGGGCAGCTGGGCGGCCCGCCAGGCGATGCCGCGCACCCCGTGGTCCTGCAGAAGCCGCTCCAGCGGGTCCTCGGCCGCCTCGGCCGCGGCCCGCTCCCGGTCGGCGAGCTTCTGCAACAGCTCCTGCTCGACGCGCTGCAGGGCACCGGCGAGGGCCTCCGGGTCCTCGGCCGTGAGGAACCCCGCGTGCACGCGGAAGAAGCGCTGGAGGGCGTCGCAGTGCTCCATGGTCGGCCGCCGGTCACCGTTGATGAGGGCGCCCGCCTGCTGCCGGGACATGCCCGCGCCGTCGGCGATCTCCTGCTGGGTGTGCCTGCGGCCGTTCGGCTTGAGCCGGGTGCGGCGCAGCAGGTCGAGGCGCTGCAGGAAGCGGGCCTGGACGTCGGGTTCGCCCGCCGGGCGGCCGGTCAGCAGCGCCCGGACGACGGGCTCGGGGACACCGCAGGCGTGGGAGAGCCGTCCGACGTGGAGGACCTCGGCGTGCGCGACGCCGAGCCGGTCGGCGAGCGCGGTGACGCGGGCGACGGCGGCCGGCAGCTGGGCGGTCGCCGTGGCGCCCGGATCCTCGTAGCCATCCGTCACCGACAGAACTCCTACGTCTCTCAAGGGAATCAGGGGCTTCTCACAAGCTGCGCCGTGAACTTCCCGGCACCCGCGCGACCCCCCGGAGAGTAGCGGGTCGTTCGAACGCACATCCAGGTCTCGCCACAACTGTGGCCAATTTCAGACGTCAACGGGCATGAAATGCCACGATAGTTGACATGACTCCGGGTGGGGCAGCAGGATCACAACGCCGCGAGAAGGCCGCATAGGCAAGAGGGGTGACCTCCCGATGGCATATCAGGCAGGTGGGCAGCGGCCGGCGCCGCGGCCCGTCCCCGAGAGCCTTGAGGCCCAGGCGTACCTCCAGGACTACGTGTTACTGCTGGACGCCGTCCCCTTCCCGTCCCTGGTGGTGGACCACCGCTGGGACGTGGTGCTGGCCAACGACGCGTTCGAGACACTTTTCCGGGCGGTCGCCCCGCATCCCACCGCGATGCCCGGGGACAACTTCCTACGTTTCGTCCTGTTCCACCCGGATGCCGGAACGATTCTCGGCGCCCACGAGGACGGCTGGTGCCTGCCGATGCTGGCCCAGTTCAAGACCACCCTGGAGCGGTACGGCCACGACCACGGACTCCAGGCGATCCGCCGGGAGATCGCCCAGGACCCCATCATGGAGGCCGCCTTCCGGCAGGGCCTGCCGCACTGGCTGCGCGCGGTCGGCGAGGGCGGCGCACAGCTCGACGGAGCCGTCCGGCTGCTGCTGCACCCGGACCCGCTGCTGGGCGCCACCGAGTGCCGGGTCGTCGGCGAAACCCCCAAGACCCTTCAGGACATGGGCTACGCGCGTTACACGCTGGTGCTGCGCGCCGTCCCCCGCCCCGCCGCCCCGCGCCGCTCCCGGCGGCCCGGCGGTCTGGGTGCCCATCTGACCGTCGTCCCGGCCCCCGAAGGCTGACCCGGCACCGTCGGCGTTCAGGTCGCCGACGGCGCCGGGCCGGACGCCGGCGCCGGCCCTCGCCCGGCCCCGCCTCGCCGCGTCCCGGCGCCGCCTCATCCGCCCGCCACCACCAGGACCAGCGGCACGCCCCGGCACGGCACCAGCCGCAGCCCGCCGAACGTGCCCGCCCGCCCGCTCTCCAGGACCGCCGCGAAGTCCGGCCCCTTGGCCAGCGAACCGGCCAGCTGCGCCGGGTCCGCCGACGCCGCCACCCGGCCGCGGGCGTTGACCAGCCGCGCGGGTCCGGGCAGCTCGCGCAGCAGCGGCAGCGCGGCCGCCTCGAAGTGCCGCAGGTACACGTCGGCCGCGGCCACGCCCAGGAACCGGCCGCCCACCTCCACCGGCGCGGACAGCGTGAGGCTGTACTCGTCCGAGCAGAGGTAGTCCACGTACGGCCCGGCCACCGCCCGCCGCCCGGTCTCCCGGGGCAGCGCGAACCAGTCCCAGTGCGTGTAGTCCGAGTAGGCGGAGGTGCGCGGGTCCAGGTCGAGGAGGAGCGGCCGTACGTCCCCGGAGGCGTCGCTCTGCCACCACTCCAGCCATGCCGGCACGTCGGCCAGCACCCCGGGCGCGGCCACGAACCCGACACCGGAGACCAACTCCTGCCGGGCGAGGCGCAGATGGAGCCCGGGGCGGAGCGCGGCCAGGTCCGCGGTCACCGGCCGGCGGCCCTCGGCGGCCACCCGGGCCAGCAGCGCGGCCGTGTCGGCACGGGTGGCCGCGACGGCGTCGAACACCGCCTCCAGGGCGTGGCCGACCCGCGCGGCCACGTACTCCTCGGCGGCGTCGAGCGTGGCCGCCGCCGGACCGGAGGGGACGGTGCCGCGGCTCATGGTGCCCTCCGGCGGACGGGGGAGCGGGCGCGGCGCGGCTACAGGGCCAGCCGCAGGGCGATGAGCCGCGCCGTCGAGCCCCGTACGCACCGCTCGGCCAGCTCCCTGGCCGATGTGTGCGCCCCATCCTGCACGGCCGAGATCACGGACCGGTGACGGTCCGCCACCTCTTCACGATATTCGTCGTCCCCGAGCACAAGGCACAGCAGCGCCCCGACCTCCGCCTGCAGCGCGACCTGTTCCCGGGTGAGCCGGGCCGACTGGGCGGCGGCGGCCAGCTCCACGTGGAAGCGGCCGTACACCCGGCTGCGCGCCGCCGCGTCCGGCGCCCACCGCAGCTCCTCGGTGGTCCGGCGGAGCTGGTCGAGGTCGTGGTCCTCGGTGCGCTGCGCCGCGAGCTCGGCGGCGGTGCCGGACAGGGCCGCCCAGTGGTCGCCGAGGTCGCGCAGCTCCTCGGGGCTCCAGCCGCGCAGCCGCTGCGTGAGCCGCTCCCGGTCCGGCACCTCCGGGGAGGACACGAAGCTGCCGCCGCCCCGGCCCCGGCGGGTGACGACCAGTCCCTGCTGGCGCAGGGCCATCAGCGCCTCCCGCAGGGTCACCGTGGAGACCCCGAGCCGTCCCGCCAGCTCGGTCTCGCCGGGCAGCTGCTCCCCGTCGGAGAGCAGCCCGAGCTCGATGGCGTCGCCGATCCGGCGGACCACGGCGTCGACCCGGGCCCCGCTGTCCACCGGGGCGAAGACGGCCTTCCGGGCCCCGCCCACGGTCTGGTGCTGTCTCACGGCCCACCACCCTATGCGTTGACCCAACCTTTACCTCGGAAGGGTCTTGAGATGTGAACTATGACTTCATATCTTTCCGATCACCAGGTGCAACGCACGAGAGCGGCAGAGAGGTTCCCGCCCATGGAGGCCAGCGCGATCCGGTTGCGGGATCTGCGGAAGTCGTTCGGCGACACGAGCGCCGTGGCCGGGGTCGACCTGGAGATCCGGGACGGCGAGTTCTTCTCGATGCTCGGCCCCTCCGGCTCCGGCAAGACCACCGTGCTGCGCCTGATCGCCGGCTTCGAGACGCCCACCTCGGGCACGATCGAGCTGGCCGGGCAGGACGTCACCCGCCGCGCCCCCTTCGAACGCGACGTGCACACCGTCTTCCAGGACTACGCCCTGTTCCCGCACATGAGCGTCGAGCAGAACGTCGCCTACTCCCTCAAGGTCCGCGGCGTCCACAAGGCCGAACGCCTGGTCCGCGCCCGCAAGGCCCTCGCCGAGGTCCGCCTCGACGGCTACGGCACCCGGCGCCCCTCCCAGCTCTCCGGCGGCCAGCGCCAGCGCGTCGCCCTCGCCCGCGCCCTCGTCGGACGCCCTCGTGTGCTGCTCCTGGACGAGCCCCTCGGCGCCCTCGACCTGAAACTCCGCGAGCAGATGCAGATCGAACTCAAGGCCCTGCAGCGCGAGGTCGGCATCACCTTCGTCTTCGTCACCCACGACCAGGAGGAGGCCCTGACGATGAGCGACCGCGTCGCCGTCTTCCACCAGGGCCGCATCGAACAGGTCGGCACCCCCGCCGAGATCTACGAACGCCCCGAGACCTCGTTCGTCGCCTCCTTCGTCGGCACCTCCAACCTGCTCACCGGCGAGACCGCGCTGCGCGTGCTCGGCGAGAGCGGCACCCACAGCGTCCGCCCGGAGAAGATCCGGGTCCTCGGCGAGACCGCCGACCCGGACCCGGAAGGGCAGGTCACCGCGCACGGCACCGTCGCCGAGGTGGTCTACCTCGGCGACGCCACCCGCTTCCTGGTCGACCTGGACGGCGGCGGCCGCCTCACCGCGCTCCAGCAGAACCTCGACACCTCCGCCGAGGACGTCACCGCCTACCGCGGCACCCGCGTCCGGCTGCGCTGGCCGCGCCGGCACACCGTCCGCGTCCCCGACTGACCCGCCCGACCCGCCGTCCCCTCACGTCCGGATCCGCCGTCCCTCACGTCTGGAGTACGCCGTGCGCCTCACCCGTCCCCTCACCGCGGCCGCCTTCGCCGCGCTGCTGCTGGCCGCCACCGCCTGCGGCTCCTCCGGCTCCGGCTCCTCGACCGGCCTCAACCCGCCCGACCTCAAGCCCCTGGCCGAACTCGGCAGGTCCGAGGGCCAGGTGAACCTGATCGCCTGGGCCGGCTACGTCGAGGACGGCTCCGACGACCCCAAGGTGGACTGGGTCACCGACTTCGAGAAGCAGACCGGTTGCCAGGTCAACTCCAAGGTCGCCGCGAGCTCCGACGAGATGGTCAAACTGATGAAGACCGGCCAGTACGACGCCGTCTCCGCCTCCGGCGACGCCTCCCTGCGCCTGATCGCCTCCGGCGACGCGGCCCCGGTCAACACCAAGCTCGTTCCGAACTACAAGGACGTCTTCAGCGGCCTGAAGAACGGTGCCTGGAACTCGGTCAAGGGCCAGATGTACGGCATCCCGCACGGCCGCGGCGCCAACCTGCTGATGTACAACACCCAGAAGGTCAGCCCCGCGCCCACCTCCTGGTCGGCCGTCTTCGACGACGCCGGCGCGTACAAGGGCCATGTCACCGCCTACGACTCGCCGATCTACATCGCCGACGCGGCCCTGTACCTCAAGGCCACCAAGCCCGAGCTGAAGATCAAGGACCCCTACGCGCTCGACCAGAAGCAGTTCGACGCGGCCGTGGCCCTGCTGAAGAAGCAGAACGCGGACATCGGCGAGTACTGGAGCGACTACCTCAAGGAGATCTCCGCCTTCAAGAGCGGCGACTCCGTCATCGGCACCAGCTGGCAGGTCATCGCCAACCTGGCCGCCGGCGAGGGCGCCAAGGTGAAGGCCTTCGTGCCCAAGGAGGGCTCCACCGGCTGGTCCGACACCTGGATGGTCTCCGCCAAGGCCAAGCACCCCAACTGCGCCTACAAATGGCTGAACTGGATCGTCTCCCCGAAGGTCAACGCCGAGGTCGCCGAGTACTTCGGCGAGGCCCCCGCCAACGCCAAGGCCTGCGCCCTGACCAGCGACAAGAACTTCTGCACGACCTACCACGCGGCCGACGAGAGCTACTGGAAGAACATCGCCTTCTGGAACACGCCCATCGAGCAGTGCCTGGACGGCCGCACCGACGTCACGTGCGTGCCGTACGCCAAGTGGGTACAGGCCTGGACCGAGATCAAGGGCTGACCCATGGCCCTGCTCACCCGGACCGCGGGGGCGCTGCACCGGCGCCCCCGGCTCCGCCTCGCGCTGCTGCTGACCGCCCCGCTGCTGTGGCTGGCGGTGCTCTATCTCGGCTCACTGGCCGTGCTGTTCGTCTCCGCGTTCTGGACGACGGACTCCTTCACCTCCGAGGTCGTCAAGGTCTGGTCGACCGACAACTTCCACGAGCTGTTCACGACGCCGGTGTTCCGGCAGGTGATCCTGCGCAGCGTCGGCGTCGCCCTCGCGGTGACCGCCCTGTGCGCGGTGCTCGCCTTCCCGGTCGCCTTCTACACCGCCCGCATCGCCAAGCCGAGCCGGCGCCCGCTCCTCGTGGTCGCCATCCTCACGCCGCTGTGGGCGAGTTACCTGGTCAAGGTGTACGCGTGGCGGCTGATCCTGTCCGAGGGCGGGCTCGCCGACTGGCTGCTGAAGCCGTTCGGGCTGAGCGGGCCGGGCTTCGGACTGCCGGCCACCGTGCTGACTCTGACCTACCTGTGGCTGCCCTACATGATCCTGCCGATCCACACCGCGCTGGAGCAGCTGCCCGAGACCCTCCTCGACGCCTCGGCGGACCTGGGCGCCCGGGCGGGGCGGACCTTCCGGTCCGTGGTGCTGCCGATGGTGCTGCCGTCGGTCGCCGCCGGATCGGTGTTCACCTTCTCGCTCAGCCTCGGCGACTACATCACCGTGCAGATCGTCGGCGGCAAGACCCAGCTCATCGGCAACCTCGTCTACGCCAACATCGAACTCAACCTGCCCATGGCCGCCGCCCTCGCCACCGTCCCGGTCGTCGTCATCGTGCTGTACCTGCTGGCGATGCGGCGGACGGGGGCGTTGAGCAGCCTCTGACAACAGGGTGCTATGTCACATGTCACACATGACACTCTCCCGGCCCGCCCGTGTCGCCCTCCGCCTCGCCGCCGCCCTCGGCTTCGCCGTGATCTACGTGCCGTTGCTGCTGGTCCTCGTCAACTCCCTCAACCCGGACCGCAGCGCGAGCTGGCCGCCGCCCGGCCTGACCACCCGCTGGTGGTCGGCCGCCTGGCACAGCTCCGGCGCCCGCGAGGCCCTGTGGACCTCCGTCAGGGCCGGGCTCGGTGCCACTGCGATCGCCCTGGTGCTCGGCACGCTGATCGCCTTCGCGGTCGCCCGGTACCGCTTCTTCGGCCGCGACGCGCTCTCCTTCGTGGTCGTGCTGCCGATCGCGCTGCCCGGCATCGTCACCGGCATCGCCCTCAACTCGGCCTTCAGCACGGTCCTCGAGCCGCTCGGCGTCGGGCTCGGCCTGTTCACCGTGGTCGTCGGGCACGCCACCTTCTGCGTGGTGATCGTCTTCAACAACGTCGTCGCCCGGCTGCGCCGCACCGCCGGCAGCTATGAGGAGGCGGCGGCCGACCTGGGCGCCGACACCTTCCGCGCCTTCGCCGACGTCACCTTCCCCCTGGTGCGCTCGGCGCTGCTCGCGGGCGGGCTGCTCGCCTTCGCGCTCTCCTTCGACGAGATCGTGGTCACCACCTTCACCGCCGGTCCGGGCGTCCAGACCCTGCCCCTGTGGATCTTCGACAACATGACCCGCCCGCAGCAGGCGCCGGTGGTGAACGTGGTGGCGGCGGTGCTCGTGCTGCTGTCCGTCGTCCCGATCTACGTCGCGCAACGGCTTTCGGCCGACACGGCGACCGCCAGCCGCGTCTGACCCTTCATCCAGGCCGTTACGCAAAAGGCTTGCGTAAATTGCGCTACTCTTGCGTGCATGACGCGACGACTTGCGGAAGTAGCCAAGAAGGTCGGGGTCAGCGAGGCCACGGTCAGCCGGGTGCTCAACGGCAAGCCGGGGGTCTCCGAGGCGACCCGGCAGGCGGTGCTCTCGGCCCTCGACGTGCTCGGGTACGAACGCCCCACCCAGCTGCGCGGTGAACGCGCCCGGCTCGTCGGTCTGGTCCTGCCCGAGCTCCAGAACCCCATCTTCCCGGCGTTCGCCGAGGTCATCGGCGGCGCCCTGGCCCAGCTCGGCCTCACGCCCGTGCTGTGCACGCAGACCAAGGGCGGGGTCTCCGAGGCGGACTACGTGGAGCTGCTGCTGCAACAGCAGGTCTCCGGCGTGGTGTTCGCCGGCGGGCTCTACGCCCAGGCCGAGGCGCCGCACGACCACTACCGGCTGCTCGCCGACCGCAACATCCCGGTGGTGCTGGTCAACGCGGCCATCGAGCACCTCGGCTTCCCGGGCGTCTCCTGCGACGACGCCGTCGCCGTCGAGCAGGCCTGGCGGCACCTCGCCTCCCTGGGGCACGAGCGCATCGGCTTGGTCCTCGGCCCCGGCGACCACGTCCCCTCGGCCCGCAAGCTGGCGGCGGCGCGGGCCGTCGGCGGCGTGCCCGACGAGTTCGTGGCCCGTGCGATCTTCTCCATCGAGGGCGGCCGCGCGGCCGCGGCCCGGCTCATCGACCGGGGCGTCACCGGCATCATCTGCGCCAGCGACCCCCTCGCCCTGGGCGCCGTCCGCGCGGCGCGCCGCAAGGGGTACGAGGTGCCCGCCCGGGTCTCGGTCGTGGGCTACGACGACTCGGCGTTCATGAACTGCACCGAGCCCCCGCTCACCACCGTCCGCCAGCCCATCGAGGCCATGGGCAGGGCCGCCGTCGAGCTGCTCAACGCGCAGATCGGCGGCACCGTCGTGCCGGCGGAGGAGCTGCTGTTCGAGCCCGAGCTGGTCGTCCGGGGGTCGACCGCGCAAGCGCCGAAAGGCTGAGGCCCGGTAGATCCCATCCACTGTCGAATAATTACAGATTCTGCGTGACATCTTGCGCGGCGGTGCTGCCGGTGCTTGAGTGTGCGGCGCCCACCGGTCCCGGTGCGGCGCCCAACTGCTCCTGTTCTGGGGGGTCCACCGATGTCCAGCACCGGGTTCCGCCGTGCTCTCGTCGCGTTCGGCGTCTGTTCCTCACTCGCGCTCTCCGCCACGGCCTGCGGGTCGGGCGACGACGACGCGGGCAGCGGCAGGACACGCATCACCGTCAACTGCGAGCCGCCGAAGAGCGCCAAGGTCGACCGGTCCTTCTTCGAGCAGGACATCGCCGCCTTCGAGAAGAAGAACCCGGACATCGACGTCGTCGCGCACGACGCGTTCCCCTGCCAGGACCCGAAGACCTTCGACGCCAAACTCGCCGGGGGCCAGATGGAGGACGTGTTCTACACGTACTTCACCGACGCCAGGCACGTCGTGGACATCAACCAGGCGGCCGACCTCACGCCGTACCTCAAGGACTTGAAGAGCTACGACACCATCCAGAAGCAGCTGCGGGACATCTACACCGTCGACGGCAAGGTCTACGGCATCCCGCGCACCGGCTACTCGATGGGCCTGATCTACAACCGCAAGCTCTTCCAGCAGGCCGGCCTCGACCCCGACAAGCCGCCGACGACCTGGGACGAGGTCCGCGCCGACGCCAGGAAGATCGCCGCGCTCGGCAACGGGACCGTCGGGTACGCCGACTACAGCGCCCAGAACCAGGGCGGCTGGCACTTCACCGCGGAGATGTACTCACAGGGCGGGGACGTGGTGTCGGCCGACGGCAGGTCGGCGACCGTCGACACCCCCGAGGGCCACGCGGTCCTGCAGAACCTGCACGACATGCGCTGGAGCGACGACTCGATGGGCAGCAAGCAGCTGCTGATCATCAACGACGTGCAGCAGATGATGGGTTCCGGCAAGCTCGGGATGTACCTCTCGGCGCCGGACAACATCCCGATCCTGGTGAAGGAGAAGGGCGGCAACTACAAGGACCTCGCCCTCGGCCCGATGCCCGGCGGCAAGGGCACGCTCATCGGCGGCGACGGCTACATGTTCAACAAGAAGGACACCCCCGCCCAGATCCGGGCCGGCCTCAAGTGGCTCGACTCCATGTTCCTCACGCCCGGTGACGGCTTCCTCGGCGACTACGCCCGCGCCAAGAAGAACAACGCGCCCGTCGGCCTGCCCGAGCCGCGCCTGTTCACCGGCGCCGCCGACGCCAAGGACCAGGCGGTCAAGAAGGCCAACGCCAACGTGCCGGTGGAGAACTACCAGGCGTTCCTGGACGGCAACCAGTCGCTGCAGATGAAGATCGAGCCGCCGGACGCCCAGCAGATCTACTCCGTCCTCGACGGCACCGTCTCCGCGGTCCTCACCAAGAAGGACGCCGACATCGACCAGCTCCTCAAGGACGCCAACGACAAGATCGACGGCATCCTGGCCAGGGGCTGACCCGTGACGACCAAGACGGCCGCGCGACGACCCGCCCAGGCGGCGGCCGGCGCCCGGCAGACCCCGGCGCCGCCCCCGGCAGGGGACCGGAGGCGGCGCCGGATCACCGACCAGGCCAGCGCCTACGGGTTCCTGCTCGGCGGACTGATCTGCTTCGCCCTGTTCTCCTGGTACCCGGCGATCCGCGCTGTCGTGATCTCCTTCCAGAAGTACACGCCCGGCTCGTCGGCCGAGTGGGTCGGCACCGCCAACTTCACCCGGGTCCTGCACGACCCCGAGTTCTCGGCGGCCTGGCGCAACACCCTCACCTTCACGCTGCTGGCCCTGCTGATCGGCTTCGCGATCCCCTTCGTCCTCGCCCTGGTCCTCAACGAACTGCGGCACGCCAAGGCGTTCTTCCGGGTCGTGGTCTACCTCCCGGTGATGATCCCGCCGGTGGTCAGCGCCCTGCTGTGGAAGTGGTTCTACGACCCGGGGGCCGGCCTCGCCAACGAGACGCTGCGCTTCCTGCACCTGCCCACCTCGAACTGGACCAACGGCACCGGCACCGCGCTCGTCTCCCTGGTGATCGTGGCCACCTGGGCCAACATGGGCGGCACCGTCCTGATCTACCTGGCCGCCCTCCAGTCCATCCCCGGCGAGCTGTACGAGGCCGCCGAACTGGACGGCGCGAACCTCCTGCAGCGCGTCCGGCACGTGACGATCCCCCAGACCCGGTTCGTCGTGCTCATGCTGATGCTGCTCCAGATCATCGCCACCATGCAGGTGTTCACCGAACCGTTCGTCATCACGGGCGGCGGCCCGGAGAACGCCACGGTCACCGTGCTCTACCTGATCTACAAGTACGCCTTCCTCTACAACGACTTCGGCGGCGCCTGCGCGCTCAGCGTGATGCTCCTGGTGCTGCTCGGCATCTTCTCCGCCGTGTACCTGCGGCTGACCCGGTCCGGGGAGGACGGATGAGCGGCGCCACCCGCACCCTGATCTCGCCCGCGACGCTGGCCCGTCCACGCGGGAGGGCGGTCTACTGGAGCGTCTTCACCGGTGTCGTCGTCCTCTTCGCGCTCGCCTTCCTGTTCCCCGTGTACTGGATGGTGACCGGGGCGATGAAGTCGCCGGACGAGATAGCCCGGACCCCGCCCACCGTCGTCCCCAGGCACTGGCACCTGTCCGGCTACACCGATGCCTGGGACCTGATGCAGCTCCCGGAGCACCTGTGGAACACGGTGGTGCAGGCCGCCGGTGCCTGGGCCTTCCAGCTGGTGTTCTGCACGGCCGCCGCCTACGCCCTGTCGAAGCTGAAGCCGGCCTTCGGCAAGGTGATCCTCGGCGGCATCCTGGCCACCCTGATGGTGCCGGCCCAGGCCCTGGTCGTCCCCAAGTACCTGACCGTCGCCGCCCTGCCGTTCATCCACACCAGCCTGCTCAACGACCCGCTCGGCATCTGGCTGCCGGCCGTCGCCAACGCCTTCAACCTCTATCTCCTCAAGCGGTTCTTCGACCAGCTGCCCCGCGACGTCCTGGAGGCCGCCGAGATCGACGGCGCCGGAAAGCTGCGCACCCTCTGGTCCGTGGTCCTGCCCATGTCCCGTCCGGTCCTCGGGGTCGTGTCGATCTTCGCCCTGGTGGCGGTCTGGCAGGACTTCCTGTGGCCGCTGATGGTCTTCTCCGACACGGACAAGCAGCCCATCAGCGTGGCCCTGGTCCAGCTGTCGCAGAACATCCAGCTCACCGTGCTCATCGCCGCGATGGTGATCGCCAGCATCCCGATGGTCGCGCTGTTCCTCGTCTTCCAGCGGCACATCATCGCCGGGATCAGCGCGGGCAGCACCAAGGGCTGACGGCCCTTCCTCCGACAGAAAGGTTCGCCCCGTGGGACAGCCCAGCCATGCCCCGAAGGACCCCGAGGACCGCGAAGACCACGAGGACCACGACTGGTGGCGGTCGGCCGTCATCTACCAGGTGTACGTCCGCAGCTTCGCCGACGGCGACGGCGACGGCACCGGTGACCTCGCGGGCGTCCGCGCGAAGCTGCCGTACCTCGCCGAACTCGGCGTGGACGCACTGTGGTTCAGCCCCTGGTACCCGTCCCCCATGAAGGACGGCGGTTACGACGTCGCCGACTACCGGGCCATCGACCCGGCCTTCGGCACCCTCGCCGAGGCCGAGAAACTCATCGCGGAAGCCAGGGAGCTGGGCATCCGGACGATCGTCGACATCGTCCCCAACCACGTCTCGGACCAGCACCCCTGGTTCCGGGCGGCACTGGCCGCCGGGCCGGGCAGCCCGGAGCGCGAGCTGTTCCACTTCCGTCCCGGCCGCGGTCCGGACGGCGACCTCCCGCCCAACGACTGGCCCTCGCAGTTCGTCGGCTCCACCGAGCCGGTCTGGACCCGGCTGCCCGACGGCGAGTGGTACCTCCACCTCTTCACCCCGGAACAGCCCGACCTCAACTGGGCCCATCCGGCCGTCCACCAGGAACACGAGGACATCCTGCGCTTCTGGTTCGAGCGGGGCGTCGCGGGCGTCCGCATCGACTCGGCCGCCCTGCTCGCCAAGGACCCGGACCTGCCCGACCTGGCCACGGACCCGCATCCCCACCCCTTCGTCGACCGCGACGAACTCCACGACATCTACCGCTCCTGGCGCGCGGTCGCCGATGCCTACGACGGCGTCTTCGTCGGCGAGGTCTGGCTCCCCGACGCCGAGCGCTTCGCCCGCTACCTGCGCCCCGACGAACTCCACACCGCGTTCAACTTCTCCTTCCTGTCCTGCCCCTGGGACGCGGCCCGGCTGCGGACCTCGATCGACACCACCCTGGCCGAGCACGCCCCGGTCGGCGCCCCCGCCACCTGGGTGCTGTGCAACCACGACGTGACCCGCACCGCCACCCGGTACGGCCGCGAGGAGACCGGCTTCGACTTCGCGGCCAAGGCCTTCGGCGTCCCGACGGACCTCGCCCTCGGGACCCGCCGGGCCCGCGCGGCCGCCCTGCTGTCCCTGGCCCTGCCGGGCGCGGTGTACATCTACCAGGGCGAGGAGCTGGGGCTGCCGGAGGCCGAGATCCCGGCCGACCGCATCCAGGACCCGATGTACTTCCGGTCCGGCGGCACCGACCCCGGCCGGGACGGCTGCCGGGTGCCGCTGCCCTGGGCGGCCGGGGCGCCGCACGCGGGCTTCGGCTCGCGCGAGGAGCCGTGGCTGCCGCAACCGGCCGGCTGGGCGTCGTACGCGGTCGACCGGCAGCAGGACGACGCGGACTCGGTGCTCTCCCTCTACCGGCGCGCCGTGGCGCTGCGCCCGCGGTTCGGTGCCGGCCCGCTGACCTGGCTGCCCGCTCCGGAGGGCGTCCTCGCCTTCACCCGCGGCGACGGCGTGACGTGCGTGGTCAACCTCGCCGCCACCTCCGCCGAACTTCCCGCCCACTCCCGACTCCTGCTCAGCAGCGGCCCGCTGGACGACGCCGGCCGGCTGCCGCAGGACACGGCGGCCTGGCTGACGAGCTGAGCCGCCGGTACCGCTCGCGCCATCCCCGTCCCCCCACACCCGAAGGGATCAGCCCATGCAGCACCCCACAGGCAGAGCTGTCAGGAGCATGCCAGCAGTTGCGGCGGCCGTCGCGCTCGCCGCGGGCATGCTCGTCGCCCTCGCGCCCGCCGCCCACGCGGCCGCGGGCGCGAGCCTCCCCTTCACCTCGGTCGAGGCGGAGTCCGCGACCACCACCGGCACCAGGATCGGCCCCGACTACACCCAGGGCACCCTCGCCTCCGAGGCCTCAGGCCGCCAGGCCGTGCGCCTGACCTCCGGGCAGCGGGTCGAGTTCACCGCGCCCCGGGCGGCCAACGCCGTGAACCTCTCCTACAGCGTCCCCGACGGCCAGACCGGCACGCTGAACGTGTACGTCAACGGGGTCAGGCTGGCGAAGACCCTGGCCGTCACGTCGAAGTACTCCTACGTCGACACGGGCTGGATCGCGGGCGCCAAGCAGCACCACTTCTTCGACAACGCCCGGCTGATGCTCGGCCAGAACATCCAGGCCGGCGACAAGGTCGCCTTCGAGTCCACCGGCACCCAGGTCACCGTCGACGTCGCCGACTTCGAGCAGGTCGCCGCGGCCGCCTCGCAGCCCGCCGGCTCGGTCTCCGTCGTCTCCAAGGGCGCCGACCCGAGCGGCAACGGCGACTCCACCCAGGCCTTCCGGGACGCCATCGCCGCCGCCCAGGGCGGGACGGTGTGGATCCCGCCGGGCGACTACAGGCTGACGTCCTCGCTGAGCGGCGTGCAGAACGTGACCCTGCTGGGCGCCGGCAGCTGGTACTCGGTCGTGCACACCTCGCGGTTCATCGACCAGTCCAGCTCCTCCGGGAACGTCCACATCAGCAACTTCGCGGTCGTCGGCGAGGTCACCGAACGCGTCGACTCCAACCCGGACAACTTCGTCAACGGCTCGCTCGGTCCGAACAGCTCGGTCTCCGGCATGTGGATCCAGCACCTCAAGTGCGGGTTCTGGCTGACCGGCAACAACGACAACCTCGTCGTCGAGAACAACCGCATCCTCGATACCACCGCCGACGGCCTCAACCTCAACGGCAACGCCCACGGTGTCCAGGTCCGCAACAACTTCCTGCGCAACCAGGGCGACGACTCCCTCGCCATGTGGTCGCTGAACTCGGCCGACACCAACTCGAGCTTCGCGAACAACACGATCTCCCAGCCGAACCTGGCCAACGGCATCGCGATCTACGGCGGCACCGACATCTCGGTGAAGAACAACCTGATCTCCGACACCAACGCCCTCGGCAGCGGTATCGCCATCTCCAACCAGAAGTTCCTCGACCCGTTCTCGCCGCTGTCCGGAACCATCACGGTCGACGGCAACACGCTGGTGCGCACGGGCGCGATGAACCCCAACTGGAACCACCCGATGGGTGCGCTGCGCGTCGACTCGTACGACAGCGCCATCAACGCAACCGTCGACATCACCAACACCACGATCACCAACAGCCCCTACAGCGCCTTCGAGTTCGTCTCCGGCGGCGGGCAGGGGTATCCGGTCCGCAACGTCAACGTCACGGGTGCGACCGTGCAGAACACCGGCACGGTCGTGGTCCAGGCCGAGGCGCAGGGCGCCGCCGCCTTCCGCAACGTCACCGCCACCGGCGTCGGCGCGGCCGGCATCTACAACTGCCCCTACCCGGCGAACTCCGGCTCCTTCGCGCTCACCGACGGCGGTGGCAACTCCGGCTGGTCGAGTACCTGGTCGGACTGCTCCAGCTGGCCGACGCCCGGGCAGGGCAACCCCGACCCGGACCCGAACCGCAACCTCGCCAAGGGACGCCCGGCGACCGCCACCGGCTCGCAGGACGTCTACACCCCGGGCAAGGCGGTCGACGGCGACGCGAACAGCTACTGGGAGTCCACCAACAACGCCTTCCCACAGTCGCTCACCGTCGACCTCGGCTCCTCCTACGCCGCCCGGCGGCTGGTGCTGAAGCTGCCGCCGTCCTCCGCCTGGGCCGCCCGGACCCAGACCGTCACCGTGCTGGGCAGCACCGACGGGTCGAACTACTCGACCGTGGTGGGCGCCACGGGCTACCGCTTCGACCCGGCCACCGGCAACACCGTCACCGTACCCCTGCCCGGCACCACCAGCCTGCGCTACCTGCGGCTCACCGTCACCGCCAACAACGGCTGGCCGGCCGGCCAGTTCAGCGAGGTGGAGGCGTATCTGACGCCGTGACCGGGCCCTCCCCCCGGGGAACCCCGCGCTTCGCCGCCTGGATCTGCTCGTACACATGGGTCCGCAACTCGGCGAAGCGCGGGGCGACCCGCGTGTGCAGCTGGTCGCGCTCGTCCGGCAGATCGACCTTCAGCTGCTCGCGGACCACGGTCGGGGAGGCGGAGAGGACGATCACCCGCTGCCCCAGGTAGACCGCCTCGTCGATGTCGTGCGTGACGAACAGGATCGTGATCCCGCGCTCCCGCCACAGCCTCCGGACGAGGTCCTCCAGATCGGCCCGGGTCTGGGCGTCGACGGCGGCGAACGGCTCGTCCATGAGCAGCACCCGGGGCTCGTAGGCGAGGGCGCGCGCGATCGCCACCCGCTGCTGCATACCGCCGGAGAGCTGCCACGGGTAGGCACCGGCGGCGTCCGCGAGTCCGACCGAACCCAGCGCGTCGGCGACCAGCTCCTTCCGCCGGTCGCGCGGCAGATGCTTCTGCTTCAGCGGGAGTTCGATGTTCTCGGCGACCCGCATCCAGGGGAACAGGCTGCGGCCGTACTCCTGGAAGACGAACGCCGTCCCGGGCGGCGGCCCGGTCACCTGCCGCCCCTCCAGGAGGACTTCACCGCCGCTCGGGGTGAGCAGGCCGCCCATGCACTTCAGCAGGGTGGTCTTGCCGCAGCCCGACGGCCCGACCAGGCAGACGAGTTCACCCGCCGCCACGGTGAAGGTGAGGTCCCGTACCGCCTCCACGCGGCGGCCGGATCCGTCGTAGACCTTCTTCAGGCCGCGTACGTCGAGCATGGACCGCCCCTTCGCGAGGTTCATTCAGGACCGCCGGGATGTCGCGCGCAGCCCGTGGTACCAGCCGAGCACCCGCCGCTCGACCACCTGGAAGACCACCGACAGCACGAAGCCGAGCAGGCCCAGCAGCAGGATCCCGGTCCACATGTCGGGGATCGCGAACTCGCGCTGGAACTGCACGATGGTGAAACCGAGCCCGTTGCTGGCCGCGAACATCTCGCTGATGACCATCAGGATGATCCCGATCGACAGCGCCTGCCGCAGACCCGCGAAGATCTGCGGACTCGCCGAACGCAGTACCAGCGTACGCAGCCGGGCCACGCCTGTGATGCCGTAGGAACGGGCCGTCTCCGCCATCACCGGATCGACCGCCCGGACACCCTCGACCGTGTTGAGCAGGATCGGCCACACGCAGCCGCTGGCGATCACCACGATCTTCATGGAGTCGCCGATCCCCGCGAACAGCATGATGACCGGGACGAGCACCGGCGGTGGCACAGCCCGCAGGAACTCCAGGACCGGTTCGCACACCGCCCGCACCCGCCGGTACGAGCCGATGACCGTGCCCAGGGCCACGCCCACGACGGCCGCCGACGCGTACCCGGCGAGCAGCCGCAGCACACTGCGCAGCAGGTCGTCGCGGAGCCGCTGACCGGTCCAGACGTCCGGGAAGGTCTTCAGGATCGTGCGCAGCGGCGGCCAGTAGACGTCCGTGCTGCCGGCGGAGGCCAGCCACCACAGCGCGACCAGGACGGCGGGCAGGGCGAGGACGTACCCGGTCCTCAGCAGTACGTTCCTCACACCGCCACCTCCCCGCGCACCGACTGGTGCCAGGCCAGCGCCCGCCGCTCCACCGACCGGGCGCCCACGTTGATGACGAGCCCCAGCAGGCCGGTCACCACGATCAGGGCGTACATGTCCGGCACCGCCTGCGAGGCCTGGGCCACCGCGATCTGCTGCCCCAACCCCGGTGCCCCGATGACCAGTTCGGCGGTGATGGTGAGGATCAGCGCGACCGCGGCGGCCAGCCGGACGCCGGTCATGACGTACGGCAGGGCGGTCGGCCACAGCAGGTGGCGGACCCGGGCCCAGGTGCCGAGACCGTACGACCGTGCCGTCTCCTCGGCGACCGGGTCGACGTCCTGGACGCCGTACATCACCTGGATCAGCACCTGCCAGAACGAGGCGTAGACGACGAGCAGGAGGACCGAGCGGAGTTCGGTGCCGTAGAGGAGGACGGCGAGGGGGATCAGCGCGACCGAGGGGATCGGGCGCAGGAACTCGATCGTGGAGGCGGTGGCCGCGCGCAGGTGCGGGACGACCGAGAGGACGACGCCGGCCACGATGCCGGCGCCGACCGCGACGGCTAGGCCCACCGCCCAGCCGGTGAGGGTGTCGCCGAGCGCCGACCAGAAAGCGCCGTCGACGAGTTCGGTGCCGAGGGCGCGGGCGATCCTGCTGGTGGGCGGGAAGTAGTCCGCCTTGACCAGGCTGAGCCGCGGCACCGCCTCGCCGAGGGCGAGGAAGGCCGCGAGCCCGGCCGCACCGAGTGCGGTGTTCAGCCCCTTCACGGGTTTCCTCACGGCAGCAGCTTGTCCAGGTCGGGGGCCGCCTTGAAGAGGCCGTCCTGCTCGCTGAGCTTCTCCAGCGCCTCGATCGACGAACGGTTCGCCTCGGCGGGCCACTTGGGCAGCGTCACCTTGGCCAGGACATCGGCCGGGGTCTTGGTGTAGGTGGTGACGATCTGCCGGACCGCGTCCGGGTGCGCGTCCGCGTAGGACAGCGACTCCGCGACGGCCTCCTGGAACTTCTTCACGACGGCCGGGTTCTTCTGCGCGTACGACGTCGACGTGAAGTACATGGCCACAGTGAGGTTCTGCGCCACGTCGACCAGCGGCGAGGCGATCTCGGTTGCGCCCTGGAGTTTCATGGTCGCGAGCGCCGGCTCGACCGCCATCGCCGCGTCGATCCGACCCTTGTCGAGCGCGGCCGGCATCTGGTCGAAGGCGAGCTCGACGAAGTCCACCTTGTCCGGATCGCCGCCCGCCTTGCGCACGGACTCGCGCACGGCGGTCTCGTTGATGTTCTTCAGCGTGTTGACCGCGACCTTCTTGCCCTCCAGCTGCCCGGGCGAGGTGATGCTGCTGCCCTTCTTCACCACGAGCCCGCCGAAGTCCTTGCCCGCGACGCCGGTCGAGGCCACGCCGCTGGCGATCGCCTGCACGGGCACGCCGTTGGACTGCGCGATCATCAGCGAGGTCATGTTGGAGAACCCGAACTGGAACTGACCGCTCGTCACCCCCGGCACGATGGCCGCGCCGCCCTGCGCGAGCGTCGTCGACAGCTTCAGGCCGCGCTTGCCGAAGAAGCCCTCCTTCTCGCCGAGATAGAGGGGGGCCACGTCGACGATGGGGATGATCCCCACCTTGACCGTGGTGGTGCCGCCCGAGGTGGCGGTGGACGACGAGCCCCCGGAGGAGCCGCAGGCCGCCGTGGCGAGCAGGAAGGTGCCGGTCGCGAGACCGGCGAGCAGACGGCGCATGGCTCCTCCTGTGCAGACAACGGTGTTCCGACAGGCTGTGCGCACTGCGCACAGTGGTGCTCGATCGGGGGGTGCTGAGCGGGACGGTAGAACTGGCCGGAGGAGCCGGTCAATGGGTTTGGCTGACAAAATTGTTGACAGTTATCGAACCGCGCTCTCACCGTGTTCCAGGTGTCGGCCGAGTCGGACCGGGGAGGCGACGACGCCCGCGAACGCCCGCGCACCGCACTTCGTGAGGTCCTTCGAGCGCGGCCTGGCCGTCATCCGCGCCTTCGACGCCGAGCATCCGGCGCGCACGCTCAGCGAGGTGGCCCGCGCCTGCGACCTGACCCGTGCCGCCGCCCGCCGCCTCCTGCTCACCCTCGCCGACCTGGGATACGTCCACTCGGACGGCCGCCTGTTCCGCCTCACCCCGCGCATCCTGGACCTCGGCTACGCCTACCTCTCGGGTCTCGACCTGCCGCGTCTCGCCGCCCCACACCTGGAGCAACTCGCTTCGCTGGCGGGGGAGTCGGCGGCGCTGTGCGTCCTGGACGGGGACGAGGCCGTCTGCGTCGCCCAGGTGCCGGCCCGCCGGGTCATGGCGGCGGCCGTCGCGGTGGGGGCGCGCTTCCCGGCGCGCGGTACGGCGGTGGGCCGCGCGCTGCAGCCCTCCTCGCCGGAGGCCGTGGGCGCCGAGGAGTACGTGCTGCTCGACGGCGACCCCGAGGAGGGCGTGACGACACTGGCCGCTCCGGTCCGGGACCGGAGCGGCCGAGCGGTGGCCGGGGTGGCCCTGGCGATGCACTCCGGCCGGAGGTCCGCCGCGGCGGCCCGCCGCGATCTGCTGCCGCACCTGCTGGCGGCGGTGGCGCGGATCGAGGCGGACCTGCGGATCACAGATCCAGTACCAGACGCCCCCCTCGGCAGCGCGACACGCAGATGAGCATCGTCTCCCCGGCCGCCCGCTCCTCCTCGGTGAGCACCGAGTCCCGGTGGTCCGGCTCGCCCTCGAGGACATCCGTCTCACACGTCCCGCAGGTGCCCTCGGTGCACGAGTAGAGCACCTCTACCCCGGCGGCCCGGACGGTGTCGAGCACGGAGACACCGGGCGCCACGGTGAGAGTACGGCCGCTCTGCGCCAGCACCACCTCGAACTCCCGCTCCACAGCACCCTGTTGCACCTTCGGCTGGAACCGCTCGACCCGCAGTACGCCGGCCGGGCAGCGCTCCTCCACCGCGTCCAGCAGCGCCCCCGGACCGCAGCAGTACACGAGCGTGCCGTCCGGGACGTCGTCGAGCACGGCCGCCAGGTCCAGCAGCCCGGACTCGTCCTGCGGAACGACGGTGACCCGCGCGTCCCCGTACCGGGCCAACTCCCCGGTGAAGGCCATCGACCGGCGTGTCCGTCCGCCGTACAGCAGCGTCCACTCGGCGCCCGCCGCCTCGGCGGCGGCCAGCATCGGCAGGATCGGGGTGATGCCGATGCCGCCGGCGACGAACCGGTAACGGAGTGCGGGTTCGAGCCGGAAGTGGTTGCGCGGCCCGCGCACCCGCACCTTGTCGCCGACGCCCAACTGGTCGTGGACGTATGCGGATCCGCCGCGCCCGTCCGGCTCCCTGAGCACCGCGATACGCCAGCCGGAGCGGTCCCCGGGATTCCCGCAGAGCGAGAACTGCCGTTCCAGCTCCGGCCCGAGCGCGACATCGACATGCGCGCCGGGCTCCCAGTCCGGGAGTTCCTCGCCGAGAGGGTGCCGAAGGGTGAGGGCGACGACACCGTCCGCTGCCGACTCCCTCTCGCCTACGACCAGTTCGGCTTCGTAGAGGCTCATGGGGTGCGCTCCGGGGGCTGATGGCCTTCGGGGTGGCCGAGCATCCACTCCCACATCTCGACCGGGTCCTGGGCGGCGTGCTCGGCTCCGCAGTGACAGGTGCCGTGCAGGACGTCGGTGCCCGGCAGCCAGTCGATGCGGTAGATCTCACCGGTCCCGCCGGCCGGTGCGGTCACAGGACCTTCTCCACGGGCTTGTCGCCCTCCTCGACCAGCCGGGCGAGGATACGGCGGGCGGCGAGGCCGCCGGTGTCGATGTTGATGCTCAGCTCCTGGTAGCCGGCCCGCTCCGAACCCAACGTCCGCTGGAGGAGGTTGAGGGCGTCCACGTCCTGCATGACCACCGTGTGGTTGTTGCTCCGCAGGAACTCGGTGACCTCGGCGTCGTCGGTCGCCCAGTCCCGGGAGACCATCCAGAAGTCGTACACCTTGCCGTCCGAGGACGGGGTGATCGCGTAGGTGATCTCGGTGTGGAAGCCGTTCGGGTCGCTGCCGTCCGCCTCCGGCACCACGCCGACCGGCGCGATCCGGCTGTGCAGCAGGTACAGACACGGCGCGTGGTACTCGATGTCCTGCCAGCGCGTGATCCGGCCGGCGATCCCGGTCGAACGGGCGTAGAACGGCGGGCACTCGGCGTCGTCCATGTGCCGGCTGACCCGCACGATCCCGGCGCCCTCGTCGACCTCGGTGGTGATGGGCGTCTCGGCGACCTCGGGGGTGCCTATGTACCCGCCGTGCAGGTAGGTCTCGTGGGAGAGGTCGAGGAGGTTGTCGACGAGGAGCCCGTAGTCGGCGTCGATGGGCTCCATGCCGCGCACGGTCAGCCAGCCGGGGGAGTCCAGGTGGCGGGCGCGCGGGACGGTGTCCGGATCGGCGAGCGCCGGGTCACCGACCCACACCCACACCAGCGAGTCCTGCTCGACCACCGGGTAGGAGGCGACCCGGGCGGTCCGCGGAACGCGTTTCTGGCCCGGCACGTACACGCAGGCGCCGGTCCGGTCGTAGGTGAACCCGTGGTACCCGCACACGATCCGGTCGCCGTCGAGACCGCTCTCCGACAGCGGGTAACGACGGTGCACACAGCGGTCGCCGAGGGCGACGGGCGTGCCGTCCTCCTCCGCCCGGTAGAACACGAGGGGTTCCCCGAGGATCGTCCGCCCGAGCAACTCGCGCCCCACCTCGTGACTGTAGGCGGCGACGTACCACTGGTTCCTGGCGAAGGCGGTGGTGTGAGGCATGGGGTTCGGCTCCCGTCTTTGGGTCGTGGCGACATCGTCGGTAAGGGTTCCATCAGGCCGCAATACGGCTTCCGTGCCACGGAAGGCCAACTGGAAAGTGCCTGTTGAGAGGCGTGGTGCGAGGCGTGGTCCCGCTGCCTGCTTGCCATGAGGATGGCAGCTGCGCCCTGTGGTTGAGCTGCCGATCAGTGTTGGTCTGTGGTCAATGAATTGTGAGGTATGCCTGTTTTTGTGCTTGTCTGCCGATTCTTTGGCGGCATATGGCTGGTACAGCGGCAGAATTCGCATAGCTGCAGATCAACGTTGGTCCTTGCCATGAGGGGAGGGGGTCGGGGGCGAATCCGGGGCGAATTCGCCGCCCTTTCGCCCTGTTCGCTAAGTTGTTGCAGGTCAACAGCATGATCGACTGGAAGATCGGACGTCGTGACGCCGGGTTGCCTGAGGCGGTCGTCGACCTCGGGGGCCGACGGGCGGGCACCGGCAGGTTCTTCGTCTGCTGGCGGTGCAGGCATCGCGCACAGTTTGACCAGCGGAAACCGCCGTCATCGAGACAAGCGATGGAGGGGCGGCCCTAGTGTGGTCCGGATCTTGCTCGGACACGCATCCGACGTCGCGCGTATGTCACCCTTCGAGGCAGTGCTACCGCCCTTTTCACGCGATACGCGACAGGCAGCGGTGTGACGTACGAGGCTGGCGGGGGCCGTTCACGGCTGGAAGTCACTCCCCGGCGGCTGACCCATTCTGGCTGCTTGATGTTCACCGCGCGGAACCGCGCCATCGTCGGCTTCAGGTCGATGACTGGGGTGCCGGAGACCGCGTCGGGGCGCACCACCGTCAGTTGGCGACGTGGACGGATGGGATGGCGCAGGACGCCACCCCGATGCGGTTCGGTCTGCGGGGGTCGTGGCCGGCGAAAACGCCAATGGGCGGGGTTGGAGGTAGCCGTCGTGGTCCGGGAACCGGTCGAGGAGGAAGAGGACCTCCAGTGGGAGAAGCCATCTAGACCCTTGGCGCAGGGCCTCGGCCTTCGGCTCCGGGCTGGGGAAGTCGGTTCGTCCCGCGCCGGGTGACGGCCCCCGGCGGCGGGTTTGCCCCAGTGGGGCATAGGGAGGACCACGGGCCCTCACCACGGCAGGCGTCAGCCACCGCGCCGGGTGCTACACGGACGCCGACCGCTGCAACGCCGAAGCCGCCCGACGCCACTGGGCCGGAGTGCCCGGCGTCCGGAGGCGGACGTCGGGCACTGTCGGACTCCGGCGGAGGGATTACGCGGCGAGTTCCTTGGTGATGCGGTCGAGCATGAACGCGGAGGATTCGTGGGCGCGTTCCTCCCAGGCGAAGACGCAGGCGGTGGCGACGCCGTCGAAGTTCAGCTCGCGCAGGGTGCTGAAGAAGGCGTCCCAGTCGACCTCGCCCTGACCGATGTCGAGGTGCTGGTGGATACGGGCCGGGGTGCCGGGCGGATTGAGGATGTAGCGCAGGCCGGAGGAGCCCTTGTGGTTGAAGGAGTCGGCGATGTGGACGTGCTGGAGCTTGTCACCGGCGTAGCGCATCATCGCCGCGATGTCGGCCTTCGGGTCCGTCCCGGACAGGTGGAAGGAGTGCGGGGCGCAGTAGAGGTAGTTGACCCACGGCTTGTTGATCGCGCGGACGAGGTCGACGGCCGGGGTGTTCTCCTCGCAGAAGTCGTCGGGATGGGCCTCCAGGTTGAGGGCGATGCCCTCCCGCTCGAACAGCGGCAGCAGTTCCTCCAGCGAGCGCCAGAACGCGGCCTCGCTCTCGGCGGCGCGCTCGGGACGACCGTTGAACTCGCTGTTCATCAGCGGGCATTCGAGGTCGGCGGTGATCTCGATCATCCGCTTCCAGTAGCGGACGGCGGCCTGCCGCTCGGTCTCGTCCGGTGAGGACCACTTGTACAACGGCAGTACGGAGCACAGCTTCACGCCGTGCGTGCGCAGGGCGTTCTTCAGTTCGGCGATGCGCTCGTCGTCCGCGCGCGGGTGGAGGAAGAACGGCATGAAGTCGTCACGTGGCGACAACTCGATGTATCGGTAGCCTAGTTCGGCCACCGTGCGGACCATGTCGTCGATCGGCAGGGCACGGAACATGTACGGGTCGAGGGCGATCTTCACGCGGCACCTCCGTAGAAGGCGGGACGGGGCTTGAGGTCGGTGGCGACGACGCGGCCCGACTCAAGGGCCTCGACGGTCGCGCTGGTGATGACGGTCGCGGCGTAGCCGTCCCAGGCCGACGGGCCCGTGGGCTCGTTGCCGGCCGTCAGGTTGGCTATCCACTCGCGGAACTCGGTGTCGAAGGCGTCCGCGAAGCGGCCCACCCAGTCCGTCAGCACCTCTGTGCTGTGCTGACCGGCGCTGCGCAGGCCGACCGTGGCCGGGTCGGGCAGCCGGACCAGCCCCTCCTCGCCGACGGCCTCGCACTGGATGTCGTAGCCGTACTGGCAGTTGACGAAGACCTCCAGGTCGATGCGGACGCCCTTGGCGGTCTCGAAGAGCATGATCTGCGGGTCCTTGAGGTGCTCGAACCGCTTGCTCGTGGCGCGCGGGGTGATCACCTGGGTGGAGATGATCTCGTCGTCGAGCATCCAGCGCAGTACGTCCACCTCGTGCACCGCCGTGTCCAGGGCGGCCATGGAGGACGTGTACGACTCGGGGACGGTCGGGTTGCGGTGGGCGCAGTGCACGATCAGCGGCTCGCCGATCCGGCCGGAGTCGATGACCTGCTTCATCTTCCGGTAGCCGGCGTCGTAGCGGCGCATGAAGCCGACTTGGACCAGCCGGCGGCCGTGCGCCGTCTCGGCCTCGACGATCTTCAGGCAGTCCTCGGCGGTCGTGGCCAGCGGCTTCTCGCAGAAGACCGGTTTCCCGGCGGCTATGGCATTCAGCACGTGCTCGGCATGGGTCGGGCCCCAGGACGTCACGAGGACGGCGTCGACGTCGTCCGCCGCGATCAGGGCAGCGCCATCGGGCAGCACCCGGGCGCCGACCGGCGCCGCTGCCTCCTCGGCGCGGGTGGCGTCGAGGTCGGTGACCGCGGTGACGCGGGCACCTGTGACGGTGTCGGTGAGGCGCCGGATGTGCTCCTTGCCGATCCAGCCGGCGCCGATGACCCCTACACGTACAGTCATGATCGTTTCCTAACTGGGTCCGACTGGGAGAAGCGCGCCCGGAGTTCGGCTTCGAGGGTTTCGAGGGTGCGGCCCTTGGTCTCGGGGACGTAGAGCTTCACGAAGGTGAGCGAGAGGACGCCCGCCACGACGAAGAGGAAGAAGGTGTTGGAGACTCCGATCCCGGAGACCAGCAACGGGAAGACCAGGCCGATCGCGAAGTTGGTCAGCCACAGCACCACCGCCGCGACACCCATGCCGAAGCCGCGCATCCGCATCGGGAAGATCTCCGAGAGCATCAGCCAGGTCACCGGGGAGATCGCGCCCTGCTGGAAGGCGAGGAAGGTGACCGTCATCGCGAGCACGGCGTACGCCCGGCCGTCGCCGGACGGCAGCGTCAGCGAGAACACACCGATCAACAACAAGGCGGCCGTGGTACCGATCTGGCCGGTCATCAGCATCGGCCGACGGGGCACGCGGCCCAGCAGCCAGATGCCGACGAAGGTGGCCAGTACCGAGATGACGCCGTTGGCGATGTTGGCGGTCAGGGCGCTGTCGGCGGCGAAGCCTGCGGCGGTGAGGATCTGGGTGCCGTAGTACATGATCGTGTTGACGCCGGTGATCTGCTGCACGATCGCGATGCCGAAGCCGATGAACATCAGCTTGCGCAACCACGGCGTGGAGCGCATGTCCTGCCAGCCGCCGAGCCTCTCCTGCTCCTCCTTGACCGCGAGCGCGGAGACCTCGGCGAGCTCGGCGTTGGCCCGCTGCTGGGAGCGCACCTGCTTGAGCACGTCGAGAGCCTCGGTGAAGCGGGTCTGGGAGGCCAGCCAGCGCGGGCTCTCCGGCATCACCAGCATGCCGAACCACAGCACCACGGCCGGGATGGTGGCGAGCACGAGCATCCAGCGCCACACCCCGCCGGACTCGCCGCCGACCTGGGCGATGATCGCGTTGGAGGTGAAGGCCAGCAACTGCCCGCTGACGACCATCAGTTCGTTACGGGTGACCAGCGCGCCGCGCCGCTCGGCGGGGGAGACCTCCGCGAGGTAGACGGGCACGGTCACCGAGGCGCCGCCGACCGCGAGGCCGAGCACGAACCGGGCCACCACCATGACCGCGACGTTCGGCGCGAGTGTGCAGCCCAGCGCGCCGACGAAGAAGATCACGGCGAGGGTGAGGATCGTACGGCGCCGTCCGCGCGCGTCCGACAGCCGGCCGCCGGTGATCGCGCCCAGCGCCGCGCCGAGGAGCAGCGAGCTGGTGACCATGCCTTCGGTGACCGCGGTCAGACCGAGGTCGTCGGTCATGTAGGGCAGGGCGCCGTTGATGACACCGGTGTCGTAGCCGAAGAGCAGCCCGCCGAAGGTGGCGATCACGGTGATGACGCGCAGCCGCCGGGAGACGGCGGGCGGGGCGTCGTTCGTGAGGGTGGGGGCCTGAGCCGCGTCGTCCCTGACGGTCATGGCGGCCTCCTACCGGTCGAGGTTCGGGCGTCGGGTACCCGTCAGCCCGCAGCCGGCCAGGTGCTCACGCGTGCTGACCGCGATGGGCAGCGGCACCTCGGGAGCGCACGGGTACAGGTCCTGTTCGACGATCACGAACAACTCGGCGTTCAGCTTGGCCAGTTCGGTCACCACGTCGGCCGGGTTCGGCACACCGGCCGGGGGCGACACACATACTCCGCGCTTGACGGCCTCGCCGAACGACAGGTCCTCGGCGGCCACTTGGGCCAGCACCTCGGGGTCCATCTGCTTGATGTGGACGTAGCCGACGCGCTCGCCGAAGCGGCGGATCAGATCGAGGTTGTCACCGCCGCCGTACGCCACGTGCCCGGTGTCCAGGCAGAGGTTGGTGTAGCGCGAGTCCGACTCGTTCAGCAGCCGTTCGATCTCCGGCTGGGTCTGGATGTGGCTGTCGGCGTGCGGGTGGATAACGAGGCGTACGTCGTACTCGTCGAGGAGCAGCTTGCCGAGCCGGTCGGCGGCCTTGCCGAAGCCGGCCCACTGCTCGGCGGTCAGCTCCGGCGACTCCGTGAACGCGCCGCTCTTCTCGTCCCGGTACATCGGCGGGATCAGGACCAGGTGGTGGGCGCCCGCGGCAGCCGTCAGCGTGGCGACCTGGCGGACGTGGGCGAGCATGTCGTCCCAGGCTTCCGGCCGGTGCAGTGCGCCGAAGGCGGTGCCGCCGGAGACCTGGAGCCCGCGGGCGTCCAGCTCTGCCTTCAGCCGCTGGGGGTCGGTGGGGAGGTAGCCGTACGGTCCGAGTTCCAGCCACTGGTACCCGGCCGCGGCCAACTCGTCGAGGAAGCGGGTGTACGACACCTGGTGCTCGTCCTCGGGGAACCAGATGCCCCAGGAGTCGGGGGCGGAGCCCAGGCACAGGTTGCCGGCGGTGGTGCGGAGCGGGGATGGCGCCGTTGCCATGGCGTGTCCTTTGGGGGGGGAGGGACGGGGGTCAGTTGGAGGTGGGGAAGTCGAAGCCGGCGGCGATGTTCTGGGTCTGCTGGGGCCAGCGGGTGGTGACGACCTTGGGGCGGGTGTAGAAGCGGACGCCTTCGGGGCCATGGATGGGGTTGTCGCCGATGAGGGAGTCCTTCCAGCCGCCGAAGGAGTAGTACGACATCGGGACGGGGACGGGCACGTTGATGCCGATCATGCCGACGTGGATGGTGCGCTGGAATCGGCGGGCGGCCTCGCCGGAGGCGGTGAACAGGGCGGTGCCGTTGCCGTAGGGGTTGGCGTTGATCAACGCGATCGCTTCGTCGAGGGACTCGGCGCGCACGATGGCCAGGACCGGCCCGAACAATTCCTCCTTGTAGGCGTCCATCTCGGCGGTGACGTGGTCGAGCAGGGACGGGCCCGTGAAAAAGCCCTCCTCGTGGCCGTCGACCTTCAGCCCACGCCCGTCGACGACGACGGTGGCGCCCTGGGCGGCGGCGGTGCCGACCGCCTTCTCGACACGTTCCTGTGCGGCCTTGGTGACCAGCGGGCCCATCTCCGTGCCGGGCACGTCACCGGGGCCGACCTTCACCTCGCGGGCCTTGCGCTCCAGGACCTCGACCAGGCCGTCCGCCGCGTCGCCGACGGCGACGGCCACCGAGACGGCCATGCAGCGTTCGCCCGCGGAGCCGTAGGCGCCGGCCGTGATGTGGTTGGCGGCGAACTCCAGGTCCGCGTCCGGGAGGACGACGGCGTGGTTCTTGGCGCCGCCGAGGGCCTGCACTCGCTTGCCGTGCGAAGTGGCCTGCTCGTGCACGTACTTGGCGATCGGCGTCGATCCGACGAAGGAGACGGCCTCGATGCCGGGGTGGGTCAGGATCGCGTCGACCGCGTCCTTGCCGCCGTGCACGACGTTGAAGACGCCGTCCGGGAGACCTGCCCTCGTGTACAGCTCCGCGACGAAGTTCGCGGCGGAGGGGTCGCGCTCGGAGGGCTTGAGGATGAACGTGTTGCCGGTGGCGATGGCGATGGGGTGCATCCACAGCGGGACCATCGCGGGGAAGTTGAAGGGGGTGATGCCCGCCACCACACCGAGCGGCTGGCGGAAGTTGTGCACGTCCACGCCACGCGAGACCTGGTCGGAGAAGCTGCCCTTGAGGACGTCGCCGAGGCCGCAGGCGAACTCGACGACCTCACGGCCGCGGGTGATCTCGCCGCGCGCGTCGTCGACGGTCTTGCCGTGTTCGGCGGAGATGATCCGGCCGAGTTCTTCCTCGTGCTCGACGAGGAGCTGGCGGAAGGCGAACATGACCTGGGTGCGCTGGGTGAGGGACGACTCCGACCAGGTCTCGAAGGCGCGGGAGGCTGCCTGGACCGCCGTGTCGACGTCGGTGGCGCCGCCGAGGACCACCTGGGCCTGCTCCAGTCCGGTGGCCGGGTTGAACACCGGCTGGGTGTCGGAGGCTGAGCCCGGGGTGAGGGAGCCGTTGATCCAGTGCTCGATGGTCTTCACGGTGCGGGTTTCCTTTTCGGGGACGGGGTCTTACAGGTAGTGGCGCTGGGTCTGCTTGTGGCCGGCGTAGGTCTCGTAGGCGGCCTGAGTGGTGCCGAGGGCGGAGACCTCACTGACCGGCACGTCCCACCAGCCGTGGCCGGGCGGGTTGGGCCCGTAGAGGTCGGTCTCGACATGCACGACGGTGGTGCGGCTCGACGCCCTGGCCTTCTCCATCGCGGTGCGGAAGTCCTCGACGGTGGCGGCGTGCAGCACGTCGGCGCCGAGCGATGAGGCGTTGGCAGCCAGGTCGACAGGGAGGACGTCGCCGTCGAGCTGACCTGAATCGCCGTTGCGGTAGCGGTACTTGGTGCCGAAGCGCTGTGAGCCGAGCGACTCCGACAGGGCGCCGATGGAGGCGAAGCCATGGTTCTGGACCAGGACGATGATGACCTTCAGGCCCTCGGAGATCATGGTCACGATTTCCTGCGCCATCATCAGATACGAGCCGTCACCGACCAGGACGACGACCTCGCGGGAGGGGTCGGCCATCTTGACGCCGACGCCGGCAGCGACCTCGTAGCCCATGCAGGAGTAGGCGTATTCGACGTGGTAGGCCTTGGGGTCCCGGGCCCGCCACAGCTGCTGCAGGTCACCGGGCATCGAGCCGGCCGCGTTGATGACCACGGCGCGGTCGTCGAGCACGGAGTTGAGCGCGCCGAGGATCTCGGTCTGAGCAGGCAGCGGGCGGTGGCCGATGGTGAAGCACCGGTCCTCGATCTCCCTTGTGCGGGCGATGAGGTCGCGGGTGCGTTCGCGGTACGACGGGTCGACCTCCCAGTCCGTGAGCGCGCCGGCGAGGGCCTGGATGCCCAGCCAGGCGTCGGCGACCAGTGGTTCGGCGGAGTGCTTGACGGCGTCCAGGCGGGCGACGTTGAGGTTGACGAAGGTGACGTCGGGGTTGGCGAAGACGGTGCGGCTGGCGGTGGTGAAGTCCGAGTAGCGGGTGCCGATGCCGAGGACGACGTCGGCTTCCTTCGCGAGCTCGTTCGCCGCGTACGAGCCAGTGGAGCCGATGCCGCCGACCGCGTAGGGGTGGTCCCAGGGGACGGCGCCCTTGCCTGCGTGGGTGTCGGCGACCGGGATGCCGGTGGCCTCGGCGAACGCCCGCAGGGCGGTCTCGGCACCGGAGTACACCGCCCCGCCACCGGCCACGATCAGCGGCTTCTTCGCGTTGCGGAGCAGGCGGGCGGCGCGCTCGATCGCGGCCGGTTCCGGCACCGGGCGGCCGACGTGCCATACCCGCCGCCGGAAGAAGGAGAGGGGCCAGTCGTGGGCCTCGGCCTGCACGTCCTGCGGCAGCGCCAGCGTCACTGCGCCGGTCTCCGCCGGGTCGGTCAGCACCCGCATCGCTGCCAGCGCGGCCGGGATCAGCTGCTCGGGGCGCGAGACGCGGTCGAAGTACTTCGACACGGCGCGGAAGGCGTCGTTGACGGTGACGTCGCCGCCGCGGGTGTCCTCCAGCTGCTGCAGCACCGGGTCGGCGGCACGGGTGGCGAACATGTCGGACGGCAGCAGCAGCACTGGGATCCGGTTGGTGGTGGCCAGCGCCGCGCCGGTGATCATGTTGGTGGAGCCGGGGCCGGTCGAGGCTGTGCAGGCGAAGGTGGCCAGCCGGTCGCGCATCTTCGCGTAGGCGACCGAGGCGTGCACCATGCCCTGCTCATTGCGGGCCAGGTAGTAGGGCAGGTCCGCCTCGCCGGTGGTGGCTGCCTGCAGAAGCGCCTGCCCGATCCCGGCCACGTTGCCGTGGCCGAAGATGCCCCACACCCCGGGGACGAGGCGCTGTTCCTGGCCGTCACGCTCGCTGTACTGATGCGCGAGGAAGCGCACCAGGGCCTGCGCGGTGGTGAGTCGGACGGTGTTCATCGCTGCGTGAGTCCTTCGAAGGGGAGCCGGTCGTCGATGTCCTGGGACTCCCAGGTGGTGCGGACCCAGCCGTGGGCGGGGTCGTCGCAGATCAGCCAGGCGCGGTCCTGGCCCGGGCCGGCCATGACGTGCCGGGAGCAGGCGCCGGCGCCGCGCAGCTCGACGGGGACGGCCTCCTTGGGCCCGTACCGAGCGGAGAGTGAGCTCCGTTCGGTACGGGCGGAGGGCAGCGCGAACAGACCTCCCTGCGCGCTGCTGATCAGGGCCGCCGACTCGGGCGGCAGATGGGCGAAGTCAGTGACCGAGGCGAACCCGCCTGTCCTGCCTTCGAGTTCGAAGGACGCACCGTCCGTGGTGACGGTGCAGGAGCCGGTCAGCGGCAGGACCAGGAACTCGGAGTCATGGGTGGACAGGGCGTGTGCCTCGCCCGGCTGCAGGGTCAGGATCCTGAGGCCGGCGTAGCCCCAGCCCGCCGACTCGGGCGTGACCAGGACGTCGTAGGGCCCGTCGGCCGAAGTGCCCCTGGGCAGGTGGTATTTGTTGCTCACAGCAGGCTCACCGCCTTGTCCACCGCACCGGCCACGTCGCCGCCCGCCGGATAGAGCAGGGAGCGGCCCACGACCAGGCCCTGCGCGGTGGGCTGCTTGAGCGCCTTGCCCCAGGACGCGAACGCCGCCTCCGGGTCGGTCACCTCACCACCCAGCAGCAGGGCCGGCAGGGTCGAGGAGGCCAGCACGCGCTCCATGCCGGCCACGACCGGGAGCTTGAGCCAGGTGTAGGCGGTACGTCGGCCCAGCCCGGACGCGATCGTGACGGACTTGACGACGGCGTCCGTCGACAGGTCGTTGCGGATCCGGCCGTCCTGCCATGCCGACATGAACGGCTCGACCATGGCGATGAGGTGACGGTCATTGAGCTCGTTGACGGCACGCGCGGTCTCGGACAGGGCGGCCGGGGTGGCCGGGTCGTCGAGGGCGATGCGGGTGAGCATCTTGCCGCCGTCGAAGCCCATCGCGGCGATGGTCTCGGCGTCGTAGCCAGTGAATCGGTCATCGATCTCGAACACCGAACCCGCCAGCCCGGCCCGGTTCATCGAGCCGAAGACGCTCTTGCCGTCCAGGACGCCGAGCAGGAGGAGGTCTTCGAGAATGTCGGCGGTGCCCAGCACGCCGGTCACGCCGGGGCGCTCCAGGGCGGTGCACAGGCGGTCCAGGAGCTCGGAGCGGTCGGCCATGGCGTTGGGGTCGCCGCCCACACCGTTGGCGCCGCGCGCGGGGTGGTCGGCAGCGATGATCATCGCCTTGCCCTGCTCGCCCAGCGGCGAGGTGGCCTTCACTCGGCGGGCGGCGGCGGCCGTGATGGCGCCGGGGTCGCCCACGCGGGCGGACACGATCCGGCTCAGTTTCTCACACCGCACGGGCCACCTCATCGAGCTTGGCGTTGACTTCGACCTCGGTCGGCATGGCGTCCGAGCAGGACAGTCGGCCGGCGACGAGGGAGCCGGCGGCGTTGGCGAAGGACACCGCGCGGCGGGTGTCCCAGGCGGAGAGCAGGCCGTGGCACAGGGCCCCGCCGAAGGCGTCACCGGCGCCGAGGCCGTTGACCACGGCGACCGGGACCGGGGGGATCTCGGCGACCGCGCCGCTCTGGTCCATAGCCAGGACGCCCTTCGGGCCCTGCTTGACCACCGCCAGCTCGACACCGGCGGCCAGCAGCGCCTTCGCCGCCGCGTAGGGTTCGCGCTCGCCGGTGGCGACCTCGCACTCGTCGAGATTGCCGATCGCCACCGTGCTGTGCCGCAGTGCCTGGCCGTACTGGGTGCGCGCGTGGGCGGCGTCGGACCAGAACATCGGCCGCCAGTCCAGGTCGAACACCGTCACCGCGCCCTTCGCCCGGTGCTCCAGTGCCGCCAGGGTGGCCGAGCGGCTGGGTTCCTCGCTCAGCCCGGTGCCCGTCATCCAGAACACCGCCGAGTCCCGGACCGCGCCCAGGTCCAGCTCATCGGCGGTGATGTCCAGGTCGGGTGCCTTGGGCAGGCGGTAGAAGTACAGCGGGAAGTGGTCCGGCGGGAAGATCTCGCAGAACGTCACCGGGGTCGGCGCGATGTCCGACGTACCGACGAAGCGGCTGTCGACCGGGTCCCGCCCGGTCTTCGTGATCACCGCGGCCGTACGGCCGTACCGCGCCGCGGCCACCGCGACATTGGTGGGGCTGCCGCCCAGGTACCTGCCGAACGAGGTGACCTTGGCCAGCCCCACGCCCGTCTGGAGCGGATACACATCCACTCCCACGCGGCCCATGGTCAGCACTTCGAACGGCATAACGCTGGTTTCCCTTCGTTCCGGAGACGCCGGTGAGGGCTCCGGGGAGCTGTCGCGGAAGAATTCCTGCCGCGCTCTACTAGCGCGCTCTAGTGCGAGTACGATGACCCCAGTCCAAATGTCATGTCAATAGGTTGTTGCCAGAAGATTTCGCGATCATCGCCAAGGTCGCGGGTGTCGGAGGGGGAGTTCACGGTGGATGCATCGGGCAAGCAGCGGCCCACGATGGCGGACGTCGCCGAGAAGGCGGGCGTCTCGCGGGCGCTCGTCTCGATCGTGTTCCGCAACCAGCCGGGCGCGAGCGAGGAGACCCGGCAGCGGGTGCTGCGGGTCGCCGACGAGATCGGCTACCGGCCCGACAGCGCGGCCCGGCTGCTGGCGCGCGGCCGCAGCCGCACACTCGGCGTGATGTTCACCGTCCAGCAGACCTTCCACACGAACCTGATCGAGGGGATCTACCCCGAGGCCGAGCGCCTCGGCTACGAGGTCCTGCTGTCCGGGGCCACGTCGGGCCGCAGCGAGGAGAAGGCCGTGGAGGCGCTGCTCAGCCACCGCTGCGAGGCGGTGATCCTGCTCGGCTCCTTCGCCGAACCCGACTTCCTGGCCGGGCTGGGACGCCGCACGGTCGCGGTCTCCGTCAGCCGCCGGGTCCCGCACGCGCACGTGGACTTCGTGCACTCCGCCGAGGCCAAGGGGGTGCGCCAGGCTATGGACCACCTCGTGGAGCTGGGCCACCGCACGATCGTGCACATCGACGGCGGCCGCGGCCCCGGCTCGGCCGAGCGGCGGCGGGCCTACCGGGCGGCGATGCGCCGCCATGGCCTGGAGGCCGAGGAACGCGTCATCCCCGGCGAGCACACCGAGCAGTCCGGCATCGAGACCGGGCGTCTGCTGCTGACGGAGCGCGAGGAGGGGCGCCCGCTGCCGACGGCGGTCCTCGCGGGCAACGACCGCAGCGCGATGGGCCTGTTGATGTCCCTGACCCGTGCCAGCGTCGAGGTTCCGCGCGACATGTCCGTGGTCGGTTACGACGACAGCCATCTCTCCCACCTGATGCCGATCGGGCTGACCACCGTCCGCCAGGACGCGGGACTCATGGCCGAGCACGCCGTCCGGTTCGCGGTGGAACGGCTGGAGGACCCTCAACGTGAGCCTCGGGAGGCCGTGGTGGAGCCGAAGCTGGTGGTACGGGGGACCAGCGGGCCGCCACCGAAGCGCTGACGCCGAGCGGCGGTCAGGCCCTCGTACGACGCTGCGGTGCCGCCTCTGCCCGGACCGCTCCTGAGCCCTCGCCGGGGAAGGAGATGCCGCACAGTCGGCGGATCTCGTCCATCACCCGGAGCGTGGACACGGAGTCGTCCAGCGGCCGCAGCGGCGTCTGGAGCCGTCCGGCGCCGATGCATCGGGCCACCTCCGCGGCCTCGAAGTGCAGGGCGTCGTGGGCGGTGCGCGCTTCGCCGTACGACAGCGGTGTCCCGCCGCCCGCCGGGGTGAGGTGCACCTCGCCGGGTTGGTAGAAGGGGCCCGACAGGCTCAGGGTGGCCTGGGTTCCGGCGACCGTGGCCGTGGTGGGCGTGTCGCTGAACAGCGTGGTGTGGACGCTGCCCTGGCCGCCGTCGGCGTCGCGGAGGAGGGCGGCGGTCTGGCCGTTGACGCCCGCCGGGTGGGGCTGGGCGAAGGCCTGGACCTCCACCGGCTCGCCGAGCACCGACACGGCGAAGGAGAGCGGGTACGTGCCCAGGTCGAGGAGGGGCCCGCCGGCCAGGTCAGGGCGGAGAATGCGGTGGCCGACCGCGAAGTGCTCGCCGTGGTCGGCCAGTACGGTGCGGATGTCACCGAGGACGCCCGCGTCGAGGATCTGCCGTACGACGTCGAATCTGGGCAGGAAGAAGGTCCACAACGCCTCGGCGCAGAACAGGCCGCGCTCCGTGGCCAGTCGGGCGATCTCCGCGGCCTGGGAGGCGTTGAGTGCGAGGGGCTTCTCCACGAGCGTGTGCTTGCCGGCCGTGAGGGAGATCCGGGCGCAGTCGAGGTGGGCGGTGTGCTCGGTGGCGACGTAGACGACGTCGAGGTCCGCCGCCGCTGCCAGCTCCTCGTAGGAGCCGTACGCGTGCGGGATGCCGTGGCGGCCCGCGAACTCCTTTGCGCGGGCGCCGTCACGCGACGCGACGGCCGTGAAGATCTGCCGGGTGTGGCGCTGCACGGAGGAGATGAAGCGCTCGGCGATCCAGCCGGTGCCCAGAACACCCCAGCGCAGTGCGGGCGCTTCCATCGAGGCCGGAGTGCGCGGGGCGGGAAGGGTGGTGGGGAAGGCGGGCATGCTCAGACCTCCGGGACCTGGACAGCGACGCTGCGGCCCCCGTTCTTCATGGACGTGATGACAGCCTCGGCCACCGCGCTCGCCACCAGCCCGTCGTCCGCGGTCGCGAGTGGGGAGGGCGTGCCGGAGGCGACCGCGTCGGCCCAGGCCTGGAGTTCGAGGCGGTAGGCGTCGGCGAACCGGGGGCGCCAGTCGGCCGGGTGGCCGAGGGAACGGGCGCGGGCGGAGTCGGTGACGACGCGCGCGGGGTGGGTCAGGGCCAAGGTGCCGCGCTCGCCCACCACCTCGCAACGGACGTCGTAGCCGTAACCGGCGTTGAGGAACACCTCGACGGTGGTCAGCGCGCCGTCAGCGGTGCGCAGCAGCATCAGTTGCGGGTCGCGCAGGCCAGTGACCGTGCTCGTGGAGCGGGCGGCATGCCAGCTCACCTCGTCGATTCTCGAGTCGAGCAGCCAGGGCACAGTGTCGAACTCGTGGACGGCCGACCCGGTGATGCTGAGTTCGTCGGTGGCACCGGGAGCTGAGAAGACGCCACGGCTGACACAGTGCAACAGCAGCGGCGCCCCGCAGACACCGTCCGCGATCGCATCCCTGAGCTCGGTGTACGCGGGGTCGAAGCGGCGCATGAAGCCCAGTGAGATCAGCCGTCGGCCCGTCTGCCGCTCCTCTCGTACGACACGGACACATTCGGCCGATGTGGGAGCCAGGGGCTTCTCGCACAGCACGGCTTTCCCGGCCCGTACGGCCGCGACGGTCAGATCGGCGTGGGTGGTGTCGTGCGAGGCGATGACGACGGCGTCGACCTCCGGATCGCCTATCAGGGCATAGGGGTCATCGGTCGCACGCGCCCCGGGGACGGTGTCCGTGACGGTGGCGGCCCGCTCCACGTCGATGTCCGCGACCATGGTGACCACGGCCCCGGAGACATGACGGTGCAGGGTGTTCACGTGATCGGCGCCCATGTTGCCGGTGCCGATCACTCCGATGCGTACGGTGCTCATGCGAGGTCTTCCCCAAGGTGGCTTGGATGCCGGTGGGCGCCTTCGGCCAGGCGTCCTGGGGGCGGGGGCCTGTGGCCGGACCGTGACGCCCACCTGGCATGTGTGGACAGTTGACGCGTGCGCCGTTGTCAGGACGCGGCCGCCTCGCCCGTGGCCGCCACGGGTACGGTGAGGTCGACCTCTTCGGGGAGTTCTTCGACGTCGACGCCGCGGACCTGAGACAGCTCGTGTTTGAGTGCGGCGAGTTCGGTGCCGCCGGCCATGTGGTGGGTGAGGTCTTCGAGAGTGATCCGGCTTCGTTCGGCGGACAGTTCGAGGGTGCCCAGGCGCAGCACGCTGAAGTGGTCGCCGACCATGTAGGCGTGGTGCGGGTTGTGGGTGATGAAGATGACGCCCAGACCGCGCTCGCGGGCGGCGGCCACGTACTTCAGCACGACACCGGACTGCTTGACGCCCAGCGCGGCGGTCGGCTCGTCCAGGATCAGCACACGGGCGCCGAAGTAGACGGCGCGGGCGATGGCCACGCACTGGCGCTGGCCGCCGGAGAGGGTGCCGATGGGCTGGTCGAGGTTGTCCAGGACGATGCCCATGTTGCGCAGTTCTTGGTCCGCGGTCT
>NZ_JAEKKT010000488.1 GCF_019510245.1 Streptomyces sp. | reverse complement strand
TTCGAACTCGTCGAGCGGGAACGCCCCACCTTCTTCAGCGCGGTGCCGACGATCTACAGCATGCTCGCGGCACTCCCGGACGACGTCCGGCCCGACACCTCGTCGCTGCGGTTCGGCGTCTGCGGCGCCGCACCCGCCTCCGCCGAGCTGCTGTCCCGGTTCGAGGCCCGGTACGGGTTCCCGCTCGTCGAGGGGTACGGCCTGTCCGAAGGGACCTGCGGCTCCACCATCAACCCCGTCGCCGGCCCTCGACGCGCCGGGACCGTAGGGATTCCCTTCCCGGGCCAGGAGATCCGGATCGTCGACACCGACGGCAAAGAAGTGACGCCGGGGACGGATGGTGAAGTCGTCGTGAGGGGCCCCAACGTCATGCGTGGCTATCTCGGCCGTCCTGACGAAACGGCCCGCGTCATCGTCGACGGCTGGCTGCACACAGGGGATGTGGGCCACCTCGACGCCGAGGGCTATCTGACCCTGGTCGGGCGCTCCAAGGACATGATCATCCGGGGTGGGGAGAACATCTACCCCAAGGAGATCGAGGACGTGCTGGCGGGCGACCCGACCGTGCTCGAGGCCGCCGTGATCGGCGTACCCGATGAGAAGTGGGGAGAGGTGGTCGTCGCCTACGTCCAGCCGCGACCGGGGTCGACCGTCGATCCGTCGGCCCTGAGAGCCCTCTGCGCGCGCAGCCTTACCGGCTACAAGCGCCCGACCGAGTTCTTCGTGGTGGAAGCCCTCGCGAAGAACGCGGTCGGCAAGATCGACAAGGCCTCGCTGCGTGCCGGCCACGCAGCGCTCTCCGCCCGGCGCTATCAGCTTGGTTCATGAGCGGTCCACAGCTTCTCTGGGCCAGGAAAGGTGATCGTCAAACTCCGAGTCCGCCTTCGACGGACCGTGAAGGGGCCTGCCGGCCGTAGGCGGGCCCCTTTCGCGTGGAGTGCGTGCCGGTCGCACACCGGGGGCGGAGCGCATCCTCTCCGCGCTGGGCGCTTGCGATCACCGCCCTTCTCCATTTAGATTATGATCGTAATTCAATTACCTACTGCACCAGGACCTTCCATGGACCTCTCCACCAGCACCGCCCTTGTCACCGGAGCCAACCGGGGATTCGGCCGGGCCCTCGCCGCCGAACTGCTCAGCCGCGGCGCCACCGTCTACGCCGGCGCCCGCAACCCCGAGCAGGTCGACCTGCCCGGCGCCAAGCCGATCGCGCTCGACATCACCGACCCCGCCTCCATCGCGGCCGCCGCCGAGGCCACCGGCGATGTCACGGTCCTGGTCAACAACGCCGGGTCATCCACCGGCGCCGATCTGCTGGCCGCCGACCTGGACGACATACGCCTGGAGATGGACACCCACTACATCGGCACCCTCTCCGTGGTCCGCGCCTTCGAGCCCCAGATCACGGCCAACGGCGGCGGGGCGATCCTGAACGTCCTGTCCGGCCTGTCCTGGGTCAGCTTCCCGGACTTCGGCGCCTACTGTGCCGCCAAGTCCGCCGAGTGGTCGCTCACCAACGCCCTGCGCCTCCAGCTCGCCGACCGCGGCATCCGCGTGGCCGGCCTGCACGTCGGCTACATGGACACCGACATGGTCCGGGCCGTCGACGCGCCCAAGTCCGATCCGACCGACATCGCCCGGATCGCCGTCGACGGCATCGCCGCCGGCGAGCCGCGCGAGGTCGACGGCCACATGCTGCCCGCCGCACTGATCGTCTGCGGCATCAGCCTGGGCATGTTCTTCGCCCCCAGCGCCAACCTCGTGATGAGCACCGTCCGCCCGGAAGAACAAGGCATCGCCGCCGGCGCCATCGGCGTCGCAACGCCGGCCGCCGTCTTGTCCGGCCAGGGCGGCTACGGATCCGCCTCAAAGTTCGCAGCCGGCCTGACCCCCGCATTCTGGACCGGCGCCGGCGCGGTCGCCCTGGCAGCAGCCGTAGCGCCGCTGATGCCCCGGCAGCCCAAGGCCTAGCGCCCTGCGCTGTCGGCCTCGTGGGCGATACTCCGCCCGGTGTCACGGTCGCGGCCTGAAGCCGGGACCGAGGGGCGGCCACGCCAGTTACGGCGGGGCCGCCTCTTGGGCTGTCGTCCGCGCAGACATGCCGAGTCATGCGGCACCGGGGGTGCTCACCCGCTCGTCTCACCGGCCAGGAACGGCCGCAGATGCGCCAACAGGGCCTCCGGCTGTTCCTCCGCGATGAAGTGACCGCACTCCGGGATCTCGGCACCGGTGACGTCGTCCGCGTAGTCCTGCCAGATCTCCAGTGTCGGCAGGCGGGCAGGCAGCCCCACGGAACCCCACAGCGCCAGCAACGGCATGGTCAGGCGGTGGCCTTCGGCGGCGTCGATGTCGTCGAGCGCGATGTCCTCCTCCAGGGCGCGGTAGTCGTCGAGGCTCGCGCGCAGGGCACCCGGACGGGAGAACGCACGGACGTAGCCGTCGACCGCGTCGGCCGTGAGTCCGTGGCGGTTGTAGGTCCACCGCTCGAAGAAGAACTCGAGGTATCCCCGGATGTCGTCCCCCACCAAACGTTCGGGCAGATCGGGCTGCATGTGGAAGAGCCAGTGCCAGTACCCGGAGGCGAGTGAGGCGTCCAGGCGGCGGAACATCTCCCGGGTGGGAACGATGTCGAGCACGGCCAGCCGCTCCACCTGGCCCGGATGGTCCAGCGCCCAGCGGTGCCCCACGCGAGCGCCGCGGTCATGGCCCACGACCATGGCCCGCTCGAAGCCGAGCGCCTCGACGAGGCCGGCCATGTCGGCGGCCATCCGCCGCTTGTCGTATCCCCTGGTGGGCTTGTCGCTCAGGCCGTATCCGCGCAGGTCCGGCGCAACGACGGTGTAGTCGGCGGAGAGATCCGCCAGTACCGGCCGCCAGCAGTCGGAGG
>NZ_JAEKKT010000334.1 GCF_019510245.1 Streptomyces sp. | reverse complement strand
CTCCGGATGGTTCCGGGTCTCGGTCGTGGTGCACGTCGCGGCGGCGTCGGTGTGGCTGGGGTGCGTACTGCGCGTGGTCGCGGCGCGAGCCGAGCGGCGTCGTGATGTCCTGACCCGGGTCGCGCCGCTGGCGGTCACGTCGGCGGTCGCGGTCGCGGTGTCCGGCATCGCGCAGGCACTGGCCGACCGGGTCCGGGTCGACGGGATCGCCTTCGACCGGCTGGTCCTCGTGAAGGCCGTCCTGCTCGTGCTGGCCACGAGCCTGGGCGCGTACGGGGGTGGACGACTGCGCTCCCTGGAGCTGATCGCGCTGGTCGCTGCGGCCGGGATCGGTGCAGCTCTCACCGCCCTGCCCTCCGCACCACCTGCCGGGCGGCCGATCCTCACAGCTGCGGGCACCCTGGTGCCGCAGCGGCCGGGGACCAACTACCTGCACGGCGACGGGCAGTGGCAGCGGCTCGAGCTGCCGGCTGGTCGCTCCACGCTGCGCCTGGCGCGTGGCACCCTGCTCGTCGACACCGGCCACCGCCGGGGACTGCAGCCCGACGGACCTGAGTGCGCCACCGCCCTGCTCGTGCGGCCGTCGCTGGACCGCTGCCCCGACCAGGTGCTCGAGCCCGAGGACGGCGCATCCCTGCAGGCCCTGACCGGCTGGTTGCGCGGCAGAGGGTTGACGCGCGTCAGACTCCAGGGAGATCACAGCCCGCGGAGCCGGGCAGCGACAGCGCTCCTGGGTGCCGGCACGACCAGCCCGCAGGCGCTCGTCCTGACAGGGACGTGGGAGTCGGCAGCGGCGACCCTCGGCCGCATGGGGCGACGGGTGCCGGAGGGCGGCGTGTACCTCGCGCCGTGGCTGATGGCGGGGCCGTTGCTGACGGCGTACGCAACAATGGCGCCGCTGGTGGTGCTGCCGTTCGACCCGACGGGCGCCGACGCGCTGCGGTACGCCGCGGCGCTGCCGGAGGGGGAGGTGCCGACGGCGGCGGGATACCGCGCGTGGGGCGGCGCGATGTCCACGCCGCGGGTGTGGGCGACGGCGCCGGCGAGCGTCTTCCCGCGCGACCTCGGGCACGACCACGCGGCCGCGAACGGGTGGTTCCCGGGCGGGGCGCTGGTCCCGGTCGGTGATCTTCACTCGTACGGGTCAAGAGAACAGGGTGGTCAGCGGTCGACAACCTAGGCATGTCGCGCGTGTGCCCGGTCGGCCACCCCTCGGCAGAGGGCATGAGGTCCTGCCCGCTCTGCGGTCGGAAGTACGTGAGTGAGGAGCAGGTCGTCCTGCCCCCCACGAAGGAGGAGGTCCTCGCCGAGTGGCGAGCCCGCAGGCGCGCGGCCAGGGCAGCGGAGGCGGAGGTGGCAGTCGAGACCGCGCTGCCGACGGAGACCGTCATCCCGGCAGCGCGCGCCCCCGAGGAGGCGCTCGACCCGTACCCGGAGTCCCGGCGCCCGGTCGTGCCCCTCGAGGTGGCCCCCCGGCTGCTGTCGGTCGGGGCGGCGGCGATGTTCGTCAGCGCGTTCGCGCTGGGCGAGAGCGTGATGGCGCTGAACCTGTTCAGCTAGGGCTGTGACAGGCTGCCGGTCGTGAGCACCATCGCGATCACCGGGGCGGCACGCGGCATCGGCGAGGCCATCGCGCGCGAGCTCGCCTCGCGCGGCCACCGGCTGCTGCTCGGCGACCTGGACCCGTCGGTGGTGGACCTCGCCGGCACCCTCGGCAGCGTCGGCGGCGTCCTGGACGTCACCAGCGACACGTCGTACGACGCCTGGTGGGCGCTGGTCGACCACGTCGACGTGCTCGTGAACAACGCCGGCGTGATGTGGGTCGGGCGGTACGACGAGGAGCCCGAGGCGACGGCCCGGGCGCAGTTCGACGTGAACTTCCACGGGGTGGTGCGCGGCACGAGGCTGGCGGTCGCGCGCGGGACGAAGACGGTCGTCACGGTGGCGTCCGCAGCGTCGTACGTCGCGCCGGCCGGCGAGGCGACCTACGCGGCCACCAAGCACGCCGTGCACGGCTGGATGAAGGCGGTGCGGCAGGAGCTGCGCGGCAGCGGCGTGCAGCTGTGCCTGGTGATGCCGACGGTGGTCGAGACCGAGCTGGCGGCCGGGACCTCGGCGGGCGGCGTCCCGCTGCTGCAGCCCATAGACGTGGCGCGGGCGGTGGCGGACGTCATCGCGCGACCGCGGTTCGAGACCTTCGTCCCGGCGCGGGTGTCGGTGCTGGCGCGGCTGCTCGCGGTGCTGCCGCAGCGCGGTCGGGACCTGGCGTACCGGCGGCTGGTGCCCGACCAGCTCCGCAGCGGCGACGCGCAGCGACGGGCGGAGTACGAGGCTCGCTTCCGCGGCTGACCCCGGTTCACCCGAAGGGATGAAGCGGTCGTCGTGGTTACCGGTCGATCTTGCGGTCGTGAAGACCGGCTGCCCGGTAGGGCACCCCTCGGGTGCAGGTCGGCACTGCCCGCTGTGCGGCCGGGCCTACGTGCCGCTGGACCAGGTGCACCGCCCGGCGGTGGCGCTGCCCGCGCCGCGGCACGCCCGTGACGACGAGCCGGCCGAGCCGTACGTGGAGCGGGACCCGGAGTTCCAGGTGGAGGCGCTGGCGCTGCTGTCGAGCCTCGCCAGCGAGTTCGACTACTGAGGCAGTTCGTCTGGCTTCGGGGTGAGAGGAGCCTCTCGCCCGAGATATCCCTTGCACCGGGCATGTGAAGGCAGCGACCGAACCGTCCGATGCTTCTACAGTCTGAAGCCACGCGCTCACGCTCGGGAGCGCCCTGTCGTGGGGATCACCTAGTGCCTGCACTCTTCCGCGTCGCCGTCACCGCTGCCCTGACGGCCGTCGCGGTGACCGGCACGGCCGCACCGGCCGGCGCGTCGCCGTCGTCGGACGCCGTCGGCAACGCCCAGGCACGGGCGATGGCGCGGGCCCTGGCGGCGCAGCACACGAGCGGCAAGTCGGTGCTCATGGTTCACGCACCCGCGAAGGGCATCCCTGCGCTGGCGAGGAAGGCGACGGGCAAGGGGGCCAAGGTCCGGCACCGGTTCGACAGGCTCGGCGCCTTCTCGATCTCCGTCCCGCAGGCGCAGGTCGGTGAGGTGGCGGCTCAGCTGCAGGCCTCCGGAGCCTCCGTCACGCCCGTCGCCACCCGGAAGCTGCAGAGCACGCCGAACGACCCTGGCTACGCGCAACAGGCGGCCTACTACAACAACGTCAAGGCGCCCGCGGCCTGGGACCTCGGCCACGGCTCGCCGAGCGTCAAGATCGCGATCGTGGACAGCGGCGTCGACGTCACGCACCCCGACCTGGCCGGCAAGATCGCGCTGGGCGACCGGTACAACGCCAACGACGGCTCAGCGAACGTGACGGACCAGCTGGGTCACGGCACCTTCGTGGCCGGCGTCGCCGCCGCTGCCAGCAACAACAGCGCGGGCGTCGCGGGCGCCGGTTACGACTCGTCGCTGATGGCGGTCAAGGTCGCCGACTCCGCCGGCGACATCAGCGTCGACGACGAGGTCGCCGGCATCGACTGGGCCGTCTCGAACGGCGCCGACATCATCAACCTGAGCCTCGGTAGTCCTGACTACGACCCGACGGAGGCGAACGCCATCGCGGCTGCTCAGGCCGCCGGGGTCCTCGTCGTCGCCGCTGCCGGCAACGAGGGCACCTCGGCCAGGGACTACCCCGCCGGTCTCAGCGGCGTCATCGCCGTGGGCGCGACCAACGCGGCCACCGGCCTGCGCACCGGCTTCAGCAACTACGGCTCGTGGGTCACGGTCGCGGCGCCGGGCTACGACATCTTCTCCACCACGCCGCTCGCGGGCTCGGAGTTCTTCCCGGGCACCGGCGGCTACGACTTCGGCGACGGTACGTCGTTCTCCTCGCCGCTGGTCGCCGGTGAGCTCGGCCTGCTGGCCGCGAAGGCTCCCGGCGCGACCCCGGCACAGCTCAAGCAGGCCGTCATCAGCTCCGCCCATGCGATCAGCGGCGCGCAGCTCGGTGCCGGCCTGGTGGACTTCGCCGGCGCGTTCGCGAAGCTGCCCCCCGGTACGACGCCGACCCTGACCTCGCCGACCGTGGCGCAGGTGCTGTCCGACACCGCGACCCTGACGGCCACGTCGAGCGCCGGGCTCGTGCAGTTCAGCGTCGACCACAAGGCCGTCGGCGGCCGGGTCGCCGTGAGCGGCGGCACGGCCAGCACGACCTGGTCGTCGTGGAGCGTCCCGAACGGCGCGCACGAGGTCGAGGCCGCTGACTGCAACGTGAACGGCTGCTCCGCGGCCAGCGCCGTTGCCGTCACGGTGTCCAACGCGGTGCCGACCCTGAGCGCCCCGGCGAACGCTGCCGAGGTGAGCGGCGTGGTCGGCCTCGCGACCAGCACGACCGCTCCCGCCGTCCGCTTCGCCGTCGACGGCAACCCGATCGGGGCGGTCGTCCCGACCTCCAGCGGCACCGCCGCCACCACCTGGCCCTCCTTCGGCTGGGCCAACACCGGCCACACGCTGTCCGTCGCCGGCTGCAGCCTGACCGGCGCGTGCGGCGATGCGAGCAGCATCTCGGTCACCGTCAACAACGCTGCGCCCGCGGTGACAGCCCCGACCGCCGGGTCCGTGGTCGGTGCCGCCACCACCTTCACCGCCACGGCACCGGGCGGCGGTGTGGCCTTCCTCATCGATGGCGTGAAGCGCGGCTTCGACGGCACCGCGCCGTACTCCGCTGTCGTCAACCTGTCGCTCCTCGCCGACGGCGGTCACACGGTCACCGCGCAGGGCTGCAGCGGGGGCGGATCGCTCTGCGGCGGTCCGGTCTCCGCGTCGGTGAGCTTCACCTCCAAGTCGCTGCACCCGCAGCTCGTGGCGCTGACCACGCCGATCAGCCCGAACGGCGACCGGCTCCGCGACGTGAGCAACGTGACGCTGCGGCTGCCGGACGTGGAGTCCGGCTCCTGGAGCGTCCTCACGCCGACCGGGACGGTGTTCAGCGGACCGCACGGGTTCGGCACGCTCGGCAAGGGCGACCACGGCTTCACCTGGAACGGCCGCAGCAACCACGGCACCGTCGCGAGCAACGGCCTGACCTACACCGTGCAGGTCGCGACCAGCGCCACCATCAGCGGGAAGCCGGTCAGGGGTCTCGTCACCCGCGGCGTCCTGGTCGACACCGCGCGGCCGGGGCTCGGCACCATCGTCGGGTCCAACGCCGGCTTCTACCCCATCGTCGACGGCTACAAGGACACCGTCGCGCTGGGCGCCACGACCAACGAGCGCGGGACGCTGTCGCTGCGGATCACCAACAGCAGGGGCGCGACGGTCAAGACGGCGAACCTGACCACCGGCACCGGCACGAAGGCCTACCGGTTCAACTGGAACGGCCTGAGCAACAGCAGAAGGCTCCTGCCGGCCGGCGGCTACCGGTTCTCGTTCACGATGACCGACCTCGCCTCCAACCGGCGGGTCAGCAGCAGCTACCCGCTCACCCTCTCGTGGAGAAGGCTGGTCACGAAGACGGCCTACCTCGTGCGGAACGGCAACGCGACCTACGCCAAGGGCGGCTCCGCCGACTGCGCCTACCCCGCGTACTCGACGTACACCTACGGCCTCCGGCTCGTGAACGCCTGCAACTCTTCGACCGACGGCCCGCAGGTCGCCGCCGCCTACTACTGGTTCCGGCTCCCGGCCGCGATCAAGTACACCGGGATGCGCTTCGACAGCTACGGCCTCACCCACTACACGAGCGTGCTGGACGGCGTCGCGCTCTACCCGATCACCGGTGAGTTCGACGAGTTCAAGGCGCACAGGGTCACCAACCGGAGCTCGGCCTGGACGACCATGACGCGGCCCGGCCTGGACCACATCGGCGCCGGCGGGATCGTGCGGGTCGGCATGGGCGTCGAGGACAACTCGAGCAGCCACGCCGACTGGGACATCAAGTACACCCGGCTGGTCGTGAGCTACCAGGTCCTCGGCTAGGAGCGAGACGCTGAGGCGCCTGCTCGTCCTGCTGCCGCTGCTCGCGGCCTGCAGCACGGCGCTCACCCCGCCGAAGCTGTCGAGCGACGTGCAGCACGTCTTCAGCGGGCTCTACGTCACCCAACAGCAGCTGCTCGGCCGGACGCTGTCGGCGGCTGACCTGCACACGTTGGCGAGCTGCAGCCGCACCGGCTCTACGCACGACGGGCCGGGGGAGGACTGGCTCTGCTCGGTCCAGTTCCTCGACAGCGGTACGGCGTCGGCGCAGGCGTTCGAGGTCCAGCTGAAGGCGGACGGCTGCTGGACCGCCACCGGTGCGGCCGCCACCCAGCCGGCCCAGCTCGTCGACCCGGTGACGTCGCAGCGGCTGACGAACCCGCTGGCCGAGTTCGACGGCTGCCTCGACACCAGCTGGCGCTAGGCAGGACCCGGGGCAACGGCGTCGAAACACGTCCCATGAAGCGCCGCACCGCCCTGCTCGCCGCCCTGGCCCTCGTCGCCGGTCTCGCCCCCGTCGTGCAGGCCGCCACGCCCCACAAGCAGTACGACGTGACCATCCGGTACACCGAGTACGGCATCCCGCACATCACGGCACGCGACTACGGCAGCCTCGGATATGGATATGGATACGCGCTCGCCTCGTCGGTCCTCTGCACGATGGCCGACACGTACACCACGGTGCGGGCGCAGCGGTCGAAGTTCTTCGGCCCCGACAACGGCTACGTCTTCCGCGGCAACGGCGCGAGCGTCAACAACCTCAACAGCGACTTCTTCTTCCAGCAAATCAACGACGCGAAGACCGTCGAGAAGCTGCTCGCGCAGAAGGGCCCGAACGCCCCGAAGCCGGAGATCCGGCAGGCCGTGACCGGCTACGTCGCCGGCTACAACCGGTGGCTCAAGACCAACAAGATCACCGACCCCACCTGCGCCGGCAAGCCGTGGGTCACGCCGATCACCGAGCTCGACGCCTACCACCGCTTCTACCAGCTGGCCCTGCTCGCCTCCGGCGGCGTCGCGATCGACGGCATCGGCGGCGCCCAGCCCCCGACCCCGTCAGCACCGGTCCCGACGCTGGACACGGCGAAGCTCGCCGAGGGCCTGCAGAACGAGTTCAAGGGCCTGGCCATCGGCTCCAACGCGGTCGCCCTCGGGCCGCAGATGACGAAGAACGGCCACGGCCTGCTGCTCGGCAACCCGCACTTCCCGTGGATCGGCAGCGAGCGGTTCTTCCAGTCGCACCTGACGATCCCGGGCAAGCTCGATGTCGCGGGCGGTTCGCTGCTCGGCGTCCCGATCATCCTCATCGGGCACACCGCCCACCAGGCCTGGTCGCACACCGTCTCCAC
>NZ_JAEKKT010000491.1 GCF_019510245.1 Streptomyces sp. | reverse complement strand
CGTCCCGGTCCCGCTCCGCGTCGAGGATGCCGGCCCGCACATACAAGGTCTCGGCGGAGATCCGCAGGGCCTTGGCGACCTGCTGCAACACCTCCGCGCTCGGCTTGCGCAGCCCGCGCTCGATCTGGCTCAGATACGGGTTGGACACCCCGGCGGCATCGGCGAGCTGCCTGAGCGACAGCTGCGCGGTGCGCCGCTGTTCACGCAGGTATTCACCGAGATTGCCGACGTTGAGCGATGCCATGTCTCCACCCTGCACCACTCACGCTAACTATTGCAAGCACCCGCTTGCAAAAGTGTGCCATGCCACGCGGGGGCGGAGCCCCGTGCCTGAGCAGGGTAGGCGTCGGTGGGCTCTGCCAGGGTGTGCCTCGTGGATGAACTGGTGGAGCGTGTCGACGATCAAGATCGCGTATTGGGCGTGGTGGTCGGACGCCGGCAGGCCATCCGGGAGGGTTGGCTGCACCGGGTCGCCGTGACGGTGTGTCGTGACGAGCGTGGGCGGATCCTCGTGCACCGGCGGTCGGAGCAGCTGTCGCGGTTCCCCGGGCTCTACGAGGTCATGGTCGGTGGCGCCGTGAACGTCGGCGAGTCCTACATACAGGCCGCCGCGCGGGAGCTGGCCGAAGAGCTGGGCATTCGTGCGCTGCCGCGCCTGCTGTTCACGTTCCTCAACCGCAGCGGTTTGAGCCCTCACTGGCTCGGCGTGCACGAAGCCGTGGTGCCGGACGCCATGGCCGCCGATGCCGATGAGGTCGCCTGGCACGGCTGGCTGACAGAGCCGGAGCTGCGGTCGGCCCTGCTGGAGTGGCGCTTCACCCCCGACAGCCACGAGGCCTTCAGCCGGTATCTGGCGTTCCGGACCGCCCGCTCCTGACCTCGCCCGACTCACGGGCTGGGACGCCTGCTTGCGGCCAACGCGCCCTGCGAGAGCGGCTGTCCGTGGTAGGGAATACGGATGCTTGGTCGACTCCCGCTCGTTGAGCAGCTCGATGGCCTGCGGTCCGTGCTCTCCCGGAACGAGGTCCTGACCGACGTGCTGACCAGGGCGGCGACGCTGGAGCTGCCCGGCTGGTACGTCACGGCGGGCTGCCTGTTCCAGACGGTGTGGAACGTGGTCACCGACAGACCTCCGACCGGCGGCATCAAGGACTACGACATCTTCTACTTCGACGGCACCGACCTCTCCTGGGAGGCGGAGGATGCCGTGATCAAGGCAGGGCAGGAGGTGTTCGCCGGCCTGCCGGCCGAGGTGGAGATCCGCAACGAGGCCCGCGTGCATCTCTGGTACGAGCAGAAATTCGGCGTGCCCTGCCCGCCTCACGAGTCCACCGAGGCGGCGATCGACTCGTTCGCCGCGACGACTTGCTGTCTGGGGGTACGGCTGGATCCTGACGGTGGGTGGCGCGTCTATGCGCCCCACGGGCTCTCCGACGTGTTCAACCTGGTGGTCCGGCCCAACCCGGTCCTTGCCCCGCGGGAGGTCTATGAGGCCAAGGCGGCGCGCTGGCGGGAGGAATGGCCGGAGCTCACCGTGCTGCCGTGGCCGAACTGACGCTCGGAGCCGTGATCACGCGGCGAATTCCGGGGCAGCCGACCCACCGTCTCCGCGGCGCCGCCGCCCTCCGTCTCCGCGTCGCCGCCGCCCGCCGGGAGAACGCGCGGCCGGACGGCCAACCCGGCCTCGCCTGCGATGCGTTCACGCCCTTCGTTACTCGGGTTCGTCGCCCTCGCCCGTCAACACCAGTAGCGAGCGTGATGACGCTTGCGCTGCGAAACGGGTGCATAGGATCACCGGTATGCCCCTGCGACCTGTTCAGGTGAACATCAAGGCTCTTGACGGGCCGGCGGCCGGCCGGTTCTGGGCGGAGGCGCTCGGCTGGCATGCCTACAGTCCCGGTGTGACCACCTACGTCGGCCCCGCG
>NZ_JAEKKT010000130.1 GCF_019510245.1 Streptomyces sp. | reverse complement strand
ACCTTGACGTCCCGGTAAGGGGAGGAGCTGAGCATCTCGCTGAGGCAGTCGAGCAGCTTCTGCCGGGTCGCCTGCCCACGCCGGCCGGCCACGCGGCCGTCGACGGTACGCACTTGTCCTGTCATGCCGTCAGCTTACCCAGGGGTGATCGGAGCGCGATTCGGCCGACTGCAAATGGGGTGCGCGCGGTCCAGGGGGCGGGTGCGCCTGGTCCTGCGGGGTGCGTGCGGCACCGTTACTTTGACGACATGGCCGAAAACAGGGCATCCGGATACGCGGAGGGCGTCCCCTGCTGGGTGGACGTGCAGCTCTCCGACGTCGAGGCGGGCAAGCGGTTCTACGGCGGGCTCTTCGGGTGGACCTTCGAGGACGCCGGTCCGCAGGCCGTGTGGGCCCGGCTGGGCGGCGCCGCCGTCGCCAGGCTGGCGCGGAAGCGGGACGGCCGGATGCCCACCGTCTGGACGGTGTACTTCGCGGCCCCCGACATCCGGGACCTCGCCCGCCGGATCGTGGCCGCCGGCGGGCAGATCGTCAACGACCCCGTGCCCGTCCGCGACCTCGGCACCGCGGCCCTGGCCGCCGACCCCACGGGCGCCGTCTTCGGCCTCTGGCAGGCCGCGGCCCACCCCGGCTTCGGCGTCCGGCACGCCCCCGGCACCTTCACCTGGGCGCAGCTCTACACCAACGACATCGAAGCGGCCAACACCTTCTACGGCGGCCTCTTCACCGGCGCGCTCTTCGGTGCCGGCGCCGCCCCGGACTTCGGCCGGGCCCCGGTGACCGAGGTGTTCGCGGCCGGGATGCCGTCCCAGTTCGTCGTCCACTTCCGCACCGGGGACGTGGCGGCCGCGGCCGTGGCCGTGCGGCAGCTGGGCGGCCGGGTCCAGACGCCGCCCTTCGAGACGTCGTACGGAAAAGTGGCCGTCGTGACCGACAATCAAGGGGCGTTCTTCGCGCTGCTGGAACGCTGAGGCCGGAAACGGGCGGCTCTCGGCGGACAAATGTCTCACTTTGTCACGAGACACCCCGATTCGTCGCCGGGTTCGCAACCTGTGCCCGGGCCAGGAAGAATCGGGGTGCGTGCCGCCACGGCGGTGCGGTGGTGAGACGCTGCACGGGGTCGCGTACATATGTGGGTGGACGGGGCCCGTACGGGGAGGTGGCAGGCAAGTGGTGGATCAGCTGACGCAGCACGATCCGCGGCGGATCGGGCCGTTCGAGGTGCTGGGACGGCTGGGGGCCGGCGGCATGGGGCTGGTCTATCTGGCGCGCTCGGCGTCCGGGCGGCGCGTGGCGATCAAGACGGTACGGACCGAGCTCGCCGAGGACCAGCTGTTCCGGGTCCGCTTCACCCGCGAGGTGGAGGCGGCCCGCGCGGTCTCCGGCTTCTACACGGCGGCCGTCGTCGACGCCGACCCGCGCGCCGCGGTGCCGTGGCTCGCGACCGCCTACGTGCCGGCGCCCTCCCTCGAGGAGATAGTGAACGACTGCGGGCCGCTCCCGGCCCAGGCGGTCCGCTGGCTCGCCGCGGGCGTCGCCGAGGCGCTCCAGTCGATCCACGGCGCCGGACTGGTCCACCGCGACCTCAAGCCGTCCAACGTCCTCGTCGTCGAGGACGGACCCCGGGTGATCGACTTCGGCATCGCCTCCGGTGTCTCGAACACCCGGCTGACGATGACGAACGTCGCGGTCGGCACCCCCGCCTACATGTCCCCGGAGCAGGCCAAGGACTCCCGCAGCGTCACCGGCGCGAGCGACGTCTTCTCCCTCGGCTCCATGCTCGTCTTCGCCGCCACCGGCCACCCGCCCTTCCACGGCGCCAACCCGGTCGAGACCGTCTTCATGCTGCTGCGCGAGGGCCCGGACCTGGAAGGCCTCCCGGACGAGCTGCGCCCCCTCATCGAGTCCTGCATGCAGATGGAGGCCACCGCCCGCCCCAACCCGGCCGACCTCCAGGCCCAGCTCGCCCCCCACCTGTTCGGCTCCGGCTCCGACGACAGCGGTACGGCGTCCGCGTGGCTGCCCGAGAAGGCGGTCGGGCTGATCGAGTCCCGCCGCGGCGGCCGCCCCGCCGTGAAACCCTCCGCAGGCCCGGCCGGCGCCCGCAGCGCCGGCCGCCTCGCGGTCCCCCCGCCGCCCTCCTACGACCCCGTGGTCCCCGCTCCCGTGCCGGTGGGCGCTCCCGACGCCGGTCCGGTCCGCCTCGCCGGCGCCCCGGTGCCGATCGGCCCCGGCCCGCGGGTCGCCGACGCCCGCGCGGCCGCCGTGAAGGCCCCGCCGCCCGAGGCCGGCCTGGTGGCCAGCTGGTCCCGCCCGCACCCCGGCGTCAACGGCGCCGACCCGGCCGCGCCGGCGGTCCCCGCCCTGCCGCCGGAGACGGCCTCGGGCTGGCGGCCCTGGCGGTTCCGGATGTCCAACGACGTCTGGGGCACCCCGTCCGTCGACGGCGACCTCGTCTACGTCACCTCCTTCGAGGTGCACGCCCTCGACGTGGCCACCGGCCGCCGGCGCTTCAAGACGCGGGACGTCGCCTGGTCCATGGCCGTCGCGGACGGCCGTGTCCACGCCTCCGACGGCCCCACCCTGTTCGCCCTGGAGGCCCGTGAGGGCGGCGACCTGTGGCGGCTGTCCACCGACGCCTGGGTGTACTCGCTCAAGGCCGACCGCGGCACCCTCGTCACCGGCACCCGGGGCGGCGGCGTCCAGGCCTGGGAGGCCTCCAACGGGCAGAAGCTCTGGGAGCTGTCCGGCGCCCAGACCGACTTCGAGGCCCCCGAGTCCGGCCCCTCCCTCCACGACGGCACCGTCTACGTCTGGCAGGACGCGCGCCTGCGGGCGCTGGACGCCCGTACCGGCGACGAACGCTGGTCCTACCCCATCGGCGACGCGGCCTCCTGCGGCGGCGTCCCGGTCCGTCTCACCCACGCCGACGACGGCTTCGTGTACGCCTCCGCGGGCACCCGCGTCATCGCCCTCGACACCGCGAGCGGCCGTGTCCGCTGGCACTTCGAGGCGCCGGCCGTCTTCCTCTCCCCGCCCGCCCACGTCCCCGGCCCCGCCGTCACCGGCGGCGGCATCTACCTCGCGGACTACCTCGGCACCGTCTACGCCCTCGACGCCACCGACGGCCGCGACCGCTGGCGCATCGCGACGGAGGCCCGCGCCTCGATCGAGCCGGTGCTCGTCGCCGCCGGCCACGTGCACGTCGGCAGTGGCAAGGGGCTGTACACCCTGGACGCGGTCACCGGCACCCCCAAGTGGCGGTTCCAGGCGGGCGGCGACGTCGTGGGCGCCCCGGCGGTGGCCGAGGGCCGCATCCACTTCGGTTCGACGGACCACCTGTTGTACACGCTGAAGGCCGACGACGGGCGGCTGCGGTGGAAGCTGGCCACCGGCGGGGAGATCACCGGGTCGCCGGTGGTGCGGGACGGGGTGGTGTACGCGTGCAGCAAGGACCGGTGCGTGTATGCGCTGGACGCCGAGAAGGGCACGGGGACGGCCCGCACTGCATGAGCGCCGTGGCGGTGCGCGTCGCGGGAGCACTGCGGCGCCGCGGGGGCTGATCGCGCAGTTCCCCGCGCCCCTGAAGGGGCGCACTGCCGCGCCACTTCTTTTAGGGGCGCGGGGAACTGCGCGACAAGCCACGACGCACCCGCAGCCGAACTGCATCGGCACCCCCGGGACGGCCGTCGCGGCGGTTCAGCGGGTGCGCGGCGCCGTACGCGCCCGGTCGGCGAACAGCTCCGCCTGCCGTTCGCCGGGCAGGTTGCCCAGCGTGATCAGGTGCGGGGCCTCGGCCCACCCCCGCTCCCGGTCCGCCCCCTTCGCCGCCCACAGCGCCCGCACGCTGCCCTGCACCCCCTCCGCCGGATATCCGGCGATGACGGTCGCGCACCGCACGGCCGCCGCCAACGCCTCCCCGGCGGCCGTCACTTCGGACACCAGCCCCAGCTCGTACGCCCTGCGCACCCCCACCCGTTCGGCGTTGCCCATGAGCACCATCCGGGCCACCTCCCCGTACGGCATCCGCTGCGCCATCAGCACCGACTCGTATGCGCTGACCATGCCGTAGGAGGTGTGCGGGTCGAAGAAGGCCGCGGTCTCGTCGGCGACGACGAAGTCGCACTCGCCGAGGAGGTAGAAGGCACCTCCGCAGGCCATCCCGGCCACCGCGGCGATCACCGGCTTCCACAGGTCGTTCGACTTCGGCCCGACGGCGATCAGCGGATCGTCCTGGCTGTACGGCGAGGACGGCTGCGGCACGACGGCGTCCCGGTCGAGCCCGGTGCTGAAGGCGCGCCCGCCGGCCCCGGTGAGCACGACGGCCCGCACGGTGTCGTCGAAGCGCAACGCCCGCCAGGTGGCCGAGAGTTCGCCGGCCGTCGCGAGGTCGATGGCGTTGAGCCGCTCGGGCCGGTCGAGGGTGACGACGGCGACCCCGCTTGCCTTGTCCGCCTCCAGCCGCAGGCTCACGGCCGCTCCAGGATCCACTGGGGCAGACCGTCCGCGAACACCGCCTGCACCCGGGCGCCGATCCGGATCCGGTCCGGGGGCAGGGAGTCGAGCGGCGCCCCGGCTTCGCTCACCACGTTGCCCACCATCCGTACCCGGGGCGCGTCGTCGAGTTCCACGACCACCACGTTGTACGGCGCCTGGGCCGCGTACTCAGGCAGCAGCGGCGGGTGCGGGACGACGTACGACCAGATCCGGCCCCGCCCGCTCGTCGGCCGCCACTCGCTCGCGAAGGACTGGCAGTGCGGGCAGCAGGGGCGGGGCGGGAAGCGGGGTTCGCCGCAGTCGGCGCAGGCCTGCACACGGAGTTCGCCGCGGGCCGCGTACTCCCAGAAGGGGGCGCCGTCGGTGTCGGTGACCGGTCGCAGCATGTCAGCTCCGGTTGGTGAGGAGGAGGGCGGAGGTCGGGACGCCCTCGCCCGCGGTGACCAGGCAGGTGGCGGCGCCCGGCACCTGGGCGGTACTGGTGCCGCGCAGCTGCTTGACGCCCTCGGTGATGAGGTTGAACCCGTGCACGTAGGCCTCGCTGAGGCCCCCGCCACCGGTGTTGACGGGCAGCCGCCCGCCGATCTCCAGGGCGCCCTGCTCGGTGAAGGCCCCGCCCTCCCCGCGCCCGCAGAAGCCGTAGCCCTCCAGGGAGAGCGGGATCAGAGCGGTGAAGGCGTCGTAGATCTGGGCGACGTCGACGTCGTCGGGGGTGAGGTCGGCGTGCTTCCACAGGTGGCGGGCTGCGGTCCAGGCGGGGCCGGTGAGGGGGTCGTCGTTCCAGTAGTTGACCATGCCGTGGTGCTGGGCGGGGAGGCCCTGGGCGGCCGCGTGGATGTGGACGGGCCTGCGCCGGCAGTCCCTGGCCCGCTCCCTGCTCACCACCACACAGGCCAGCGCGCCGTCCGTCTCCAGGCAGTTGTCGAAGAGGCAGAGGGGCTCGCTGATCCACCGGGAGGTCATGTACATCTCGCGGGTGAGGGGGCGGTCGTACATCACGGCGGCCGGGTTCTGGTTGGCGCGGTTGCGGCAGGCGAGGGCGACGTTGAAGAGGTGGTCGCGGGTCGCGCCGTACTCGTGCATGTAGCGGCGCGTGAGCATGGCTATCTCGTCGGCGGGCCGCAGCAGGCCGAAGGGGCGGGTCCACTGGGCGGGGGTCGGGAGCTGGACGGTGGTGTTGGTCCAGGGGCGGGGCCCGCTGCCCCGCTTCCGGGACCGCCAGGCGACGCCGACCGTGGCCTGCCCGCTCGCTATCGCGGCGGCCAGGTGCGCGACGGTGGCGCAGGAGCCGCCCCCGCCGTAGCCCACCTTGCTGAAGAAGGTCAGGTCGCCGAAGCCGACCGCCTTGGCCAGCTCCACCTCGTCGGTCTCCTCCATGGTGAAGGAGGCGAGGGCGTCGACCTCGCTCGGCGCGATCCCGGCGTCGTCGAGGGCGGCGAGGACGGCCCGGCAGGCGAGGGTCTTCTCGTCCTCGTCGAGCCGTTTGGCGAAGGGGGTCTGCCCGATCCCGACGACGGCGGTGGCGTCCTTGACGCCTCTGAGACCGGCCATGTGCCCGCACCTCCACGGCTGTCGCCATCTGCTGACAGGTCGTCAGGCTACAGCTAATCTGACGGGCAGTCAGCTATACGTCCGGGGAGGCCGGTTGTGCGCGGTGACATGGAGTGGGGGACCGTTCCGGGGCTGGTGCGGTCGGCGGCGAAGCGGTACGCGGAGGTGGAGGCGGTGGTGGACGGCCGCACCCGGATCTCGTACGCCGAGCTGGGCGCCCGGGTGGAACGGGCGGCGGCCGCCTGCCTGGCCGCCGGCGTGGAGACGGGGGACCGTGTGGGTATCTGGGCCCCGAACTCCCTGGACTGGATCGTCGCGGCGCTGGGCGCGGTGTCGGCCGGCGGGGTGCTGGTCCCGCTGAACACCCGCTTCAAGGGCACCGAGGCGGCGGACGTGCTGCGCAGGAGCGGGGCCCGGCTGCTGTTCGTGACGGGGACGTTCCTCGGGACGTCGTACGTGGCGTCGCTGCGGCGGGCGGCCGGGGAGGGGGCCGGGGACGGCCCGGGGCCGCTGCCGGGGCTGCCCGCCCTGCGGGACGTGGTGGTGCTGTCGGAGGACGCGCCGGTCGGCTTCCGCACCTGGAAGGACTTCCTGGCGGCCGGGGAGGGGGTCGGTGCCGGTGAAGTCGCCGCGCGGTCGGCCGGGCTGGACGGGTCCTGCCTCTCCGACATCGTCTTCACGTCCGGTACGACCGGCCGCCCCAAGGGCGCGATGATCACCCACGCCCAGACCCTGCGGGCGTACGAGATCTGGGCGGACCTGGCGGGCCTGCGCACCGGCGACCGCTACCTGATCGTCAACCCCTTCTTCCACACCTTCGGCTACAAGGCCGGGGTGATCGCGTGCCTGATGCGCGGGGCGACGATGATCCCGCAGCCGGTCTTCAACGTGGCGACGGTGCTGGCCAACGTGGCGGCGGAGCGGGTGTCCGTACTGCCCGGCCCGCCGACCCTCCACCAGTCCCTCCTGGACCACCCGGCGCGGGACGCCCACGACCTCTCCGCCCTGCGCCTGGTGGTGACGGGCGCGGCCGTCGTACCCCTCCTCCTCGTCGAGCGGCTGCGCGGCGAACTCGGCGTCGAGACGGTCCTCACCGCCTACGGCCTCTCCGAGGCCAGCGGGATCGTGACGATGTGCCGCCGGGGCGACGACCCGACGGTGATCGCGTCGACGTCGGGGCGTGCGATACCCGGCACCGAGGTGCGGGTGGACGAGGCCGGGGAGGTGCTGGTCCGCGGCTTCAACGTCATGCGCGGCTACTTCGAGGACCCGGCGGCGACGGCCGAGGCCCTGACGCCGGACAGCTGGCTGCGCACCGGCGACGTCGGCGTCCTGGACCCGGCGGGCAACCTCCGCATCACCGACCGCCTCAAGGACATGTTCATCGTCGGCGGCTTCAACGCCTACCCCGCGGAGATAGAGCAACTGCTGGGCCTGCACCCGGAGGTGGCGGACGTCGCGGTGATCGGCGTACCGGACGGGCGGCTCGGCGAGGTCGGCAAGGCGTTCGTGGTACGGCGGGCGGGCGCGGTACTGACGTCCGACGACCTGATCGCCTGGGCCCGCCGCGAGATGGCGAACTACAAGGTGCCGCGCACGGTCGAGTTCGTGACGGAACTGCCGCGCAACGCGAGCGGGAAGGTGGTGAAGGGGGAGCTGCGGGGGTGGGGCTAGGGGCACGAGGAGCCCGGCTGGAGCCGCTTTTGTCGCAGGGCGTCAAGCCGGGCCGACCTCCGGTGCGGATGGGGCGGCAGCCGGCCGCAGACCCTCACGATCCCGGAGTCCCGTCGTCATCCGCAGGTCATCCGACCGGCGAGAGGCCGCGCCCTCTGCGCGATATCTCCGGTCCGAGGTCGAGGTCGGTCTCCTTGAACGAGAGCAGCCGGGATCCGCCGCGCCACACCTGGATCCCCTCCTGACCCGTGACGACCAGCTCGGCCGCCCGGCTGCCGTAGGCGTCGAGCAGTACGGCCGAGCCGCCGGGCACGGCCCGCGCCCCCTCGGTGGTCAGCCCTCCGGCACTCCCTCTCAGCAGGATGACCTCCCCCGGCCCCGTCCTGGGCACGACCGAGAACGCCACATCGGTGTATCCGTCGCCGTCCACGTCCCCGACCGCCGGCGCGCTGCCGAACGTGCAGGGCATGAAGGGTCCCTTCACCGGCAGGCCCGCGGTGTCCCCGGTGATGCGTGAGGTCTTCAGCGTCCCGCCGTAGAGAATCATCAGCCGGCTGCCGCCCACGGGGACCATCGAATCGCCGAGCATCTCGCAGGGCAGGCCCGCCACGACGTCGGCGTAACCGTCGTGGTTCACGTCCGCCGTCGTGAGCGTCGAACCGTAGAAGCCGCCCTCCAGCCGCGGCCCCTTGACCAGCTTCCCGTCGGCGGCGCCCCGGTACACGACGGTGGCGCGGGCGACGGGCGCATAGTCCGCCAGGATGGACCAGCTGACCAGGAGATCGTCCTTGCCGTCTCCCGTGACGTCCCCCAGTGCGGCGGGAACCGCGACGGGATACTCCGGGTCGCTCGGCGTCAGGTCGAGAGAGACGGTACGGCGCGGTGTGCCCTGGCGGCTGAAGGGGCCCAGGAGGATCCGTACGGCGTTGTCCTTACCCGTACCGACCACGAGATCGGTGTGTCCGTCGCCGTCGACGTCGCCCGCGAGGGGCGCCGATCCCGCCAGCCGGGCCGCGGCACCGGTCAGCCCCTTGTCGCTCCCCCAGACGACGAAGACCGTCTTCCGGCCCGCCTGGGTGACGAAGTCGGCCCGCCCGTCCCCGTCGAGGTCGGCGGTCACGCTCGTGTCGGGGCTGCCGAATGCGCCGCCCTCGCCCGCCTTGCCCAACCCCAGATCGTTCTGGGTGACGACCCGAGGCTCCTCGAGCCGAGGGCCCCGCGCGGACCCTCGCAGGACGGCCGCGAACCCGGCCGCGTACTTCCCGTTCACGGTCGACGTCGTGTCACCGACCACGAGATCGCCGTACCCGTCCCCGTCGAAGTCGGACCGAACCCCCGGATGACGTGCCGGGCTTTCCTCCGACCCGCCCGAACCGCAGGCCGACAGCAGCAGAAGCAGGACGGCACCCATGCCATACGCTCTCTTCATGCCCACAGGGACCGCCGGGAGACCCCGGGGGTTGCACAAGGGCGTGAGACCCGCGGAACGCCGTGGTCGGCGCCTCGCGCCAGTCCCGGTCTCGCGGTCAGACGAGGGAAGTCGACCCGGACCCCTCCTCGACACACCCCGGCCGCGGCGGCTCCCCCTCCGCGCCGCCGCGGCCGTCCCCGTCCAGGTGTGGTTCGGGTCAGCCCTTCTCGTCCGTCGCGTGCGAGTTGTCGGGCATGACGGTGGTGTCGTCGTCCGCCGCGAGCGTGGTGACGCTCACCGGCTCGCTCGTGGCATGGCTGTTCAGCGGCTCGCTGGTGGCGTGGCTGTTGAGCGTCGTGACGTTCAAGGGCTCGCTGGTGGCGTGGCTGTTCAGCGTGGTGATCTCGGAGGCCTGGGCCTCTGTGGTCTTCGTCTCGTCGCTCATCGCTCGCTCCCCTGAATGCTTTTGACGCTGTGGGCAGGAACGTCCACCCGGCGACTCCCCCGTAGGGCCGCCGGGCGGACGCATCCGGGCCGCTACACCTTAAGGGTGCGACCTCTGGTCGAACCGCCTGCCCCCCGACGCGACGGATCGACACGACGAGAGTGCCCTCGCGCGATAAACGAACGATGAACGCCCGCCGCGCGCCGGACCCGGGCACTCGGCTCAGGTGACGGCACCCGCCTTGAGCAGGGACCTGACTTCCTCGGCCTCGGCGGCCCCGAGCCCTTCGAAGATGGCGAGGGCGTCGCGCCAGCAGACCGTCGCCCGGCCGGAGTGCCCGATCCGGCTCAGTGCCTGTCCGAGGACCGTGAGTACGTTCCCGCGCCGCCACTCCCCGCCGATGCCGCGCAGCAGGGTGAGAGCCGACTCGGCGTTGGTCGCGGCCTGCGCGGGCCGCGCGGCCGACAGGTCGAGTTCGGCGAGCCGGAACAGGGACATCCCCTCCCACAGCCGCATCCGGCAGTCCCGGAACACCTCCAGAGCCTCCTGGAGACTGTCGGCGGCCTGCTCGTACTGCCCGGCCCTGGTGAGGGCGAGGCCCAGTGCGTAACGGCCGTTGGCACCCTTCAGCGCGTGCCCCATGGCGTCGTACATGGCCGTGCCCTGCTGTGCGAGACGGACAGCGCTCGCGGTCTGTCCCATCGCCAGGCGGATCCGGGAGAGGTTGCAGAGCGCGCTGGCCTCGCCGGGCACGTCCCCGCAGGCGCGGAAGCTGTCGATGGCGCGGGTCAAATGGGCCTCGCCGTCCTCCAGCCGGTTGTGGTAGATCGCGATGATGCCGAGCATGTTCGACGCCCAGCAGCCGGGCAGCGGGTCACCGGCCAGGGCCGAGAGCCGGACCGCCTCGATCGCCTGCTCGTTCGCCAGCTCGAAGCGGCCGATCAGATGGTGACCGTTGGCCAGGGTGACGAGTGCGCGGCCCTCCGTGCGCAGGTCCGCCGCGGCGCGTGCCGCGTCCCGCATGCAGGTGGCCGTCGCCTCGTACTCCCTGGAGTTGGACCCCGACTCGGTCAGGTCGACGGCTGCCCACAGCAGGTCCACAGCCCGCCGCAGCAGACCGGGCGCCGTCGATTGGCGGACGCAGGCCAGCAGGGACACCGCCTCCGCGTAGAGCCAGTCCTGCGCCTGGTGCCGGTCCTGGAAGACCAGACCCGGGTACTCGGTGGCCTCCAGGTGGTCCACCAGCCGGTCTCCCGGCCGCTCGATCGCGTACACCCCCGCCGCCGTGGCCAGGTAGAAGTCCAGGAGGCGGGACATGGCCGCCTCCCTCTCCCCGGGGGGCTCTTCGTCGCGTTCCGCGCACGCACGCGCGTAGAGCCGGACCAAGTCGTGCAGGCGGTAGCGCCCGGGAGCCGCCGACTCCAGCAGGGAGGTGTCGACCAGGGACTCCAGGAGGTCCTCGGTGTCCTCCGCGGGGAGGGCGAGGATCGCCGCGGCCGCCGCCAGGGAGATGTCCGGGCCGTCCGCCAGGCCCAGCAGGCGGAACGCCCGTGCCTGGGCCGGTTCCAGCTGGCCGTAGCCCAGTTCGAACGTCGCCTTCACCGCGAGGTCGCCGGCCTGGAGTTCGTCCAGGCGGCGGCGTTCGTCGGCGAGCTTGGCGGCGAGTACGGAGACCGTCCAGGTGCGGCGGGCCGCCAGGCGGGAGGCGGCGATGCGGATGGCGAGCGGGAGGAAGCCGCAGGCCGCCACCACGTCGAGGGCCGCCTCGCGCTCGGCGGCGACCCGTTCCGCACCGACGATCTTCGTGAACAGCTGCAGCGCCTCGTCGGGGGACATCACGTCCAGGTCCACCAGGTGCGCCCCGGCCAGGTCCACCATCCGTACCCGGGCGGTGACCAGGGCCGCGCAGCCCTCCGTGCCGGGGAGCAGGGGGCGTACCTGGGCCGCGTCCTTCGCGTTGTCGAGGAGGACGAGGACCCGGCGGCCGTCCAGGACCGAGCGGTACAGCGCCGAACGCTCCTCCAGGGAGTCGGGGATGGACGCGTCCGGCGTGCCGAGGGCGCGCAGGAAGGACCCGAGTACCGTCTCCGGCTCGGCCGCCCGCGGGCCCGCGCCCTGGAGGTCCACGTACAACTGGCCGTCGGGGAAGGCGGACCGGGCCTGGTGGGCCACATGGACGGCGAGGGTCGTCTTCCCCACGCCTCCGATGCCCGCGAGCGCCGATACGGCCATCACCCGGCCCTCGGCCGACGCCAGCACCTCGCTCAGCTCGGTGACGAAGGCGGCGCGGCCCGTGAAGTCGGGCACGGTGGCCGGGAGTTGGGCGGGACGGACCCGGACGGCGGCGGGTTCCGCCGCGGGGGCCGAGGGTTCCGCCAGGTTCGGGTCCGCCTGGAGGATGCGCTGTTGCAGTTCGCGCAGCCCCGGGCGAGGGTCGACGCCGAGTTCCTCGGCGAGCAGACGGCGGGTGTCCGCGTACACCGCGAGGGCCTCCGCCTGGCGGCCGCTGCGGTACAGGGCGAGCATGAGGAGTTCGCGGAGGCGCTCGCGGAGCGGGTGCGCCGCGGTGAGGGCCGTCAGCTCCGACACCGCCTCCGCGTGGCAGCCCTGCTCCAGGTCCATGTCCAGGCGGGATTCGAGGAGTTGGAGGCGCCACTCCTCCAGCCGGGTCCGCTGGGCGTCGGCGTACGGGCCCGGCACCCCGGCCAGTGGTTCGCCGTCCCACAGGGTGAGCGCCCGGTTCAGCGCCTCCCGGGCCTGACCCAGGTCCCCGGCGCCGCGCGCCTTCTCCGCCTCCGCCGCCAGATCCTGTGCGGCCGCCACGTCCAGGGCGCCCTCGCCCAGCCCGCGTACCGCGTACCCGCCGGACTCGCTGACCAGTACCCCGGGGTCCAGGACCTTGCGCAGCCGGGACGCGTACGTGCGCACCGCCGCCAGGGCCTGCGACGGCGGCTCGGGCCCCCACAGCGCGTCGATCAGTTCCGCCGCGGTCGCCGTCCGGCCCTCGCGCAGCAACAGGGCGGCGAGCAGCGCACGTTGCTGCGGAGAGCCGGTGTTGAGCGGTTCCCCGGCGCGCCAGGCGCGCACCGGACCGAGCACACTGAAGCGCAACGCCGCAGCCTCCGCCGAGGAGGAGGCGCGCCGCTGCTCCGGCACCCGCGGTCCACCGTCCATGCCCGTCCCCCTAGACATCCCGCTTCACCCCGTCAGTCTGCCTTGTCCGGGCGGGTCACGTCAGCCGGGGGAGACACCGATCACAGGGCGACACGCGGTGGTCCACACAGTCTTCACACGGCGGCGGCCGCCGTCAGCAGGCCTGATTCCCGGCGGAACGATTCCGCGGGCGGACCGGCCCCTCCGCGCCGGGTTCGGCGAAGGCGCACACCGGGTGCAGCGCGACCGGCTGACGAACCGTCATCCCTAGCTGACGGTTCGTCAGATCGGCGCTACCGTGAGCGCCATGGACACCCAGGACGGCACCCTTCCGCTGATCATCTCCGTCGACGACCACACCGTGGAGCCGCCGGACGTCTGGCAGTCCCGCCTCCCGAAGAAGTACCTGGACGTCGGCCCGCGCACAGTCCGGGCCCCGCTGAGGGAAATGAGCTTCCTCGGCGGCAGGTTCAAGCCGGTGATGGGCGAGCCGGGCGAGGACGGCCCCGTCGGCGACTGGTGGATCTACGAGGACCTGCACCGCCCCCTCACCCGCCTCGACACCGCCGTCGGCTACTCCCGCGACGAGATCAAGCTCGAAGTGATCACGTACGAGCAGATGCGGGCGGGGTCCTACGACGTGCCGGAGCGGCTCGCCGACATGGACGTCAACCACGTCCAGTCCGCGCTCTGCTTCCCGACCTTCCCCCGCTTCTGCGGGCAGACCTTCACCGAGGCCCAGGACCGCGAGCTGGCCCTGCTCTGCGTCCAGGCCTACAACGACTGGATGGTGGAGGAGTGGTGCGGCCCGCTCGCCCGGGGGCGCCTGATACCCCTCACCCTCATCCCCCTCTGGGACGCCGGGCTGGCCGCCGCCGAGGTCCGCCGCAACGCGGCCCGCGGGGTCCGCGCGGTCGCCTTCTCCGAGATACCCCCGCACCTGGGGCTGCCCTCCGTCCACACCGACGACTGGGACCCCTTCCTCGCTGCCTGTGACGAGACCGGCACGGTCGTCGCCATGCACATCGGCTCCAGCAGCAGGATGCCCTCCACCTCCGCCGACGCCCCGCCGGCCGTCGGCTCCACCATCACCTTCGCCAACTGCTGCTTCTCGATGGTCGACTGGCTGATGAGCGGCAAGTTCGAGCGCTTCCCGAACCTGAAGGTGATGTACGCGGAGGGCCAGATCGGCTGGATCCCCTACATCCTGGAGCGCGCCGACGTCGTCTGGGAGGAGAACCGCGCCTGGGGCGGCGTCGCCGACAAGGTCACCCGCCCGCCCTCCGAACTCTTCGCCGAGCACGTCTACGGCTGCTTCTTCGACGACGCCTTCGGCCTGAGGAACCTCGACGCCATCGGCCTCGGCAACGTCCTGTACGAGACCGACTACCCGCACTCCGACTCCACCTGGCCGAAGTCCAGGGAGGTCGGCGAGGCGCAGATGGGGCACCTGGCGCCGGACGCGGTCGAGCGGATCGTCCGCGGCAACGCGATCGAGCTGCTGGGGCTGACTCCCCAGGGGCTGTGGGGCGGTCCCCGGTGAGTCTCGACCACGGCATCCAGCTCCCCGTCCAGTCCCAGTCGACCCTCTATGCCGAGGGCTGGGAGGCCGGGGCCGGTGCCGCGGACCTGGTCGAGATCGCGCGCGCCGTCGACCGGGCCGGCTTCGCCTACCTCGCCGTCTGCGACCACGTGGCGATCCCGCACCGGCTGGCCGAGGCCATGAGCACGGTCTGGTACGACCCGGTGGCCACCCTCGCCCACCTGGCGGCGGTGACCGAGCGGGTGCGGCTGCTCAGCCATGTCGCCGTGGTGGGCCTGCGCCACCCCCTGCTCTCCGCCAAGCAGTACGCGACCCTCGACCACCTCTCCGGCGGCCGCCTGATCCTCGGTGTCGGCGCCGGGCACGTGCGGGAGGAGTTCGAGGTGCTGGGGGTGGACTTCGGGCAGCGCGGCGCGGTCCTCGACGAGGCGATCGACGCGTTGCGGGCCGCGCTCGGGGCGGACGAGTTCCCGTCCCATCACGGGAAGTTCTACGACTTCGAGGGGCTCGGGCAGCGGCCCCGTCCCGCGCAGGAGCGGGTGCCGGTGTGGGTCGGCGGGTCCTCGCCCGCGGCCGTCCGCCGGGCCGCGCTCAAGGGCGACGGCTGGCTGCCGCAGGGCGACCCGCGGGACCGGCTCCCGGCCCAGATCGGACGGCTGCTGCGGCTGCGCGCGGACGCCGGCGTCGAGGAGCCGATCACCGTCGGCGCGATCACCGAACCGCTGTACGTCGGCACCCCCGGCTGGGAGGTCGGCCGCCGCACCCTCAGCGGTGCCCCCGAGGCCCTCGCCGAGTCCCTGCGGGCGTACGGCGCGATGGGCGTGCACCAGGTCCAGGTGCGGTTCCGCAGCCGGAGCCGGGCCGAACTCATCGACCAGATCGAGGCGTTCGGGGCGGATGTCGCGCCCCTACTCACCTGAGGGAGTGGCATGGGCAAGCTGGACGGGCGGGTCGTCATCGTCACCGGGGCGGCGCGCGGGCAGGGCGAGCAGGAGGCGCGGCTCTTCGTCGCGGAGGGCGCGAAAGTCGTCGTCGCCGATGTGCTGGACGACCTGGGCGAGGCCCTCGCCAAGGAGATCGGGGCGGCCTACGTCCACCTGGACGTGGGGGTGGAGGCGGAGTGGCAGGCCGCCGTCGCCGCCGCGAAGCGGGCGTACGGCCGCCTCGACGGCCTGGTGAACAACGCCGGCATCCTGCGCTTCAACGCGCTCGTGGACACGCCCCTCGACGAGTTCATGCAGGTCGTGCAGGTCAACCAGGTCGGCTGCTTCCTCGGCATGAAGACGGTGGCGCCCGAACTGGACGACGGCGGGACCATCGTCAACACGGCCTCCTACACCGCACTGACCGGGATGGCGGCGGTCGGCACCTACGCCGCCACCAAGCATGCGGTGCTGGGCCTCACCCGGGTCGCCGCGCTGGAACTGGCAGCCCGGCGGATCCGCGTCAACGCGATCTGCCCCGGTGCCATCGACACCGCGATGTCCAACCCGGCCCGGCTCGACCCCACCGCGGACCCCGCCGAGATGAGCCGCGCGCTGGACGAGCTGTACCGCAAGCTCGTGCCGCTGGGCCGGATCGGGCGGGCGGAGGAGGTGGCCAGGCTGGCACTCTTCCTGACCTCGGACGACTCGTCGTACATCACCGGGCAGCCGTTCGTGATCGACGGGGGGTGGCTGGCGGGGGTCAGCGTCATCTGACGGCTCGTCAGCTATTGACGGTGGAGGCGGCCGGTGCGACAGTCGGCCAACGAACGGTATCTGACGGAGCGTCAGGAAATATGGGACGGTGAACCGCCTTGGAATTCGGGCTCTTTGTACAGGGATACGTGGGCAAGCGAGCCGAGACCGACCCGCTGGCCGAGCACAAGGCACTGATGGAGGAGACCGAGTACGTCATCCAGGCGGACCAGTCCGGCTTCAAGTACGCCTGGGCCTCCGAGCACCACTTCCTCGACGAGTACTCCCACCTGTCCGCCAACGACGTCTACCTGGGCTACCTGGCCCACGCCACCGAGCGGATCCACCTCGGCTCGGGGATCTTCAACCCCCTCGCCCAGGTCAACCACCCGGTGAAGGTCGCCGAGAAGGTCGCCATGCTCGACCATCTCAGCGGCAACCGCTTCGAGTTCGGCAGCGGACGCGGCGCCGGCTCCCACGAGATCCTCGGGTTCATCCCCGGTGTGACCGACATGAACTACACCAAGGAGATCTGGGAGGAGACGATCGCGGAGTTCCCCAAGATGTGGCTCCAGGACGAGTACGTCGGCTTCCAGGGCAAGCACTGGCAGCTGCCGCCGCGCAAGGTGCTGCCGAAGCCGTACGGGAAGTCCCACCCGGCGATGTGGTACGCGGCCGGGTCCCCGCCGTCGTACGCCATGGCCGCGAAGAAGGGGCTCGGGGTGCTCGGGTTCAGCATCCAGAAGGTCTCCGACATGGAGTGGGTGCTTGAGCAGTACAAGACGGCGATCGTGAACGCCGAGCCGGTCGGGGACTTCGTCAACGACAACGTGATGGTGACCACGACCGCGATCTGCGCGCCCACGCACGACGAGGCGATCCGGATCGCGGCGTCCGGGGGGCTGCACTACCTCCCCTCACTGGTGTTCCGGTACCACGACACGTTCCCGCGGCCCGAGGGGTTCCCGGAGTGGCCGGAGACGCTGCCCGAGTACACGCCGGAGTTCGTGGAGCTGCTGGTCGAGGAGGAGCTGCTGATCTGCGGCGATCCCGACGAGGTGCTGCGGCAGTGCAAGCGGTGGGAGCAGGCCGGGGCGGATCAGCTGAGCTTCGGGTTGCCGGTGGGGGTGCCGAAGGAGGAGACGCTGCAGACGATCAGGTTGATCGGGGAGCACGTGATTCCGAAGATCGACACGGACCCTGTGCATCGGACGACGCGGTTCCGTCAGGGGGCTTGAGGGCGCGTCGGCGGGTGCGGGTGGGTTGTGGCTGGTCGCGCAGTTCCTCCCCCAGCCTTCGGCCGGGGGTACCCCCAGCGCCCCTGAAAGACAGGTCCGTCACCGCAGCGCATGCTGAGGAGGCAAGGTCAATGCTCGATCACGTCATCAAAGGGGCGACGGTTGTCGACGGGACCGGAGTGCCCGCTGTCGTCGCCGACGTCGGTATCCGTGACGGTCGTATCGCCGTCATCGGCACCGTCACCGAGGAATCCCGGACCAGCGAGGACGCCACGGGGCTCGTGCTCGCGCCCGGGTTCGTCGATCCGCACACGCACTACGACGCCCAGCTCTTCTGGGACCCGTACGCGACCCCCTCCCTGAACCACGGGGTGACGACCGTCGCCGCCGGGAACTGCGGCTTCACCCTCGCGCCCCTGAACCCGGGGCGTCCCGAGGACGCCGACTACACGCGCCGCATGATGTCCAAGGTCGAGGGGATGTCGCTGGTCGCGCTGGAGGAGGGGGCGCCCTGGAGCTGGAGCTCGTTCGGGGAGTACCTGGACGCGCTGGAGGGGCGGATCGCCGTCAACGCCGGGTTCATGGTGGGGCACTGTGCGCTGCGCCGGTACGTGATGGGGGCGGACGCGGTGGGCGGGCAGCCGAGCGAGGAGCAGCTCGGGGAGATCGTGCGGCTGCTGCACGAGGCCATGGACGCGGGGGCGTGGGGGTTCTCCACCACCCAGTCCGGCACGCACTCGGACGGGGACGGGCAGCCGGTCGCGTCCCGGCACGCGCTCCCCGCGGAGCTGCTCGCGCTGTCGCGGGCCGTGGGGGAGCACGAGGGGACGCAGATCGAGGCGATCGTCGCCGGGTGCCTCGACCAGTTCAGCGACGCCGAGATCGAACTGTTCGCCGAGATGAGCGCGGTGGCCGGGCGGCCCCTGAACTGGAACGTGCTGACCGTGGACGCCGCCGTGCCGGAGCGGGTGCCGCGGCAGCTCCAGGCGAGCGAGCGGGCCCGGAAGGCGGGCGGCAGGGTCGTGGCGCTGACCATGCCGATCCTCACGCCCATGAACATGTCGCTCGGGACCTTCTGCGCGCTGAACCTCATCCCCGGGTGGGGTCCGGTCCTCGGGCTGCCGGTTCCCGAGCGGATCGAGAAGCTGCGCGATCCGGACGTACGGGCCGAGATGCTGGCGCGCGCCCAGTCCAAGGAGGCCGGGGTCTTCCGGCGGCTCGCGAACTTCGGGCGGTACGTCATCGGGGACACCTACAGCGAGGCGAACGCCGGGCTGTCCGGCCGGGTGGTGCGTGACATAGCACAGGAGCGGGGCCAGGACCCCTTCCACACCCTGGTCGAGATCTGCGCCGCCGACGACCTCCGCACCGTCCTGTGGCCCATGCCCACCGACAACGACCCGGCCTCCTGGGCACTGCGCGCCGAGACCTGGCAGCACGAGGACGTCATGCTCGGCGGGTCCGACGCGGGGGCGCATCTGGACCGGATGTGCGGGGCCCCGTACACCACCCGGTTCATCGGCGACTGCCTGCGCGGCCGCAAGCTGGTCGGCCTGGAACAGGCGGTGAAGATGCTGACCGACGATCCCGCCCGGCTCTTCGGGCTGCGGGAGCGGGGGCGGATCGCGGAGGGCTTCCATGCCGACCTGGTGCTCTTCGACCCGGAGCGGATCGCCGCCGGCCAGGCCACCCTGGTGCACGACCTGCCGGGAGACAGTCCGCGCCTGGACGCGAAGGCGATCGGCGTGCGGGCGGTCTGGGTCAACGGCGTCGAGGCGATCCGGGACGACGTGGTGAGCGGGGCCGTACCGGGGAAGGTGCTGCGCTCCGGGCGGGACACCAGGACGGTGAGCACCCGGTGAGCGAGGCGAGCGACGCGGACGGGCAGCGGCTGTTCGTCGGCGGCCGGTGGGTGGCTCCCGACGACGGGTACTACGAGGTCGTCGACCCGGCCACGGAGGAGACCGTCGGCCGGGCCCCCGAGGCCTCCCGCGACCAGGTGCTGGCCGCCTGCGCGGCCGCCCGGGAGGCCTTCGACGGCTGGTCGCGGACGCCGGCGGGGGAGCGGGCCGCGGTGCTCGGGCGGGCCGCCGACCTCATCCGCGGGCGGCTGGTCGAGTACGCGGACCTCGCCCGCGCCGAGACGGGCGCGACCACCGGCACCGCCCGCGCCATGCAGGTGGGGGTGGCCGTGGCCCGGTTCCGCCGGTACGCGACCGTCGAACCGGCCGAGTGGGCGATCCCGCCGCAGATCAACGAGGCCGGCCCGATGGGAAGGGCGGGCGTGATGGGCGCGCTCGCCGTGCGCCAGCCGGTCGGCGTGGTCAGCTGCATCACCTCGTACAACAACCCGTGGGCCAACCCGGCGGGCAAGATTGCGCCGGCGCTGGCGATGGGCAACACCGTGGTGGTGAAACCCGCTCCGCAGGACCCTCTCTCCGTCTACCGGATGGCGGAGGCCCTGGAGGCGGCGGGGGCGCCGGCCGGGGTGGTGAACGTCGTCTCCGGGCGGTCGACCGGTGTCGGCGAGGCGGCCGTGGCCTCCCCCGACGTCGACATGGTCAGCTTCACCGGCTCCACCGCCGTCGGGCAGCGCATCGCCGAGGTGTGCGGGCGGGACATGAAACGGCAGTTGATGGAGCTGGGCGGGAAGGGCGCGGCGGTCGTCTTCGAGGACGCGGACGTCGGCTCGGCGGTGGCGGGCATCGGCACCACCTTCTCCTTCTACAGCGGGCAGATCTGTACGGCGCCGACGCGGGTGCTGGTGCAGCGCGGGCTGTACGACCGGCTGGTGACCGAACTCGCCGCGTACGCCGACCGGTTGAGGGTCGGGGACCCGGCCGCTGCGGACACGGTGGTCGGCCCGGTGATCAGCGCCGAACACCGGTCGCGCGTCGAGTCGTACGTCGAACTCGGCCGGAAGGAAGGGGCGACGGTGGTGACGGGCGGCGAACGCCCGCCGCTGGACCGGGGTTTCTACGTCACGCCGACCTTGCTCGCCGACTGCACGAACGACATGCGGGTGGCCCGCGAGGAGATCTTCGGCCCCGTCGTCTCCGTCGTCCCCTTCGACGACGAGGAGGAGGGCATCGCCCTCGCCAACGACTCCGACTTCGGCCTCATCGACTACGTCTGGTCCGGGGACGTGGCCCGGGCCTTCCGGGTGGCGCGGCGGCTGCGGGCGGGCGGGGTCGGCGTCAACACGGTGGGCCGCAACATGGAGGCACCCTTCGGTGGCTTCAAGAAGAGCGGGGTCGGCCGGGACGTGGGCTCGTACGCCCTGCACGCCTACAGCGAGGTGCAGGCGATCGTCTGGCCGGGGTGAGGGGGCAACCGGGGCCTTCGGCTTGCCCTTTGGGGATCGGTGAGGTGTCCCGGGCGGGCAGAGATCGTGAAACCGGCTCCGGAAGGGGCGGCGGATCCGTAGCGTCCGGACACGACAAGGGGGACGGCCGGTTTCCGAGTCGTCGATGTCCGGCCGCTCTCCCTTCCCGGAACACGCACGACATCCCTGGAGCCCACTCCATGAAGCTCGCCAAGAGAATCGCCCTGACCACCGTGGCCGTCGCCGCCGCGGCCGCCGCCACCCTGGCGGGTACGACCGCCGTCCAGGCCTACTCCGCGCGGCCCGCCCACCTCCCGGCTGTGCACGCCCCCGCCGCGCTCGCCGTGCCCGACGGCAACAAGCTGACCGGCGTCTACTCCGCGCACGGCGTGCAGACGTACAGCTGCACCGACGGTGCCTGGAAGCTCCTGGAGCCCGCCGCCACCCTCTCCGACAAGCGGGACCGCGCCCACCGCCCGGTCGCCCTGCACTCCCGTGGCCCGGTCTGGGTCTCCACGGTCGACGGCAGCGCCGTCAACGCCTCCGCGGTCGCCACGTCCCCCAAGGACGGCGCCGTCCCCGAACTCCTCCTGAAGGCCACGGCCACCCGCGGCGCCGGGACGTTCGAGGGCGTCACGTACGTCCAGCGCCTCGACACGGAGGGCGGCGTGGCCCCGGCCGCCGCGTGCACCGGCACCGACCAGGTGTCGGTGCCGTACTCGGCGACGTACGCGTTCTACAAGGCGAGCTGAGCGCGAGGCTGGGGGGCCGAGACAAGCCGCCTCGCCGTCCGGCTTCTGCCGTCAGCCGACAGCGGCGCCGCTGGGGCTGGTCGCGCAGTTCCTCCCCCAGCCTCCGGCCGGGGGCACCCCCAGCGCCCCTTCGGGGCGCTCCTGTTCGGGGTGCCCCCGTTCAGTCGGTGAGGTCGACCCGGATCGTCAGGAGCCGTGTGCCCAGGGCCTTCACGGCCATGCTGTTGCCCTTGGGCAGGGTGCGCAGGCGGGCGACCGGGTCGTCGTCGGGCAGCAGGTGGGCGGTGCCGTGGTGCCACCGCCCGCCGATCCGCACCCGCACCCGCGGATCGGCCTGGATGTTCCGCACGTACTGGGACTTCGTCCCGAACTCCGACACCAGCCAGAACGAGTCCCCCACCCGCTTCCCGCCCAGCGGGGTCCGGCGGGGCTGCCCCGAGACCCGGCCCGTGGTCTCCAGCAGCGTCTGGAAGGGCATGAGACGGGTCAGCGGGTTGGCGACGTGCCGCTGGAAGGCGGTGGTGATCCGGAATCTGCGGTCGGACATGGTTCCTCTGTTTCCGAGGTGGGCTGCAGGTCGTCGGAGTGCGTGATCCCGCGCGGTGGGCTTTGCGTGCCGACATGACGTTCTTTGACAGAATCGGGCACGCAGGTCCGGTTCCGTACACGTTCTCCTTCTCGAATGTCGGTGCGTCACCCGCAGGGTCACGAGCTCCGCACAGTTTCGAGGAGAACCACTGTGTTCCGACACCCCCTCCGTCCCGTCGCGGCGGCCGCCGCCGCGCTCGCCGCCGTCGGCGGTCTGACCGCCGCGACAGCAGGTCCCGCCGGGGCCTCCCCCGCGTCCCGCTCCCGGCACGTCCTGCTGCTGTCGGTCGACGGCCTGCACCAGTCCGACCTGGCCTGGTACGTGGCCCGGCACCCGCGTTCCGCGCTCGCCCGCCTGGCCGGCGGCGGTGTGGAGTACACCCACGCCAGAACCACCGTCCCCTCCGACTCCTTCCCCGGCATGGTGGGCCAGTTGACCGGCGGTGACCCGGGTGTCACGGGCGTCTACTACGACGACACCTACAGCAACGCCCTGCTCCCGGCCGGCACCACCGACTGCGCGGGCGTCAGGCCGGGCGCCGAGGTCGACCTCACCGAGGACCTCGACAAGGACCAGAACTCCATCGACGCGGGCCAGGGCCTGTCCGGCCTGCCCGGCAGCATCCTGAACATGACCGGTGACGCCGCCGGCCTCATCGACCCGGCGAAGCTGCCCGTCGACCCGAAGACCTGCAAGCCGGTCTACCCGCACTCCTACCTCAAGGTGAACACGGTCTTCGACGTCGCCCGCAAGGCGGGGCTGCGCACCGCGTGGTCGGACAAGCACGTCGCCTACGAGATCCTCGACGGGCCGTCCGGCGACGGCATCCAGGACCTGTTCGCGCCCGAGATCAACAGCCAGGCCATCGGCTACCCGGCCGGCCAGGACTGGACGAAGGACAACGCGGCCACCGAGCAGTACGACGCGTACAAGGTGAAGGCGGTCCTCAACGAGATCGACGGACACGACCACAGCGGCACCCACAGGACCGGCGTCCCGGCGGTCTTCGGGATGAACTTCCAGTCCGTGTCCACCGCCCAGAAGCTGCCGGTCTCCGACGGCCTGACGGGCGGTTACACCACGCCCGGCACCCCCGGCCCGCTGCTCGCGAAGAACCTCGACTTCGTCGACCAGGAGGTCGGGGCGTTCCTCGACGAGATCCACAAGCGGGGCCTCGACGGCAGCACGACCGTCATCCTGTCCGCCAAGCACGGCCAGTCGCCCACCGACCCGAAGGCACTGACCCGCATCGACGACGGGCCGCTGCTCGACGGGCTCAACGCCGCCTGGAAGGCCGCCCACCCCGGCGCCGGTGACCTGGTCGCCCACGCCGTGGACGACGACGCCATGCTGCTGTGGCTCAACGACCGTTCCCAGGCCGCCACCGAGTTCGCCAAGGCCTACCTGCTCGCCCGGTCCGGCACCGGCAACGGCATCGACGGAGCCGCCAAGACGTTCACGGCGAGCGGCCTGAAGACCGTGTACGCCGGTACGGAGGCCGCCCGGTACTTCCACGCCCGGCCCGGCGACTCGCGCGTGCCCGACGTGTTCGGCATCAGCCAGTACGGCGTGGTCTACACCGGCGGCAAGGGCAAGATCGCGGAGCACGGCGGAGCAGCCGCCGACGACCGCGACGTGCCGCTCGTCGTCTACGGCGCCGGCACCCCGCACGCCGTGCGCGTCAACGCCCCGGTGCGGACCACGCAGATCGCGCCGACGATGCTGCGGCTGCTCGGCCTGAACCCGCGGGACCTGGACGCCGTCCGCATCGAGCACACCCGGTCCCTGCCGGTGCGCTGACCACGCAGGGGGGCGCCCCGCAGGCCGCCGTCGTTTTCGGCGGCCTGCGGGGTCACCGTCCGTCGGATGACTTCAGCATGTGGAGAAGGCCGTCGAAGGCCTTGGCACCGACGGTGAGGACGTTCCGGGGCGGGTCGGCGTCGGCTATGCGGACGAGGGCGGGGCCGTTGGATATGTGGACGCAGGCCTCTCCTTCTTGGCAGTAGGACGACTTCCGCCAAGGGTGTGTGGGCATGCTGACTCCTCACATGTTCTGGATGATGGCGTACATCAGGTCGCGGGACTTCTCAGGGCTGAGGGCCATGGCTTCGACGACGTCCAGGAGGCGCCGGTACTTCCCCAGGTGCGCCTCGGCGTCAAGAAGCACGGGGCCGTGGAACTGGTCGAGTTGTACGGTGTCCAGCTCCGCCACGGGCCCGCACAGGTAGTTGATGGACTGGCCTGATCCCGGGAAGGCTCCGACGTCGAAGGGAAGTACCCGCAGGGTGATGTGATCCCGCAGACTCATGCTGATCAGGTGCCTGAGCTGGTCGCGGGCCACCTTCCGGCCGCCCACCCGCATGTGCAGGGCGGCTTCGTGGATGACGGTGCTGTACGAATTCGGGTTCTCACGGAACACCACGTCCTGGCGCTTGATGCGGTGCGAGACGCGGTGCTCGACTTCCGGTGGGGTGGGAGCCGGGATCGCCTTGCTGAAGATCTCCCGGGCGTGCTCGGCGGTCTGGAGCATGCCCGGGATGTGAGCCGTGAAGGCCGTACGGACAGCTGTCGCGTGGTGTTCCAGTTCGGCGAGGGTGAGTAGTCCGGAGGGAAGCACCTCGCGGTACGTCTCCCACCACCAGCCGCGTGTCTTCTCCGCGGCCATGTCGGCGAGGGCGTCGACGTAGGGCTGGTTCGTGCATGAGTAGAGGTTGGCCATGGCCCGGACGCGGTCAGGACTCACTCCGAACCTGGCGGACTCCACATTGCTGAGTTGACCCGAGCTGGTACCGAGCATCTGGGCCGCCTCGGTCGAGGTCAGGCCGGCCCGCTCCCGGAGTTTGCGCAGCTCGGTGGCTAGCCGGACGCGTCGGGCCGTCGGCGCGGGCCGTGGCGTCATGAGTGCTTCCTCCTAGCGGACGTACAGCGAGCTTGTCACTCACACGAGGGAGATGAGGCCGAGATCCTTCGAAAGCCCGCAAAGCTGCTTTGCGAAGCCCCTATCTTCGTCTCAGGCGCCCCGCCTGGAAGCGCACCGTGGGACGCCACGGCACAGACACCAGGCACCTGTCGAACCCCCCTCTGCGACCGGAGACTTCCCATGGCCACCGTATCCCCGTCCTGGGCGTACACCCTGCAGCTTCCGCACGATCCACGCGCACCGGGTATCGCGCGGGGCACCCTGAGACTGATCCTCGCCGCACACGGGACGCCGGAGCTGACCCCCACCGCGGAACTCGTGGCAGCGGAACTCCTGGCCAACGCGCACTGCCACACGAAGGGGCCGTACGCCCTCCGGCTCCGCGCCGCCGACCACGGCCGCCTCCGCGTGACGGTATGGGACACGGACCCGCACGTCCCGCCCGGCTTCTCGACCGCCCCCGCCCCGCCACCCCACCCGACGCCGAGCATGGCCGCGGCCTGCCCCTGGTGCGGGCCCGCGCGGACTCCTGGGGCGCGTCGGTGTTCCGCGAGCTGGGCACGTCGAAGGGTGGCAAGCTGATGTGGGCCGAGTGCGGAGCCGGGGCGGTGGCGTGGTGACCAGGGCCATACTGGGAGCTGGTGCGATGTCCGTCCCTCAGGAGCTGATCATGAGCGCACAGCCCGAGCATGGCTGGGGAGCGATGCCCCTCCCGGAGATCCGGACCGTGGACGACCTGCGCAGCGCGCTCAGCCGCTATGGCTTCCCGGGTGATCGCGAGCGCTTCGAAGCGGAGCTGGCGGCCGCCATAGGAGCTTCCCCGACCAATGACTTCGCCGGTGCCGCGGCCGTGGTCCGGGCTTACCGGCACCGGGTGTTGATCAGGAACTCGGCCGAGATCATGACGGCTCTCGAAGACGCGCGAGTCGAAGGCGGCGGAGGGTGAACGAAGTCCCGTTGGAGGAGGCCGAGCCTGCGAGGAAGGCGTTCGGTGACCTGACGGAGGGGGAGCAGGACGTGGTCCGGGAGGCGCTCGCCGCCATCGCCCGGGACCCGGCGACCGGTCGTGAGATCCCCGGGTGGCGGCCTCCGTCCCTGGAATACACGTACACTACCCCGCTCGCCCGGGACTCGGCAGAGGCGATCACGGTCGTGTACACGCACACACCGGGTATGGGTGTGACCGTCGTGTACTACTTCCGTGATCCCCAGGTCGTGGACTGAGCCGTTTCTCTCAGCTTGTTGTTCAACGGCCAGGGGTGAACTCCTGGCCAACAGCCGCCAGTAGGATCAGGGGGATGGGTTGTTCATCGTTGGCGTGCTGGCCTCGATGTGCGGCAGCCGAGACTGTGGGGAGCAGGGGCCCTACTGATGCTGGTCAGCTGGAACGTGCACTCGCCCTCGCTCCTCACCGTAGGAATCGGCCTTGCCGTACTGGGACATGTCGTGACGGCCACGCGTTGAGTCCGCCAACCGCGCCGCAGCAGGCGATCACCTGCTTCGACAATGATCCCGTGGCAGAGCCGACTTTTCGATATCACCCTGATCCGCTGGCTTCCGGGTCCGCGCTGCGCACCGACCATGTCTGCAGTGTCTGTGGCATGGAGCGACGCATCCGCTATCGAGGCCCTGTCTACGGTCGGCAACCTGACTCCCTCTGCCTTCACTGCATCCACTCCGGGGCAGCGTCACGTGCCCTGAGCATTCCGGGAGGAGGCGATAAGGAACCCGACATGGCTGCGATGTTCAGCGATGCCGTTGACGTGCCCGACGAGGTGCCTCTGTCTGTCGTAGAAGAGATCACCTGACGCACTCCCGGCTTTTCCGGTTGGCAGCAAGAGTCCTGGCTGTACCACTGCGGCGATGGCGCGGCCTTCCTCGGTCCTGCCGGGTATCGCGAGCTTGAGGCCCACCCAGAGGTCCTCCCCATGCTCCGAAAAGATCACCAGCGTGACGGCTGGGCGCCAGCAGAAACCGAATAGTTCTTGTGGGGATTGGACCGGATTGGCGAGCCGACCGCCTACCTGTTCCGCTGCTTGCATTGCAACACGATTCTGGCGTCTTGGGACATCGGCTGACAGCAGCTTATTCCGTGCCGATGATCACGGCCATCGTCGGTCGTTCCCCGATGCTTCAGTCCCATCTTGTGGTGTGCGGGTCGGGTGTAGGACTCGCCGGTGGCGAACACGCTTCCGACGTCGCAGCGGGTGGCCGGGGTGAGCAGGATCGCGGCGGGTGAGGACGTCCCGCAGCGCCGCCTCGCCCTCCGGGCGGATCCCCCCGCTTCGTCCAGCGGATGCGCGCCCTCCTCTCGGTCAAGGCGCTGTCCATGAGGGGCCGCGTAGGGAGGCGCGCCCGATCGAGGCACGTGATTTTCGCGGGGGTTCGCCGTGTGCCGACGGCAGCCGGCACGGGCTCCGTAAATGAGCGGCGGATTCCCGGGGGCCCTTGCTACGGTGACCGGCATGAAGCGCGCTGCCATGATGACGACGTTGGAGAGTGTCCCGGCGCGCTGATAGACGACCTGATGCGAAGCCCCCGGGCAGGTGCCCCGGGGCTTCGTCACAGGCCCGGTCTCCTGCTCCGCCACCAGCGAGGGAGACCCCGATGACCACCGTGCACGACCACCGCAGCCTCGGCCGGGAACTGAACCTGTTCGACACCGACCCGCTGATCGGCGCGGGCCTGCCGTACTGGCTGCCCGACGGCGCCGTCGTGCGGCACACCCTGGAGGAGTACATCCGCGCCGCCGAGCGGCGAGCGGGCTACCGGCACGTGTACTCGCCGGTGCTCGGCAAGCGGGAGCTGTACGAGATCTCCGGGCACTGGGCGCACTACGGCGACGACATGTTCCCGCCGATGGAACTCGGCGGTGATCAGGTCGTCCTGCGGCCGAGTCTCTGTCCTCACCATGCGGTGATCTACCGTTCCCGTTCCCAGAGCTACCGCGAACTGCCCCTGCGGATGGCCGAGCTCGGCGGCATGTACCGTGCCGAGCTCTCCGGTGTGCTCGGCGGGCTGACCCGGGTCCGGGCCATCCAGCTCAACGACGCGCACATCTTCTGCACCCTGGACCAGGTCGCCGGCGAGGCGCAGGCGGCGCTGGAAATGATCCGCCGGGCCTACCAGGCGCTCGGCATCACCGCGACCCGCTACCGGCTCTCCCTCCCGGGCCCCGGCGGCAAGTACGTGGCCGCGCCCGAGAAGTGGCGACGGTCCATCGCCCTGCTGACCGACGTCCTCGACCGTTGCGGCCTGCCCTACGAGGCGGCCGAGGGGGAGGCCGCGTTCTACGGCCCCAAGATCGACGTCCAGGTCACCGACGGAGCCGGCCGGGAGTCCACCCTGTCCACCGTCCAGGCCGACTTCCACCAGCCCGAGGAGTTCGACCTGCCCTACCAGGCCGTCATCGGCGCCAGGGAAGCCGCCGACGACCTCGTCGCACTGCGCCTGCGGGACGGACGCCGGCTCGACCCGCGGCCGGCCGGCGACGTCCTGACCGGTGTCAGCGCCCTCGTCGCCGGCCACAGCACCGACCTGTGGCACGGCGCCGACTCATAGTGGGCGAACGCGACCAGGACGGCACGGATGAAACGATGCGCCGGTGAACTACTTCTCGTACTCCCGCATCGGTCCCGGCCACGACCGGCCGCGGCTCCCGAAGCCCAGGCCGGCCGAGCCCGGTGAGTGGCCGAAGCTGGAGGCCGCGCTCTCCGTGGTCAACCGCGACCTGACGGCGACCGTGCCGGGGCAGGAGCCGCTGATACTGATGGTCGACCCGGGAGAGAGCCTGCCCCCGGGTGGGATCGACCGGGGGCGGGTCCACGTGGCGATGCCCGACGGCCGTTGGCAGGGCAACCAGGTGAACGCGTACGACCCCGAGGAGGGCGATCCGCTGGAGCCGGACGACGAGATGACGGTGCTGAGGGTGGTCGCGGACGCGGCGCAGGAGACCGTTGTGGAGCTGCTCTGGCAGGTCTGGCCGGTCTGCGGGGAGCACAAGCTCGGCATGCACGCGCGTCCCGCGGGGACCGACGACGACTGGTAACGGGGGTGCGACGGACGCGGCCGGTCCGCCGGTGTGGTGGTGCCGGGGCGGCCGGGACGGAGTCTGCCACGACGTCGCCCCGGTGGGGGAGTTGGCCGCCACGCTGCCGGGGAAGCAGCGGCGCGAGTTGCGGCGCGCACTGCGGCGCGGCGAGCGCGGACGGGACGGACGCGGGTGACCGTCCCGCTTGGGGCGCCGCGATGGGCCGTCTGCCGTCTGCGGCGCCGTCGTGGCTGGTCGCGCAGTTCCCCGCGCCCCTTTCGGGGCGCTGTCGTCGTCGCCGGTTACGGCCTGCCCCGCGATTGATCGCAGGTGCTGCGCGCTGAGGGCCGCGGGCTAGGCTCGTGGCGAATCATCTCTACCGAACAGGGGGCCGCGGGATGAGCGGGACGGTAACGGCAGTCAGCAGCAACAGCGAGTACTCGTTCACCAAGCCCAACCAGGCCAGCATCGTATTGCTCGCCGGGCTCGGGGTGGAGGGGGACGTGCATGCCGGCGTCACGGTCAAGCACCGCTCGCGTGTCGCGCAGGACCCCACCCAGCCGAACCTGCGCCAAGTCCACCTTATTCACGAGGAACTCTTTACTGAGGTCGGCGAAGAGGGGTTCGACGTGGCGCCCGGCGAACTCGGCGAGAACATCACTACGAGCGGCATCGACCTGCTCGGCCTGCCCGTCGGGACACTGCTGCGCATCGGCGGCGAGGCGATCGTGGAGGTCACCGGCCTGCGTAATCCCTGCCTGCAGATCGACAACTTCCAGGACGGGTTGCTGAAGAAGGTCGTCGGCCGTGACGAGGCCGGGAACGTCGTGCGTAAGGCCGGAATCATGAGCGTCGTCCAGGTGGGCGGCGTGGTGCGTCCCGGAGACACGATCACGGTGGAGCTTCCGGACGAGCCGCATCGGCCCCTCGACCGGGTCTGACCTCCTTCGCGGGCAGGCCATGGCTCATCATGCCTCCCAGCGCGGCGCGAGCCCTTCTATCCACCGAGCCATCGCCAGCCTGGTCTCCGACCGCGCCGTCCTACGGACCTCCCGCCACCGGTCGAGCACCGAGTTGGTACACGTCCGCGCGGCGGCCGGCTGAATCACCCACCAGCCGAACTGCTGCCAGGCCAGCACGCCCCACCTCAATCGCGGGTCAGCCCGTTGGTAGCCGCCCCATCGGGGTGCTGCCCTCCCTGCCCCAGGAAGATCGGGTTGGTCAGTGCCGCCAAAGCACCCGGGACGGGCCCCGCTGCCGTTTCGTGGCGGATCTCGGCGCGGACGTAGGCGGCGTAGGAGGGGGTGGTCTGCCATTCGACCGTGCCCGAGCCGGCCACGGGGAGCGGGTCGCTGGTGAGCAGGACGCCCTCGTCGGTGATGAAGCGGACCGTGCAGCGGGGGACGCCGGAGGCCTCCAGGCGGACGGTGACCGGGGTGTCGGCGGCGACGGCCAGGCGTTCGCCGATGCCCGCCCGCTCGCCGCGGCCGCCCGTCGCCGTGAAGCTCAGCGTCACGTTCTTCGACTCGGCGATGTAGGAGCGGCCCGCGCGCAGCCCCGCCTGGATCGCCTCGCGGCTCAGGTCGTCGGCGAGGACGACGGTCTGGGGTGAGCCGACGGCGTCGGGATCGCGATGGGCGTCGCTGTTGCCCATGCCGGGCAGCCACTGCCGGTTGTTCCGTACCGACGCGACGAGCGTGGCGTCCCAGGCGGCGAGGGCGACCTCGTCGTCGGGGGTGTACGGCCCGTTCCAGACCTCGACGGCGTCGGCGTCCCCGAAACCGAACTTCCAGGCGCAGCCCACGCACGTGGCGTGCGGGTGCGCGGGTACGACCAGGCCGCCGGCCTTGTGGATCTGCTGGGCGAAGTGGCCGAAGCGGTTGTCCCGGGCCCGGTAGCGCCAGTCGACGAAGGTGCCCGGGTCGGTGCCGAGGGCGACGACGTGGCCGTTGCGCGTCGTGATCTCCTCGCCGAGCATGATCAGCAGGTCGTCGCCGGCCTGGTCCGCCCAGTGCGGGTGCGAGGAGTGCGTGTTGTGGTCCGAGGAGTTGATGAAGTCCAGGCCGGCGGCACGGGCGAGGGCCGCGATCTCGGCGGGGGTGCGGCGGCCGTCGGAGTACCAGGAGTGCAGGTGGCAGTCGCCGCGGTACCAGTCCCGGCCGCGGCCCTTGGCACGGGAGGGCGGGTACACCGGGCGGACGGGGGTGCCGGGTTCGCCGTACGTGAGGGTGATCGTCAGCTCGTACGACAGGCCCTGCGGGGCCACCGTGTAGGGGCCGAGGGCGACGAACCAGGTGCCGGGGCGGACCGGGCCGGGGATGTAGCCGGGGGTCGCGTCGTCGGCGCGGACGAAGAACTCCGTGCGGGCCCCGCCGGACCAGCCCCGGAAGCCCTTGCCGCCCAGCTCGGTGCCGTGCTGGTCGAAGAGGCCGATGTCGAGCGCGTTGCCCGTGGTGCCGGCCGGGACGCTCGGCCTGTCGTAGGTGTAGGAGACCTTGATCTCTCGTACGCCGGCGGGTACTTCGACCGGTACGTACACGAAGTCCGGGCAGCCGGGCGGCAGGGTGCCGCTCACGGTCCGGGTTTCCTGGTCCTGACCGTCGTCCGCCGCTGCGAAGCTCACGGGTCCCAACGTAAGGGCTGCCGCCGCGCCCGTCACGAACAGCGCGCGCCTGCCGATGCCGTGCGTGTCCTCACACATGCCGCCCACTCTCCCCTCCGGACGTGAACTCCCACGGAAGGACAGGGAATCCACAGGCATCCGTCTGTCATGCGCATAGCCGCGTGAAAGGCGGGACGCGTGATGCCGACCAGTCGGTATGGACATATCGAGCCACCCCCGGTACAGATGGGGCATGCGCATAGCCGTCACGATCTTCCTCACCGACGAGACCATCGCCCCCGTCCGGCTCGCCCGTGAGCTGGAGGCTCGCGGGTTCGCCGGGCTGTACCTGCCCGAGCACACGCACATCCCCGTCGAGCGGACCACTCCGTACCCGGCGGGCGGTGACCTGCCCCGCGAGTACGGCCGTACCCTCGACCCCTTCGTCGCCCTCGGCCAGGCCGCCGCCGTCACCGAGGGTCTCGGTCTCGGCACCGGCATCACCCTGGTCGCCCAGCACGACCCGATCGACCTCGCCAAGCAGATCGCCACCCTCGACCACCTCTCCGGCGGCCGCCTCACGCTCGGCGTCGGCTTCGGCTGGAACGTGGAGGAGGCCGCGGACCACGGGGTGCGCTGGCGGTCGCGGCGGGAGCTGACCCGGGACCGGATGGCCCTGATGCGGGCGCTGTGGGCGGACGAACCGACGGCCTACGAAGGGGAGTTCGGAAGCGTACGGGCGTCGTCCGCGTACCCCAAGCCGGTCCAGAAGCCGCGCGGGCCGGTGGCCGGGCCGCGCACGCTGGTCGGCGGGGCGGCGGGGCCGAAGCTGTTCGCGCACATCGCCGAGTACGCGGACGGGTGGATGCCGATCGGGGGGCGCGGGCTCACCGAGTCGCTGCCGGTGCTCCGCTCGGTGTGGGCCGACGGGGGGCGTGACCCGCAGGCGCTCCAGGTGGTGCCCTACGCCGTCTTCCCGACCCCGGGCAAGCTCGCGCACTACGCCGAGCTGGGCATCGAGGAGGTCGTGGTGCAGCTGCCTCCGGCGGGGGAGGCCGAAGTGCTGGGGGCGCTGGACGCGTACGGGGAGTACCTGTGAAGGAAGGGGTGCGTCGACTCGTCTGCGGGGCTGGGGCGGTGGACGGCCGCGGGTGAGCAGGGGGTTCTCGCGCGTTCCCCGCGCCCCTAAAAGAAGGGCGCTGCGGCGAGCGCCCCTTTAGGGGCGCTGGGGGTCCCCCCGGCCGAAGGCTGGGGGAGGAACTGCGCGACCAGCCGCAGCGCACCGGCACCCGACAGCGCACCGTACCCCCACAGCCCCCACCGAACCCGAACGTATGCTCAAGGAATGACGACTTCCGCGACCCCCGGAACCGGCCCCACCGACCGCCCCGGCGGAACCGGCCCCACCGAGAACTCCATGCGTCGCGCCCTCAAACGCGCCCGGGACGGCGTCGCCCTCGACGTCTCCGAGGCCGCCGTCCTGCTCCAGGCGCGCGGTGCGGACCTGGACGGCCTCGCCGCGTCCGCCGCCCGGGTCCGCGACGCCGGACTGGCGGAGGCCGGCCGGCCCGGTGTCATCACGTACTCGAAGAGCGTCTTCATCCCCCTCACCCGCCTGTGCCGCGACAAGTGCCACTACTGCACGTTCGTCACCGTCCCCGGCAAGCTCCGCCGGGCCGGGCACGGGATGTTCATGTCCCCGGACGAGGTCCTCGACGTCGCCCGCAAGGGCGCGGCCCTCGGCTGCAAGGAAGCCCTGATCACCCTCGGCGACAAGCCCGAGGACCGCTGGCCGGAGGCGCGCGAGTGGCTCGACGCGCACGGTTACGACGACACGATCGCCTACGTCCGCGCCATCTCCATCCGGATCCTGGAGGAGACCGGTCTGCTGCCGCACCTCAACCCCGGTGTGATGTCCTGGACGGACTTCCAGCGGCTGAAGCCGGTCGCGCCGAGCATGGGGATGATGCTGGAGACCACCGCGACCCGGCTGTGGTCCGAGCCCGGCGGCCCGCACCACGGCTCTCCGGACAAGGAACCCGCCGTCCGGCTGCGGGTCCTGGAGGACGCGGGCCGTTCCTCCGTCCCCTTCACCTCCGGCATCCTGATCGGCATCGGCGAGACGTACGAGGAGCGGGCCGAGTCCCTCTTCGCGCTCCGGCGCGTGGCCCGGTCGTACCACGGTGTCCAGGAACTGATCATCCAGAACTTCCGCGCCAAGCCGGACACGGCGATGCGCGGCATGCCGGACGCCGAGCTGGACGAGCTGGTCGCGGCCGTGGCGGTGGCGCGGCTGGTGATGGGCCCGGCGGGCAACATCCAGGCGCCGCCCAACCTCGTCGACAGCGAGTACGAGCGGCTGATCGCGGCCGGTATCGACGACTGGGGCGGGGTGTCGCCGCTCACCATCGACCATGTCAACCCCGAGCGGCCCTGGCCGCAGATCGAGGAACTGGCCGAGAAGTCGGCGGCCGCCGGCTTCGAGCTGCGGGAACGTCTCTGTGTGTACCCGGAGTTCGTCCGCCGCGGCGAGCCCTGGCTGGACCCGCGGCTGCGCCCGCACGTGGCCGCGCTGGCCGACCCGGTCACGGGCCTCGCGGTGCCGGACGCGGTGGTCGAGGGGCACCCCTGGCAGGAGCCGGAGGAGGTCTTCGTCGCCTCCGGCCGTACCGATCTGCACACCGCCATCGATTCCGAGGGTCGTACGGCCGACCGGCGCGACGACTTCGACGAGGTGTACGGCGACTGGGGCGCGCTGCGGGAGGCGGCCGCCCCCGGGATGGCGCCGGAGCGCATCGACACGGACGTGCGCGCGGCCCTGGCGACCGCGGCCGACGATCCCACGAAGCTGACGGACGCCGAGGCCCTCGCCCTGTTCCACGCGGACGGCGCGGCGCTGGACGCGCTGACGGGGATCGCCGACGACGTGCGGAAGTCGGCCGTCGGCGACGACGTCACCTACATCGTCACCCGCAACATCAACTTCACCAACGTCTGCTACACCGGCTGCCGCTTCTGCGCCTTCGCGCAGCGCCGCACGGACGCGGACGCCTACACGCTCTCCCTGGACCAGGTCGCCGACCGGGCGCAGCAGGCGTGGGACGTCGGCGCGGTCGAGGTCTGCATGCAGGGCGGCATCCATCCCGACCTGCCCGGCACGGCGTACTTCGACATCGCGAGGGCGGTCAAGGAACGCGTCCCCGGCATGCACGTGCACGCCTTCTCGCCGATGGAGGTGGTCAACGGCGCGACCCGCACCGGCCTGTCGATCCGCGAGTGGCTGACCGCGGCGAAGGAGGCGGGCCTCGACACCGTCCCCGGGACGGCCGCCGAGATCCTGGACGACGAGGTGCGGTGGGTGCTGACCAAGGGCAAGCTGCCCGCCGCCACCTGGATCGAGGTGATCACCACCGCGCACGAACTGGGCATCCGGTCCTCGTCCACCATGATGTACGGCCACGTCGACCAGCCCCGGCACTGGCTGGGCCACCTGCGCACCCTGGCCGGCATCCAGCAGCGCACCGGCGGCTTCACGGAGTTCGTGACGCTGCCCTTCATCCACACCAACGCGCCCGTCTACCTGGCGGGCATCTCCCGGCCGGGCCCGACGATGCGCGACAACCGGGCGGTGACGGCGATGGCCCGTCTCCTCCTCCACCCCTACATCCCGAACATCCAGACGAGCTGGGTGAAACTGGGCACGGAGGGTGCGGCGGAGATGCTCCGCTCGGGCGCGAACGACCTGGGCGGCACCCTGATGGAGGAGACGATCTCGCGGATGGCGGGGTCGTCGTACGGCTCGTACAAGTCGGTCCGCGACCTGGTCGCCGTGGCCGAGGCCGCCGGGCGCCCGGCGAAGCCGCGTACGACGCTGTACGGGCCGGTCTCCGAGGAGCGGCAGCGGGCGGCAAAGGCCTCCGACGGGCACCTGCCGGAGCTGCTGCCGGTGCTGGACTGAGCCGTCGGGCGGCCGGGCGGCGCACAGTACGATGATCCGACCCCTGTGCGAACAGGCAGGGGGCCTCAGAGCGCTCACAGCGGAGGAGATGCGTACCCGTGGCTGCCCGACTGCTGCCCTCCTGGGTGTGGGTCACCGGCCTGACGGCGGGGGCGACGGTGGCCGTCGTCCTCCTCGCCGTCCAGGCCGACAAGGGGCCGCACCCCACGGCCGCCGCGGTCCGCCCGTCGGCGAGCGCGTCGGCGGGCGCCCACGCCTCCGCGTCACCGGCGCCGGCGAAGGCCCCCGACGTACCGGCGGCCTCCGGCACCGGCCGCCGCATCGTCTACTCGCTCGGCGCCAAGCGGGTGTGGACGGTCGACGCGAGCGACAAGGCGACCCGCACGTTCACGGTCTGGCCGGGGACGGTCTCGCCCGACCCCGGCACCTACACGATCTCCAGGACCCTGGCGGCCACGACCGGCTCGGACGGCGTCCAGATCGAGCACATCCTCTACTTCGCGTCCAAGTCGGGCCTGTCGGTCGCCTTCTCCAACGCCGTCGACGGCTCCTCGCCGCCGCCCGCCGCCGGCAAGCAGACCAGCGGCATCCGGATGCACACGGCGGACGGCGCGGCCCTGTGGACCTTCGGGACGGAGCCGAACACCAAGGTGACGGTCGTCAAGTAGCCGCCGGGGCGGCGGTGGCCGGGCAGCCGTCAGGAGATGGCGCGCAGTCCCTGGAGCCGCCGGAGCCGCTGGGGCCGCCGGAGCCGCTCGACGGCGTCGGCCGTGTCCTCGTCGGCGGGCAGCAGGACGACCAGCTGCTGGGCGTCCTCGGTGATGTCGAGCGTCTCGCGCCGAAGCCGCAGCTCGTCTCCCGAAGGATGGCGCAGCCGCAGCACCCCACGGGCCGGAACCCGGTGCCGGTTCACCCGCCGGGTGAAGTCGGCTCCGGCGACGGGCGCCAGCTCCGCCGTGAACCACTCGCTGTTCTCCACCGAGGGCCCGAGCCACAGGTCGAAGGCCTGCTCGTCGGCGACGGCGTCCCAGTCGGCGAAGAGCTCCCGCGCGCGTTGGTCGGTGAAGACGTACCGGGTGAGGTTGGGCGCCTCGGCGTCCAGGAGCCCGGTGTCGCCCAGCACCGCGTCGTACGCGCCGGTGCGGGCGAGGATGTCGCCGAGCCGGTTGGTGACCAGGGCGAGGCCGGGTTCGAGGAGACGGAGGGTCTCCAGCACGGCCGGCCGCACCTCGCGCCGCGGCGGCGCCGGCCGCGGGTGCGCCACGCACTCACCGCCGGTGATCTTCGCGAGATAGCGCAGATGGGCCCGCTCCGCGGGATCGAGGCCGAGGGCGTCCGCGAGGGCGTTGACGACGGCCACCGACGGGTTGCGGTCCCGGCCCTGCTCGATGCGGGTCAGGTACTCCACGCTCACCCCGGCCCGGTGGGCGAGGTCGAGCCGCCGCAGCCCCGGCGACCGGCGCCGCCCACGCTCCGGCAGCCCCAGCGCCTCCGGCTGGATACTGTCCCGCTTCGCCCGGACGAAGTCCCCCAGCGGTGTCCCCATACGGTCGAGGATAGGCGGACCGAGGTGCGCTCAGCGTGGCCCTGCGGGGGCCAGTCTGAGCACGGTCTGGCTGCTCCGGTGACGCGATCGCAGGCTGACGGTCATGGACCACGACACGCACAAGCTGGTGATTCTGGTGGGCAGCGTCCGGGAGGGCCGGTTCGGCCCGGTGGTCGCCGACTGGGTGGCCGAACAGGCCGCCGCGCACGGCGCCTTCGACGTGGAGGTCGTGGACCTGGTGGCGTACGACATCCCGTTGACGTTGCCGGCCGAGTCACCGAAGCACGAGGGCGCCGCCTACCCCCGCCCGGCCGGAATGAGCGCCCTGACGAGGGCCCTGGCGGCGGCGGACGCGTTCGTCATCGTCACCCCCGAGTACAACCACAGCTACCCGGCCTCGCTGAAGGCGGCCGTCGACTGGCACTTCACGCAGTGGACGGCGAAACCGGTCGCGTTCGTCAGCTACGGCGGCGCGGCCGGCGGCCGGCACGCGGTGCTGCACCTGGAGAACGTGCTCACGGAGTTGCACGCGGTCACCGTCCGGGACGGCCTGGCCTTCCCGAACTACTTCACCGCGTGGCAGGACGGCCGCCCCCTCGATCCCGGGGCCCCCGGCTACGCCAGGCCCCTCCTCGACCAGTTGTCCTGGTGGGCGGCCACCCTCCGCGCGGGCCGCGAGGCCGCTCCTTATCCCTCCTGACCCGAAGGGCTCAACTGGACGACGACCAGCGCGACTCCGGTGAGCACCAGGACCCGGGTCGCGGCGTCCAGGCCGTTCCAGGTCTTGGACTGCCACATGGAGAACCACTCGCCGCCGATCCCGATGAACCCGGCGCCGAAGAGCAGGACGAGCATCAGCAGACCGTAGGTGGAGACGCGCCGCGCGCGGACGTTGTCGCGGCGTGCCCAGAGCCAGGTACCGGCGATCAGCACGAGCGCGGCCAGCGTCTCCCACACGATGATGAGGACGTAGGCGGTGTTCTCCAGCCCCTTGTCGGTGATGGCCCGCCACATCAGGTCGTCGTCCTTGAACGTGGTGTCCATGGCCAGCACATGCTGGACGAAGGCCTGGTTGGTGCCGAAGTCGGTGATGTTCCCGAAGGCGACGAGGGCGATGTAGAGAGCGACCGTGCCGGTGAGAACGGCAGCGGCGAGTGAGAGCGCACGAGGCGCGTGGGAGGTGGACATGTCACCGTCCTTCCCCAACTTCGTTGTTTACACCCCCTGTTCAGCAGTGATCGGGCGCCCCGGCGTCGTGCCGCGGCGGTGACCCTCTGGTGCGCGGGTACCGTGGTCGAAGTTCTGTGCGAAGCGTGAAGGGGGCCTCGTGTACGCGGACGACTTCGCGGAGTTGCGGGCGCGCGAGTTCGGCTACCTCGACGAGGGCGGACACACCTACCTCGACCACACCGGCGCGGGGCTCCCCCCGCGGTCCCTCGTCACGGGCAGCGCCCGGCGGATCACCGGCGGACTGTTCGGCAACCCGCACTCCGAGAGCCCGGCCTCCCGCGCCTCCGGGCTCCTGCTGGCCGAGGCCCGGCGGGCGGTGCTCCGCCATTTCAACGCCGACCCCGGCGAGTACGCCGTGATCTTCACCCCCAACGCGACCGGTGCCCTGCGGCTGGTCGGCGAGGCATACCCCTTCACCCGTGACAGCAGGCTCGTGATGTCGCTCGACAACCACAACTCGGTCAACGGCCTCCGGGAGTACGCACGGGCGCGGGGTGCCGCGACCGTGTACGTACCGGGCCTGCACATCGACGAGCGGCGGCTGCTCGCCGCCCTGGACCCGCCCGGCTCGGGCGAAGGCGCCGGTGGCCTGCTCGCCTATCCGGCGCAGAGCAACTTCACCGGCGTCCAGCACTCACTGGACTGGATCGCCGCCGCGCAGGCCCACGGTTACGACGTCCTGCTCGACGCGGCGGCCTTCGCCCCGACCAACGTCCTGGACCTGAGCCGCCACCACCCGGACTTCACCGCCGTCAGCTGGTACAAGGTCTTCGGGCACCCCACCGGCGTCGGCAGCCTGATCGCCCGCCGCGCGGCCCTCGCCAGGCTGCGCCGCCCCTGGTTCTCGGGCGGCACCATCTACGCCGTCAGCGCGCAGGCCCAGTGGCACGTCCTCGCCGCCGACGAGGCCGCCTTCGAGGACGGCACGGTCAACTTCCTGTCCCTGCCTGACGTGACCGCCGGACTCGCCTGGATCGACGGCATCGGCATGGACCGCGTACATGCCCATGTCACCACCCTCACCGGCCAACTCCTCAGCGGTCTGGAGGCGTTGCGGCACAGCGACGGCTCACCGCTGGTGCGCGTGTACGGCACCGACCGCGCCGGCGGGGCCCGCGGCGGCACCGTCGCGCTGAACGTGCTCGGCGCGGACGGCCGTGTCGTCGACGAACGCGTCGTCACGCGTGACAGCGCCGCCCACGGCATATCCCTGCGCACGGGCTGCTTCTGCAATCCGGGCGCCGGAGAGGAGGCGTTCGGTCTGCCCCTGACCCGGCTGCGCTCGGCGGCCGACGCGCAGGTGGGGTCACTGGACGAGTACCTGGAGCTCCTGGAGCTGCCGTCGGCGGGCGCCGTCCGGGTCTCCCTGGGCATCTCGTCCCAGCCCAGGGACATCGAGACGTTCCTGGCGTTCGTGACCGCCACCTACCGGGACCGGGTACCGACGGCGGCCGGGCTGGCCGCACGGGAGAGCTGCTGAACCCGCCCCACCGGGAACGCCGCACCACGGTCACCGCGCCGCGGCCACCTGCGTCCGTGATCAGCGCCCCGCCCGGCTCCGCGCCGCGCCGTCCCGGCACTTGCGGACCAGAACCACCCACGTCCAGGCCAGGAACACCAGCGCGAAGCCCGCCAGGATCATCCACCCGCGGCTCGCCGGGTGCCCGAACGAGTCCCCGTACGAAGCCAGCAGGGGCGGACCGAGCCGCGAGCCGCCGTCCCGCCACAGCGACTCCAGGCCGACCCCGTTGCCCAGCGCCTCGAACGCCCAGCGGTTGGTCATCGCCCAGCTGATCGCCCTCCCGGCCGCCGTCATCCGCGGCACCGGCACGAAGGCGCCCGAGAACAGCACCTGGGGGAAGCAGAGCAACGGCAGCATCAGCGTCGCCTGCCCCGGCTCCGACACCGCCGCCGACGCGAGCAGCCCCAGCGCGAGGGCGGCGGCCGAGGCCAGCACACTCGACACGAACAGCGAGCCGTACGTGCCCCGGTCAGCTGCGGGCAGCCGGTCGAGGGCGCGCAACACCGCCAGCAGCAGCGCGTCCGCGACCGCGAGCACCGGCAGCATGGTCGTCAGCTTCGAGGCGACGTAGGGCCCGAGCCGCAGCCCGGCGAGCCACTCACGGCGCAGCACCGGCAGCTCGGTGCAGATCTGGAGCAGGCCGTACGTCAGCCCGAAGAAGAACGCGCCGAACGCGATCCAGAACATGATCATCGCCGACGACCCCGGATCCGGTGCCGCCGGATCGAAGGCGCCGGCCCGGAACAGCACCGCGAACATCGCCACGATCATCACCGGCGAGCCCGCGAGGACGGCGACCGAGAGCCGGTCGTGCAGCATCAGCGCGGTACCGCGCCGGGTCAGCAGCGCCCACTGTCGCAGGGCGCCGACCCGCCCTGTCCGCACGGCCGGTGAGGGAGCGTCAGCAGGCCCGTCGTCCGCGGGTACGGCCCGTTCGACGCGGGCGCCGCCCGCCACCGCCTCGTACACCTCCTCCACCGTGCCGACCCCGAAGGCCTCGAACAGGGCGGCCGGGGCGCCCGCGTACGCGACCCCGCCGGTGCCGGAGAGGAACACGACATGGTCGGCGCGGAGCAGATCGGCGAGGACGTGCGTGGTCAGCACGACGGTGGTGCCGTCCTCGGCGAGCGCCCGCAGGGTGCGCAGCAGGACCGCGCCGGTGACCGGGTCGAGCCCGGACGTCGGCTCGTCGAGGAAGAGCACCCGGGGGCGGGTGAGCAACTCGACCGCGATACTGGCCCGTTTGCGTTCACCGCCGCTCAGCGCGCGCACGGGGGTCTCGGCCCGCTCCGCCAGGCCGAGCGTGTCCAGCACCCGGTCGACGGTGTCCCGCACCGTCCCGGCAGCCGTGCCCGGAGGCATGCGCAGACCCGCCGCGTACACCAGCGTGCGGCGCAGCGGCAGCTCGCGGTGGATGATGTCCTCCTGCGGAACGAACCCGAAGTCCGGCCCCGGCGGACCGGGCCGCGCCCCGTCGTGCAGCACCTCGCCCCCGGTCGGCGCGCTCAGCCCGGCCAGCGTCTGCAGCAGCACGGTCTTGCCCGCCCCGCTGCTTCCGGCGATCATCGTGAGCTGCCCCGGAGCGACCTCGACGGATATGTCGTCCAGTATCCGCCCGCCCCCGCGCACCTCCCGGCTCACCCGACGCGCGCGCAGGCGAAGGCCGTTGACGGAGGGGCCGGGGGCCCCGACGGACGCGTGCGGGTGCGGGGTCGGTGTCGACATGGGGGCAGCATGTCAGGTGGGTCCGCTACAGGGAGGGGCTCGGCGCGGAGCCGTGCACCGGCCGTCGTCGGATGGTGAGCAACAGTGCGGGTCCGGCGCCGAGGACGAGCAGGCCGACGGCCAGCACCGGCCACGGGTCGAGCAGGCCCTCGGTGCAACTGCTGCCGCCGGCCGAGGTGGTGCAGTAGGTGCCGGGGCCGTGCCGATTGAGGTAGGCGAGCAGGAACAGCGGGAGGCTCGCGCCGGACAGCAGGCCGGGCAGGCCCCGGGAACCGTCCCGGCGCGTGGCCAGCACGACCGTCCCGGCCACGGCGATCGGCAGGACGAAGAGTCCGATCGACAGCACGGTGAGCAGGGCGAGCAGGTAGCAGGCTCCGGTCAGGAGCCATCCGGCGAAGAGCAGCCAGGCACGTCTGTTGCTGGTCATGCCGCCTTCTTTCGTTTGAGCAGTCGCTCAAAAAGTAGAAGCGGCAGGAGCCCCCCGGCAAGGGGCCAAAACCGGCCAGTGATCCACACCTCGTGGAGTCAGCCGCGGCGGTGGCTCCGTCCGGCCAGGTGGTCTCTGCCAGACTCACTGTGGGCCGACTGCGGGGGAGGCGCGGATGGGACCGACACGGCCGTCGATGCAGGAGCTGATCGGGCGGCGCCGGAGGGCCGGGTTCGTCGGGCGGGTCGAGGAGCGGGCCGCGTTCCGGCGGAACCTCCAGCTGGCGCCGGAGGACGAGCGGCACCGGTTCCTGTTCCATGTGCACGGTGCGGCGGGCGTCGGGAAGACCCGTCTGGTCAGGGAGTTGGAGCAGATCGCCCGGGAGGCCGGAGCGCTGACCGCGTACGTCGACGAGGGCGTGGCCGGGGTGCCCGAGGCGATGGCGGCCCTGGCCCGTCAGTTCGCGGCGCAGGGGCGGCGGGTCAAGGAACTGGAGCGGTTGCTGGCCGTCCACAGGGAGCGGCGGCACGAGGTGGAGTCCGCTCTGGTGCTGGGCGGCGCGGAGGAGCGGGAGGGGCCGTCGGCGGGGAGTCTGGCGGTGGCGCGGGCGGCACAGGTGGGGCTGGGGATGGTCCCGGTGGCCGGCGCGTTCGCCGTCGCCCTGGACGCCGACCGGCTCGCCCAGGGTGCCGACCGGCTCCGGGCCCGCTTCCGCAGCCAGGAGGACGTCCAGCTGGTGCTGTCCCCCGAGCGGGTGCTCACCCCCCTGCTGCTGACGGAACTGGCGGGCGTCGCCGACACCGCCCCCTGGATCGTCCTCCTCCTCGACACCTACGAGCGCACCGGCCCCTTCCTGGACCCCTGGCTGCACGACGTGATGACCACGGACCGGTACGGCGCCCTGCCCGCCAACGTCGTCGTGGTCACCTCCGGCCAGCGCCCCTTCGACACGGCCCGCTGGGGCAGCTTCGCGGACTTCAGGACCGACCTGCCGCTCCGCCCGTTCACGGAGGCGGAGGCCCGAGGGCTGCTCGCCGACAAGGGGGTGCGGGACGAGCCGGTGGTCGCGGAGGTGCTGCGGCTGACGGGCGGGCTGCCGGTGCTCGTCTCCACCCTGGCCGAGTCCGGGCCCGTCGGCCCCGCGGAGGTCGGCGATCCCAGCGCCACGGCGGTCGACCGCTTCCTCAAGTGGGAGCGGGACCCCGTACGCAGAGCCGCCGCGCTGGCGGGCGCGCTGCCCCGACAGCTCGACGAGGACCTGTTCCGCTCCGTCGTGGAAGGCTCCGAGGACCAGACCGACGCACTCTTCGCCTGGCTGAGGGGCATGCCGTTCGTCGACGAGCGCGGGGGCCGGATGCGCTACCACGGCGTCGTCCGGGCGCCGATGCTCCGGCTGCAGCGGCTGCGCTCGCCTAGGGGTTGGGCAGCACGGCACACCCGGCTCGCCGAGGCGTACGGCAGACGGCGCGCGGAGGCCGAAGCCGACGTGCGGCCCGAGGAGCCCTGGACGGACGAGGAATGGCGGGAGCTGCGGCTCGGCGAGTCGTACCACCTGCTGTGCGCGCGGCCGCGCTCCGCGCTGCCGACCGTCCTCGCGGACCTCGTCACCGCCTGCGCCCACGGCGACGACGCGGTACGGCCCTGGGTGCGGCTCCTGGCCGAGGCAGGCCAGGACGCGGACGCCGAGGCCGTACGGACCTGGGGCGCCGACCTCTCCGAGGCGCTCGCCGGGGGCGGGCTCGCCGGACTGCTCCGGCTGCTGCTCGACCGCACCCGGGGCGAGGAGCCGTGGCGGGCGACGGCCTGGGCGCTGCGCGCCGACGCGCTCGCCAGGGACGGCGCGCACGAGCAGGCCCTGGAGGACTACGGCCGCGCCCTCGCCCTGGACCCGGCCCTGGTGCGAGCCCACCGTGGCCGGGCCGTCACCCGGGGCGGGGCGGGCGACTACGAGGGCGCGCTCGCCGACCTCGACCGGGTTCTGGAACTGGAGCCGGACAACCCGTGGAACGTCATCCTGCGCGGCGAGCACCACCGGCTGGCCCGCCACCACGACGAAGCGGTCGCCGACCTCAGCGAGGGGGTCAGACGCAACCCCACCAGCGAGTTCGCCTGGGCCTCCCGCGGCGCCGCCCACGAACGCCACGGCGACCTCGACGCGGCCCTCGCCGACTTCGACCGCGCGCTGGCCCTCAAGCCGGACTACGCCTGGGCCCTGGCCCGCCGCTCCCGCGTCTGGCGCGGACTCGGCGACCCGGGCCGGCGCCTCGCCGACCTCGACCGCGCCCTCGCCCTGCAGCCCGCCTGGGCCTGGGGCCGCTGCGAGCGCGGCGACGCGCTGCGCCTCGCCGGCCGCGACGAGGAGGCCCTGGCCGACTACGACCGCGCCCTCGAACTCGACCCCGAGTACGCGTACGCCTACGCGAGCCGAGGCGTCTCCCTGTCCAACCTGGGCCGCCACGAAGAGGGCCTCGCCGACCTGGACCACGCCATCGCGCTGCAACCCGACTACCCCTGGGCCCTGGAACACCGGGCCGCGATCCGGCAGCGCATCATCCTTTGAACACCGGCCGGCTCCTGGAGCTCGTATCAATGGTCTTTGTGGGCAGGTCTGTTCCGCCCGGGCGCTGTGCATCCGTGGAAGCGCGCTGTGCCGTCCCGGTCATCGGCCGATGCCGTGTGCAAGGAGACTCTCGGCGGTCTCGGCGATGGTGTCCTCGATCGGACGGGCCCGCCACCCCAGGAGCCGCTCGGCCTTGGCGCTGGTGGCGTCGAGATCGCGGCCGAGCTGGTGCCTGAGCAGTCGCAGTTCCGGGTTCACGGCACCCAGCGCGCGGGTGAGCCAGACGGGCAGTTCGCGGGTCGGGGCCTTCGCGGCGCGCTCACCCAGGCGGTCACGCAGTATGCGGGCTATCTCGACGACGCGCAGGCTGTGCCCGGCGACGGCAAGGAAGCGCTCGCCGGCGGCTGCCGGATCGGTCATCGCGCGCACGTGCAGGTCGGCGACGTCGCGCACATCCACGTAGCCCATGGCGAAGGGCGGGCACGCCGGAACCCGTCCCTCGAGCATTCTGCGCACCAGACGCAGGGACGGCGGGTCGTCCGGGCCGAGCAGGGGGCCGAAGACGCCCACGGGATGCACCGCTGTCATCTCCAGACCATCACCTTCCTCTTCGACGAACTGCCAGGCGGCGCGCTCGGCCAGGGTCTTGGAGCGCTGGTAGGGCGGGATGTCGCTGTCGAGGTCGGTCCAGTCCTCCTCGGTGAACGGCGTCGAGCGCGGCGGGTGCCCGATCCCGATGGCGCCGAAGGCACTGGTGAGGACGACCCGGCGGACTTTGGCGTCACGGGCGGCGCGCAGCACTCGTACGACGCCCTCCCGTGCCGGGACGACCAGGTCGTCGTCGTTCGCCGGGGTGTGACGCAGGGTCGGGGAGGCGACGTGCAGGACGTGGTCGCAGTCGGCGACGGCGTCGTCCCAGTCCTCGGGGTGTTCGAGGTCGGCGCGTACGACCGTGAGGCGGTCGTCGTCGAACGGACCGGCCGCGTGGAGCCAGGAGCGCAGTGCCGGTTCCCGCCGCAGGTCGCGGACCGTGGTGCGTACGGTGTGTCCGGCTTCGAGCAGGGTCAGGACGCACCAGCTGCCGATGAATCCTGTTCCTCCGGTGACCAGTACCGGTGTCATCTGTGTCTCCTCAGCGCGCGACTTGCGCATCGAACGGGGGCAGCGGGCGCGTCGCGTGACGACGCGGGGCGGAAGCGGCCAGGCCGCTTCCGAGGAGGGCGTGGCCGATCATGATCGGGTAGATCACGGCACGCTCGAACATGCCGACGTTCCACATCCAGCCGGTGAGGACGTCGGCCATGAAGAGCGGGAACGCGATCAGTCCGAAGGTGCCGAGTGCGACGCTCGCGACCGACCGGCCCCTGCCGAGACCGGCGCGGGCTCCGTTGGCTCCGACGACGATCGCCATGGTGTTGCCGGCGATCATGACGGTCTGCGCGCCGAGGGTGTGGAACGCGATGAGGCCGTTGTCGACGTTGGCGTTGGAGCCCTGGACGGTGCCGACGAGTGCGACTCCGATGCCGGCGAGGACGGCGAGAGCCAGGACGACGACCGGGCGGGTGCCCCTGCGTGGGTCGAACACGAGGAACGAGCCGACGATCAGGAGGATGCCGTAGAGGACCCAGCCGGTGTCCATGACGGCTCCGAGGGGGGAGTTCGCGACCTGCCCGAACGCGGTCTGGGCCGGACCGGTCAGGCCGAGGTGACTGACCCAGTTGTAGAGGGGTGAGTACGGCGGGTCCTGCCAGGCGGCGGCGGTGACGAACTCGGCGAGCCAGGACACGAGCGGGCCGAGGAGGATGAGGAGTGCTCCGGCGTGGGCGGCGGTGTCGGAGCGGACGATGGGCTTCATGGGCTTCATGACAGGGCCATTCCGGGGACGCGCCGGCGGATGGCCTCCATCTCGTCCTCGTCCGAGACACCCTGCCAGTCGTACCGCGGCGTGTACGGGGCCTCCAGGGCGCGCACCTCGTCGTCGGTGAGCCCGACGTCCAGGGAGGCCACCGCCTCGTCGATCTGCCGGATCGAGCCGGCGCCGACCAGCGGTGCGGTGACGACCGGCTGACGTCGCAACCAGGCGAGTGCGACCTGCGCACGGGTGACGCCGCGCGCGTCCGCCACCTGCCCGACCGCGTCGACGATCGCCTTGTTGGATGCCTCCTGCTCGGGCGAGTAGAGCAGGTCCGCGTATGCTCCGTCCGTCTCTGCGCGCGCCGTGGCGCGGGCGTCGTCCCATGCGCGGGCCAGGCGTCCGCGCGCCAGGGGCGACCAGATGACCGTGCCGACACCCTCGTCCAGGCACAGCGGGATCATTTCGCGCTCCTCCTCGCGGGCGAGGAGGTTGTAGTGGTTCTGCATCGACACGAAGCGCGCCCAGCCGTGCTGCTTCTGCAGGTGCAGGGCCTTCGCGAACTCCCATGCGTGCATGGACGAGGCGCCGAGGTAGCGGAGCTTGCCGGCCTTCACGAGGTCGTTGAGCGCTTCGAGCGTCTCCTCCCAGGGGGTGGAGTGGTCGTTGCGGTGGATCTGGTAGAGGTCGATGTGGTCCGTTCCCAGGCGGCGCAGGGAGTGGTCGACCTCCGTCATGATCGCCTTGCGGGACAGTCCCCGCCCGTTCGGCCCGAGGCGCATCGGGTGGCGCAGCTTCGTGGCGATGACCACGGCGTCGCGGTCGGCGTAGTCCTTCAGCGCACGGCCGAGGATTTCCTCGCTGGAACCGTTGGAGTACATGTTCGCGGTGTCGAAGAAGTTGATCCCCGCCTCCACCGCGTGCCGGATGAGCGGCCGGGCCTCCTGCTCGCCCTTCGACCAGACGGGGTGTCCGCGGTCGGGCTCGCCGTAGGTCATCGCGCCGATCGCGATCGGTGACACGTCAAGGCCTGTGGTGCCGAGCTTGATGTAGTGCATGACGCCCCTCTAAAGTAAGTGGAGAGCTCTCCGAATAACGTAGTGGAGAGTTCTCCACTTAGCAAGGTGAGGTCCCGTGGTCCGTTCAGACGCTCGCGAGAACCGGGCACGCATCCTCGCGGCCGCCCGCGAGGCGTTCAGCGAGGACGGCAACGCCTCGATGAACCAGGTGGCCCAGCGCGCCGGAGTCGGGGCGGGCACGCTGTACCGCAACTTCCCCACCCGCGAGGCCCTGGTGCTGGCCGTCTACCAGGACGAGGTGGCACGCATCACCGGCACCGTGCCGGACCTGCTGGCCGAGATGCCGCCGCTGGAAGCGCTGCGCCGATGGACCACAGACCTCGTCGAAGCCATGCGCAAGAAGCACGGCCTGGGGGACGCCCTCAGCGCTGGAGCGCACCAGGCGATCGCCGAGGAGAGCTACGGCCCCGTCATCGCCGCCCTCACCCAGCTCCTGGACGCCGGCAAGAAGGACGGCACCATCCGCCAGGACGCCGACCCGGCCGATTTCCTCCAGCTCACCGGGGCACTCTGGCGTGCCGCGGCCACCCCTGAAGACCGGGCCCCCCGCATGCTCGGGCTCATCCTCGACGGCCTGAGCACGCACCGGTAGACACCTGAGCGCGCGGGTGCGGCGCGACAGGCCGCCGTTTTGCCGGACCGGCAACAGAAGTGGCAGACCAGGACCCCGCTGGGCGACGGTGGGCCCGTGGCCGACAACGACATCGCAGAAGAGTCACCCGCGTCCGACACCCCCGGGCCTGCCGACGGATACCTCGGGGACCCCTCGGTGCGGGCGGAATGGGACAACCGGTACTCCGAACGACAGCAGTTGTGGAGCGGCCGCCCCAACGGCGCGCTCGTGACCGAGGTCGCCGGGCTCACCCCCGGCCGGGTACTCGACGTGGGCTGCGGCGAGGGCGCGGACGCCATCTGGCTCGCGCGGCACGGCTGGGACGTGACCGCGCTGGAGGTCTCCGGCGTGGCACTGGAGCGGGCGGCAGGCCACGCGCGGGACGCCGGCCTCGCCATTGACTGGGTGCACGCCGCGCTGACCGACGCGATGCTCCCGCCGGCCTCCTTCGATCTGGTGTCGGCGCAGTACCCGGCCCTGCTGCGCACCCCCGACGCCGCGGCAGAGCGAGCGCTGCTCGCCGCCGTCGCGCCGGGCGGCATCCTGCTGGTCGTGCACCACGCGGGGATGGAGACCCGGCAGGCGCACGACAGCGACTTCGACCCGGCCGACTATGTGTGGCCCTCGACGGTCGTCGACCTCCTCGACGACGACTGGGAGGCAGAGGTGCACGAACAACGCCCCCGCGTGGCACCCGACGGCGGCGTCGGCGCCCACCACACAGACGACCTGGTACTGCGCGTACGCCGACTGCGCTGAGGGACGGTCCACCACGGCCGGGCCGTCAGCCGCGAGGGGCGCGTCGGGGCGGTCCGCCGTTCACCTGGTGTCCTGTGAGGAGGCCCCGGCGTTCACGCCGGGGAGAATCGCATCCCGTGACAGCGACGCGGAGCGTCGCCGTATCGGGCCTGTGGGCGCGGAGGAGCGCCTTGCAGCCGAGCCGGCTGCGCCGGGACAGGACTCCGTGAAGGTCGGCAGGCCCCTCGACCGAGAGGGAGGGCTGCGTGAGTTCGACATCCTGGGTGGTCGGGGGTTCATCAGCTTCCTGCCCGTGCCCCGCCACGAGTGCGTCTACGTCTGCGACGTCACCTGGTACGGCTGACCCCTTTCTCCGCGTCCGGCCTGGCCGAAAGCCGACCACTCGGGACCACACGACCCACACTTCGCATAGCTAACTGTCCCCTGAACGGACCGTTCCCGGTCGATTACAGTGCTGGGCGCGCGTATGTACGGACGGTACCCGTGAGGAGGTCATGGTGGTGAGTGCGACGTTGGGTGCCGTCTGGGGCCGGGTCGAGCAGCAGGACTTCCGGAGCCGGGTGCGCGGGACGCTCCTCGGTGCGGCCGTGGGGGACGCGCTCGGCGGGCCCGTGGACGGGCTGACGCTGGAGGAGATACGGGCCGCCTACGGGCCCGAGGGGCTGGTCGACCTCGGGTTCGGGTACGGGCGGCGCGGAACCGTCACCCATCACACGCAGCTGACCCTCTTCACCGTGGACGGGTTGATAAGAGCCCAGGTGCGGAGGGACACCGGGGCCTGGCATCCGCCCACCGACCTGCATCGGGCCTATCTGCGGTGGGCGGCCACCCAGCGGGACTGGGGGCCGGACGAGCGGCGGACGGAGGACGGGTGGCTGGCGCGGGAGGAGTGGCTGTACGCGCGGCGGGAGCCGACCCGGTCGCTGCTGCTCGGTCTCGGGGACGAGCGGATGGGGACGCTGGAGGCGCCCAAGAACCCGGATGACATGGGGCCCGAGGCCGTCGCCAGATCCGCCCCCTTCGGGCTGCTCGTCGGCTGGGAGCCGCAGCTCGTCGTACAGCTCGCCGTGGAGTGCTCGGCGCAGACGCACGGGCATCCGACCGCCTGCCTGTCGGCCGGCGCGTACGCGGTGATCGTGCACGGACTGGCGCGCGGCCAGTCCCTGGACGGGTCGGTCCAGCAGGCCCTCGCCCTGCTCGCCGCCCGGCCCGGCCACCAGTCCGTCTCCGATGCGCTCCAGCACGCGCTCGGTGCCGTACGGCAGGGCATGCCCACCCCGGCCCGGGTCGAGGAGCTGACCGGGGACGGGGCGGCGGACGGGATGCTGGCCGCGGCCGTGTACTGCGCGCTCGTGGGGGAGGACGTACGGCACGGCCTGACTCTCGCCGTCAACCAGGCCGGACCCTCCGCCGTCGCCGGCGCCCTCACCGGCGGCCTCCTCGGCGCCCTGCACGGCGAGACGGCCCTCCCGCCGGCCTGGGTGGCCGAACTGGAGGGCCGCCAGACCATCCTCGAACTCGCCGACGACTTCGCGATGGAGATGACCCAGGGGCCGGCGCTGCACAACCCGGCGGGTGCTGCTCCGGGGTGGCTCGCGCGGTATCCGAGGGGCGGCTGAGCCTCCCCCCGGTACCCCTACGGTGCCGGCACGCCCTCCCCGGCTCCCGCTCCGGCCCCGGCGGGCACCGCGGCGGCGGCCGCACCGTCCCCGTCCGTGTTCAGGCTCTCGATGATCGCGAGGCGTTCCGGGGTGTCCTCCGGCTTCAGGTAGCCGATGAGGATGTAGAGGAGCAGGGAGACGGCTAGCGGGACCGAGACCTGGTACTGGAGCGGGACGCCGCCGTCGACGTTCCAGTTGATCGGGTAGTTGACCAGCCAGAAGGCGAGCAGACCCGCCGCCCAGCTGGTGAGTGCGGCCGTCGGGCCGGAGCGCCGGAAGGGGCGGAGCAGGCCCAGCATCATCGGGATCGCGATCGGGCCCATCAGGCCGGCCACCCACTTGATGACGATGGTGATGATGTCCTTGAAGGTGGGGGAGTTGACCTGGGTGGCCACCGTCATGGACAGGCCGAGGAAGACGACCGTGGTGATGCGGGCCGCGACCAGGCCCGAGCGTTCGTTCCAGGCCCGCGCCCGCTGCGAGAGGACCGGGGCCACGTCACGGGTGAAGACGGCCGCGATCGCGTTGGCGTCGGAGGAGCACATCGCCATCGTGTGGGAGAAGAAGCCGACGACGACCAGGCCCAGCAGGCCGTGCGGGAGGAGCTGTTCGGTCATCAGGCCGTAGGAGTCGGAGCCGTCCGGCTTCTGGGCGTGGACCAGCAGGGGCGACATCCACATGGGGAAGAACAGGACCACCGGCCAGACCAGCCAGAGGGCGGCGGACAGGCGGGCGCCGCGCTCGGCCTCCCGCGGGCTGCCCGTCGCCATGTAGCGCTGGGCCTGGTTGAGCATGCCGCCGTTGTACTCGAAGAGCTTGATGAAGAGGAAGGCGAGCAGGAAGACGGTCCCGTAGGGGCCGACCAGCGGCTTGTCGTGGCCGTGCAGGGCGGGCTGGTTCCAGGCGTCGAAGAAGCCGATGCCCTTGTCGTTGAGCTTCAGCACGACGGCGACGAACATCGAGATGCCGGCCAGCAGCTGGATGGCGAACTGGCCCAGTTCGGTGAGCGCGTCCGCCCACAGGCCGCCGATCGTGCAGTAGACGGCGGTGATCGCGCCGGTGATCAGGATGCCCTGGTTCAGGGTCACCCCGGTGAAGACGGACAGCAGGGTCGCGATCGCCGCCCACTTCGCGGCCACGTCCACGATCTTCAGCAGCATGCCGGACCAGGCCAGCGCCTGCTGGGTGGAGAGGTTGTACCGGTTCTTCAGGTACTCCAGCGGGGACGCCACGTGCAGGCGGGAGCGGAGGCGGTTGATGCGCGGGGCGAAGAGTTTCGAGCCGATCGCGATGCCGAGCGCGATCGGGAAGGACCAGGTGATGAACGACGTCACGCCGTAGGTGTAGGCGATGCCCGCGTACCCGGTGAACATCACCGCGCTGTAGCCCGACATGTGGTGCGAGATGCCGGACAGCCACCAGGGCATCTTGCCGCCCGCGGTGAAGAAGTCACTGACGTTGTCCACGCGTTTGTGCGACCAGACGCCGATCGCGACCATCACACCGAAGTAGCCGATGAGCACGGCCCAGTCGAGCCCGTTCATGCGCCCCCCTTCCAGGGTCCGCCTACTGAACTCCGCTCAGCTGGCTGGCACTTCGCATAAGCGGAGTGGGGACGGGGAAGGCCGCGAAGTGCCCGCTCATCGTGGGTTCCGTTACGCGGGCACGACAAGCGGGCGTAAGGTCAAGGCGAAGTAAAATCGTTCGTCTTGCTGACCTTGATTCACGAGTATGAACGTTATGGCAGTCCGGAAACGGCCCCTCAGTGCATCAGCTCCCCCGCGTTGACCAGGAGCGACTGGCCCGTGATGGCCCGCGCCCGGTCCGACGCCAGGAACACCGCCGCGTCCGCCACGTCCCCGTCCGTCGCCAGCTCCGGCAGTGCCATCCGCCCGGTCAGCCGGCCCAGCACCTCGTCCTCCGGCACCCCTTCCGTGTGTGCGGTGAACTGGACGTAGGCCTGCACCGGCGGCCCCCACATCCAGCCCGGCAGCACGGTGTTGACGCGGATCCGGTACGGTCCCAGCTCCCGCGCCAGCGAGTACATCGCGCTGGTCAGGGCGCCCTTGGAGGCGGCGTACGCGGCCTGCTTCACCTGGGAGGGCGCGGCGACGGCGGACTGGGTGCCGATGAAGACGACCGAGCCGCCCCCCGCGGCCTTCAGCCCCGGCAGGCACGCCCGGGTCATCCGCAGCGTCCCCAGCAGGTTCACGTCGATCACCGAGGCCCAGGTCGCGAAGTCGGCGTCCTCGACCCCGCCGAAGTAGGAGTCCCAGGCGGCGACATGGACCACCGCGTCGATCCCGCCGAACCGCTCGCGGGCCAGCGCGGCCAGCGCCTCGCACTGGGCCTCGTCGGTGATGTCGGTGGGCAGGTACGCGGTCCGGGTGCCCTCCGGATCGATCCCGGCCGCGCTCTTCGCGAGGTTCGCCTCGGTCCGTGCACCCAGTACCGCGTTCCCGCCGTCCCGTACGACGGCCGCGGCGACCTGGTGCCCGAGCCCGGCGCCGACTCCCGAGACGACGACGGTCTTGCCCGTGAGCAGCGACATCGATGACCTCCGGTTCACCCACCTGTGTCTGACGGACCGTCAGCGTAAGGGCGGGGGCGGGAGGGTGGAAGGGGGCCGGGGCGGCGGGGCCGTAACGGCGACGGCTCCGCCCTGGGGGCGGAGCCGTCGGATGTTCAGGTGGCCTCGGGTGAGGCTCAGGACTTGCGGGTCCGGCGGGTGGCGAAGAGCGTGCCGGCGCCGAGCGCGATCACCAGGGCGGCGCCGCCGGCGATCAGGGGCGTCGAGGAACTGGCGCCGGTCTCGGCCAGCGGCGGGGTGCTGGTGCTGGGGGAGGGTGCCGGGGTGGTGGGCGGCGGCGTCTTCATCGGGGGGACGTGGGACGTGGTGGGCGGGGTGGAGGAGGAGGCCGGCGGGGTGGACGCGGGGGTGGAGGGCGTCGGGGTGGCCGGTGCGGAGCTCTCCGGGGCGGGCGGCTGGCTGGCCGGTGTCGACGCGGAGGGCGTGGGGGACTCCGGCTGGTCGGGGGTGCACGGCTTGTCGCCGCCGTTCCAGGCGGCTATGAGGTGGTACGGGGTGACGACGTTGCCGGGCTCGTAGGGTGCGGGGCCGTGCCCGTCCCCCGACTTGCCGTCATAGACGACGTCGTCGCCGTACAGGTCGATCTGCCCGTAGCAGTCGGGGCTCTTCACGGCCAGCTTCTGCCAGGTCCGCTTGGCGTCGTCGCTGCCCGCGACGTCGTCGGCGGTGAGGTACACCGTGGCGTGGTCGACGAGCGTCTGGTGGCCGGAGGTGTACCAGTTGGAGCCCTCGGTGGTGTACTCGGCCAGCGACACCGGGTACGTGCAGCCGGCGCCGACGTTCTGCCCGGGGGCGAGACGCACCTCGACCGTGCCAGGGGCGGAGTCCCACTGGTGGAAGCCGCCCTGGGAGGTCCAGTCGGCGCCGACCGGGTTTCCGTCGGCGTCGACGATGCGGTACTGCACGGTGGCCGTCTGGCAGTCACTCGCGGTGGTGGCGCTCGCGGTCGTGGCCCCGGCGAGGGGCGCGGCGGCGAGGAAGGCCGTCGCGGCGAGGGTGGCCGACGTCCTGGAGCGTGAGAAGCGCGTCACGGTGTGCCCTTGCGGAAGCTAGGTGTGGGAGGTGGTCGTGCGTGAGGGGTGTGCACAGGCCAACGGAAGACGGCGTGGCTCGACCCCGCGTCACTGCACTCGCTCTGGTCACAGCGAGGTGATCCGCATTCTCGCCAGCTCCGACAACGCGCGTCAATTTCTTGTCAGTTAAACAATGTCTTCACATCGTCAACCGGCCCGGCCCCCGAGAGGTCATCGCAACTCGTCCACGTAGCGGTCCGTCCCGGGCACCGTGGGGACGAACGGTGCGACGAACTGCACGTCGCCCAGCCCCGAAGCCGTCACTGCCGTGTCGAGGTCCGCGAAGTGCTCGTGCCAGCCGTCTCGGGGGTCGCGGTCGAGGAACCACAGCAGGGTCAGCCGGGTTCCGACCCCTTCGACCTGCTTGACGTAGGTCATGCGGTCCAGGGGCAGGGGCGTCGGCGTGAAGAGGGTCACCATGGCCGCCGGGGAGCCCGCCAGCCGTTTCGGGAGGTGGTCGTCGCGCAGCCAGGCGAGCAGTGCCGCGCGCCGGTCGGGGGAGTCGGTGTCGACGACCTGGACGACGAGACCGGCGTAGGGGTGGTCGAGGGCGTGGATGTCGCGAGGGCCCTCGTCGCCGTCGCGGTAGACCGTCGCCGCGTGGTCCTGGAAGGCCGTGAAGACATGCGTGCGGTCCTGGAAGACGCGGTGGTCGCGGTTGAGGCGTTTGTTGATGCCGACGGTCCATCGCATGTGGTCGGCGTAGCGGCCGGCGGTCATCCAGTAGACGGATATGTAGCAGCCGGCCGTCACCGGCTGCGCCACGGCGGACTTCTCGGGGTAGCGCAGCAGTTGCAGGCCCCGCGGGGCGACCCAGCGGCGCCCCGCGTACATCCACGGCATGGCCATCGCGCCGGCGATGAAGTGGTCGTCCTCGTACCAGCGGTTGTACGCGCGCTCCCGGCCGGGGTGCGGCTCGACCATGGTGATGAGCGCGTGCCCGAGATCGGCACCGTAGGGGCCGACGGCGGCCAGTTCGGCGTACAGGTCGCTGCGGGTCTCGTCTGCTTGCGTCGTGTCGTCTGCCATGGGTCCGGTTTAGCTGACGATGCGTCAGATGCGGAAGGGGGTCGGCGCGAACCGGTCGCTGCCGTGGCCGGGCCGTGCCCCCCTGCAACGCGGTGGCGTTCGCGGGCGCCCTGACGACGACCTGACGTCATAGGCCGACGGATCGGACCGTCACTCAGGTGCGCGGACTGGTCACTTCAGCTCGTCCGGGCAGGGCGTGCCCCGCGGCAGCTGGTACGGCGCCGCCAGCCGGTAGGTCCCGGCCTTCGGGGCCAGCAGCATCGTCCACTTGTCCCCCTTGGCGTCCTCCGGCGTCTCCATCAGGCAGCCGTTGACGTTGGCGTACGACTTCGGCACGCCGTCGGCCCGGTGCTTGGAGGCCTCGGTCTCCTGGGGCGCCTTGAGGCTCTTGCCGTCCGCGCCGACGATGCTCAGCCACGGCGAGTACGGGATCCGGATCAGGATCCGCCCGGCCCGGCGGACCTCGATGGTCAGCTCGCCCTGCTCCGCGCTGTCCACCACCGCGTTCGGCTCGGCCAGCGGCACCGGGTCGGTCACCCGGAACAGCTGCCAGTTGGCGTCGCCCCAGATCTGCTTCAGGTACGGCATCCCGCGCTGCACCAGCGCCCGCTCCCGCTCCCCGCCGCCGTCGCCGTCGGGCTGGTCCTTCGGTACGACGACGAAGTGCACGGCCCAGCGCTGCAGCCACTCGTGGTAGTTCGCGGAGTTGAGGGTGTCGTCGTAGAAGAGCGGGTTGCGCTCCATGTCGGCCTGGCGGTTCCAGCCGCGGGCCAGGTTGACGTACGGCGCGAGCGCGGAGGCCTCGCGGTGCGAGCGGGCCGGGACCACCTCGACGCGTCCCTTCTCGGCGCCGACCTGCTGGAGCTGGTGGACGAGCGGGGCGAGCTCGCGGGCCCAGGACGCGGCCGGGGTCGTGTGGACGATGTCGTCGACCGACTTGAAGCCGATCCAGCCGCAGACGCCGAGGAAGGCGAGGACCACCGTGTAGTACCTGCGCGAGCGCGGCACCGTGTACGGGAGGGCCGCGATCAGCGTCGCCCCCGCGAACAGCATCGGCAGCCGCGAGATGTTGGAGCCGATCTGCGAGCTGACCAGCCACACCAGCACCACGCCGACGCTGTACACGGCCGCGGTCAGCCGGACCGTCCGCCACTCCTTCGGTACGAGGAAGAGACAGAGCAGCCCGTACGTGAACGGCATGATCACCGAGCCGAAGCCCATCGGCTGCGTGCCGGAGAACGGGAACAGCCAGGCCGAGACCGCCACCACGGCCGCGGGCGCCAGGCCGAGCGCCCAGGCGCCCGGCCGCCGCTTCTGCAGGAACAGCGCGACCGCGACCAGGCCGACGAAGAGCCCGGCCACGGGCGAGGACATGGTGGCGAGCGCGGCGAGCGGCGCGGCGACGAGCGCCTTCGCCCACCGTTTGTACCGCCAGCGGTACGGCCAGCAGAACACCGCCCCGACCGAGGCCAGCGCGAACATCGTGCCGAGCCCGAAGGTGACCCGCCCGGACAGCGCGTTGCAGATCAGCGCGAACACCCCGGCGAGCGCCGCCCACAGGGGGTTCTTCACCGCGCGGCTGCGGATGAGGAGCAGGGTCAGCAGGCCTGCCGAGACGGTGCCGGCGAGCATCATCGTCGTACGGACGCCGATCAGCGACATCAGGTACGGCGAGACCACGCTGTACGACACCGGGTGCATGCCGCCGTACCAGGCGAGATTGTACGCCGAGTCCGGGTGCCGGCCGACGAACTCGGCCCAGGCGTCCTGCGCGGCGAGATCCCCGCCGCTGTTCGCGAACGTGAAGAACCAGATGATGTGCAGGATGCCGGCGAGGGCGGTGACCGACAGCACCGGATGGCGCAGCAGCCGTCCGCGCAGCGGCTCGGCGGCGCGCAGCAGCCGGTTGCCGGTCTTACGCTCCGTGCCGTCCGCGCCTGCCGTCGGCAGGGCTATTCGCGGACCCGCTGCCGGGCCCGGATCGGCGTTGTCGGCGCGTGTCGGCTCCGCTGTGGCCACCTGAAGGCACTCCCCGTGTCCCGTCTTCTGTTACCGGCCGCGTTCCACGGTGTTGGCGGCCGCTTTCCGTCCAGTTCGCGGCCGTGTCCCGGCGACCGGCGACCTGCCCCGATTCGTGACGCTAGCACGCACCCCGCCGCGGGGCCCTGGGGTGGGCCGCCATCGGCGGGGTGCGGTGACGGAATGCCGGTTATGGGTCAGCCGAGGCGGGTCAGCCTGCTCGCGAACCCGGGCTCGGCCAGGTCCTTCCCCAGGGCGACCGGGACCTGGACGGCGGAACCGGAGCCGTCACCCACGGTGAGGGTGCCGACCTTGGTCCCGGCCTTCGCGGTGTGCGGCACGTCGTCCGGGGCGAACGACAGCCTCACCTTCAGCCCGGACCAGCCGACGGCCGTCACGTCCTCGGTCGCCACCACCGGGGTACGGCCGCCGAGCCCGTCGTCCACGTATCCGACGACGTCGCCCTTCTTGTAGATCGTCGCCCCCTTCAGCGCGCCCTGGGCGGCCCGGATCAGCGCGTCGCCGGCGTTGAGGGCGGCCTTGAGGATGCTGTTGCCGTTGCTGGCGTTGGCCGGCTGCCGGATCACCGCGCCGATGACCGTGCGGGTCTCGCCGCCGACCGTCTTCGTCGCGGCGAAGACCAGGTTGCCGAGGGCGGAGGTGGTGGTGCCGGTCTTGATGCCGACGACGTCGTCGTGGCCGACCAGCTGGTTCCAGTTGCCGTGGTTGACGCCCTTGTAGTCGTCGTACGACATCATCGCGGCGACCTCGCGGAAGGACGGCTCGCTCGCCATCGCGGCCTTCGCCAGCTTCACCTGGTCCACGGCGGTGGACACGGTGGAGTTCGTGAGCCCGGACGGGTCCGTGTACGTCGTGTTGGTCATGCCGAGCTTCTTCGCGGTGGCGTTCATCTTCGCCACGAACGCCTTCTCGGAGCCGGCGTCCCAACGGGCCAGCAGCCGGGCCACGTTGTTGGCCGAGGCGATCAGGATGGACTCCAGGGCCTCGCGCTGGGTGATCGAGTCGCCTGCCGTCACGTCGACGGTCGACTCCTGGCCGGCGTTCGCCTGGTCCTGGGCCGCCTGGTCGATCTTTATCTTCGGGCCCGCGGCGCCGCTCTTCAGGGGGTGGTCGCGCAGGATGATGTACGCGGTCATCACCTTGGCGACGCTCGCGATCGGCACCGGCTTCTGGTCGCCGGAGGAGCCGAACGTGCCGATGCCCTGGACGTCGAGGGCGGCCTGGCCGTCGGCCGGCCAGGGCATGTCCGTCGTGCCGCCGGCGAAGGTGTACGTGTCCTTCGCGGTGAGGTCGAGGGTGGGCTGGGGGAGCGGACGCAGGGTCTGTACGACCGCAAAGACGATCAGCAGGACGATGACGAGTGGCGTCCAGATCTTGACCCGGCGGAAGAGGGTCCGGACCGGTGTCTCCGGCGGCGGAGGGGTGTTGGTCAGCTCGGCGAGCAGGTCCAGCGGGGGCTTCGGAGGAAGCGGCTGCTGGGTGGTGCGCTCGGGGCCGACCTGGGGGAGGACGGTGGTGCGGGTGGTCGAGGCCGGCTCCGGCCCGGCGTCCGGCTTCGGGCCCTGCTTCATGTCCGACTTGAGCGCGACGAACTTGCTGGTGCGTTCGGCTTCGGACTCGGGCGACCTGGGCTCGGGCCTCGCGCCGCCGCCCAGCTTGAGCATGGCGGTGGGCTGGTCGACCTGCGGGGGGCGGGGGGCCTTGAGCATGGTCGTGGGCTGATCGACGCCGGGCTCGGCGTCGCCGTCGTCCGCTTCCTCGCCCGCACCACCCGTGCGGCCATCGTTGTCAGGCGCGGGTCGCCCCTTCGGCGCCTCCTCGCCGCCGACGCCCTCGGGTCCGGCGCTCGCCTCGGGTTTGGCGTCCTCGGGTTCGGTGGTCGCCTCGGGCTTGTCGGCGGGTTTGGCGTCCTCGGGTTCGGTGGTCGCCTCGGGATGGTCGTCCGGTGCGGCGTCCTCGGGGGACTCGGGGGTCGCCGTGGTTGCCGACTTGCCCTCGGGCTGGGCGTCTTGGGGTTCGTCGGGGGTCGCCGACTTGTCCCCGGGGGCGGCGTCCTCGGGCTCGTCGGCGGGCTCGGGCTCGGTGGTCGCCTCGGGCTTGTCCTCCGGTGCGGCGTCCTCGGGGGACTCGGTGGTTGCCGACGCGGCCTCGGGCTCGGCGTCTTGGGGTTCGGCGGCGGCCGTGGGTGCCGACTCGGCGTGGGGCGTGGCGTCTTCGGGCTCGGCCGGGGTGTCCTCGGTCGTCGCCTCGGGCGCCGTAGCGGTGTTGTCGGCGTTCTCCGGGCGCTCCTGCGCCTCCTGCGCCCGTTCGGCGCCCTCGGGCGGCTCGGGGCCCTCCTCGGCCTCCGTGGGCGCCTCAGGGGCCGCCGCGTCCTCGGCCGGCTCGCCCGTGCGCACCCACGCCGCCACCGCGTCGCGGAGCTTCGAGTCGGTCTCGCCGGTCTCGCCGGTCTCGCCGGTCTCGTCGGTCTTCTTCAGGTCCCGTACCGAGAAGATCCGGGTCGCGGTGTCCACACCGCCGGCGGTCTCCTTCTCGGCGGCCACCGCCAGTCGTGGGTCGCGTGCTTCGGGAACCGTTTCCGCGCTCCCCGACGTCGGTTCTGCCGACGACTCGCGCTGCTTCGACCTGTCGGGGGACTCGCCCGCCACCGATGCCTCCTCCACGCTCCGCACGTTGCCGTGCGCTGTCCGAACCATGTACCAGTGTCCTGTGTGCGGGCTTAGCCCCTGCGGTAGACGAGAACGACATACCTGCCGGTTCCCTCACGAACCGGTCACGCACCCTCGACAGACCAATGTGAGAGGGGTCACCCTGTCATTCATCCACGCGGGGAGGCATGGATGGGCAGGAGCCGCAGAACAATTCCGGAGGAGCTTCTGCTGCTGGCACTGGACCCGGCCACGGGTACCACTGCACAGCCGCAGTCGCTCGACCTCGGTCTGGCCGGAGCACAGCTAGTAGAGCTGGCGCTGGCCGGACGGATAGCCCCAGACGGGGATCGTATCGCCGTGGTGCAGCCACGGCCGACTGGAGATCCGACTTTGGACTGTGCGTTGGAGTTGCTGCGAAGGCGCGGCGCTCCCGTACGGGCTGTTCACTGGATCGGCGGGCCACGTCTCGGCCTTCGCCAGGTCTATCTCGCGCATCTCGAACGGTGCGGCATGGTCGCCGCCGTGGCGGGCCAGATGTGCGGGGTGCTGCCGACCACTCGCTACCAGGCGACGGACAACGCCGTCACCCGGGAGATCCGTGGCCGGCTGGATTCGGCGATCCGCACCGGCGTACCGCCGGACCCGCGGACCGCGGCGCTCGCCGCCCTGGCCCACGCGGTCGGTCTCGGCAAGCACCTGTACCCGGGGAACGAGGGCCGCTCCTCGCGTTCCCGGTTGCGTGACCTGATCCGGCACGACCCGATGGGCGGGCTCGTGGCCCACGCCGTCATGGACGTGCAGAACGGCGCGGCCGCCCAGCCACGCCGCAGCCCGGCCCCGGCGCAGGCCGGACCGGGCGTCAGGTCAGCCGCGTCGGAACCCGCACGCGGTGTTCCGATGCAACCGCGCCGAGGCGCGGGCGCGATGGCGAGGGCAGTGGTGCACTGAGCCGCTGTTCCACGGCAGCAGGAGCCGGCGGCAGCCGGCGCAGCACCCCTGAGACCCGGTTCGGGAGCCGCTGGTCCGAGCGGGGCGGTGAGGCGTACACGGCAGTACGCGCCTCGCCGCCCCGCTCGGCCGTCTTCCGCCCCCGAGTCCGGAGAATCCGGAACGTGCCCGAACTGACGCGTACGCGCCGCATATCCGCTGTTTCCCAGCGGTGGGAAGCACCTTGGTGGCAGTCTGCTGAACAGCAGATACGCAAAGTGGTAGTTACAGGCAGGCAGCCGGAGGTGCACGTCCCGTGGCGTCCAATGTCAATCCCACCGTCAGGCGACGCCGGCTGGGCCAGGAGCTGCGCAGGCTCCGCGAGCTCAAGGGCATGACGGCGGAGGAGGTGGCGGAGCGGCTGCTCGTCTCCCAGTCGAAGATCAGCCGGCTGGAGAACGGGCGCCGGAGCATCAGTCAGCGCGACGTCCGCGACCTGTGCGGGGTGTACGAGGTCGAGGACCAGCGGGTCGTCGAGTCCCTGATGGAGATGGCCAGGGATTCGCGGCAGCAAGGCTGGTGGCACGCGTTCGGGGACATCCCGTACAGCGTCTACATCGGCCTGGAGACCGACGCCGAGTCGCTGCGGGTGTACGAACCCCAGCTGGTCACCGGGCTGTTGCAGACCCGGGCGTACGCCGAGGCCCTGGTGCAGGGCGCGTTGCCGGAGACCTCCGCCGCCGACATCGAGAAGCGGGTCCAGGTCCGGATGCGGCGACAGGAACGTATCACCGCCGAGCACAACCCCCTCCGTCTGTGGGTGGTGCTGGACGAGGCGGCGCTGCGCCGCCTCGTCGGCAGCAGGCTGGTGATGCGCGAGCAGCTGGAGTACCTGATCGAGATGTCCCAGCAGCCGCACATCACCGTCCAGGTACTGCCCTTCGAGTGCGGCGCGCATCCCGGCCTCAACGGTCAGTACGCGATCCTGGAGTTCGCCGACGCGGCCGACTCCAGCGTCGTCTACCTGGAGGGCGTGACCAGCGACCTGTACCTGGAGAAGGCCCACGACGTGCAGAAGTACGCCGTGATGTACGAGCACCTGCGCGCCCAGTCGCTGAACGTCGAGCAGTCCCGGCAGTTCATCGCCGACGCGGCCAAGGAGTACGCCCGCTGAGCCCGCCGGGGCGCCCGCCCGGCGCCCCCCGGACGGAGGGCGCCGGATCTTACACCGGCGTAACGCTCCCACGGAAGTCTCCTCTGGAATATGCCATCCAGACGAGTGAACGGGTACTCCAGGCGAGGAAGTTGGCTAGTAGCGTCATTCACGCCAACCGATCAGCAAGGTTGGCGTGAATCGCACTACAGCAAGCACCACAGCAACTCGCTACAGGAGTGGACATGGCACTGCTTCAGGGCGCCACGGAGACATGGACGAAGTCCTCCTATTCGGCAGGGAACGGGGCGTGCGTCGAGGTCAAGTCGCCGACGACCGCGGGACTCGCCGTACGCGACTCCAAGGTCGAGGAGGGCCCGGTCCTCGCATTCCCGGCTGGCGCGTGGAACACCTTCGTGGCCTCGGTCAAGGCGTAAGGGGGCAATCGCTGACCCACCGCTTCACGCTCCCGACGAAAAACAACTGCACAAGCGTCACACAGAGCCCTCTCGACCAGCCCGCCGTCCTTGCCGAGGGGGCTCGGCTTGTGCCCGCCGCCACCGGGCGGCCCTCACCGCACGGGGAACGCGACGTCGCACACCGGGTCCTCCGGTCCGGCCGCGTCCCAGTCCGCGAAGTAGACCTCCCGGCACGGGCCGTCGTACGCCAGGCCCTCCCGCCCGGCGACCCACCGCTCCACCGCCTCGAAGGCCGCCAGGATCTGCGGATGCGCCACCTGCGCCCTGCTGATCCTCGTGTACGCCAGCGTGCACGCCGGCTCGACGCGCACCGACGTCTCCCAGGGCCGCCCGTGCCGCTCGGCCCAGGCTCGGGCCGCCGCCTCGTCCGCCACCGGGACACAGGCCTCGGCGGGCCCGTCGCTCTCCATGGACACCTCGGCGTGGTAGACGACGAACGGCGCCCCGGTCACGCCCCCGCACTCCCGGGCCGCCGCCTCCAGCCGGCCCAGCGAGGCGCCGATCCAGGCCGGCAGCTCGTCCGCCAGGGTGTGCCGCTTCTCGGTGATCACCACCTGCGCCGGCACCTCGACCGTCTCCACCGCGAACGTCCCGTACATCTCCGTACTCCCTCCGGACAGCCTTCCACGGAGGTATGCGGCGAGCGTCCGCTGCCCGGCGACCCGTCGCTCGACGTCCGCCCAGTACGCGGCGAGCAGCCCGGCGGCCGTCTCCCCGTCCGGGTCGGCGTCCGCCGCCTCGACCACCTCGGCGATCCTCGCCAGCGGCATGTCCAGCTGGCGCAGCAGCGCCACCAGCCGGGCCCGCTCGACCTGGCCGGCGCGGTAGTACCGGTAGCCGGTCACCTCGTCGACGTGCGCCGGGGCCAGCAGCCCGAGCCGGTCGTAGAGGCGCAGGGCCTTCGCCGAGAGCCGGGAGCGCGCCGCGAACGCGCCGATCGTGAGCAGCTCCTCGTCCACGGCGTCCACCACGTCCTCCACGGCCGCATCCTCCGTCACCGGGCGGATCCGTTCCGCCCGGTGACCAGGAGGCTCGTCCCTGCCCCAGGGGCAAGGTCAACCCGGGGTCAGGCGAGGGCGGCCTCCACCGCCGCCACGACCTCGGCCGACTCCGGCTCGGTCGGCGGCGCGAACCGGGCGAGGACCTGTCCGTCCCGGCCGACCAGGAACTTCTCGAAGTTCCAGCGGATGTCCCCGGTGTACCCCTCGGCGTCGGCGAACCCGACCAGACCGTCGTAGAGCGGGTGCCGGCCCTCGCCGTTCACCTCGACCTTCTCGGTCATCGGGAAGGTCACCCCGTACGTCGCCGAGCAGAACTCCGCGATCTCCTCGGCGCTGCCCGGCTCCTGGCCCATGAACTGGTTGCAGGGCACCCCGAGCACGGTGAAGCCCTGCGCCGCGTACCGCTCCTGGAGCTTCTCCAGGCCGTTGTACTGCGGGGTCAGACCGCACTTGGAGGCCACGTTGACAATGAGCACGGCCTTGCCGCCGTAGCCCGGCAGACCGGCCGAGCCGCCCTGCAGCGCACCGATCTCCACGTCGAGCACGGACCCGTTGTTCTCAGTAGTCGTCATAGGCGGATGCTAACTCCGCGAGGTGGCGGTCCGGGTTCCGGCCTCCACGAGCACGTCCCCGGCCGCCGTCCGCGAGTACAGCACCGACCGCCCGGCCCGCCGCCGCTCCACCAGCCCGGCGTCGAGCAGCACCCGCAGATGCCTGCCGACCGAGCCCAGGCCCTGCCCGGTCACCGCCGTGAGGTGGGTCGTGCTCAGGGGCGCGTCGAGCAGCACCAGCACCCCGGCGCGGGCGCCGCCCAGCAGGGCCTCCAGACCGGCCGGGACCGCCCGCTCCGAGGGGTCGGAGAGCGCGCCGGCGCAGGGGTAGACCAGCGCGTACCGGTCCGGTTCCTCCCAGGAGACCCAGCCGGACTTCGGCGTCACCGGGACGAGCAGGAGGTCGGCGCCGGAGATCTCGCGGGGCGGGTACTCGTGCAGGTTGACCTGGAGCCGGTTGGAGCCCAGCCAGCGGGTCCGCCCCGGCCGCACCGAGTCCAGCACCTCCGCCCAGCCGCCTCGGCTGACCTGCGCGGTCCGGGCGACCACGTCCGCCTCCAGGATCCGCCGCCGGCGCTCCCAGGACGGCCGTACGGCCGCCTCCCACACGTACGTCAGCAGGTCGGCCGCGCGGCCGGGCAGGTCGTCGCGGTCCAGGGCGGCGGGGAGGGGGCCGCCGAGGGAGAGCCGCAGGTGCGCGCGGGCGTCGTCGGGGCGCACCGCCCGCACCCGGGCGATGGCGGCCTCGGCGCTCTCCCCGTCCCTGGGCGTGGGGGTGAGGAAGTCGGCGGTCCACACCCGGCCGAGACCGGCGCGGACGAGCAGGGCGGTGACGGGATCGGCGGCGAGCCGCGCCCGGTAGCCGGGCAGTTGCTCCTCCAGCCAGCGCCGCTCACCGGGATGCGCGGCGGTGCCGCCGTGCAGCAACCTGAGGCTCGCGAAGGTCTCGGCGAAGGGGGAGAGCACGAAGCGGCTCCGGGCGAGCGTGTCCGCGTTGAGCTGCCACCAACCCAAGAGACCTCCCCGCTGTCGGAGCCGCTGCTCTCGGAGCCGCCGCCGCAACCTTTCGCGCCTGTGCGAAACAATAACGCCCCCCGTCGGCGCCCCCGAGACTCCCGGCCATGCCCACCAGCTATCGATCCCTCTTCCGCACCCCCGAGTTCACCCCGCTCTTCCTCGGCGCGGCCGCCCAGAACGCGGCGGGTACCGTCGGCGGGCTCGCCCTCGGCACGCTCGTCTACCGGACCACCGGCTCGCCCCTGCTCTCGGCGCTGAGCATGTTCGGTCCCTCGCTGGCGCAGGTGCTGGGCGCGACCTTCCTGCTCTCCGGCGCCGACCGGCTGCCCCCGCGCACCACCCTCGCCGCGATCTCGCTCAGCTTCGCCGTCGCCACCGCGGCCCTCGCGCTGCCCGGTCTCCCGGCCGGTGCGCTGCTCGCCGTGGTCCTCCTGCTGGGTCTCGTCGCCTCGCTCGGCGGCGGGGTGCGCTGGGGGCTGCTGAACGAGATCCTCGACAAGGACCGTTATCTGCCGGGGCGTTCGCTGTTCAACATGATGAGCGGGCTGGTGCAGATCGCCGGTTACGCCACCGGCGGCGTACTGCTGGCCGCGGTGTCCCCGCGCATCTGTCTGCTGCTCGCCGCGGCCCTGTACCTGGCATCCGCCCTGGCCTTCCGCCTCGGCCTGAGCGCCCGCCCGCCCCGGGCCGCCGGCCGCCCCTCCGTCGCCGCGACCTGGCGCACCAACGCCCTGCTGTGGTCGTCCCGCCCGCGCCGGCTGACCTATCTCGGGCTGTGGCTGCCCAACGGGCTGGTCGTCGGCTGCGAGTCGCTGTACGTGTCGTACGCCCCGGAGTCGGCCGGCACCCTGTTCGCCTGCGCGGCCCTCGGCATGCTGGCCGGTGACGTGACCGTCGGCCGGCTGCTGCCGCCCGCCGTCCGCGCCCGCACGGCCACCCCGCTGCTGCTCCTCCTGGCCACGCCCTACCTGGTCTTCTTCCTGCACCCGCCCCTGGTGCTCGCCGCCGCCTGCGCGGGCACGGCCTCCGTCGGCTTCGGCGCGAGCCTGGTGCAGCAGGAGCGGCTGATGAAGCTGACCCCGGACGAACTCGGCGGCCATGCCCTCGGCCTGCACTCGGCCGGCATGCTGACCCTCCAGGGGCTGAGCGCCACGCTGGCGGGCTCGGTCGCGCAACTCACCTCGCCCGCCGTCGCGATGACGCTCATGGCGCTCGCGTCACTGACCGTGACGCTGACGCTGGCTACTGCCGCTCGACGGGAGCGGACGGCTCCGCTGCCGGTTCCCTCGGCGCGGTGAGCTCCCCGGCCGGCCCGAACTTGTCGGCGACGGCCGCGATCTGCTCGATCCCGGCCTTGAGCGCGGCCGACCCGTCCGGCCCGTCCAGCTCGCGCTCGTTCTTCTCGACCTCCTGGTCGAGCCGCTTGGTCGCCCGTTCGAAGTAGCGCAGCAGCTCGACCGGGAAGGGCATCACGAGCGTGGAGTTCTTCTCGGCGGCGACCTCGACGACGGTCTGCAGCAGGCGCAGCTGCATCGCCTCCGGGGTCTCCGACATGATCCGGGAGGCGTTGGCGAGCTGCTGCGCGGCCTGGAACTCACCGTCGGCGGTGATGACCCGGGCCCGCCGCTCCCGCTCCGCCTCGGCCTGCCGGGACATGGACCGCTTCAGCGACTCCGGGAGCTGTACGTCCTTGATCTCGACGCGGTCGATGTGGATGCCCCACTCGGCGGCCGGGCTGTCGATCATCAGGGCGAGCCCCTCGTGCAGCCGCTCCCGGTCGGTCAGCAGGTCGTCCAGGTCGCTCTTGCCGATGATGGAGCGGAGCGAGGACTGGGCGACCTGGCCGACGGCGAAGACGTAGTCCTGCACCTCGATGGCCGCGCGGACCGGGTCGGTGACCCGGAAGTAGACGACGGCGTCCACCTTCACCGACACGTTGTCCTTGGTGATGCCCTCCTGCGTGGGCACCGGCATGGTGACCACCTGCACGTTCACCTTGCGCATCCGGTCGGCGAACGGGATGAGGAAGGTGATCCCCGGCCGCCGGAAGTCCGGCAGCGCCTTGCCCAAGCGGAACACGACCCCACGCTCGACCTGGTTGACCACCCGCATCCCGCTGCGCAGCACGAGCAGGGCCGCCACGACCACCAGTACGACCCCTACGACGGCGCCGTCCATGGGCACACACTCCATTCTCGACGTGATCCGGACAGGAATCCGGACAAGGATGAGGACACTTCGGAGCCGTCCCGGGATGCGGGTGCCGGCGTCAGGAGTGCGTAAAGAAAACCGGCCCCCGCGGCCCGCGGACTTCGCGACCGGGTCGCCGTCCGGCGCGGGCACACCTCACCCGCATGGGCTATGATCAATTCAGAGCTGGTCGGCCCGATCCGGTCCGTCCGCCGTTGCGTTGGTGGTCCAAGGAAAGACGCCCCGCTTCCTGCGGGGAAATGCAGGTGCAAGGCCTGCCCGGCGCTCCATCCCGAGGCCCGTCCACACACTGGACGGGCCTCGTGCGTTGCCCGGCACCCGAGCGACCACGGCCACCCGGGGCCGTCACGTCTCCGGCCCCCACCACTCCGGCCCGCCGCCCCGCCAGTCGATCCACGGCACCCGCGCCACCTCCGCCGGGTCGATCTCCAGCCCGGCCCGGCGGAGGAACTCGGCGACGTCGGTCACGTTGTGCGCCAGCCCCAGGATCTCGCCGTCCACGCGCACGCGCCGGCCACCCGTCGGCGACGGCGGATGCACGATCACCCGTATCGGTCCGGACATGCCTTCAGGATCATCCGGGACGTACGGTCCCGCACTCCAGCCCGCCATCCGAGCCCCCTCAGCTTCCGGCCCGGTCCGACCACCCCAGGTCCCGCAACTCCCGCCACGCGGCGGGGCTCGGCCGCCGTTGCCCCCAGTAGGGATGGAAGAACACCTCCGCCGACAGCCGGTACAGCCGCCGCCGCAACTCGGTACGCCCGGGCCGCGCGGCGAGCTGCCGGTAGGTGGCGCTCCATTCCTGCTGCGCCCGGGCCAGGTCCACGGGAAACGATCGCATGCCCGAATTCAAGCACGTGTTCGATTTTCGAGTCCATCGGGAGCTTCGGCGCCCCCGAAGGGGCACTGGGGGACCCCCGCCCGAAGGCTGGGGGAGGAACTGCGCGACTAGCCACCACGGCGCCGCGGTCGACTGACGGCAGACGCCACATCGCGGGACTTCCAGCAGCGCGCCGAGCCCGGGCCCGCCTCCGTGTCGGCGGGCTGTCGGTGATCCGTAGGCGATGTGTCGGACGCCACTGGAACCGTTGGTGCCGGGCCGCCCTGCCGGGCGGCCGCAGCCGCCCTCGAACGCAAGGGAGCCCCTCCGCCATGTCGTCCACGCCCTCCACCCCGCCCTGGGACGTCCGACGGCTCCCGCGTGCCGACGGCAGCGTCTTCCTGGTCACCGGCGGCAACGCCGGCATCGGGTACTTCGTCGCGGAGCAGTTGTCCGCGACCGGGGCCACCGTCGTCCTGGGCAGCCGGAACCCCGCGAAGGCCGAAGCCGCCACGGCCTCGATCCGCTCACGCGTCCACGGCGCCCGGGTGCGGGCCGTAGGGCTGGACCTCGCCGACCTCCCGTCGCTCCGGACGGCGGTGGAGTCACTGGACGTGGACCACCTCGACGCGGTGGTCCACAACGCCGGCGTCGCGCTCGACGCCCCGCCCCGCCGGGAGACCGGGGACGGTCACGAGCTCATGTTCGGGACGAACCACCTCGGGCACTTCGCGCTGACCCACTGGCTGCTGCCCCTGCTGTCGGCCGCACCGGCGGCCCGTGTCGTGACCATGGGCAGCTTCGCGGCCAAGTCCGAGCGGCTCGACCTCGACGACCTGCAGTCCCGGGAGGACTACCGGCCCAAGCGCACCTACGGACGCTCCAAGCTGGCGCAGATGTACTTCGGCCTCGAACTGGACCGGCGGCTGCGCGCGGCCGGCAGCCCGGTGGCGAGCGTGGTGGTCCATCCCGGGGGCGCGCTGGACTCGCTGACCCCGTCACGGCCGCCGGTCCACGTGCGGACCGCCGGTGCACGGCTTCGCGGTGCACCGGCCGCCCTTCTCGTCCAGGGCAAGCACGCCGGCGCCCGGCCCGCGGTCCGGGCCGTGCTCGACCCCGCCGTGCGCGGGGGGCAGTTGTGGGGACCGCGGGTCTTCGGCCTGCGGGGCAGCCCCCGGAACGAACCGCTGTGGAACCACCTCACCGACACCTGCGCGGCGGCCCGACTGTGGGACGCCAGCCGCAACCTGACCGGCGTCGACCCCAGCCCAGGGCAGCGCCCCCGAAGGGGCGCTGGGGGTACCCCCGGCCGGAGGCTGGGGGAGGAACTGCGCGACCGGCCACGACGGCGCCGCAGCCGGCTGACGGCCTGCCGCGGCGCTTCCAGAAGCGGCGTCGATCCCGGCACCGGGCTGGGGCGTTGCCCCCGAAGGGGCGCTGGGGGTACCCCCGGCCGGAGGCTGGGGGAGGAACTGCGCGACCGGCCACGATGGCGCCGCAGCCGGCTGACGGCCTGCCGCGGCGCCTACAGAAGTCCCGGCGCTTCCAGCGGAGCGCTCAGTCGACGTCCACCGGACCGTCGTCCGACTTCCGCCCCTTCCCGGTGGGCAGCTGGAGCAGGCTGCTGCCGTTGCCCTCGCTCTCCCCGGAGCGGCGGCCCTCAGGACGCTGTCCGTCGGGGCGCCGGCCGTCGGAGTCCTGGCCACCCAGGTTCTGCCGGACCGAGTCGAGGATCGTCAGGCCCTGGGAGACCAGGCCGGCCGCGATCTCGCCGAGGCCGTCCGCGCCGTTGAGGACGTTGACGTTGGCACCGGCGAGGCCGCCGGCGGCCTCCTTGACGATCTGCGGGAGCTGGTCGATCAGCATCCGGTCCAGCGCGACCCGGTCGTACGACGCGGCCGCCTCCGCCTGGATCTTCATCCGCTGCGCCTCGGCGGCCGCCAGGATCCTGACCCGCTCGGCCTCGGCCTCGGCGGGCCTGACGACCTCGGCCACCAGCTGCTCCTGCCGCAGCTTGGCCTGGCGCTGGGCCAGCTCCGTCTGGGCGGCGAGCACCTCCTGCTGGGCGTGGGCCTGCGCCAGCGGCCCGGCCTGGCCGGCCTGCGCCTGGGCGCGGTCCACCTCGGCCGAGTACTCGGCCTTGACGATGGCGGTCTGCCGGGCGTACTCGGCCTGCTTGCGGGCCGCCGCCTGCTCCGCCTCGACGGCGGCCTGGGTGGCCTGGGCCTGCGCGATCTGCGCCTGTCGCTGGATGGCGGCCTTGTGCGGCGCGGACATCGCGTCGATGTAACCGGTGTCGCCGTCGTCGATGGACTGGATCTGCAGCGAGTCGACGATCAGGCCGATCTTCGCCATCTCCGTCTTCGAGGTGTCCAGCACCTCCGCGGCGAGCTTCTGCCGCTCGGTGACGATCTCCTCGACCGTCATGGAGCCGATGATGGCCCGCAGGTGACCGGCGAAGATCCGGCCGGTCAGCACCGACATCTGCTCCTGGTCGGAGAGGAACCGCTGGCCCGCGTTGATGATGCTCTCGTGGTCGTTGCCGACCTTGAAGGCGATGACCGCGCGGACGTGCAGCGAGATGCCCTGTCTGGTCACACAGGTCTCGGTGACCTCCGACTCGCACATGGACAGGGTGAGGAAACGGACCTTCCGTAGGACCGGCAGCACGAACTTGCCGTGCCCCGTCACCACTCGGAACGGCGCGCCCCCCAGTCCCCGCCTGCCCCCCGAGATCAACATCGCCTCGTCGGGAGCGGGTACGCGGTATCCGAACATTCCTGTCTCTCCTCAGCCGGCCTCGGCGATGTCGCCGAGCGCGTCCAATGGATCCACCCACTCGATGACGCCGACCTCCCGGCATCCCCGTGATTCGATCACGAGCACCGTCGCGCCGACCGGCAGGGGCTCCTCCGACCAGGCGAGGAAGGTCTCCGAACCGCCCCTGACCCGTACCAGGACCTCGCCGGGCCCGGTGGCACCGCGCGTTCCGATGAGCACCTTCCCCGTGCAGCCGATCACGGCCTCGTCCTGCGGCATCACCGGCCGTCCTCCTCCTCCTGGCCTCATGATTGACGATAGACCCGATCGGTGCGGGACCCAACGGTCGGGAGGGCCCGTCCTGTCCGGCCGTCCGGTCGCCGTCCGCCCGTGCGGCACCGGAACCGGATCGGAAGCGGTTCGAGGGTGCCGGCGGAAGCGGCCGGGGTGGTCTCGTGGACTGCGGTGAGGCCGGGCGAAGCGGCGCGAGGCGCGGACGGCGGACGGTGCCGCGAAGGGGGAACGGTCAGATGCGGAGCAGCCCGCCGGCCCGGGGGACACGTCCGGGCCGCCGCCCGGTCTCACCTTCGCCGTCAGTCGGCCGCGCGCAGGCCGAGCACCAGGTCCTCGAAGCGCTGCTCCACCGGGGTCAGGTCGGTCCGGGCCAGCTCCTGGGGCAGGATGACGATCCGGAGTTCGGGGGTCAGGGCGGGATAGCGGCGGCAGGCCTCGATGAACGAGTCCACGATCAGGGCGGCCAGCTGGCCCCGGTCCAGGTCGGTGACCCGGGCCAGGCCGGAGCCGATGAGCGGGACGGCGACCGGCTTGAACAGGCCGTTGACCGCCACCGAGGCCCACAGGCTCTCCAGGCTGAGCCGCAGGTCGGCGTGGTTGGACCTGGCCACCAGGTCGTTGCCGAGCCGCGAGTAGGCCGTGGCGAACACCCGGCGGCCCTCGACGGGCACCACCACGGTGGTGCCCACCGGGTAACGGACCCGGCGGCCCAGCGGCTTGGCCCGCACGGTCTCGGTGGCCACGGCCTTCACCGCCCGCAGCCCCGCCCGCAGCCGGTCGTCGAGCGGGCGCCGCTTCCCGGCGAAGAGCCGGTCGACGAGCTGGCTCTGCAGGCTCTCCCGGCTGATCACGAGATCCTCGGCGGTCTCCGTGTCGAAGGTGTCGGAGAACCCGATCACCAGGTTGCAGTCCGCCTGGTCGAACAGGTCGCCGCGCACCAGCACCACATCGGCCCGCTGGCCGGGCAACGGCACCCGGTGGCGCAGCAGTTCGGCCCCGTGCCGGGCGCGCAGCTCCGCGCGCAGGGCGTCCAGGACCCGCGCGGCCTCGGCGTCGTCGGGATGCTCGTGGGTGATCAGTTCGGCGACGGGCAGGGCGAGTTCGGGCCGTCCCAGGTCGGTCTGCACGCGCACCAGTTCCCGGCGGGCCGCGTCCTGGAGGGCGGTCAGGCGGCGGACGAAGGGCACCGCGAACCCCTCTCCGTTGACCTCGGCCAGCGGCCGGCCGCGCACCAGGGACAGCGCCTCGGAGAGCCGGTGCGCGGCGGTGGCCGGGGGCGCCAGCAGGGCGTCGTTCACGATCGCGGTGAACCGTGCGCTGTCCAGTTCCTCGGGCCGCAGCACCAGGCGGTAGGCGGTCTCCGGGCCCTGCACGGTGACCTGCTGTTCGGTGCGCAGGACCTGTGTGCCCGCGCTGTCCTGGCCGGGTGCGCCGGTTGTGCCGGGGGCGAGCGCCCGGCGCAGCTCCAGGACCCGTTTCTGGACCTCGTTGCGGTTGCGCTGGTCCAGGTGGCGCGGCTCGTCCGCGAGCCCCCACACGTCGCGGCGGAGCTGCCGTACCGGCACCGCCTCACCGCCGGCCGCCACCAGGCGGACCAGCAGCCGTACGGTCAGCGGCGTCAGCCGGACCGGAGCCCCGTCGACCTCGAGCTGGACCGGGCCCAGTACCTTCACCCGGATATGTGCTCTCGCACCGGCCATCCGCGTCGCCCCCCGGCGGTTCAGCGTCACTCTGCGTCAGCCTCAGTGACTGAAAGATTATCATGATGCCTTGGGGAATCCATGAGTTCGGGTGATTCGGGCCGACTGGCCCCGATGGACCCGATACGGCCCCGGAACGCCTTCCTGCGTGGTACAAGGCGCGCCCGGCAGGTCTTCGTGCGCGACACCATGGTGGCGTTCGGCGGGCTGTCCGCCGTGTCCCAGGTCGTGGGCCCGTTCGTGCCGCACAGCGCTTCCGGCGCGGTCGTCGGACTGTCGGTGGGCGCCTGTCTGGGCTGGGGGCTGCTGCGGTCCCGTCCCGCGGCCCGGGTACGGCAGGTGTTCCGGCGGCCCGACATGACGGTGGTCGTCGAGACCGGTGACCTGTTCGACCAGCCGGCCCACCTGGTCGTCGGCTTCTGCGACACCTTCGACACCCTGTCGGCCGGCGGCCGGGTCATCAACGGCGACAGCGTGCAGGCACAGCTCCTCGACCGCCGGTACGGCGGCGACGTCGCCCGCCTGGACGCGGAGCTGGGCGCGGCGCTCGCCCCGGCCGAGCCGGTCGCGCGGGAGGAGCGGGCGGACAAGCCGCTCGGCAAGCTCGACCGCTACCCGGTCGGCACGGTGGCGGTGCTCGGCGCCCGGCCGCGGCTGGTGTTCGGCGTGGCCTACAGCCGGATCGGCAACGACTACGTGGCCTCCTCCGGCGTGGAGGACCTGTGGCGGGGCCTGGCCGGACTGTGGGACGCGCTGCGCGCGCACGCCCAACTGGAGCGGGTGGCCATGCCGTTGACCGGATCCGGGCTGGCCCGCCTCGGCCACCTCGACCGGGACAGCCTGCTGAGGCTGATCCTGATGTCCTTCGTGGCCCGCTCCCGGGAGGCCCCGATCTGCCGTGAACTGCGCGTCGTCGTACGGCCCGAGGAGCTGGAGGGCATCGACATGCGCGAGCTGGCCGCGTTCCTGGCCGCCCTGGCGTCGGGCCCGCAGGGGTAGTGCACAAGGAGGAGGGGGCGGGGGCCCGCGGCCCCCGCCCCCTCCTGCGGCTGGTCAGGCCAGCCGGCGGTAGGCCGCCAGGTTCTCGAAGTACGACGTGTCACGCCAGTCCGGCCGGGTGTCGTCCAGGTCGCACTCGGCCCCCTTGAGCCGTTCGACGATCTTCGAGACGGCGGTCTCGGAGCCGTCGAAGCGGATCACGTTGCGGCCCCCGAGATCCGCGGCGGGCCGCACCTGGCCGACCTCCACGATGATCGTCCGCTCCGGGTAGGCCATCAGCGCCATGCCGAGCTCGATCAGCACGTTCTGGCGGGGCTGGCCGGTCAACTGGGTCTCGTAGGGGGGCTCGTTGTCGCCCAGCAGATGCGGATGGAGCTTGGCGACGTCGTCCGGGGTGAGCAGCACGAGCGCCGCCTGCGCCTGCGACAGCGCCTTCTCGATGACCTCGCCGAGGAACGGCGCGGTCCCCCCGGTGTTCCGTACCAGCCGCTCCCACTCCAGCGGGCGCAGGTCGAGCCGGCGCAGCAGCCCGAACATCGCCGTGCGGACCTCCTCGTCGCGGCCGTGCACGACGAAGACGCTGCGGCTGCGGCCGTAGTCCGCGCGCGCCTGGGCGGCGCGCGCCGCCTCCTCCTCGGCCGACCGCTCGTCCTGCGGCGGGGTGTTGTAGACGTTGTACCCGAAGCCGCTGTTCCGGCCGCCGACGATGTTCTGGCTCTTCTCGCCGAAGGTGTGGCCCTGGCTCATGGTCACTTACCTGCCTTTCAGGCCGAACCGCCCGTCGGCGGCTGGTAGTTGTACCCGAAGTTGCTGTTCTCGCCGCCGAAGATGTTCTGGCTGTTGTCGCCCAGCAGGATGTTGGTCTGCGCCCGGTCGTGCTCGGCGAGGTCCACGTCGTGCTCGTCGAGGAACGCGCGGATGTTCTTGAGCAGCCGGCGCTCGACGACCTGCATGTACTTCACCGCGTCGGCCTGCTGGAAGAAGTGGTGGTACGTCTCGCTGGTGGCCAGCTCCCGGACGCTCGCGAACGCACCGCAGTTGACCCAGCGGTTGACGTAACGGCCCAACCGGAACTCGCTGGTGTCCTCCACCCGGTCCGACAGCAGCAGCTCGGCCGCGGCCCGCCTGGCCCTCCTGGCCCGCCAGGGCCGGGTCCAGCGGACCGCCCACCCCGGCAGGAACCGCTCCGGGACCAGCAGGAGCGGCCACATCCACAGCGTCACCCACCAGCGCACCAGGGACGTGAACAAGTCCCACGCCACGCGCACCGCCAGCCGCCCGTCGACGGCGGCGGGCAACTGGTCCACCAGGTGGAAGTCACCCACGAGCGGCCCGAGCACGTAGGTGTAGAACTCGGTGTGCAGCGTGTTGCCCTTGATGTCGAACCCGACGAAGATCGAGGTCACCAGCTCCTCGTTCCACGACCCGACCCGCACGCACAGGTACTCGCGGGCCGCGTCGTAGTCCTCCCGCCAGTGGATGCCGGGCAGGTCGTCCAGGCCGGGCAGCTGGGACCAGCCCGCGCCCTGGGTGCGGTCGTTGGTGCGGATCGCGGTGGTGAAGCGGCGCTGCTCGACGGTCAGCCCGTCGATCCGCTCCTCGGGGCGGGTCTCGTCGCGCAGGTCGGCGGCCAGCCGCGCGGCGACCTGGCTGGTGATCTCGTGCACGGTGAACGGAACGACCTGCCTGCGCTCGACGGTGTCGAGGTCGGGCGGGGTGCCGTCCGCGCTCTTGCGCGCCATGATCCGGGTCTTCGGGGCGCCGAGCAGCAACTGCGCGTTGGACCAGTCGCGCAGCGGCAGGCCCGCGCCGACGAAGGGCCGGTAGCCGCCGTAGAAGACCAGTCCGCTGCGGCTCGCCTGCTCGTGGTCGATCTTGCGGGCGAGGGCGTCGGTCAGCTTGGCGTGCGCCGGGCTGGCGCCGTCGAAGCCGCCGTCCGGGCCGCTCTCCCGTACCCGGGTCATCAGGATGTGCAGGGTGGCGATCCGGCGCAGATAGGCCGCCGCCCACGGCACCCAGCACAGCAGGACGACACCTATGAACGGGTTGAGCACCCCGTTGCTGAGCAGCAGGAGGACCGCGAAGTCCACGCCGGCCGCGACCGCCCACTGGATGCGGCGCAGCCGGCGCGCGGCGAGGGCGTGGGCGAGGACCGAGACGGCGTCGTAGCCGTAGGAGGGCGCGACGACCCGGAACCTTCTGCGCAGCAGTTCCCGGATGACGGCCCGCCGGTAGCCGGTGTGCAGGTAGGTGCCGGCGGACAGCAGCCGGGTGGCCCGGGTGCGCGCGTACGCACGGTGCTCCGGCGGCTCCTGCGGTGCCGGGCCGGGAGGACTGGGGTCGAGTATCTGTGTGGCCATGGTGGTTCAGCGCTCCGCTCGTGCGGGCGCACCCCTCCGGGCACGCCCCGAAGTGGGTGTCAGCCGGTCTGGGTGGCCGTGCCGCTGGTGATCACGCCGTCCTGGACGGTGTAGGTGGCGTCGTACGACTTCGTCGTGCCGTCGGTCTGGAGGGCCTCGATGGTCACCTCCACCTCGTCGCCCGCCACGGCCACGACGGCGACGGTGTCCTGCTCGGTGGTGGCATAACCGGAGACGAAGCTGTCGTAGCTGGAGTCGAGGTTCTTGCCGCCGAGGGACCAGGCGGTCCGGTAGTCGTGGGAGCTGATCGCCGCGAAGTAGGCGGTGACGACGTCGCCGGGGCCACCGCTCGCGGTCGCGGCCGGGGTGGCGGCGGTGGCGGTGTCCGTCGGGTCGCCGTAGTAGCCGTCGCTCGCGGTCGCCTCGGGAGTGGCGGAGTCGCCGTACGGCCATGCGGACGCCGTCGTCGGGTCGGCATAGGCCGGCTGGTCGTCCGTACCGGCCGTACCGGCGCTGCCCGAGCCGGAGGTGTCCGAGCCTGTGGTGCCCGAGCCGAAGAAGCCGGCGTCGGAGCCGGAGCCGGAAGCCCCGGACGAGGACCCGGACGACCCTCCGGCCAGGCCGCCGATCAGGGCCAGGAGCAGGGCGAGCAGCAGGGGCGTGGCGATGACCACGAGCCCCCAGGTGCGGGCGGGGCCGCCCGGCGGTATCAGCCCCGGGGCCTGGTAGGAGGGCGGCGCGCGATGGGCGGAGAGCGGGTCGGGACGCCCGGCGGGCGGCGTCGGCTCTGCATCGGTCATGGGGTTCTCCAGCGGTGACGGCAGTGCACCGCGCCCGCCCCGGCCGTCCGGAGCGGACGGTGAACAGCGGGGCAGAGCAAGGCGGTTGACGCCTACGAGGTGACCAGCGCCACCGCTTCCGTGGCCAGAACCGAGCTGCTTCCGATCCGCTTCCGGCCCGCTCCGCAGCCCTTCGGGGCGCCCGTCCCCGCCGTCCGCGTCCCAGACACGCCACGGCGTCCCGCCAGGGCCGCCGGAACAGCACCGGGATCCGGCCACCGCCGCGCGCGGCACCGCCCGGCAACGTGGAAGAGCCGGGCGCCGCGGGTGCCGTACCCGTGCCGCCCGGCTCTTCCGGGGAGGTTCGCCGCCGGGTGTCAGCCCAGCGGTCCGGTCTGCCGGGTGCCCTCCTGCCCGGTCTCCTCGTGGGTGAGGTAGAGGTCGAAGCCGTCCCGTCCCGCGCCGTCCAGCCGGAGCGGGGCGGCCACCGGCGGGTAGCCGGAGGCGACCACCGTGTACTCGGTGCCGGGCAGGTCGGGGAAGGCGTACTCGCCGTCCTCGCCGGTGGTGCGGGCGGCGACCACGTTGCCGGCCGAGTCCAGCAGGGCCACCCGGGCGTCGGTCAGGGGCGAGCCGTTCCGGCCGCGGACGGTGCCGCGGACCGCGGCGGCCGGAGCGAGGAGGATGTCCTGGGCGGCCCCGGTGTCCCCGACGGTCACCGCGACGGCGGTGGGCCGGTGGCCCTCGGCGCTCACGGTCAGGACGTACTCGCCGGCGACCAGCTCGCCGAGACGGTAGCCGCCGTCGGCACCGGTGACCGTGGAGTCGGCCACCTCGCCGAAGACGTCGGTGGCGACCACCAGGGCTCCGGCCACCGGGAGGCCGCCGGAGCGGACGCTGCCGGTCAGACCGGTGGTGCCGGCCAGCACCAGGTTGTACTCGACCGGGGAGCCGCCCACCGTGAGGGTGGCCACCTGCGGCTGGCGCCCGGCGGCGGAGCCGACCAGGACGTACGGGCCCGGGGCCGGGACGGCCACCGCGTAGTGGCCGGCGGCGTCGGCGACGGCGTGGCCGAGCTGCCGGCCCGTCGGGTCGATCAGCGTGACCACGGCGCCCGGTGCAGGCACACCGCCGCCGGCCGCCAGGACCCGGCCGCTCACCAGCAGGCCGTCCGGGTCCGGCCGGTCCATGCCGGTCGCGGTCCGCGGCTGGACCAGGGGCACGGCCTCGGTCCCGGTCGCGCCGTGCTCCTCGAAGGCGGCGCGGGGGGCGCTGTCCACGGTCTGCGCCTGGGCCGTCGGGCTGCCCTTGCGGTAGAGCACCGCCGCGAGGACGGCCGCCACGACGAAGAAGCCGGCCGCCCACCAGTAGGCGGTGGCGTAGCTGTGCAGCGCGGCGTTGGCCTTCACCAGCGAGGTCACCGGCTGGTGGTCCCTGACGTAGTCGGTGGCCGAGGTCGCCGCCAGGGTGGAGAACAGCGCGGTGCCGATGGAACCGCCGACCTGCTGCATGGTGTTGGTGGTCGCCGAGGCGACGCCCTGGTCCTGCGGGGCTACACCGAGGGTGGCCAGGCTCATCGCGGGCGGCATCACCATGCCGATACCGGCGCCCATGATCAGCAGCGGCCCCAGCACGTCGGAGGTGTAGGCCGAGTGCAGGTCGAGCCGGGTGAGCCAGACCATGCCGGCGGCCGCGAGGAGCGCGCCGACCGGGACGATCGGCTTGGCGCCTATCCGGGGCACCGCGACGATGGTGGCCAGCTGCGCGAAGACCATCAGCGCCCCGATCATCGGCAGGAAGGCCAGACCGGTCTTGACCGGCGAGTAGTGCAGCGTCTCCTGGAGGTAGTAGGTCAGGAACAGGAAGATCCCGAACATGCCCGCGCCTGTGACGAACACCGAGAGGTAGGCGGCCGCACGGTTGCGGTCGGCCAGTACCCGCAGCGGCAGCAGCGGATGGCCGGTCCGGGTCTCCCAGAACGTGAAGAGAGCCAGCAGCACGCCACCGGCGGCCAGGAACGCCCAGACCATCCAGTTGCCCCACGGGTGGGTCTCGGCGTTGGCGAAGCCGTACACCAGCGAGAACATGCCGCCCGCGGCGAGGACCGTGCCCAGCGTGTCCAGCCGGGGACGCTGGGCCTTCGCGGGCCGGCGGACGAAGACCACCGTGCCGATCACCGCGACGACCGCGATCGGCAGGTTGACGTAGAGGGTGTACCGCCAGTTCAGGTGTTCGGTCAGCAGACCGCCCAGCAGCAGGCCGATGGCACCGCCGCTGCCCGCGATCGCACCGTAGACGCCGAACGCCTTGGCGCGTTCCTTGGCATCGGTGAAGGTCGTGGTCAGCAGGGACAGCGCGGCGGGCGCGAGCAGCGCGCCGAACACGCCCTGGACCGCCCGGCCGACGATCAGCATCGTCAGGTTCTGCGAGGCGCCGGCCATCGCGGAGGCGCCGGCGAACCCGATCAGGCCGATCAGCAAGGTGGTCTTGCGGCCGAAGAAGTCCGCGAGTCTGCCGCCGAGCAGCAGCAGGGAGCCGAACGCCAGCGAGTAGGCGGTGACCACCCACTGCCGACCGTCGTTGGAGAAGCCCAGGTCGTGCTGGGCGGACGGCAGGGCGATGTTCACGATCGTCGAGTCGAGCACCACCATCAGCTGGGCGAGGCCGATCACGGCCAGCACCATCCACCGGTGCGGTGCCTGGTGCCTGGCGCCGTGGGCCGACGAGGACTGGGCCGGTGCGACGCCGGCGTGCGCGTCGACGGAGCCGACGGAAGCGGATGACATGAGGGGGCTCTCTCCGCGGGCCGTCGGCCCACTAACTGATCGAAACCGTTTCGTACACTTGGAGGCTAGGCATTCCGCGAGCGAAATGCAAAGCATTTGGCCGACGTCACATTCGGCGCTGATCAGCACGGTGACGGCGCCCGGTCACCCCTTTGCTAGTGCTTTGCTCTTCCCTTGCTACTCCAGGAGCGAAGGTGCGAAGGAGTGAAAGGGCGAAGGAGTGAAGGGGCGAAGGAGTGAAGGGGCGGCTTTGGCGGTCTCTCTCGACGCCCCTGCGGCGCCGCCGTCGTCATCGTGGCCGGCATGCGCTCCTGGACCCTGCTGAGCCGCCTCGGCCATCCGCCGCCCCTCCAGGCGGGCAAGGGCTACAGCTTCTCGGTCGACCTGGACCCGGCGCCTCGGCACACGCTCTACTTCGGCGAGCGCCGGGCCGTCGCCTCGCCGATCGGCACCACCACACGCATCGGCGGCACGACGGAGCTCAGCGGCAACAACAACCGCCTCGACTGGCGTCGCGTCGTCGCCCGTCGCCCTCGCCAGCCGGCACTACCTGGGCCGCTGGTCCGAAGACCCCGACGACCCCGACGGCCTGGTCGGCCTGATCCGCGACCCCTGGGTCGGCGGGCGGCCCTTCCTCCCCGACGGCCTCCCGGTCATCGACCGCGTCCCGGGCCACGACAACGCCTACGCGGCTACCGGCCACGGCATGCTCGGCATCACCCTGGGACCGGTCACCGGCCCCCACCTCACCCGCTACGTCCTCACCGGCCGCCGCCCGGAGGCCCCGATCCCCTTCCGCTTCGACCGGCTCCGTCGCTGAACTCCGCGCCAGAGGAGAGCGGTCGGGCCGTACACGGTGTACGGCCCGTACCGCCTGTACGTCAGGACGGCGGCTGGAGAACCTGGTCGATGACGTAGATGGTGGCGTTCGCGGCCTGGATGTTGCCGCAGATGATGGAGGCCTTGCCGTTGACCTTGAAGTCGGTGCCCGATCCCGACGTGGTCAGTTTGCCGCCCTCCAGCGTCTTGAAGGAGCCGTGGGAGAGCTCGTCCGGGGTGATGCGCTGGTCCACGACGTGGTAGGTCAGCACCTTCTTCAACTGCCCCTGGTCGGCGAGGAACGAGGCGAACTGCGCGACGGTCACCGCCTGGAAGGCCTGGTCGTTCGGGGCGAAGACGGTGATGTCGGGTTTCTGGTCGAGGCTGCCGTTCAGATGCGCCCTGACCGCGGCGGAGACCAGATGGCTGAGTTGCGGATACGCGGCCGCGGCCTCCACGACCTTGTCCTTGGCCGTGCCGACCTTCTGGGCGAGCCCCGCGCAGCCGTTGCCGAACGTGCCGGAGGGGCTGGGAGACGCGTCCTGTGCGTGGCTCTGCGAAGCCGTACCTGCCAGCGCCGACGCGACGACGACCAGGGCCGCCGCCGCGGCCTTTGCTGTGCGCGTGCGCATGCGAGTGAACCTCATCGCAACCTTCCTCCCGTGGAGGCGTGAACACTGCAGAGGTCTGGACTGCGGAATTCTTCGTTTCCGGGGGCGGGACGGGGCGGCTGCTGCGCCATGGCCTCGGGGCATCGGCACCCGGCCACTCAGCGAGCGTAGCCAGCAGCAGCCGATGCCCGCATCTCGAAAGCACGGCCGCGGCGACGCGCCGTCGCCGGGTGGCGGCCGGAGCCGCCGTGTGCTGGGAACGAGGCGTATTCCCTGGTCAGTACTGTGCGGTTGGGCGCTCGGCTCGTCCCGTGGAGCCCTCCGCGACAACCGTGCCCGACGGCGCCCCGCCGACGACCGCCGTGTCCGCGGCCACGCCCCCACACCCCCGCTGCACGCCCCCTCTCCCGGCGTGCACGGCTCTCCGGTGCCCGGTTCGGGTTTCTCGAAAGTCCCCGAAACCCGCCCCGAATCTGTAGCGATCATGACAATTTCGGGTAGGCATGCCCACATGCCTTCACGTCGATTACGTCGATTACGTCGAGCACGTTCGCGAACCCGGCGCCTCGCCGCGCTCGCCGCCGCCGCGGCGCTGATCCTGGTGGGCTGCGACAGCGGCGGCACACCGCACTCGTCCGACGGCCGGCAGCGGCTGACCGTGGCGGCACTGCCGCTCACCGACTCCGCCGCCCTCTACCTGGCCCGGGACCGCGGGCTGTTCGCCAAGGAGGGCCTGGACGTGCGCGTCCAGACCGTCCAGCAGAGCATCCAGGCGCTGCCCGCGCTGCTCAAGGGCCAGGTGGACGTCATCGCCAGCGCGAACTACGTCACCTATTTCCAGGCGTACGAGAAGGGCACCCTGGACCTGCGCATCCTCGCCGAGGGCGTGCGCATCTCCCCGCACATGATGGACGTCCTCGTGCCGAAGGACTCCGCCCTGAAGTCGCCCGCGGACCTCGCCGGCAAGAAGATCGCCGTCGCCGTCCTGAACAACATCCAGTCCCTGACCCTGAACGCGATCCTCGACGCCCGGCACGCCGGCCGGCCCGTCTACCGGCAGATCCTGTTCCCGCAGATGGGCCCCGCCCTGCAGCGGGGCCAGGTGGACGCCGTGCACGCGGTGGAGCCCTTCGACACGGCCATCCAGGGCGAACTGGGCGCGAGGGTGCTGCTCGACGGCGGTTCCGGGCCGGCGAACGGCCTGCCCGCCAGCGGGTACATCACCACGGCCGCCTTCGTGAAGAAGAACCCGAAGGCGGCGGCGGGCTTCCGGCGCGCCGTCGAGGCGGCGTCCCGGCTGGCCGCCCGGGACCCGGCGGCGGTGCGCACCGAACTGCCCGAGTACACCAAGGTGACCGCGGACCAGGCCGGGTCGATCCACCTCCCGGCCTACCCGCCGACCGCCGACCCGGCCGCCCTGCGCCGGCTCGTCCGGCTCATGCGCGCCCAGGGACTGCTGGCGAAGGACATCGACCCGGCACCCCTGCTGGTCAAATGACCAGGCGTGAAGTGAGCAGGCGCCAGGAGTTCCTGCTGGGCCTGCTCGGCGCGGCGGCCGCCTTCGGGATCTGTGAGGCGCTGTCCCGCGCCGGGATCGTCCGGCGCACCTATCTGCCGCCCGCTTCCGAAGTCCTCGTCCGCGCCGCGCGGTTGGCGGGCGACCCGGCCTTTCTCGACGGGGTCGGAGTGACCCTGCGGGCGTGGGCGCTGGGGCTCGGCCTCGCCTGCGCGCTCGCGGTGCCGCTGGGACTCCTGCTGGGCACGGTGCCGGTCGTGGAGGCCGCCGCCCGGGCCGTGATCGAGTTCCTGCGGCCCCTGCCGTCCGTCGCGCTGATCCCGCTGGTGTCCCTGCTGCTCGGCGCGGGCACGGAGACGGAGGTGACGCTGATCACGTACGCCTCGCTGTGGCCGGTGCTGTTCAACACCGTCTACGGCCTCGGCGAGACCGACCCGCTGGCCCGGGACACCCTGCGCGCCTTCGGGTTCGGCCGGCTCGCGGTGCTGCTGCGGGTGGACCTCCCGGCGACCGCCCCCTTCATCGCCGCCGGCGTGCGCATCTCGGCCGCGGTCGCCCTGATCCTCGCCGTCGCGTCGGAGATCCTCGCCGGCTTCGGCCAGGGCCTCGGCATCTTCATCGCCCAGGCCCAGACCGGGACCGACGGCACGCGGGACGTGCTGGCCGGGGTGGTGTGGGCGGGCGTCATCGGGCTGGTGGTCAACGGTGTACTCGTCGGCACGGAGCGCCGCTTGTTCGCCTGGGCCAGGGACCCCCACCCACAGGCGGGCAAGTCGCAGCGGAGCCGCCCATGACGCAGCAGGAGCCGCAGCAGGAGCAGGAGCAGGAGCCGCAGCTGAAGCCGCAGCCGGAGCCGCAGCTGGAGCCACCGCCGGAACGGGAGCAGAAGCCGCAGCCGAAGGAGGAGCCGCAGCCGAAGGAGGAGCCGCAGCCGAAGCCGCAGCCCCAGCTGCAGCCCCAGCCCCAGTCGCAGCCGGAGCCGCAGCCGAAGGAGGAGCCGCAGCCCCAGTCGCAGCCGGAGCCGCAGC
>NZ_JAEKKT010000485.1 GCF_019510245.1 Streptomyces sp. | reverse complement strand
GACCTGTACGGTTCCGCCTTTCGCTGTTCTACTTGCGCAATGCGCTGGCGATACGGCAGTTCATGGTGTGCCGCCAACATCGTGTTCGGGTTGGTTCTCGTGGGTCTGGGCGCCTGGCGCATCGGGCCGGCGTACCACCGCGAGCACGAACAACGGGTCGTGTCGGCGTGTATCGCCGAGCATGGTGTCGAGTAGTGCCTGCCGGTGCGAACCGCCGCCATCACCAAAACAGTCAAGCTGAAGCAGACGTTCGGCGGGGACATGCTGGACGTGTATCTCGACGGGGCCGCGAAGCCGGCGTTCGAGATCTCGCCGCACTGGAGCGAGCGGGACAGCTCGACAGTGGTCGTCGCCGACTTGCATGGCAAGGTGTGGGCCTGGCAGGAGAGCGCACACCACGAGTGGGAAGAACTGTACAAAACATGGCCGCTGCGGACACTCATCTATCTCTCAGTGATCCTGATCGGCGGGTGGTTCGTACTGAACTTCGGGAGCGAGCTGCTCATCGAGGGGCACAGCCGATACAGAGAACTGGCCGAGCGGTTGGTCGCCCTCTACAGCGGAGTGAGCTTCGCGGGGACGGCGATCCTCGCCGGGTTCTCCCTCTCCTGGATCTTCGGACTGGGGTCCATCGCCGTCGTGGCGCTGGCCGTCGGTGTCAACGGCGCGGACCACTGGCGCCATTGGCAAAACGCCTGGCGCCGAGCCCGCCGTGTACCGCGTTGACCGCACCCGCACCCGCACCCGCACGCGTACGCGCGTTGGTGCAGGACGACAGCCCCTCCGGTCCGGCGCACGGCCGCGGCGGGCAGGCGTCAAGCTCAACGCCCCCCCACATGCTCGGCATCGGCCTCCGCCAGGCCGCCGAGGACTGCCCCATCGTCTCCGGATCAGGCTTGTCGACCGTCCCGCCTATGACGTCGTACATGGAGTAGCTCATGGACCAATGAGTTCAGGCCGTGATCCGACCTCGGTTCGGCCGAACGGAACAGGTGCTGCGATGCCGGGCGCGGCCCTCACCCATTCAGGGGCTTGTCGGTTGCCAGGTTGTGGGCAGGATGAGTCCGCCCGGGAGCGGAGATCTGGCTCGCGGATTCAGGCCAGGGGGAGCCGTGCCGGTTGCTTCACTGAAGGAGACCGTACTGCCGGAGAACTCCGCCCCGCGGAAGTCGACCGTCACGATCCTTGACTCCCCGTTCTCAAGATTCCCGACAGAGTCCTTCAGCGAAGATCCCACTGGACCTCGGTCAGTCGATGCCTTCGACGATGCGGAAGTCTCGCTCGACGCCGTCGGAGAGGGCGACCAGCGCCTCCTGGTAGGCCGCACTCTCGCGTGCCGCGACGGCCTGCTCGAAGCTGTCGAACTCGACCAGGACGGTGCGCTCGGCGATTCCGGCGTCGTATGCGGCGACCCGACCGCCACGGACGAAGGTCCGACCGCCCCCGGCCTCGACGGCCGGAGCGGCCAGCTTGTTGTAGGCAGCCAGCTTCTCAGGGTCTGAAATGGTGCGGTAGACGCTGACCCAGTAGCCCTTGGGCATGGAACCTCCAGTGTTGGGATGAGTGCATCTGACTTACGTGTTGGGCTCGGACGAGCGTCGGCGGGCGAGACCGAGGCATGTCAGCGTCGTGATCGCCATGGCGCCGATGCCGACCAGCGCCGCGGTGGTGTAGGCACTGTCGTCGGGGAAGAGGTGGCCGGGGCCGGTACCCGCGGCGAGGATCAGGCCGCCGATGGCGCTGCCCAAGGAGTACCCGACGCTGCGGACGACGTAGTTGAAGCTCATGGCGCTCGACGTCTCGCTCTTGGGGGTGACGGCCAGGATGACGCCGGGCATCGCGGCCGAGAAGCCGCCGACGCCGAAGCCGAGCACGCCCATCGCCACAAACAGTTCGGCAAGGTCCGACCGGGCTGCCGCGAACAGGGCGAACC
>NZ_JAEKKT010000333.1 GCF_019510245.1 Streptomyces sp. | reverse complement strand
GCTGAAGCCCTGGAGCCGGACGTGATCGCAGCGGTGGGTCAGCTCGACCGCCTGCTTCGGCAGTCGGCTCGACTGCGGGCGCTGGACACCGATCAGCCGGAGCCCGACGTTCGTTGATGTAGCCGTTGGGTGTCACGGCCCCTTGGCCTGCGAATCGCCGCAGGTGGAGGGGCCGTTTCCGTCGGTCGAGCCGACGTCATCCCATTAGCTAAATCGTTACCTGGCGTGACCTGGCACACAGCTCCGCAAGAGCCTCAGCCGTCACGGGAGAAACGGCGCCTTCCTCGGTGACGATCGCTGTCACCAACTCCGGCGGCGTCACGTCGAACGCCGGGTTGTACGCCTGGGTCCCCAGGGGTGCCACCGGTATCCCGCCTCCCGCTCCAGCCACCGGCACCTGCGGTGCTGTGACCTCGGTCACCTCGTATCCGGGGCGCTGTTCGACCTCGATGGATGCCCCGTCCGGTGTCTCCGGATCCACCGTCGTCGACGGCGCAACCACGATGAACGGCACATGGTGGTACCGCGCGAGCACCGCGAGCGGATAGCTCCCCACCTTGTTCGCCACCGATCCGTCGGCCGCGATCCGGTCCGCCCCGACCAGCACCGCGTCCACCTCCCCCGCCGCGAACAGCGAACCGGCCGCATTGTCGGTGAGCAAGGTGTACGCCATGCCGCTGCGAGCCGCCTCGTATGCCGTCAGGCGAGCACCTTGCAGCAACGGACGCGTTTCGTCCACCCAGAGCCGCCGCAGCCGCCCCGCCCGATGCGCCTTGAGGGCCACCGCGAACGCCGTGCCCTCCCCTCCCGAGACCAGCGATCCGCTGTTGCAGTGGGTCAGGATCCGGTGCCCTCCGGCGGGCAGCAGCTCCTCCAGCAGCGCCAGCCCGTGCTCGGCCATCCGTGCGCTGGCCTCGGCATCCTCCCGGTGCAGCGCCCGCGCCGCCCCCAGCGCCGCCGCGGCCGCCGCCCCGCTGTCACCGCTCTGGGCCAGGGCGGCCCGGTACGCCGACGCGGCCCTGCGCACCCCGACGGACAGGTTCACGGCCGTGGGCCGCGCACCGGACAGCGCCACCGCGGCCTCGTCCACGTCGAAGCCCCGCGCGGCGGCGAGCGCCACCCCGTACGCCCCCGCTATCCCGAGCAACGGCGCACCGCGCACCGCGAGCGAACGGATCGCCTCGACCAGCGCCGAGGCGTCCGTGCACACCAGCTCGACCTCCTCCGCCGGCAGTCTGGTCTGGTCGAGAAGGACCACCACGGGACCTTCGGGCGGCTCCTCCCATCGGATCACTGGCATTCCCGTCGGCCGCATGTCCTCGCCGGTTTGCGCGTACTGATCAGCCATGGGCTCAGTCTGCCCCGTATCCGGCGGACAATTGAAGGTGCGCAGCCTCTACCTCGGCCGGTCACTGGGCGCCCACACCATGGCACGATGGCAGCCAACCTGCCGCCGCGCTCGCGGACGGGCACCGTGAAGGAGCTTCGATGAACGACACTCCGGGCTGGGCCTCGCCCGGATCCGCCCCGTCCGACGGGCGGGAACCCGGCGCGTCCGCCCCTGCCGACCGCCCCGTCCCCGCAGGGCCTGTCGAACCGCCCGCCGATCAGCCGGGCGCGGATCCACAGGGCTCCGGCTCGCAGTGGTCCAAGGAACAGCCGCCGCCCGGCCAGTGGTCCGCGCCCACCGGCGCGCCGGCACCAGGCCAGGCACCGCCGCCTCCACCCCCCGGCCCCGGCTGGGGCGGCCAGCCCCCCGGCGGCGGTCACGGGGGCTACGGCGGCCCCGGAGGCTACGGCGGCGGACCCGGCGGATACGGCCCGCCCGGCGGCTACGGAGCCTGGGGCGGCGGCTGGGGCGGCCCACCGCCCGCAGCCAAGCCCGGCGTGATCCCGCTCCGCCCGCTCGGCGTCGGCGAGATCCTCGACGGCGCCGTCTCCACCATGCGCACCTACTGGCGCACCGTCCTCGGCATCTCGCTGACGGTAGCGGTCATCACCGAAGTCGCGGTGATCCTCCTGCAGGGCCTCGTCCTGAACGACACCGAGACCACCGACGCCCTCAACGACCCGGGCGCCTCCCTCACCGAGATCAGCCGCGCCCTCGCCGAGGTCGCGCTCAGCTCGGGCGCCGTCCTGCTCATCACCCTGGTCGGCACCATCATCGCGACAGCGCTGCTGACGACCGTCACCAGCCGCGCCGTACTCGGCAAGTCCGTGGCCATCGGCGAGGCCTGGCGCGACGCACGTCCGCAGGTCCTCAAGCTGTTCGGCCTCATCCTCCTGACCGGGCTCATCGCCGTCGGCATCGTCGCCGTCGGCGCACTGCCCGGCATCATCGTCGCGATCGCCGGCGGCCCGAGCGGCGCCATCGCCGCCCTGCTCGTCCTCGGCATCCTCGCCGGTGCCGTCGTCACCGTGTGGCTGCTGGTCCGCTTCTCGCTCGCCTCGCCCGCCCTGATGCTGGAGAAGCAGGGCATCACCAGGTCCCTGGGCCGCTCCACCAAACTCGTCCGCGGCTCCTGGTGGCGGGTCTTCGGCATCCAGTTCCTCGCCTCGATCATCGCCAACATCGTCTCGTCGCTCGCCGTGGTCCCCTTCACCCTCATCGGGGCCTACGCCGGCGGCCACGGCCTGACCGGCTTCCTCGAGAACACCAACAACAACTACGGCTGGACGTTCCTCGTCATCAGCGGCATCGGCTCGGTGATCGGCTCCATGCTCACCTTCCCGATCAACGCGGGCGTCACCGTGCTCCTCTACATCGACCAGCGCATCCGCCGCGAGGCCCTCGACCTCGAACTGGCCCGCGCCGCAGGCGTCGAGAACTACGGCGTCGGCACCCCCGGCACCGTCCCGGGGAGCTGATGCGGTGAGCCCGACGGGGGGAGTCCTCGCTGCGGTGCCCGCCACCCTGCCGCGCGCCGCCGACGAGACCGTACGAGGCCTGCTGCGGGCCCGGGACGCGGCGCAGCTGTCGCGGACCGGCTCGGACGGCCAACCGCCCGTGACCATCCCGCGCGGCCCCGCACGGGAAGCGGCACGGCATGAACTGTCCAAGCGGATGTACCACGAGAACGACCCCGGACTGTTCCAGCGCGCCCTGAACGCCGTCCTGGACTGGGTCGACCGGCTGCTCTCCGCCGCCGCGTCCGCGACCCCCGGAGGCGCACTGGGCCTGGTCGTCGTGGTCCTGGCCGTCATCGTCGTCCTGGGCGCCCTGTGGTGGCGCCTGGGCACCCCCCGCCGCCAACCCGTCTCCACCGCCACCCTGTTCGACGACCGCCCCCGCAGCGCCGCCGAACACCGCGCGGCCGCCGAGGCACACGCCGCCCAGGGCCACTGGAACCAGGCCCTCCAGGAACGCATGCGCGCCGTCGTCCGCGCCCTGGAGGAACGCGCCCTCCTCGACGCCCGCCCCGGCCGCACCGCCGACGAGGCCGCCGCCGAAGCCGGCCGTGCCCTGCCCGCCCACACCGACCGGCTGCACGCCGCCGCCCGGGAGTTCGACGACGTGACGTACGGCGGCCGCAGGGCGACCCAGACCTCGTACGACCGCATCGCCGACCTCGACCGCGAGCTGGAACGCACCAAGCCGGTCCTGGCCGGCAGCGCCAGCAACTCCAGCAGCGCCCACAGCACGACCCGCAACACCCGCCAGGGAGCCGCCGAATGACCACCGGCGTAGCCTTCCCGGCCACCTCCACCGCGCCCACCACCCGGCAGGTGTGGACGCGAACCCGGGGGATCGTCCTCGCCGTGGTGCTCGTCCTCGCCGGCGCCGTCGCCATCGCCGTCATCCGCTCCGGCGACAGGCACGGCGACCTCGACCCACGCTCCGCCGACCCCTACGGCAGCCGCGCCGTCGCCGAGCTCCTCGCGGACCGCGGCGTCGACACCCGCGTCGTCACCACCCTGGGCGAGGCGCGCGCCGCGACCGGCCCCGGCACCACCCTTCTCGTGGCCGTCCCGGACCTGCTGACCCCGCACCAGCAGTCGCTGCTGCGGAAGTCGACGGCCCGCTCGGGCGGCCGCACGATCCTGGTCGCCGCGGGCAGCACGTCCGTCGAACGGCTCGCCCCCGGCGTCACCGCCGACCCCGCCAACAGCCTCCGCTCCACGCTCGACCCCCACTGCACGCTGGCCGCGGCCCGGCGGGCGGGCAGCGCCGACACCGGCGGCATCCGCTACACCACCACCCACCTCGACTCCGACTCCTGCTACCCCAGCCAGCGCCTGGCCACGCTCCTCCGCATCCCCGCGGCCTCCGGGAACGGTGACACCGTCGTCCTCGGCGCGCCCGACATCCTGCTCAACGACCGCCTCGACAAGCAGGGCAACGCCTCGCTCGCCCTCCAACTCCTCGGCTCCCGCCCCCATCTGGTCTGGTACCTCCCCTCGCTCTCCGACGCCACGGCCACCGGTACCGGCGACCAGAAATCCCTGTTCGACCTGCTGCCCTCCGGCTGGCTCTGGGGCACGCTCCAGCTCTTCATCGCCGCAGCCCTCGCCGCCTTCTGGCGGGCGCGCCGGCTCGGCCCCCTCGTGCCCGAGAAACTCCCCGTGGCGATCCGCGCCTCCGAAACCGTCGAAGGCCGCGGCCGCCTCTACCGCAAGGCCAGCGCCCGCGACCGCGCGGCCGCCGCTCTTCGCTCCACCGCCCGCACCCGTCTCGCCCCCCTGGTAGGCGTCCCCGTCTCCCAGGCGCACGCGCCCGAGGCCCTGCTTCCCGCGCTCTCCGCCCACCTGCACGGCAACGGGCAGACCCTGCACGCCCTGCTCTTCGGACCGCCGCCCGGCGACGACGCGGCCCTCGTCTCCCTCACCGACCAGCTCGACGCCCTCGAAAGAGAGGTACGCCGTCCATGATGGACCCGACCACTGACAACGCCGGGAACACCGGGAACCCGGCCGATGCCCGGGCCTCCCTGGAAGCCCTGCGCGCGGAGATCGCCAAAGCCGTGGTCGGCCAGGACCCCGCCGTGACCGGCCTCGTCGTCGCTCTCCTCTGCCGCGGACACGTTCTCCTTGAAGGAGTCCCCGGAGTCGCCAAAACGTTGCTCGTCCGCGCCCTCGCATCCGCGCTCGAACTGGAGACCAAGCGCGTCCAGTTCACCCCCGACCTCATGCCGAGCGACGTCACGGGCTCCCTCGTCTACGACACCCGCACCGCCGAGTTCTCCTTCCAGCCCGGCCCGGTCTTCACCAACCTCCTCCTCGCGGACGAAATCAACCGCACCCCGCCGAAGACCCAGTCGTCCCTCCTCGAAGCCATGGAGGAACGACAGGTCACCGTCGACGGCATCCCGCGCCCGCTCCCCGATCCCTTCCTGGTCGCCGCGACCCAGAACCCCGTCGAGTACGAGGGCACCTACCCCCTCCCCGAAGCCCAGCTCGACCGCTTCCTCCTCAAACTGACGATCCCCCTGCCCTCCCGCCAGGACGAGATCGCCGTCCTCACCCGCCACGCCGAGGGCTTCAACCCGCGCGACCTGCGCGCCGCCGGCGTACGCCCCGTCGCAGGCCCCGCCGACCTCGAAGCCGCCCGCACGGCGGTCGCCAAGACGACCGTCTCCCCCGAGATCACCGGCTACGTCGTCGACATCTGCCGCGCCACCCGCGAGTCGCCGTCCCTCACCCTCGGCGTCTCCCCGCGCGGCGCCACCGCCCTCCTCGCCACCGCACGCGCGTGGGCCTGGCTGACCGGCCGCGACTACGTCATCCCCGACGACGTCAAGGCACTCGCCCTGCCCACCCTCCGCCACCGCGTCCAACTCCGCCCCGAGGCCGAGATGGAAGGCGTGACCGCCGACTCCGTCATCAACGCGATCCTCGCCCACGTCCCGGTCCCCCGCTGATGCCCCTCACCGGACGAGCCGCCCTCATCGCGGCCATCGGATCGATCCCCATCGGAATCTGGGGACCGAGCTGGACGGGCGTTTTCGCCGTCGACGGCCCACTGGCCCTGGCCTGCGCCTGCGACTTCGTCCTCGCGGCTCCCGTACGACGCCTCGTGCTGACCCGCTCCGGCGACACGTCCGCCCGTCTGGGCGAGACCGCGGACGTCACCCTGACGGTGACCAACCCGTCCGGGCGCCCGCTCCGGGCCCGCCTCAGGGACGGCTGGCCGCCGAGCAGCTGGCAGCCCGGCACGGAGGTCGAGGCCTCACGCCACCGTCTGACCGTCCCCCCGGGCGAACGCCGACGCGTCACGACCCGCCTGCGTCCCACCCGCCGCGGCGACCGCCAGGCGGACCGCGTCACGATCCGCTCCTACGGCCCCCTCGGCCTGTTCTCCCGCCAGGGCGGCCACAAGGTGCCCTGGGCTGTGCGGGTTCTGCCCCCCTTCACCAGCCGCAAGCACCTGCCGTCGAAACTCGCCCGATTGCGTGAACTCGACGGCCGCACCAGCGTCCTGACCCGCGGCGAGGGAACGGAGTTCGACAGCCTGCGCGAGTACGTCCCAGGCGACGACACCCGGTCCATCGACTGGCGGGCAACGGCCCGGCAGTCGGCGGTCGCGGTACGCACCTGGCGTCCCGAGCGCGACCGGCACATCCTGCTCGTCCTCGACACCGGACGCACCTCCGCCGGCCGGGTAGGAGACGCGCCCCGGCTGGATGCCTCCATGGACGCGGCGCTCCTCCTCGCGGCCCTCGCCTCGCGCGCGGGCGACCGTGTGGATCTCCTCGCCTACGACCGCCGGGTCCGCGCTCTGGTCCAGGGCCGCGCCGCGGGCGACGTCCTGCCCTCCCTGGTCAATGCCATGGCCACGCTGGAACCCGAGCTCGTCGAAACGGACGCCCGCGGCCTGACCGCGACCGCGCTCCGAACGGCTCCACGGCGCTCCCTGATCGTCCTGCTCACGACGCTCGACACCGCTCCGGTCGAACAGGGTCTGCTTCCCGTGCTCTCCCAGCTGACCCAACGGCACACGGTTCTGCTCGCTTCAGTGGCCGATCCGCATATCGCCCGTATGGCGACGGCTCGGGGAAACGCCGACGCGGTGTACGAGGCAGCGGCGGCCGCACAGGCCCAGAGCGAACGGCATCGGACCGCGGAGCAACTCCGCCGGCGCGGTGTGACGGTCGTGGACGCGACGCCTGATGATCTCGCCCCTGCGCTGGCAGATGCGTACCTTGCCTTGAAAGCGGCGGGCCGGCTCTGATTCTCGGACGGCGGGGGCTGCGAACGGCCCCTGTCGATTTCTCTCCGGGGCCCTTATTCGAGCCCTTGAACGCAGAAAAGCCCACGCCATGAGGCGTGGGCTTTTCCTAATATTTGTTCGGCGGTGTCCTACTCTCCCACAGGGTCCCCCCTGCAGTACCATCGGCGCTGTGAGGCTTAGCTTCCGGGTTCGGAATGTAACCGGGCGTTTCCCTCACGCTATGACCACCGAAACACTATG
>NZ_JAEKKT010000332.1 GCF_019510245.1 Streptomyces sp. | reverse complement strand
GTCCAGCGCCCGAACCCAGGGGCGATCTCGAGGACCCGCCCGGCCGGCAGCCACTGGTGCACCCGCGGGAGAAGGGCGCCGTGCCAGAGGGCCGGCGTCCCACCCCACCAGGTCGACCACTCGTCCCCCTGCGTCGACCAGTCCCACTCGTCGTTGAACACGGTCTTCAGCTGATCGACGCTGCCCATCCCGTCCCTTCCTGGAGTCGCGTCTAGTATCACCGCAATCGCGCTGCAGAGGGGTTCCGTGCAAGCTCTTGTGCTCTGCGGCGGGCGCGGCACCCGGGCGTACCCCATGACCGCCGACCTGCCCAAGCCGCTCCTCCCGGTGGCCGGCGAGCCGCTGTTGCGGCACCTCCTGGAGCTGCTGGCGGCGCAGGGGGTGACCGACCTCGTGCTCGCGGCCGGCTTCCGCTCCGGCGCCGTCGGGGACTTCGCGGCCGGCCTGCCGTCCGCCTGGTCGGTCCAGGTTCTCGACACCGGCGTGGAGACCGGCACCGGCGCGCGCATCACGCGCTCCCTGCCGGTGCTGGAGGACCGCTTCCTCGTCACCTACGGCGACGGGCTGGGCAACGTCGACGTCGCGGCACTGCTGCGACGCCACGAGCAGCACGGCAGGGGCGCGACCATCACCACGGTGCCCCTGCCCTCGCAGTACGGCACCCTGGACCTCGACGACGAGGACCGCGTGGTCGGCTTCCAGGAGAAGCCGGTCCTGCGCGACCACTGGATCAACGCGGGGTTCATCGTGCTGGACAAGGCGGTCTGGCAGGAGCACGCCGCGGACGACCTCGAGCGCGAGGTGCTCCCTGCGCTCGCTGCGGCCGGCCGGCTCGCGGCCTACCGGCACGAGGGGTTCTGGATGTCGATGGACACGCTGAAGGACCAGCAGGCGATGGAGGTGCTGGCACTGCGCCAGCCGCCGCCGTGGTCGGTCCCGCACGCCGTACCGGGCCGAGCGTGAGCGCGCTGCGCGACAAGCGCGTCCTGGTCACCGGCGCCTCCGGCTTCATCGGGTCGGCGCTGGTCCGGCGGCTGCTCGGCGACGGGGCAGAGGTGCACGCGCTGACGAGTGCCGTCTCCAGCGTCTACCCGGTGCGGCTCGCCGAGCTGCGCGACCGGATCGTCCTGCACGAGGGCAACCTCGGGGACCGAGGAGCGATGGACGTGCTCGCCACGACTGCTCGTCCGGACTACGTGTTCCACCTCGGCGCCTACACCCACGTCGGGAAGTCGTGGCAGCGGGTGGACGAGTGCGTGCACACGAACGTCCAGGGCACCGTCAACCTGCTGCAGGCGCTGGCGCCTGTCGGTTACACCCGCTTCGTCTACACCGGCACGAGCGAGATCTACGGGGACGTGCCGGTGCCGTTCGTCGAGGACGGCCCGGTCAACCCCGTCTCCCCCTACTCCGTCAGCAAGTACGCCGGTGAGCGCTACTGCCGGATGTTCGTGCAGGGGCGCGGCTGGCCGATCGTGATGGTGCGGCCGTTCAACGCCTTCGGCCCGCGGCAGACGCCCGACCGGGTCATCCCCGAGATCATCGTGCGGGCCCTCCGCGGTCAGCCCCTCCGCATGACGAAGGGCTTGCAGACGAGGGAGTTCAACTACGTCGACGACCTCGCCGCCGGCTTCGTCGCCGCAGCGGTGACGCCCGGTGTCGAGGGCCAGCTGTTCAACCTCGGCGGCGGCCAGGAGATCAGCATGCGCGACCTCGCCACGACGCTCCTCGATCTCCTGGGCAACCCGGTCGTGCCGGAGTTCGGCGCGCTTCCCGAGCGCCCGACCGAGATCTGGCGCATGCACTGCGACAGCTCCAGGGCGCGCGCGGTGCTGGGCTGGGCGCCGGAGGTCGATCTCGAGGAGGGACTGCGCAGGACGATCGCCTGGTACGAGGAGGAGCTGACCCGCTCTGAGTCCTCGTCGTTCCTCTCGCCCTGACGAGCGTCAGGCCAGGCCCGCCAGGGCGACGGCGGCCGCCGCGATTCCGGCGCCCGTGAGAAGCAGGCGGACCTCCCGGGCCGGCAGCCCGCCACGCACCGGCCATGGGACGTCCCGCAGTCGCAGACTCGGTGCCTCGACCAGGAGGTAGCTGAGGGTCGCAAGCAGCACAGAGGCGGGCAGCACGACCGCGAGCAGGGGCAGCCAGCCCGTGACGAGGTGGCCGTGGACCAGGTGCGTCAACGGCTCGTGCCACAGGTAGATGCCGAACGACAGCGTGCCGGCGGCCACCAGGAACCGGTGGGACAGGACCCTGACGACGCGCCCGTCGCCGAGCGGCAGCGCGACGGCCGCGACGGTCAGACCGGACGCCACGGCCGAGAGCGCAGCCGTGCGCGGCCACAGGACGAAGGAGAACCAGAACGGCAGGGAAGCGGCGAGCAGCAGCAGCCGCAGGTGCCCGCCCGCTCGACCGCGCAGGCGGTTGAAGGCGCCGTGCTCCTGCGCCACGGCGAGCGCGATACCGGGCACGAAGTAGACGAGGTTCGCCGGCAGGCTGTACTTCCACACGGCCGATCCGGACGGCGATGTCACGGTGGCCACGGCCAGCGCCGTTCCCACGCCGGCGAGCACGAGCACGGCGACGCCCGCCTCCCTGGCCCCTCGGCGAAGCACCCAGGCCAGCAGCGGCAGGAGCAGGTAGAACTGCGCCTCCACCGCCAGGGACCAAGCCGGCCCGTCGACCCGGATCACCGTGTCCGGCCAGAAGCCCTGCAGCAGCAGGGGGAAGCGCCACCAGGCGGACACCGGGACGCCGTCGTCGTGCACGAGCAGCATCACGGCAAGGACGAACCACCAGGTGGGCAGGATCCGTGCCACGCGGTGGCGGAAGTACCGCGACAGGGGCCCTCGGTCCGCGCGGACCAGCTGCCGCGTCAGCAGGTAGCCGCTCAGGGCGAAGAAGAGCGCAAGGCCCTCGCCGCCGAGCAGCCCGAGCCGTCCGACGCGCGTTCCGAGCGTGGCCGGGCCGTAGCCGTGCCCCAAGCCCCAGCAGTGCGCGACAAGAACACCGAGCGCGGCCAGGCCCCGCAGCGACTCCACCGGTGCGGAGTGCCGACGCGTCAGCGGCGTGCTGGCGAGGGTCGTCACGGCACGAGTGTGGCAAGTGCCGCGAGGCGCGCCGCTGCGGCAGCAGCCGGGGAGTGGTGCGCGGCGACCAGGGCACGGCCCGCCTCCGCTGCCGCGGCCCGCGCCTGCCCGTCCGCGAGGGCGGTGGCCAGCACGTCGGCGAAGGACGCGCGGGTGGTCGTCCAGCAGCCGTCGGGACGAACCAGTCCCTCGGCCCCGGCCTCGGTCGTCACCACCGGCAGCCCTGCCGCCAGCGCCTCGAGCACCTTCGTCTTCGGCCCGGACGTCGGCGGGCACGGGAAGGCCAGCACCGCCGCTTCCGCGAACGCGTCCACTGCCCGCGGCACCTCTCCGAGCACCCGCACGCCGTCGGCGTGCACGGAGGGGCAGCCGCGGCCGGCCAGCAGCAGCTCGGCACCCGGCACCCGCTGGCGCACCGACGGCCATGCCGCCAGCAGGTCGCGCAGGGCCGCCTGGTTCGGGGGCCAGTCCCAACCGGCCAGCAGCAGCGCTCGCGGCTCCGGTCGCAGCGGCAGCGGCTCCGCAGGTACGTCGACTGCCGCGGGCAGCCAGGAGGTGCGGCCACCGAGGGCGGCCGCCACGCGCGGCGAGTAGGCCAGCGGCACCGCCGCGCCGCGCACCGCCCGGCGGTCTGCCCGGTGCCCCTGGAGGTCGTGCGGCCGGACCCGGCCGAGCGCCCTGGCGTCGACCAGGCAGGAGTAGTGCACGACCACCCCGGTGCGGCGGTGCCCGGCGACGGCGGCCCAGGACAGCGGGTCTTCCGCGAAGGAGATGTCGTGGTCGTCGGGGAGCTGCAGCGCGGCGCTCGCCCAGCGCGGGCGCACCAGCGCCTGCAGGTGGTCCCGGACGGCGTGACCGCGGGCCACAGGACGCCAGCTCGCCCAGGGGGGCAGCTCCTCGGCCGGCTCCCTGTCGGTCCAGCAGACGGCGGTGACCTCGTGGCCCGCGTCCACGAGCCCTTGGCCCGCTGCCCGCAGCAGCCGGCCGCTCGCGGTGCCCTCGGCCTCCGGCAGGTGCTCGGAGACCAGCAGCGCCCTCACAGCCGGCGCGCCACGGCGACGACGAAGCCGGCCAGCGCGCCCAGCCGCCACACGACCGGCGGGCCCCAGTGCCGCCGCTGCCCGCTGCGCACCTCGGTCACGGCCGTCGCGACCCCGCCGAGCCGCAGCACCTGCGGCAGCAGCAGCCGGGCACGCCGCCGGTCGGTGCGCGCGAGCCGCGCCAGCCGGGCTCCCATGCCCTTGCCATAGGCCCAGTGCAGCCGCAGCGACTGGCGCTCGTCGCGCCACTGCACGTGCCAGGCCAGCGCACTGGGCTCGTACCAGCCCACGTGCCCGGCGGCCACCATCCGGTCGAACAGGTCGAGGTCCTCGGCGCTCGCGAAGAAGGACGCCGGGCCGAGCCGCTCGTCGAAGCCGCCGACGTCTGCGAGCACCGTCCGCCGCACGCGCAGGTTGCCCGCGATGCCAGGGTCCAACGGCCCCTCCCGGTCGACGGGTACGGCGGCAGTGCGCTCCACCACCGACACCGGCCGCTCGCGCGGGCTGTCGTCGGGGTGCTCGTCCACGCCGCCCAGCACGAAGTCGGCGTCCGACCGCAGCAGCGCGGCCCGCCAGCCCGGCGCGACGAGCACGTCGTCGTCCACGAACGCGACCTGCTCGGTGGTGGCCGCCCGCCAGCCGAGGTTGCGGGCGAGCGAGGTGCCCGGCTCGCCGGCCAGCAGCACCTCGGCCCCGAACGGCTCCGCGACCGGCCGTGCCGGGTGCCGTGCCGGCGACGAGTCCACGACCACGAGCCGGTCGCCGTCGGTCAGCTCCGCGCGCAGCGCCGTGAGGCAGCGCCGCAGCAGCTCCGGCCGGTCGCGGGTGGGGACCACGACGGTGAGCCCGTCAGCCACCCGCCACCTCCTCCACGACGTCGTCGACCCGGTGCACGAACGCGTCCCAGCCGAAGGCCCCGGCGCGTGCGACGGCTGCGGCACGCATCGGCGTGAGGTCCTGGTGGAGTGCCTCGGCCACGCGCGCCGCGAACCGCTCCGGGTCACGGGGCTCCAGCCAGCCGGTGACGCCGTGCTCGACGGTCTCACGCGGGCCGCCGCTGTCCACGGCCAGCACCGGCGCACCACTGGCCATGGCTTCCAGGGGCACGATGCCGAAGTCCTCGTTGCGGGCTGTGAACAGCAGCAGCCGGCAGGTCCGGTAGAGCTCCGACAGCCGGGCGTCGCTCGGGTCCGCCTCGAAGGTCACGTCCAGCCCCACCGCGGCCTGCCGCAGATGCGCGAGGTACGGCCGGCTCTTCTCGTCCACCGCCCCCGCCACCACCAGGCGGAGCCGGATCCCCTTGCGCTGCAAGGCTTCCAGTGTCTCGAGCGCCAGCTCGACGTCCTTCTGCCACATGATGCGCCCCGCCACCAGCAGGAAGTCCTGACGCACGGCTCCGCCCGGCGGGAAGCGGGTGAGGTCCACGCCCGGGTGCAGCACCTCCACCGGCCCGGACGGCACCAGCCCGGCCGCCGCGATCCGACGACGGGTCTCCTCCGAGTTGGCGAGGACGTGCCGGTAGCTGCGCCAGGCCCGCCGGTCGAGCGCCTCGAAGCCGGACCCCAGCACCCCGAGCCCGGCGCGCTTCAGCGACGAGGAGCCGACGAGAGCCGCCCGCGTCGCGGGGTCGTGCAGGATCTTCAGGGGCGTGTGGCAGTAGGCCGCCACCGGTACGGGCGACCGGGGCGCGACCAGGTCGCCGAGTCCCTCCGAGGACACCAGCAGGGAGCGCGCCCCGTCGAGCGGCAGCCGGCTGCGGCCGATCCGCCAGGCGGCCTGCGCGAGCGGCACCAGGGACCTGCGCACCGACACCGTGGGGCTCAGCTCGACCACCTGCGCCTGCTTCAGCTCGGGATAGGTGGCACCCGGCTCGTGGTGGTGGGTGAGCAGCAGCCAGTCGTGCCGGGAGCGGGCGAGCAGCTCCACGAACGACCGCTCGATGCCGCTCGTGAGGTAGATCCACGGGTGGTAGAGCGCGACCTTCACCGCAGCACCCACGCAGCGCGCGCCGCCCCGCGCAGGACACCGGCCAGCCGGACGAGCGCCAGCAGCGTCCCGAGCCGGTACCGGGCCCGCAGGTCCCGCAGCCCGGTCAGGACCGTCCCTGACCAGACGGCGTCACGGAGCACGGTGCGGGCCCGGCCGCCCTGCCCGCGGCGGGCCAGGAGGACCAGCCGGGCACCGAGCCCGATGCCGTAGCCGTGGTCCAGCCCGACGAGCTGGCGTCGGCTGCGCCACTGGTCGTGCACGGCAGCCGCGTCCGGTGCGAACCAGCCGTCCTGACCGGCGGCCAGCAGCCGGTCCAGCAGGTCGAGGTCCTCGGCGGCCCTCGTCCACGTGCCCGGTCCCAGCCGCTCGTCGAATCCCCCGACGTCCACGAGCGCTGCCCGTCGTACGCCGAGGTTGGCGCTGGCACCGAGGGTGCCCCGGGAGGCGAGCGTGAGGCGGGTCGGCTCGGTCAGCGTCGTCACGGCGACCGGCCGCTCGCGCTGCTCCTGGCCCCGGGGCACGCCGACCGCCCCGACCACCCAGTCGCTGCCCTCGAGCGCGGCGACGAGCGCGTCCGCCCAACCGGGCAGCACCTCCACGTCGTCGTCGACGAAGGCCACCAGCTCGTGCCGGGCGGCGCGCCAGCCGGCGTTGCGGGCCCGGGCCGCCCCCGGCAGGTCGCACCGCAGCGCACCCGGCACCGGTTCGCGGGAGGCCGAGTCGACGACGAGCAGCTCGTCGTCGTCCCCGAGGTCCGCACGGAGCGCAGCGAGGCAGCGCGCGAGATGAGTAGGGCGGTCCCGAGTGGGCACGACGACGCTCAGTCCCCGTCTCAGCACGGGCCCAGCCTGGCACCTGCCCGCTCCGTCACTCCCGCGACGCGCAGTCGTTGCTCCCGACAAGTGTGCGAGGCGCAGGCCCCCGCCACGTTGAACCATGGAGGAGGTGGTGCATGACGCAGCAGGCGGAGAGCCTGGGCCGGGCGCGCAGCCTGGTCAGCCGTGCCTCCGCCTCGCTGACTGACGCCACCCCCGTCGCCCCGCGCACGCTGCGCCCCAGCTGGGAGCGCCAGTACGCCGGCCTCATGCCGGTGGGCGACCTGCTCATCACGACGAGCGTCGCGCTGCTGTGCGTCCGGCTGCTGGGCGTCGACGCCACGGTCGCGTTCCTCCTCGCCGTCTCGTGGCTGGTGCCGCTGGCCGTCGGCGGCGCCTACGAGTCGCGCCTGCTCGGGCAGGGCTCCGACGAGTACAAGCGCGTGCTCTCCTCCTCCTGGCAGTACGCCGCCCTCGTCGGGCTCGTCGCG
>NZ_JAEKKT010000481.1 GCF_019510245.1 Streptomyces sp. | reverse complement strand
GTCGTGGCCGAGGGCACGCCGGAGGAGGTCGCCGGAGTCCCGGCGAGCCACACCGGCAAGTTCCTGAGGGAGATCCTCGGCGCCGACCGGATCAGCGACGGGGCCGCGGTGAAGGCCCCGCGCAAGGCACCGGCCAGGAAGACGGCCGCGGCGAAGAAGACGGTCGCCGCCAAGTCGACGGCGAAGAAGACGGCGACGGCCAGGACGACAACGACCAAGAAGGCCGAGCCCGCCAAGAAGGCGACTAGGGCCCGCAAGGCCTGAGGCACCCGGCGGCGAGACCGACGGACACATCCGGATAAGACACGAACGAGCGGTACCCCGCGGGAACTCCCCGCGGGGCACCGCTCGTGCCAACGGCCCCTAGAGTTCGCCCAGTTCGGACGCGTACGGCGGCTGCGCCCCGGCGCGTGAGCAGGTGATCGCGGCCGCGCGTGCCGCGAACCGCAGCAGCCGGGTCCAGTCCTCGACGCCCAGTTCCGCGAGCGCCGCCGGGGACAGCGCGCCGAGGGTGTCCAGACCGTGCAGCAGGGCCGCGTTCACGGTGTCGCCGGCGCCGATGGTGTCCACGACGTCGACCTTCTCGCCGGGCACGGCAATCGCCGCCCCGTCCCGGGTGAACACGGTCAGCCCGTCACCGCCGTGGGGGCCCGGTAGGCGTCCGCGTCGGGGATCAGCCCGGAACGGATGTTCGGGTCGAGCGCGGTGAACACACCCTGCGCGGCCGCGGTCCGCAGCAGTTCCTCGTAGGCGCTCGCCCCCGGTTCCAGGACGAGCGAGCAGGTACCGAAGGACACCGCGCGTGTGTCGGCGGGGAGTGCGGCGGGGGCGGCGAACAGGCGATCGGCGGTGCCGTCGACGTAGAAGGAGTAGACGGCCGAGCCGTTGGTGTCGATCGTGGCGACGGCGAGCGTGGTGGGCTCAGCACCGCGCTGCACGGGGGACACGTCCACCCCCGCCTCGCGCAGCCCGTCGAGCAGGGCCTCGCCGAAGGCGTCGAGCGAGGTGCGGGAGCAGAAGGCGGTGGGGGAGCCGAGCCGGCCCAGGGCCACGGCGGTGTTGTAGGGGCCGCCGCCGAGCGCCGGCGTCAGGCTCGCGAGGGCGCCCCTGCCCTGCGGTACCAGGTCGATCAGGGCCTCACCGGCGACGACGATCACGAGACGTTTCCTTTCTCGAACTGCGAAGGCTGAGGGAGCTGAGAACGCTGGGAAGGCTGTGAGGACCGCGAAAGCAGCGAGGACTGCGATGACCGCCCCGGCTCCCCGGAGTCGGGGCAGCCGCACGACGTGCGGTGGACGAACGTGCAGTCGAGGCGCACGGTCCGGGCGGGCCGGTCCGGCGCGGCGAGGCGTTCCAGGAGCACACGGACCGCCTGTGCGCCGATCTCCCTGCTGGGCTGGGCGATCGCGGTGAGCCGGGGCGAGAACAGGTCGGCCCAGGCGAAGTCGTCGAAGCAGCACAGGGCGAGGTCGTCCGGTACCGACAGACCGCGGTCCCGCAGGGCGCGCAGCGCGCCGATGGTCATGGCGTTGTTGGCGGTGACGAGGGCGGTGGGCGGTGCGGCGAGGGAGAGCAGGGCGGCGGTGGCCCGTTCGGCTCCGGCCGACTCGGAGTCGCCGTGGACGACGAGGTCGTCGTCGTAGGGGAGACGGGCGGTGGTGAGGCCCTGGCGGTATCCGGTGATCCGTTCGGCGGTGGTGCTCAGCCCGGGCCGGCCCGCCACCAGGCCGATGCGCCGGTGGCCGAGTCCGGCGAGATGGGTGACCAGCCGCGCCATCGGCCCGGTGTTCTCGGCGCAGACCTGGTCGAACCGCTGCGGGCCGCCCGCCGGGTCCTCGACCGCACCGCCGACCACACCTTCGGTCACTCCGCCGACCGCACCGCCGACCACACCTTCGGTCACTCCGCCGACCGTACCGGTCACCTCGTCGATCACTCCGTCGATCACACGGTCGAGGAACACCGTCGGGACCCGGTGGCGCCCGAGATAGGAGACGAGCTCGCGCGGGTCCGCCGACGGCGCGACGATCATGCCGTCCACGCGCCTATCGTGCAGCAGCTGCACGACCTTGCACTCGTGGTCGGGATCGTCGTGCGGATCGGCGATGAGCAGGCTGTAGCCGTGTTCCAGTGCGCCCGCCTCGACGCCCTGGAGGATCTCCGTGAAGTACGGGTTGCTGATCGCCGACACCGCGAGCCCGATGGAGCGGGTGCGCGAGGTCACCAGGGAGCGGGCGAGGGTGTTCGGGGTGTAGCCGAGCCGGTCGACGGCGTCCAGGACCGCCTGGCGGGTGTGGGGCAGGACGGGCCGGGTGTCGTTCAGGACGTGCGAGACGGTCGCCACGGAGACCCCGGCGCTTCGAGCGACGTCGGCCATGGTCGCCATCGCGTCCCCCTTCCTGGGCCCGGCCCCTTTCGACGGCACGGCGTGCCTTCCGGCGGGGACGGTATCCCATCCGGCGTCCCACGTAAACGCTTGCGCAAACGTTTACGTCCCGTGACGAAGGAGAAGTGCGCCGACCTGACCGGCCCGTGGGGCAGGGCTCAGTCCCAGTCCCACCCGATGCCCACGATCCCCGTCCGCACCCGGGGCTCGACGAG
>NZ_JAEKKT010000230.1 GCF_019510245.1 Streptomyces sp. | reverse complement strand
AGGACGGCGGCGGCCAGCGGGTCGTGCTCGGCCTGGCTGATCAGGTCGGCGGCGACGTGCACCGGGTCGGCGGTGGCGTCCGCGAGGACGGCGATCTCGGTCGGGCCGGCCTCGGCGTCGATGCCGATCCTTCCGGTGAAGTAGCGCTTGGCGGCGGCCACCCAGATGTTGCCGGGGCCGGTGACCATGTTGGCGGCCGGGCAGGACTCGGTGCCGTACGCGAACATCGCGACGGCGGTGGCGCCGCCGGCCGCGTACACCTCGTCGACGCCGAGCAGGGCGCAGGCGGCGAGGACGGTCGGGTGCGGCAGGCCCCCGAACTCGGCCTGCGCCGGGGAGGCGAGGGCGATCGACCCGACGCCGGCCTCCTGCGCGGGCACCACGTTCATGACCACGGAGGACGGGTAGACCGACCGGCCGCCGGGCGCGTAGAGCCCGACGCGCTCCACGGGCACCCACTTCTCGGTCACGGACCCGCCGGGCACGACCTGGGTCGTGTGGGTCGTACGGCGCTGCTCACGGTGGACGAGACGGGCGCGCCGGATGGACTCCTCCAGGGCCGCGCGCACGGCCGGGTCGAGCTCCTCCAGCGCCTTGGCCAGGGCCTCGGCCGGGACCCGGACCTGCTCCAGCCTGACCCCGTCGAACCTCTCGGCGAAGTCGATCAGCGCCGCGTCGCCCCGATGATGCACGGCCTCGCAGATCGGACGCACCTTCTCCAGGGCGGCCGAGACGTCGAAGTCGGCTCGGGGCAGCAGGTCGCGCAGGGCGGGGCCCTCGGGGAGGGCGTCGCCGCGCAGATCGATTCGGGAGATCACAGGCTCAATTCTCTCAGACGGCACTCGGAGCCCGTCCGCGCGTATCAATGGCTGATACAGAACGTGAGCCGACGGCTGCACCCGCGCCGGTCGGTGGCCGATACGCGACGCGGGGCAACGGCCGGTACATAGCCTGGCCGGAACCCGGAAGATCACCTTCACCATCTGTGTTCGAGATCTCACCCACCGGGCATCACCGGTTGTACCGAACATGACCCGCGAGTAGCCGAGGAAGAAGGAAGAGCCGTGACCGAGGGGGACGGCGTCCGGGACGGGGATCTGCCGGACGATCTGACCGCGGCCGAGGCCGGTATGTGGCAGGCGTTCCGCAACGGCAGCGTGTACGACCTGAGCAGCGGCGACATGCACGTCGACGATCCGCACGGCGGCCACCCGTGGGGGCCCGAGCGGACCGTGCGGGCCCGGATCGTGTGCTGGCTGCTGCTCGACGGGCCGCCCCCGCTCGCCGGCCGGGTGTCCTCGCTGAAGCTGGCCGGCGTCCGGATCACCGGCCCCCTGGACCTGGCGGGCGGCACGGTCCTGCCGTACATGGAGCTGCGCGGTTGCCGGTTCGACGACGAGATCCTGCTGCCGGAGGCGCACTTCACGACCGCGCGGTTCGTGAACTGCGCGGCGCCGCGCCTGGAGGCGGCCCGGCTGCACACGGAGGGCGACCTGCATCTGCCGCGCTGCCGCTTCCTCGGCGGGGTCCGGCTGACCGACGCGCACATCGGCACCGACCTGCTGCTGAACCAGGCGGTGGTGTACCGGGACCGCAGCGGGCGGTCGATCGCGGCGGACGGCATGACCGTCGGCCAGGACCTGCAGGCGGAGTTGCTGGAGACGCACGGGGAGCTGAGCCTGCGCAGCGCCAAGGTGGGCGTCTCGCTGAGCCTGCGTGGGGCGCGGCTGCGCAACCCGGACGGGCGGTTCGCGCTGAACGCGCCCCAGCTGACCGTCGGCCGGACCCTGTACCTGACCCCGGCCGGGGTGGGCGGCCCCTGGCAGAGCGGGACGACCCCGGCGCGCGGGACGCGGATCCAGCGGTTCGAGTGCCAGGGCGGGATACGGCTGGACGACGGGCGGTTCGGGGACGCCATCGACCTGGAGCGGGCCCGGTTCACCTTCACGGACGACCAGCAACTGTCGCTGCGCCGGGTGCAGGCGCCGGAGCTGCGGTTCCTCGGCGAGGAGCCGCAGCGCGGTGGGGTGCTGCTGTCCGGCGCCCGGGTGGTCAACCTGGTCGACCTGGCGACCAGCTGGCCGGGCCCGGGGCGGCTGCACATGGGCGGGTTCGCCTACGAGAACCTGGTGCCGCAGGGCCCGTTCCCGCTGACCCGGCGGCTGGACTGGGTGGCGGCGGCGACCGCCGAGTACAACCCGGAGCCGTACGAGCGGCTGGCGACCGTGCTGCGGGCCGCCGGCGAGGACGAGGACGCCCGCGAGGTGCTGCTCGCCAAGCAGCGGCGGCGCCGCGAGACGCTGCCGCCGGCCGCCAAGGTCTGGGGGTACGCGCAGGACCTGACGGTGGCCTACGGCTACCGGCCGGGCCGGGCGGCGGTGTGGATGGCGGTGCTGTGGGCGGCGGGCACGCTCGCGTTCGCGCACGCCCCGCATCCACCGATGAACTCGGGCGGCCACCCGGCCTGGGATCCGGCACTGTTCGTCCTGGACCTGCTGCTGCCGGTGATCGACCTGGGGCAGGTCGGCCAGTGGCGGCTCACCGGCGGCTGGCAGTGGGCGGCGGCGGCGATGATCCTGCTGGGCTGGATCCTGGCGACGACCGTGGCGGCGGGGGCGACGAGGCTGCTGAGGCGGGGGTGACCCGCGGTGCCGCCGGGGCAGGCGAGTGGCGTCGCTCACAGGCACAGAACAGGTGAGCAATAGTCACCTTTTACCCGCCCTTGACCGACGGGCGTACAACTTTCGTGGAGTTGGCCATACCGTCTGGCGCTGCCCCGACCTGCGGACTTTCAATGGTCAACGCCATGACTTCGCTGCGCGCGCTCTTCCGTTCCACTCGGAGGGCAACGAACGCTTCGCCTCTCGCCGCCGGGCCGCTCCCGGGCGACGACGACGAGGTGTTCCTGGACGCGCCCGACGAACGGCTCGCCCCCGCGCTGGTCGCGGCCGGCCGGGGCGAGTACGAGCCCGCCGCGAAACTGCTGGCCGGCACCCGGGGCGCGGCCGAGTGGGAGGAGCGCGACCGGTACGTGCGCCGGCTCGCCCTCTTCGCCCGCTCCCGCGCCGAGTGGCTCGGCCGGTGGTCCGCGGCCGCCCCGCACGACCCGGACCTGCTGCTGGTCCAGGCCCAGCTCGCGGTGGACCAGGCCTGGGACTCCCCCGCCCGCGCGGAACTGCTGCGCCCGCTCAGCCCGCTGATCACGGCGGCCGCGCGCGGCGACGACCGGGACCCGGTGCCGTGGCGGATCGCGCTCGACCACGCCCGCGGGACGAACGCCGGCCACCGGTACTTCGAGGAGCTGTGGGAGGCGGCGGTCCGCCGCGCCCCGCACCACTACGGCTGCCATGTGGCGGCGCTGCGCTATCTGGGCACGTACTGGCACGGCTCGCACGGCGAGTGCTTCGACTTCGCCGACCTGGCCGCGCAGGACGCCCCGCCGGACTCGCTCGTCCAGGCCCTGCCGGCCCGTGCGGCCTTCGCCTACCTCACCGACGGCTGCGGGCCCGAGGTGCCGCGGGGCCGCCTGGACGCGGCGGCGGACCGGGCGATCGCGCTCTCCGCGCGGTTCCCGGCGGCCGACACCTGGCCGGCCGAGATCCGCAACAAGCTGATGTACCTGCTGGTCCGCCTGGAGCGCTGGGAGGCCGCCCGCACCCAGCTGCACCTGATCGGCCCGTACGTCACGTCCTTCCCCTGGGGCCGGCTCTCCGAGGACCCGCTGGGCCATTTCGTACGCCTGCGCGACCACCTGCTGGCCGGTACGGAACCGCTCCCCGAGGCCGTGCTGATCCCCTCGCCGAGGCCCTCCGGGCGCCCACGGGCCGAGCACGGCGGACATGTTCCCGCCGATGACCACTAGGCTGTGGCGCCGTGACCACCGTCCGTCTTCCCCTCTTCCCGCTGAACTCGGTGCTGTTCCCGGGGCTCGTGCTGCCGCTGAACGTCTTCGAGGAGCGATACCGCGCCATGATGCGCGACCTGCTGAAGACGCCCGAGGAAGAACCGCGCCGGTTCGCCGTCGTGGCGATCCGCGACGGCCACGAGGTGGCGCCGAGCGCGCCGGGCATGCCGGACCCGACGGCGCAGCCCGACCGCGGCCCGGCGGCCGGCTTCGGACCCGACCCCCTCAAGTCCTTCCACCGGGTGGGCTGCGTGGCCGACGCGGCGACGATCCGGGAGCGGGCGAACGGCACGTTCGAGGTGCTGGCCACCGGGACGAACCGGGTGCGCCTGGCCTCCGTCGACGCGTCGGGCCCGTTCCTGACGGCGGAGCTGGAGGAGCTGACGGAGGAGCCGGGCGACGAGGCCGGTGCGCTGGCCGAGGGCGTCCTGCGGGCCTTCCGCCAGTACCAGAAGCGTCTGGCGGGCGCACGGGAACGCTCGCTCTCCACGGGCGTCGACCTTCCCGACGAGCCGTCCGTCGTCTCCTACCTGGTCGCGGCCGCGATGATGCACGACACCCCCACCAAGCAGCGCCTCCTCCAGGCACCCGACACGGCGTCCCGCCTCCGCGACGAGCTGAAACTCCTTCGCTCCGAGACGGCGATCATCCGTAACCTGCCGTCACTGCCCGCGGCGGACCTGACGCGGGCGCCGACGAGCCTGAACTGAGCCGGGGTTTCCTGAATGCCGAAGAAGTCGAAGAAGCAGCAGTCCGGCGCCGGTGGCACCCCCGCGACGGTCGCCCTGACCACGGCGGGCGTGGACTTCACGGTCCACTCCTACGACCACGACCCCGCCCACCCGTCCTACGGCGAGGAGGCGGCCGAGGCGATGGGCGTGTCCCCCGAGCGCGTCTTCAAGACCCTCGTCGCGGACGTCGACGGCACGCTCACGGTCGCCGTCGTCCCCGTGGCGGGCAGCCTGGACCTCAAGGCCCTGGCCACGGCGGTCGGCGGCAAGCGCGCGGCGATGGCGGACCCGGCTCTGGCCGAGCGCACGACGGGCTATGTCCGTGGCGGCATCTCCCCGCTGGGCCAGCGCAGAAGACTTCCCACGGTCCTGGACGCCTCCGCGTCGGCCCACGCCACGATCTGCGTCTCGGCGGGCCGCCGGGGCCTGGAGGTGGAGCTCGCCCCCGCCGCCCTCGCGACCCTCACGGACGCGACCCTGGCCCCCATCGGCCGTGCGTGACCTCTCGACGAAGTCTCCGTGCTGGGTTAAGTACGGAAGACATGTCGAAGAAGACACGGAAAAGGAAGTGGCGCCTGAAGAAGCGCCGCTCAAACCACGGTCGCCGTCCGGCATAGGCGGATGGGGGGGCGCGGCGAGGTGACAGGTGGACTGCGGGCCGTCGAGGGCTGGTCGCGCAGTTCTCCGCGCCCCTGGCTCTGCTGCCGCGCCCTCCGCTTACCAGTAACCGAACACCCCGTCCGACGCCTGAGGACAAAAGCCGGTCGACACCACATGTCAGCCCGTCCGGCGTTTGAGGACGAGGCCGTTCAGGCCGAAGCGGGGGTGCGGGGGCGGCAGCCCCCGCAAAGGGCGGTCGAAGGGGCCCACCCCCTGGAGGGACGGGACGGGTGGGGGCGGCGGGGGCGAGAAGAACTACGCCGGTGGAGCGGCGTACGGGCCGTCGTCGTACGGCGGCTCCGGGTCCCGTGGGCCGAACAGGGCCGTCAGGCCCAGATGGACCACCAACGCCGACAACGACCACGCCAGCAACGCCCCCTTCGCCCCGAGCTTCAGCGGCGCGGAGAACGTCACCCCCTTGCCCACGGCCTTCGCATGGGCGATCACGTCCTGCTCCGGCCCCAGCCACACCCCGAGCCGCCAGGCCAGCACCGACGCCAGCAGCCCCCCGACCCCCAGCGCCACCACCAGCGGCACACCCCCACGCCGCCGCCACAGAAACACCACGACCGCGCTCACGACCCCGAAGGCCAGCGCCAGCAGCGTGAACGTCCCGTCCACCCCGGCCGCCTGCTCCCCCTCGCTGTCCTTGAGGTAGACCGCCCAGCTCTTGCCGGACTGGTCCCCCACCAGCGGCACGTGCGGCGCCAGCCACAGCCACAGCAGCCCGAGCAGCACCCCGCTCACCGCCACCGCGACGGCGATGACGGCGCCTTCCCGCAGTTCGGTCTTCATCCCGGGACCGTCCTGTCCGTACTCCCCCACGGTCTCCCCGTCGGGCGGCGGAGCCTGCCAGGCCTGGTGCGAGGACTGGTCGTGCGGCGGCGGAGGCGGCGTCAACGGTGCGGTCACCCTGCCATCGTGCCAGGTCGGCCTGTGGGGCGCGTCACCGGACGGCGGCCCTGCGGTACGCCCAGGTGGCGGCGGCCAGCGAGACGATCCCCACCCCGGCGCACACCCCCAGGTCAGCGAGGACGACGGCCCAGTCGGGCCGCGCCCCGAAGGTCCGGGCGTAGGCCTCCACGCCGTACGTCGAGGGCAGCAGGTCGCGCGCGAACTGGATGATCCCCGGCATCCGGTCCGGCGGCAGCACACCGAGCAGCAGCGCCGCCGACATGCCCAGCTGCCCGAGGAGCGTGGCGAGTTCGGGACGGGGCGCGAGCAGGCCGCAGGCCGCCCCCAGCCCGGCCAGGGCGGCCCCGGCGAGCGGGATCACCGCGACGAGGATCCACAGGTTCCCGAGCGGCAGCCCGAACAGGACGCACCCGAAGACGGCCGTGACCAGCGTCCCCGGCACGGTGAAGGAGGCGTAGGCGGCGGCCGCCCCGAGCACCACCGAGGCCGGCGGCACGACCACCGACGACCCGGCCACCACGGACTGGGCCTCGCCCCGCGAGTCCACCACCCCGCGCATCATGATCATGATGCCGACGGACTGGAAGGTCGCGACGAACAGCAGCGGGATCCGCGCCACCCGGGCCCGGGACAGCTGCGCGCGGTAGACGGCCACCAGCGACGGCCACAGCCGCGCCCGCGGGCCCAGCTCGGCCGCCGGGACGCCCGTCGCCGTCTCCTCCACGGCCAGGGCACCGCCCGGCAGAACCTCAGCGGGTACGAGACTCACGTCGCGCTGCTCCCTTTCCGTGCGGCACCTGCGGCCCCGACCGCTGCCGCGTCTTTCCGTACGCGCCCGGCCGCCGTCCTGTTCACCCTCGCACCGGTCGTCACGCCTTCACCAGCCCCTGCCGTGCGGCGCCGCCCAGCGCCAGGTAGACGTCCTCCAGGCTGGGCGTGGCGAGGGTGAAGTCGTCGAGGGCGGCGAACGCGGCCCCGCCGGTCACCGTGGCGACGACGGCACGCGCCTCCTCGGGGGCGAGCCGCAGCGTCCACCGCCGGCCGGACTCGACGGCGCGCTCCCGCAGGACGGCCACCTCGGGCACGTCCAGCGGCGCCCGCTCCCGCCACACCAGTTCGACCCGCACCTCGCCCGCGACCCGTTCCTTGAGCCCGGCGGGGGTGTCGCAGGCGATGACCCGGCCCTGGTCGAGGACGGCGACCCGGTCGAGGACCGTCTCGGCCTCGATGACGTTGTGGGTGACCAGCACCACGGTGGCGCCCTGTTCGGCCCGCCGCCGGTCGACGGCGGCCCACACGGCCCGCCGGGCCACGGGGTCCATCCCGGTCGTCGGCTCGTCGAGCACGAGCAGCGGCCGTTCCCCGACCAGCGCGGCGGCGAAGCAGGCGAGCCGCCGCTGGCCCCCGGAGAGCTTCTTGAGCGCCCGCCCGGCGATCGGCGTCAGGCCCAGCTCCTCCAGTACGGCATCGCGCTCGCGCCGCGCCTGGCGCACGTCCAGTCCGCGCAGCCGCCCGGTGGTCTCGGCCGCGAGGGACACGGTCAGCTCGTCGAGGGCGCTGGACTCCTGCCCGAGGTAGGCGAGGATCCGCGCGGCCCGCTCCGGGTGCCGCACGATGTCGTGCCCGAGGATCTCGACACTGCCCGCGTCGGGCCGCAGCAGTCCGGTGAGCTGCCGTACGAGCGTCGACTTGCCGGCCCCGTTCGGCCCGAGCAGCCCGAAGATCTCCCCGCGCCGGACGTCGAGCTCCACCCCGTCGGTGGCCCGCACCTCGGGCACGGCGGGGGCACCACGCCGCCCTTTGACCGCGGCGTAGGTCTTGGTCAGCCCACGCACAGCACACACGACATCACCCTGCCGCCGAAGTGCCTGCCCCACGCCCGTACTCACAAGGGACGAGACTACGGGGTCGCCCCCGTTTACTCGCCTTTGGGGCGCCTCTGCTCGCGACTCCGCGCGGTGCAGCGCCCCCTGAGGGGCGTGAGGAACTGCGCGACCAGCCCCCACCCACCCGCAGCCGAAATCACCACCGCGGTCCCCTTCTCTCACTCCGCCGACGCATGCTCCCCGGCCCCCGCCGGCACGTCGAACTCTCTCCAGAACCCCGCCCGAATGGCGTACCGGTCATTCTCGTCGATCTGGTCGTCCTTGTGGGCCAGCAACCCGAACCGGGCCGCGTACCGCAACAGCTCCCCGTCGATCCGGTGCGGAATCCGCGGATACATCCCGGACAGCTTCTGCAGATGCACCTGGTCCCCGAGCCGCGACATCCACCGCCGGGCGAACACCTGACCGACCTCGTAGGGGTCCCCGCCTACGGTCGTGATGTCCTCCTCGCGGTCGGCCCACCGCTGCTCCGCGGTGGTCAACTGCGCCAGCGTCGGCATGGAAGCCGCCTCCGCCGGCTCCGCCGCGACCCCCGGCCGGTCCACCCACCCCTTGTCGGAGGACCACCGCAGGGTGGCCGTGGTCGCCGGGTGCTGGACCGACTGGGCGCCCGGTGCCCGCAGTGCGGCGAGATCCTTGGGCGTCGGCACTCCCTTGGGCGCCGGCACCCGCTCCGGCGCCCCGTTCTCCACGACGCTCGCCGCGGGCGCCCGGTCCACGTCCTCGGTCCCCGGCTCGGGGGCCGAGGACAGCGACGACTCGGGCAGCGGCGCCGAGAGGATCGCGGCGATCTCCGGCCGCGGCACCGGCGGCGGCGCACAGACCGCGGTCAGCTCCTTGGCCCGCACCGCCTGGGTGATCCACGCCCGGTCCAGCACCCGCCGCTCGTCGGCCTCGGCGACCAGGTCCTCGGACTGGTTGTAGTCGCCGTCGGCCGCCTGCACGGCCCACAGGTGCACGGCGACCCCGTGCTCCTTGGCGGCCATCATGCCCGGCAGCAGGTCCCCGTCGCCGGTCACCAGGACGACGTCGGAGCAGGCCCCGTTCCTGGCCAGTTCGGTCAGCTCGGCGTGCATGGCCGCGTCCACGCCCTTCTGCGCCCAGCGTCCGTCGCTGCGGGTCAGGGCCCCCAGCCGGACGGTCACCCGGGGCATCACCCGCAGCCGGCGGTGTTCCGGCTGCGGGACACGGTCGGGGGCGCCGTCGAACCAGTAGATGCGCAGCAGTGGACGCTCGGTGTCGGACTCCGCGCGGTCGCGCAGCGCCTGGATCAGCGCGGCGTGGTCGACGGTGATGCGGGATCGGGAGGGCTCACCGGCGAGGAGACTGGCGGCGGCACCCAGCAGATACCCGGCGTCCACCAGGACGATGCAGCGGTCCACGCGACTCACCCTCTTTCCGGGAGGTTTGCTTTCGGGGCTTCCTTCGAGTCTGCCCGACCACGCGGGGGTTAACGGCCCGAACTCGATCTTCGGCGTGGCGTTTCGGGCCCTTGCTCTCCGACAAGCCCTGTTACAGACGGTAATTATCCGAAATGCGCCTGTTGTCAGCCTATGTGAATCTGAATTCGGCCCCTAGATCCCCCACAGGAGGCAGATCACCATGGCCAAGAACAAGAACCGCAAGGGCGGCTCCCAGGCCCGCACCCCGCACGCCGAGCAGCCCCACGAGCACGGGCAGCGCGCGCAGAGCGAGTCCCAGGAATCGCCGGTGTCGCACATCCAGGGCAGCCCCGCCGACGTTGCCCGGAAGAAGCAGAAGAGCTTCGGCCACAACTGAGCGGACCCCCAGGTTCCGCCGGGCCGTTGAAGCCCGGGCACGCAGGAGGGGCGCACCCGTTGCGGGTGCGCCCCTTCCGCGCGTGTACGGCCGGCCGGGAGCCGGGGCCCTATCCGGCCAGGCAGGACGGGCCGAGCAGCACCTTGAGGTCGCCGAACAGCGCCGGGTCCGGCTTCACCCGGTGCCGGTCCAGGCGCAGCACGGTCGTCTTGGTCGGACCCTGGAGCTTGATCCGGACCTCGCTGTCGCCCTTGTGGTGGCTGAGGATCTCACCGAGGCGGCTGACCATCGGCGGGGTGACCCGGGTGGCGGGGATGGTGAGGATCACGGGCGCGTTGGTGCCCGCGTTGGACAGGTCGGGGACCGCCAGCTCCATCGCCACCAGGCGCGGCACGTCCTCACGCTTGTCCAGGCGCCCCTTGACGAACACGACCGCGTCCTCGACGAGTTGGGTCGAGATCAGCTGGTAGGTCGCCGGGAAGAACATGCACTCGATGGAGCCCGCGAGGTCCTCCACGGTGGCGATCGCCCAGGCGTTGCCCTGCTTGGTCATCTTGCGCTGGAGGCCCGAGATGATGCCGCCGATGGTGACCACCGCGCCGTCCGCGTGCTCGCCGCCGGTGAGCTGGGCGATGCCCGCGTCGGCCTTGTCGGAGAGCACGTGCTCCAGGCCGAAGAGCGGGTGGTCGGAGACGTACAGACCGAGCATCTCCCGCTCCTGGGCGAGCAGATAGGTCTTGTCCCACTCCTCGGTGGTGAACTCGACGTCCAGTCCGAAGCCGGGCTCGCTGCTCTCCTCCTCGCCCATCCCGCCGAAGAGGTCGAACTGGCCCTCGGCCTCCTTGCGCTTGACCGCGACCACGTTGTCGATCATCGGTTCGTACTGGGCGGTGAGGCCCTTGCGGGTGTGCCCGAGAGTGTCGAACGCGCCCGCCTTGATCAGCGACTCCGTGGTGCGCTTGTTGCACGCGACGGCCTCGACCTTGTCGAGGTAGTCGGGGAAGGAGGCGTACTTGCCCTTGGCCTTGCGGCTCTTGATGATCGACTCGACGACGTTGGTGCCGACGTTGCGCACGGCCTCCAGGCCGAACAGGATCACGTCGTCGCCCTGCGCGGCGAAGTTGTGCACCGACTCGTTGACGTTCGGCGGGAGCACCTTGATGCCCATGCGGCGGCATTCGTTGAGGTAGATCGCCGACTTGTCCTTGTCGTCCTTGACGGAGGTCAGCAGCGCGGCCATGTACTCGGCCGGGTAGTTCGCCTTGAGATAGGCGGTCCAGTACGAGACCAGGCCGTACGCGGCGGAGTGCGCCTTGTTGAACGCGTAGCCGGCGAACGGGACCAGCACGTCCCACAGGGCCTGGATCGCCTCGTCGCTGTAGCCGTTCTTCTTGGCGCCGGCCTGGAAGATCGTGAAGTTCTTGGCCAGTTCGTCGGGCTTCTTCTTGCCCATCACGCGGCGCAGGATGTCGGCCTCGCCGAGGGAGTAGCCGGCGATGATCTGGGCGGCCTTCTGCACCTGCTCCTGGTAGACGATCAGACCGTAGGTGACCGCGAGGACCTCTTCGAGGGGCTCCTCCAACTCCTTGTGGATCGGGGTGATCTCCTGGAGCTTGTTCTTGCGCAGCGCGTAGTTCGTGTGCGAGTCCATGCCCATCGGGCCCGGCCGGTACAGCGCCGACACGGCGGAGATGTCCTCGAAGTTGTCGGGCTTCATCAGGCGCAGCAGCGAACGCATGGGGCCGCCGTCGAACTGGAAGACACCGAGGGTGTCGCCGCGCTGGAGCAGTTCGAAGGTCGTCGGGTCGTCCAGCGGGAGCGCCAGGAGGTCGATGTCGACGCCCTTGTTGGACTTCACCATCTTGACGGCGTCGTCCATGATCGTGAGGTTGCGCAGGCCCAGGAAGTCCATCTTCAGCAGGCCGAGCGACTCGCAGCTCGGATAGTCCCACTGCGTGATGGTCACGCCGTCGGTGTGCCGCACCCACACCGGGACGTGCTCGGTGATGGTCTCGCTGGACATGATCACGCCGGCGGCGTGCACACCCATCTGCCGGACCAGGCCCTCGACGCCCTTGGCGGTGTCGATGACCTTCTTCACGTCCGGTTCGTTCTCGTACATCCCCCGGACCTCGCCCGCCTCGTTGTACCGGGGATGCGTGGGGTTGGTGATGCCGTCCAGGTCGATGCCCTTGCCGAGGACGTCGGCGGGCATGGCCTTGGTGATGCGGTCGCCCATCGCGTACGGGTAGCCCAGCACGCGCGCGGAGTCCTTGATCGCGTTCTTGGCCTTGATCTTGCCGTAGGTGCCGATCATGGCGACCTTGTCCGCGCCGTACTTCTCGGTCACGTACCTGATCACCTCGACGCGCCGGCGCTCGTCGAAGTCGATGTCGACGTCGGGCATGGAGACGCGCTCGGGGTTGAGGAACCGCTCGAAGATCAGGCCGTGCGGGATCGGGTCGAGGTCGGTGATGCCCATCGCGTAGGCGACGATCGAACCGGCCGCGGAGCCTCGGCCGGGGCCGACCGCGATGCCGTTGTTCTTGGCCCACATGATGAAGTCGGCGACGACGAGGAAGTAGCCCGGGAACCCCATCTGGATGATGACGTCCATCTCGTACTCGACCTGCTTCTGCCGGTCCTCGGGGACCCCGCCCGGGAAGCGGCGGTCCATGCCCCGGCGGACCTCCTCCTTGAACCAGGTGACCTCGGTGTAGCCGTCGGGGATGTCGAACTTCGGCATGAGGTTCCTGGCCTCGAACATGCCGGTGGTGTCGACCATCTCGGCGACCAGGAGCGTGTTGGCGCACCCCTGCTGCCAGGCGTCCGAGGAGTCGATGGCGTACATCTCGTCCGTGGACTTCAGGTAGTAGCCGGTGCCGTCGAACTTGAAGCGGTCCGGGTCGGAGAGGTTCTTGCCGGTCTGGATGCACAGCAGGGCGTCGTGGGCGGTCGCCTCGTGCGCGTAGGTGTAGTGCGAGTCGTTCGTCACCAGCGGCGGGATGCCGAGCTTCCGGCCGATCTCCAGGAGGCCGTCGCGGACCCGGTGCTCGATGTCGATGCCGTGGTCCATCAGCTCCAGGAAGTAGCGGTCCTTGCCGAAGATGTCCTGGTAGTCGGCGGCGGCCTTGAGGGCCTCCTCCTCCTGGCCGAGGCGCAGCCGGGTCTGGACCTCACCCGAGGGGCAGCCCGTGGAGGCGACGATCCCCTCGGACCACTGGGCGATGGTCTCCTTGTCCATCCGGGGCCACTTCTGCAGCCAGCCCTCGGCGTACGCGTCCGAGGAGAGCCGGAAGAGGTTGTGCAGCCCCGTGCTGTTCACGGCCCACATCGTCTTGTGGGTGTAACCGCCGGAACCGGAGACGTCGTCCCGTTTCTGGTGCGGCTGGCCCCACTGGATCTTGCGCTTGTTCCGCCGCGACTCGGGGGCGACGTACGCCTCGATCCCGATGATCGGGGTGACCCCGGCCTTCTTCGCGGAGTGGAAGAAGTCGTACGCCCCGTGCAGGTTGCCGTGGTCGGACATGGCGATATGGGTCATGCCCATCTCGTTGCAGGCGTTGAACATGTCCTTGAGCCGCGCGGCACCGTCCAGCAGCGAGTACTGGGTGTGGACGTGCAGGTGCGTGAAGGGCGGCTTTGACACGGTTTCGGCCTCCGAAATAAATCAGGTGCGGCGCGAAGCGCCTCGTTGAGGGGCGGTGGTCGGGTGACGGGTGGGCGGGCGTCGACGATCTTCCGACCGGCTGCGGACAGTCTGGTGGGACAGCGGAATCCTATGCCTCGGCACTGACACCGGGCGGGCTGCCCCGCGTACCTTCATGCGAAGAAAGCGGGCACTCCCGCGGACCTTCGCACGTTGGTCCCGGCGAGAGATCCGTGCCACATGTCAGGCATCACCCGTACCAGGAGGCACCCAGCGATGTCGGTCCCCCAGCTCAACGGCGAGCAGCGCGGCGAGGAGATCCTCGCCGTCTTCGACACCGCCTTCGGCGAGCTCCTGGCCGCCGACCCGGCCGCGTTCCGCGTGAAGTTCCGGAAGATGGCGGCCTCGGCGTTCGCCTTCTACCGGGGCACGGCCGCGCTCTTCTACCACGACCTGGACGCGGAGCACGCCGGGCTGGGCGGCGGCCGGATATACACCGGCCCGTACCTGGACGAGCGCACCTCGCGCGTGTGGATCCACGGCGACCTGCACGCGGAGAACTTCGGCACCTACATGGACTCCAACGGCCGCCTGGTCTTCAACGTCAACGACTTCGACGAGGCCTACGTCGGCCCGTTCACCTGGGACCTGAAGCGCTTCGCCGCCTCCATCGCACTGATCGGGTACGCGAAGGCGCTCAGCGACGAGCAGATCACCGAGCTGGTCGAGGTCTACGCGGATGCGTACCGCGAGCGCATCCGTGCGCTGGCGACCGGCGCGAAGAGCGACGAGGTGCCGCCGTTCACCCTGGACACCGCCGAGGGCCCGCTTCTCGGCGCGCTGCGCGCGGCCCGCTCGCTGACCCGCTTCGAGCTGCTGGACTCGATGACGGAGATCCGCGACTGGGAGCGCCGCTTCGCCTCCGGCGGCGGCTCCATCGAGCTGGACGCGGCGACCCGCTACAAGGTGCTCGCGGCCTTCGACGGCTACCTGGAGACGCTCCCGGAGGCGTCGCTGTCCCGTCCGGACTCCTACCGCGTGAAGGACGTCGTCGGCCGCCGGGGCATCGGCATCGGCTCGGCCGGCCTGCCGTCGTACAACATCCTCCTGGAGGGCGCCACGGACGCCCTGGAGAACGACGTGGTGATCTACATCAAGCAGGCCCAGACCCCGGCCGTCTCCCGGCACGTCACGGACCCGGCGATCCGGGACTACTTCCGGCACGAGGGCCACCGCACGGTGATCTCGCAGCGCGCCCTCCAGGCGCACGCCGACCCGTGGCTGGGCTGGACCGAGCTGGACGGCGCGGGGCAGCTGGTCGCCGAGGTGTCGCCGTACGCGGTGGACCTGGACTGGAGCGACATCGACGACCCGGAGGAGATCGCGGCGGTCGTCGCCGACCTCGGCCGGGCCACGGCGTCCATGCACTCGGCGGCCGACGACACCTCCGGCGAGTCCCTGGTGCCGTTCTCCACCGAGCGGGCCATCGACGCGGCGATCGCGGCCGACGAGGACGGCTTCGCCGGCCTGCTCACCGAGTTCGCGCACAGCTACGGCGCCCGCGCGCGTGCCGACCACCAGATCTTCGTCGACCTCTTCCGCAACGGCCGCATTCCAGGGCTGTAACCTTCGCCGATTCTCAGGGCCTTTTTAGGGGTCCCTTACATGAGTACGTGACAGACTCTCCACCGCTATGGACATATCCGGGACCCAGCTCAGAGCCGTGCGCGCGGCGCTGTTCACGGCCTTCGTCGTGACGCTCAGCACCGCGTCGCACGTGCTGCTGTCCCGGGCCCCGCTGCCGTTCACGACGGTGGCCGCGGTCGCGGCCGGCGTGTTCGGCACGGCGTACGCGCTGGCGGGCCGCGAGCGCGGCTTCGGCCGGATCGCGGCCCTGCTGATCCCGCTGGAGCTGGCCGCCGACACGGTCTTCACCACCGGCCAGCACGCCTGCTACGGCCGGGCGGGCGGCCCCATCGCCGGCCCGCTGCGTGCGGTCGGCTTCGACGTGCTCTGCCACGGCGGCACGGTGGGCACCCCGCTGGCCCGGATGACCGGCGGCTCCCGTGCCGCCGCGGCCCTCGCGCACGCCGACCCGGCCGCCGCCTGGCTGCTGCTCGCCGCGCACGTCGGCGTCGGGCTGCTCGCCGCCGCCTGGCTGCGCCGCGGCGAGCGCGCCCTGACCCAGCTGCTGCGCGCGGTCGCCGCCACCACCTTCCGCCCGCTGCTCCTCGCGGCCGCCGCGGGCACGGCCCGGCCGGCTCCGGTACGACGGCTGCCGCGGACGGCGCCGCACCCGGCCGCCGTCCGCGACCTGCTCCTCGTGCACTCCCTGGGACGGCGCGGACCGCCGTGCGCCGGGGCGCTCGCCCTGCCCTTCGCCTGAGCGCCCCGCCCGCCCGAGCACGACGAGTCCCCCACACGTATCCCGCGTACGACACGTGCGCGTCCCCTATGGAGATCACCGACATGAGCAAGCGGAACAGCGCAGCTGCCAAGAACGCGGCCCGGGAACGGCTGCGCGCCGAACGCGAGAAGCAGGCCAAGCGCGCCAAGGTCAGGCGGCAGGCCATCGTGGCCGGCTCGGTCGTGGCCGTGCTGGCTGCGGCTGGCGGCATAGGCTACGCCGTCGTCCAGGCCAACAAGCCCAGCCACTGGGAGGCCGTGAAGGACGAGAAGGTCGTCGCCCCGGCCCACACCACGGGCACCGACGGCACCACCGTCATCATCGGCAAGTCCACCGCCGAGAAGACCCTGAAGGTCTACGAGGACCCGCGCTGCCCGATCTGCGCCCAGTTCGAGCAAACCGTCGGTTCGACGGTCAAGAAGGACATCGACGACGGCAAGTTCAAGATCCAGTACATCGGAGGCACGTTCCTCGACGGCGACTCGCTCGGCAAAGGCCGGATCGGCTCCCGTGGCGAGGGCTCCAAGAACGCCATGGCCGCCATGGGCGCCGCGCTGAACGTCAGCGACGAGGCCTTCCTGGAGTACAAGACCGCCCTGTACTCGAAGAAGTGGCACCCGGACGAGTCCACCGACAAGTTCAAGAGCGACAGCTACCTCATCGAGGTCGCCAACACCGTCCCGGCGCTCAAGGACAACAAGTCCTTCCAGGCGGACGTCAACTCCGGCAAGTACGACGCCTGGGCGCTGGCCATGTCGAAGACCTGGGACACCAACAAGGACGGCGTCACGGGCACTCCGAGCTTCGTCATGAACGGCAAGATCCTGACGGCCGACTCCAGCGGCAACCCGCCGATGACGGTCGACGCCTTCAACTCCGTGGTGGACGCGGCCCTCAAGGCCTGACGCCCGAGCGGAATTCCCGGCTCCACGTGAAGAGCAGGCGAACTTTGGTCAGTTCGCCTGCTCTTGTTCATACTGGTCAGTAACCTGAGCGCTCGTGACCAGTCGAAACAGATCAATACAGTCTTCCGAGAGTGCACACTCCCTCTCCCCCCGCCGCCGTACGGTCGTCAAGGCCGCGGCGGCGACCGCTGTCCTGGCCGCACCGCTGGCCGCCGCGCTGCCGGCCCGGGCCGCCACGGACGCGCCCGCCTTCCTGCACGGCGTCGCCTCCGGCGACCCGCTCCCCGACGGCATCCTGCTGTGGACCCGGGTGACGCCGACCGCCGACGCGACCCCGGGCTCCGGGGTCGGCCCGAACACCGAGGTCAGCTGGGTCGTCGCCACCGACAAGGCGCTGACGAACGTCGTCTCCAAGGGCTCCACCACCGCGACCGCCGCATCCGACCACACCGTCAAGGCGGACATCCGCGGCCTCGCCCCGGCCACCGACTACTGGTTCCGCTTCTCGGCCGGTTCCACGGACTCACCGGTGGCGCGCACCCGCACCGCGCCCGCGGCGGACGCCACCGTCTCCGGCCTGCGCTTCGGCGTGGTCTCCTGCGCCAACTGGGAGGCCGGCTACTTCGCCTCCTACCGGCACCTGGCCGCGCGCAGCGACCTCGACGCCTGGCTGCACCTCGGCGACTACATCTACGAGTACGGCACCGGCGAGTACGGCACCCGCGACACCGTGGTCCGCGAGCACGCGCCCACCCACGAGATCATCACGCTCGCCGACTACCGCATACGGCACGGCAAGTACAAGACCGACACCGATCTGCAGGCCCTGCACGCCAAGGCGCCGGTCATCGCCATCTGGGACGACCACGAGTTCGCCAACGACTCCTGGTCCGGCGGTGCCGAGAACCACACCGAGGGCGCCGAAGGCACCTGGACGGCCCGTCAGGCCGCCGCCAAGCAGGCCTACTTCGAGTGGATGCCGGTCCGCCCGGCCATCGCGGGCACCACCTACCGCCGGCTGCGCTTCGGCAAGCTCGCCGACCTCTCCCTGCTCGACCTGCGCTCCTTCCGCTCCCAGCAGGTGTCCACGGGCAGCGGCTCGGTCGACGACCCCGACCGCACCATCACCGGCCGCGCCCAGCTCGACTGGCTCAAGGCCGGTCTCAAGGCCTCCGACACCACCTGGCGGCTCGTCGGCAACTCGGTGATGATCTCGCCGTTCGCCATCGGCTCGCTCTCCGCCGATCTGTTCAAGCCGCTCGCCAAGCTGCTCGGCCTGCCCCAGGACGGCCTCGCCCTCAACACCGACCAGTGGGACGGCTACACCGACGACCGCCGCGAGCTGCTGGCCCACCTGCGCTCCAACGCGATCACCAACACGGTGTTCCTCACCGGCGACATCCACATGGCCTGGGCCAACGACGTACCCGTGGACGCCGGGACCTACCCGCTGTCCGCCTCGGCCGCCACCGAGTTCGTGGTCACCTCGGTGACCTCCGACAACCTCGACGACATCCTGAAGGTCTCCCCCGGCGTCGTCTCCGCCGTCGCCGCCCCCGTCATCCAGCTGGCCAACCGCCACGTGCACTGGGTCGACACGGACCGGCACGGCTACGGCATCCTGGACATCACGGCCGCGCGGGCGCAGATGGACTACTACGTCCTCTCCGACAAGACGAAGGCCGACGCCACCTCGTCCTGGGAGCGGTCGTACCGCACCCGCAGCGGCACCCAGAAGGTCGAGCGCACCTACGACCCGGTGTAACCGTCTCCTACAGCGTGTCGAGGAAGCCGAGCGCCACCCGCCAGGTGGCCTCGGCGGCCTCCTCGTCGTAGTCCGGCAGACCGGGGTCGGTGTAGAGGTGACCGGCTCCCTGGTACCGGTAGACCTCCACGTCGGCGCCGGCCCGGCCCATCTGCAGGTACCAGGCGCTGAGCCAGTCGTCCGTCTCGAAGGCGTCCGGCTCGGCCACGTGCAGCTGCACCGGCAGGTCGTCCACCGAGGCGCTGGGCGCGATGTCCGACGTGCCGTGCAGAAGCAGCAGCCCCCGCGCCCGCTCGTCGCCCAGCGCCAGCGTCTGCGCGATCGAGGCGCCCAGCGAGAACCCCGCGTACACCAGCCCGCGCTCCGAGTACGGCGCCGCCGCCAGCACGGCCCGCTTCAGCAGCTCGTCCTTGCCGATCGACTCGTTGAACGCCATGCCCTCCTCGACCGTGTCGAACGTGCGCCCCTCGAACAGGTCCGGCGTCCACACCTCGTGCCCGGCGGCACGCAGCCGGTCCGCGGCCTCGCGCACCGCGGGCCTGAGCCCATAGGTCGAGTGAAAGAGCATGATGTTCATGCGCCCATGGTGCCAGCCTCCGCCGGGGGCACCGACCTCCCTCCGCCTCGGACCGTGACGTCCTTCTCACCGGTCGACATGTTCAGGACCCCGCAAATCCGGTTACGTTCGGATCCATGGAGATGGAGAACGTACTCCGCCCGCTGATCGTGTTCGGCGGCGCCGTCGTCCTCACCCTGCTGATCGGCTGGGCGACCGATCTACTGCTGCGCAAGGCCGACGCACGGCACAGCGAGACGCCGCTGTGGGGCTTGCTGCGCCGCGGCCGCATCCCCTACCAGCTGGTGCTGTGCGCGGCCCTGCTCAGAGGCTCCTACGACCAGGCCGAACTGATCCTGGAGCACCGGGTGGCCGTCGGCCAGGTCCTGACCCTGGTACTGATCGGGTCGGCCGCCTGGCTGGTGGTGCAGATCGCGGCGGCCGTCGTGCAGTCGACCTACGACCGCTACGCACGCGCCCACCACGACGCGGCCCGGGTCCGCCGGGTGCGCACCCAGGTCTCGCTGATCATGCGGGTGGTGACGGCGGTCGTCGGCGTGGTGGCCGTCGCGGCGATGCTGCTGACCTTCCCGGCGATGCGCACGGCCGGCGCCTCGCTGCTGGCCTCCGCCGGAGTCCTCGGCATCGTCGCCGGTGTGGCCGCCCAGTCCACGCTGGCGAACATGTTCGCCGGTCTGCAGATCGCCTTCGGCGACATGGTGCGCCTCGGTGACACCGTCGTGGTCGACGGCGAGTGGGGCACGGTGGAAGAGATCACCCTGACCTTTCTGACGGTGCGGACCTGGGACGAGCGCCGGATCACCATGCCGGTGTCGTACTTCACCTCCAAACCCTTCGAGAACTGGTCGCGGGGCACCCCGCAAATGACGGGGATCGTCTACTGGCACGTCGACCACTCGGCACCGGTCGAGGCCATGCGGGACAAGCTCCAGGACATCCTGCGCGCGTGCCCGGCCTGGGACGGGCGGGCCTACGGTCTGGTGGTCACCGACTCCACACCGAACACGATGCAGGTCCGGGCGCTGGTGACCGCCAAGGACGCGGACGACATCTGGACGGTCCGGGTGACCGTCCGCGAGCAGATGATCACCTGGCTGTGCGCGGAGCACCCCTACGCCCTGCCCCGGGTCAACACGGCCGACGCGGTCCTGCCGCCCGGCGGGATCATCCCCTCCCAGGACGGGGTGGCGGCCGGCGCCAACCGGCGCCTGCACGAGCGGCCCTACACCGGCCCCCTCTGACCGCTCCGCTCTCCTCGCCCCGCGCCCTCAGTGGCCGCGTTCGGCGCCGCCGTTGACCTGGACGATCTGCGAGGTGACGTGCCCGGCGGCCGGGGAGGCCAGCCAGTGCAGGGTGGCGGCGACGTCACCGGGGATGCCGGCCCGCCCCGTGGACGTCTCGGCGACGAGCCGCTCCCGCCGGGCCTCGTCGACGGGGCCGCCGAAGAACTCGGTGTCCTCGACATATCCGGGCGCGACCACGTTCACGGTGACCCCGCGCGGCCCCAGCTGCCGGGCCAGGTCATGGGCGTAGGGGTGCAGGGCGGCCTTGGACGCCGCGTAGGACCCGGTTCCCGAGCCCCGGAAGGCCGCTATGGAGCTCAGGAACAGCACCCGCCCGCCGGGGTCGGCGAGCCGGTCCTTCAGCGCCTCCGTGAGCAGCACGGCGGTCAGCGTGTTCTGCCGGAAGTTGCCGCTCCAGACACGGGCGACGGCGTCGAGCGGGTCACCGGCCTCCGCGCCGGGCGCGAACGCCGCGTTCCCCCCGGCACTGTGGATGAGCACGTCCACGGTGCCGAACTCCTCGGCGACGAACCGCGCGACCTCGCGCACCTGCTCGGGTTCGGCCAGATCGGCGGCGTACACCTCCGCCCCGGGCACCCCGGCCTTCTCCAGCACCTCCCTGCGCCGCCCGAGCAGCAGCACCCGGTCCCCGTCCCCGGCGAACACCCGCGCCGCGGCGAGCCCGATGCCGGTTCCTCCACCACTGATCACAATGTTCCGAGCCATGATCCGAGACTACGAGGACGAAGCCGACGGCGCCTGCGACTGTCCACAGCCGACATGTACTTGTATGACCGCTGCTGTACAGCGCCCCCGGGGGGGGGCCTGGGGGTGCCCCCGGCCGAAGGCTGGGGAAGGAACTGCGCGACCAGCCACGACGGCGCCGCAGACGTACGACGGCACCCGGCGCGAAGCGCTCAGCGCAGGCTGCGCACGTCCAGATGCCGCAGCACCCGGTCCACGATCTCCGGATCCGCCCCCGGCTCGCTCCGCGCCGCCAGCACCTCGTGCCGCGCCGCGCTCAGCATCTCCTGCTGGATCCGCCGCAACCGCTTCAGCCGCCGCATCCGCTTGTCGTGGCCCTCCCGCCGCTCGTCCTCCACGACGTCGGGACTGATCCGGAACCCGATCTCGAAGGCCCGCCGCAGCATCTGCTCCGTCACGTCCTCCGGCAGCTCCTCGACCTGCTCGATCTCCTTCAGGCGCCGCCGTGCCGCCTTCGCCGCCCGTACCGCCAGTTCCTTCTCGATCTCCTTCTCGCGGCCGGTGTCGGCCCGTACGCCCAGCCGTTTCACCAGCCAGGGCAGGGTCAGCCCCTGGAGGACCAGGGTCGCCACGATCACACCGAAGGCGATGAAGACGATCTCGTTCCGGTCCGGGAAGGCCGACCCGTCGTCCGTCTTCAGGGGAATGGCCAGGGCCAGGGCCACCGAGGCCACCCCGCGCATTCCGGACCACCACATCACGATGGTCTCCCGCCAGCTGGTCGGGATCTCCTCGTCGTAGTCCCGCCGGGCGTGCAGCCGCTTGGTCAGCCAGGTCGCCGGCAGCAGCCAGACCAGCCGCACCACGACCACCACGCCCACGATCGCGGCCGCCCAGCCGAGCAGCTCGCCCCAGCGGCCGGACGCCGTGCGGATCGCGTTGTGCAGTTCCAGGCCGATCAGCCCGAACGCGACGCCGGTGACGAGCGTGTCGACGATGTCCCAGAAGGTGTATCCGGCGAGCCGGGTCATGACGTCGTCGGCGTCGGTCGCGTACTCGGCGATGAACAGCGCGGTGGTGAGGACGGCGAGGACGCCGGAGCCGTGCAGCTCCTCGGCGATGACGTAGGAGGCGTACGGGACGATCAGGGTCAGGCCGATCTGCAGGGTCGCGTCGCCGAGCACGTCCATCAGCTTGTTCGCGCCCCAGCCGAGCACCAGCCCCACGACGACCGCGACCACGGCGGACAGCAGGAAGTCCAGCCCGGCGCGCCACGGCGAGAACGTGCCGCTGACCACGGCCGCGATCGCCACGTGGTAGAGCACGATGGCCGTGACGTCGTTGAAGAGGCCCTCGCCCTCCAGGATCGACACCAGCCGGCGCGGCAGCCCGAGCTGTCCGGCGACGGCGGTCGCGGCGACCGGGTCGGGCGGGGCGACCAGCGCGCCCAGCGCGATCGCGGCGGCGATCGGCAGACCGGGCACGACCGCGTTGGCGACGACGGCCACGCACAGCGTGGTGACGAAGACCAGGGCCACGGCGAGCAGGAAGATCGGCCGTTTGTTGGCCGTGAACTGCCGCCAGGAGGTCCGCCGTACGGCGGCGTAGAGCAGCGGCGGCAGCAGGCCGGGCAGGATCAGCTCGGGCGGGATGTTCACGTTCGGCACGAAGTCGGCGACCGCGAGGACGATCCCGAACAAGGTCATCAGCACGGGTGCCGGCAGTCCGAACCGGTCCCCGATCGGAACACTCACCAAGGCCCCGAGCAGCAGCACGAACAGAAGGGCCAACTGATCCACGGCGAGCGCTCCGGGTGTAGACGATCACACAGCGGGCCTCCAGCCTGCCATGCCGGCTACAGAACCCTGCGCATCCCCTGGTGCGGGATGCCCGCCTCCTCGTACTCCGGCCCGTACGGCTCGTAGCCCAGCCGCTCGTAGAAGCCCAGCGCGTGGGTCTGCGCGTGCAGGTCCACCGCCGTCAGGCCATGCGCGCGTGCGGCCTCCTCGATGGCCCGGACCAGGGCGACGCCCACGCCGAGGCCGCGGGCCTCCGCGGCGACCGCGAGGCGGCCCAGGGAGCCGAGGGACGGGTCGCCGCCGGTCTTGGCCGCGGCGACCTCGCCGTACAGCAGGCGGCCGGTGCCGAGGGGTACGCCGTCCTCGCGGACCGCCAGGACGTGCACGGCGACGGGGTCGTACTCGTCGTACTCCAGGTCCTCGGGGACGCCCTGCTCGGCCACGAAGACCTGCTTGCGCACCGCGAAGCACGCCTCCAGGTCGGCGGGGTCCCGGGCGACCCGCACCGCGTACGCGCGCGTGCTCATCCGTAGGTCTCCTCGCGGACCTGGTCGAGCGCCTTGTGCAGATCGGCCGGGTAGTCGCTGGCGAACTCGACCCACTCGCCGTCCGCGGGGTGCTCGAAACCGAGCCGGACGGCGTGCAGCCACTGGCGGGTCAGGCGCAGCCGCTTGGCGAGCGTCGGGTCGGCGCCGTAGGTGAGGTCGCCGACGCAGGGGTGGCGGTGGGCGGCCATGTGGACGCGGATCTGGTGGGTGCGGCCGGTCTCCAGCTTCACGTCGAGCAGGGAGGCCGCGCGGAACGCCTCGATGAGGTCGTAGTGGGTCACGGAGGGCTTGCCGTCGGCCGTGACCGCCCACTTGTAGTCGTGCTGCGGGTGGCGGCCGATCGGGGCGTCGATGGTGCCGCTGGTCGGGTCGGGGTGGCCCTGCACGAGCGTGTGGTAGCGCTTGTCGACCGTGCGCTCCTTGAACTGGCGCTTGAGCGAGGTGTACGCCCGCTCCGACTTGGCGACCACCATCAGGCCCGACGTGCCGACGTCGAGGCGGTGCACGATGCCCTGGCGCTCGGCGGCGCCGGAGGTGGAGATGCGGTAGCCGGCGGCTGCCAGACCGCCGATCACGGTCGGGCCGGTCCAGCCCGGCGAGGGGTGCGCGGCCACGCCGACCGGCTTGACGATCACGACCACGTCCTCGTCGTCGTGCACGATCTCCATGCCCTCGACGGGCTCCGCGACGATCTGCACGGGCGCGGGCGCCCCCGGCATCTCGACCTCCAGCCAGGCCCCGCCGCGCACCCGTTCGGACTTGCCGACCACCGAGCCGTCGACCTGGACCTTGCCCGCCGCGGCCAGCTCGGCCGCCTTGGTGCGGGAGAAGCCGAACATGCGGGAGATGGCGGCGTCGACACGCTCGCCCTCCAGGCCGTCGGGCACGGGCAGGGTTCGGATCTCGGGAAGCGTACTCACCCGTCGAGTATGCCGGACGGCGCCGACGGCACCGTACGCACGCCCCTGAAGCCCCTCGAGGCGCCCTCAGTCCTTGTGGACGGTGCCGTCGGGGTCCAGGCCGCGGAAGGAGAGCAGCACGATCAGGACGCCGCCGCAGACGATCGCGGAGTCGGCGAGGTTGAACACCGCGAAGCCCTTGGGTGCGATGAAGTCGACGACCTGGCCCTCGAAGATCCCCGGCGAGCGGAAGATCCGGTCGGTGAGGTTGCCGAGCGCGCCGCCGAGCAGCAGGCCGAGGGCGACCGCCCAGGGGAAGCTGTACAGCTTGCGGGCCAGCCGGAAGATCACGACGATCACGGCCGCCGCGATCACCGTGAAGATGATCGTGAAGGCGCCGCCGAAGCCGAAGGCCGCGCCCGGGTTGCGGATCGCGTGGAACTCCAGCCAGTCGCCGACGACCTCGATCGGCGCGTGGTGCTCCAGCTTCGCGACCACGATCATCTTGCTGACCAGGTCGAGGGCGTACGCGAAGGCGGCCACCGCGAAGAGCACGGCGATCCGGCGCCCGCGGCCGGGCCGCCGTTCCGCGGTGGACTGCTGATCCGCACCGGTGGCCTCGGACGCGCCGGGCGCCGCCGTCCGCTCGCCGCCGTCGTCCGGGGTGCCCGGCGTACCGATGATGCGTTCCGCCTCTGCCACGTGAGTCCCTCAACCTAGGTGCCTGCTCGGGACGAGACTACGGCACGCCCCCGGGGACCCCGATGCTCAGTAGCGGCGTTCCTGCTTCTGCTTGCATTCGACGCACAGGGTGGCCCTCGGGAAGGCCTGCATCCGCGCCTTGCCGATGGGGTTTCCGCAGTTCTCGCAGAGGCCGTAGGTGCCCGCGTCGAGCTTCTGCAGGGCGCGCTCGGTCTGTTCGAGCATCTCGCGCGCGTTGGCGGCCAGCGCCAGTTCGTGCTCGCGGGTGATGTTCTTGGTGCCGGTGTCGGCCTGGTCGTCACCCGCACCGTCCCCGGAGTCCCGCATCAGCCCGGCCAGGGCGCTCTCGGACGCATCGAGCTCGGCGCGCAGCCGCATCGCCTCGGCCGTCAGCTCGGTGCGCGCCTCGGTGACCTCCTCAGGCGTCCACGGGTCCTCGCCGGGCCGCACCGCGAGTTCACCCGGAGGCGCTGTGGCGACCCGCGCCTTGGGGAGGGCGGTGTCCGCCGCCGTGGCCGTGCCAGGAGTCTTCTTCGCAACCACCGTCGTGGCTCCCGTCTGCTTCGCGGCCCGCGCCGCGCCCGCTTTCTTGGCCGTGCTCTTCTTGGCCGTGCTCTTCTCCGCCGCGGTCTTCGTCGCCGCGGTCCTGGACGCGCTCTTCTCCGCCTTCTCCGACGTCGCCCCGTCGGCCTTCTTCGCGGCGGCCTTCTTCTCGGCCGCCTTCCTCACCGGCCGCTTCTTCGCGGACTCTTTCCCGGCGGAACCCTTTTCACCCGGTGTTTTCCTGGAAGGAGCCGCCGCTGTCGCGCGCGTGCTCTGCTTTCCGCCGCCCCCTTCGGTGTCGCCGTCGGGGGCAGCCGTGCCCCTGGACCGGCCGGGCGCCGGCTGCTGTACGGCGGTCTTCTTCGCCACCATGGCCGCAGCCCCTTCACATATTGTGATCTTGCACGCGAATCGTGCTGGGACGATAAATCGACTCGAGTCCCGCGGCAACGGGGCACGCCGCCCGATCCGCCTGCCCCGCACCCCCCACGCAGCAGGTATGCATCCGTTGTGCCCAGCTCCCCGCGCGGTAATCCGCCGAGCCGGACATCCCAGGATGCGAACACGCGTACCGCGCCATTCGGGTCATCTCGGCAGGTGGACCGCTCCGCCCCGGCGGCGGCCGGAAAACCGGTCGGCCGCTGTCCGTGCGGCGCCGTACACTGGGCGGAGCGAGAAGCGTGGATGGGGACGAGTAGCGGCGTACGCAGCCCAGAGCGACCCGGGGACGGTGGGAGCCCGGGGGCGAGCGCGACGTGAAGATCACCCCGGAGCCGCCGGAAGAACGCCCCGCACGGGCCAGTAGAGCCGGCTTCGCGACCCCAATGAGGGGGCTCACCGGCGCGTACGGCGTCCGGAGGGCCAAGGAGGGTGGTACCGCGGGAGCGCGCCGCACACGGCGTATGCAGGACAAGGCTCTCGTCCCTCCGACGGAAGGCAGCAAGTCCGTTGGAGGAAGCTCGCAGATGACAGCGCCGACGTACCGCCAGGTGCCCGCCCAGGTCGACCTGCCCGCCCTCGAGCACGCCGTGCTCGACTTCTGGCGCGAGCAGAAGATCTTCGCCAAGACCCTGGAGCAGTCCGAGGGCCGCCCCGAGTGGGTGTTCTACGAGGGCCCGCCCACCGCCAACGGCATGCCCGGCGCCCACCACATCGAGGCGCGCGTCTTCAAGGACGTCTTCCCCCGCTTCCGCACCATGCGCGGCTACCACGTGGCCCGCAAGGCCGGCTGGGACTGCCACGGTCTGCCCGTCGAGCTCGCGGTCGAGAAGGAGCTGGGGTTCAGCGGCAAGCCGGACATCGAGAAGTACGGCATCGCCGAGTTCAACGCCAGGTGCCGGGAGTCGGTGACCCGTCACACCGACGCCTTCGAGGCGCTGACGACCCGCATGGGGTACTGGACCGACCTGGACGACGCCTACCGCACGATGGACCCCGAGTACATCGAGTCGGTCTGGTGGTCGCTGAAGACGATCTTCGACAAGGGCCTGCTGGTCCAGGACCACCGCGTCGCCCCCTGGTGCCCGCGCTGCGGCACCGGCCTGTCCGACCACGAGCTGGCACAGGGCTACGAGACGGTCGTCGACCCCTCCGTGTACGTCCGTTTCCCGCTCACCTCCGGTCCGCTCGCCGGCCAGGCCGCGCTCCTGGTGTGGACGACCACCCCCTGGACCCTGGTGTCCAACACGGCGGTCGCCGCGCACCCGGAGGTCACCTACGTCGTCGCGACCGACGGCGAGGAGCAGCTCGTCGTCGCCGAGCCGCTTCTCGCCAAGGCGCTCGGCGAGGGCTGGGAGACCACGGGCCGGACCTTCACCGGCGCCGACATGGAGCGCTGGACCTATCAACGTCCGTTCGAGCTCGTAGAGTTCCCGGAACCGGCGCATTACGTCGTGAACGCGGAGTACGTCACGACCGAGGACGGTACGGGTCTGGTGCACCAGTCCCCCGCCTTCGGCGAGGACGACCTCAGGGTCTGCCGTGCCTACGGCCTGCCGGTGGTGAACCCGGTCCGCCCGGACGGCACCTTCGAGGAGGACGTGCCCCTGGTCGGCGGCGTCTTCTTCAAGAAGGCCGACGAACAGCTCACCGAGGACCTCAAGCAGCGCGGCCTCCTCTTCAAACACCTGCCGTACGAACACAGCTACCCGCACTGCTGGCGTTGCCACACCGCGCTGCTCTACTACGCGCAGCCGTCCTGGTACATCCGCACGACGGCGATCAAGGACCGCCTGCTCGCGGAGAACGAGAAGACGAACTGGTTCCCGGAGACCGTCAAGCACGGCCGGTACGGGGACTGGCTCAACAACAACATCGACTGGGCGCTGTCCCGCAACCGCTACTGGGGCACCCCGCTGCCGATCTGGCGCTGCGAGGAGGACCACCTCACCGTGGTCGGCTCCCGCGCGGAGCTGACCGAGCTGACCGGCACCGACCAGTCGGAGCTGGACCCGCACCGCCCGTTCATCGACGCGGTCACCTTCGCCTGCCGCCACGACGGCTGCGGCAGGACGGCCACGCGCGTGCCGGAGGTCATCGACGCCTGGTACGACTCGGGTTCGATGCCGTTCGCGCAGTGGGGCTACCCGTACAAGAACAAGGAGCTGTTCGAGGGCCGGTACCCGGCGCAGTTCATCTCCGAGGCGATCGACCAGACGCGCGGGTGGTTCTACACGCTGATGGCCGTCGGCACGCTGGTCTTCGACAAGTCGTCGTACGAGAACGTGGTCTGCCTCGGGCACATCCTCGCCGAGGACGGCCGAAAGATGTCCAAGCACCTGGGCAACATCCTGCAGCCGATCCCGTTGATGGACCAGCACGGCGCGGACGCGGTGCGCTGGTTCATGGCGGCCGGCGGCTCCCCGTGGGCGGCCCGCCGGGTCGGGCACGGCACGATCCAGGAGGTCGTCCGCAAGACGCTGCTGACGTACTGGAACACGGTCGCCTTCCAGGCGCTGTACGCCCGCACGTCGAACTGGGCGCCGAGCGGGGCGGACCCGGCCCCGGCCGACCGCCCGGTCCTGGACCGCTGGCTGCTCTCCGAGCTGCACGCGCTCACCGACCAGGTGACGCAGGCATTGGAGGCGTACGACACCCAGCGCGCCGGCAAGCTGCTGTCGGCGTTCGTCGACGACCTGTCCAACTGGTACGTCCGCCGGTCGCGGCGCCGGTTCTGGCAGGGCGACAAGGCCGCGCTGCGCACGCTGCACGAGGTCGTGGAGACCGTCACCAGGCTGATGGCCCCGCTGACCCCCTTCATCACCGAGCGGGTGTGGCAGGACCTGGTGGTGCCGGTGACCCCGGGCGCCCCGGAGTCGGTGCACCTGGCGACGTGGCCGGAGGCCGACCTGTCCGCGATCGACCCGGAGCTGTCGAAGCAGATGGTTCTGGTACGACGGCTCGTGGAGCTCGGCCGGGCCACGCGCGCGGAGTCGGGTGTCAAGACGCGGCAGCCGCTGTCCCGGGCGCTGGTCGCGGCGGTCGGCTTCGACGCGCTCGACGCGGAGCTGCACGGGCAGATCACCGAGGAGCTGAACGTCTCCTCGCTGGCGTCCCTCTCCGACGTGGGCGGCTCGCTGGTCGACACGACCGCGAAGGCGAACTTCCGGGCGCTGGGCAAGCGGTTCGGCAAGCGGGTGCAGGAGGTCGCCAAGGCGGTCGCCGCGGCGGACGCGGCCGCGCTGTCGCTGGCGCTGCGCGAGGGCACGGCGTCGGTCGAGGTAGACGGCGAGACCGTGACGCTCGCACCGGACGAGGTGATCATCACGGAGACGCCTCGCGAGGGCTGGTCGGTGGCGTCGGACTCCGGGGCGACCGTGGCGCTCGACCTGGAGATCACGGAGGAGCTGCGGCAGGCCGGGCTCGCCCGGGACGCGATCCGGCTGATCCAGGAGGCGCGCAAGAACAGCGGGCTGGATGTGGCGGACCGGATCGCGCTCAGGTGGGTGTCGACCGATCCGGCGGTGATCGCGGCGCTGGCGGAACATGCTGTGCTGATCGCCGACGAGGTGCTGGCGACCGACTTCTCCCAGGGCGAGGGGGATGACGGTTACGGCGATCCCTTCACCGACGAGGGGCTCTCGCTGACGTTCCGCCTGCGCAAGGCGTAGCCGCCGGCCTGTCCGAGAGGGCCCGGTCTCCACGCGGGGATCGGGCCCCTCCTCGCAGACGCGGGCCGGAACAGCCACCGTGCGCGGTTCCCCGCGCCCCTTTCGAGGGGCCGCCCCCTCACACCCGCGAGCCACAGCCCGGAGCGTGCGCGGTTCCCCGCGCCCCTTTCGGGCGGTCGGCCTCTCGCGCCTGGGGGTGTCCTGAGTGTGTCTGGGGGGGCGATCCGTGCACAAGAGCGGGGCCCCGGATGGGAATCCGGGGCCCCGCTCTTGTGCTCTGCCGACGGCTACGCGCGCTACGCGCCCGCCGTCAGTTGTCGTCCTCGTCGATGAGGAAGCCGCGCATCGGGGACGGCGCCTGGCCCATCGGAGAGGGGCCCTGCGGGCGTACCGGTGCCATCGGCTGGGTCATCGCCGGCGTCATCTGCTGCTGGCCGCCGTAGGACGGGGCAGCGGGGGACGGGCCGCCGCCCATCGACGGGTTGCCGCCGTAGGACGGGGCGCTCGCGCCGGCCGGGGCCATGGAGGGCGCCGGGGACGGCGGGAGGGAGGCCGCGGCCGGGGTGCGCGGCGGCGCCAGGGAGTCGTCGGCCTGGGTCTCGAGCTGACGCAGCTGCGACTCCAGGTACGACTTCAGACGCGTGCGGTACTCGCGCTCGAAGCCGCGCAGGTCCTCGACCTTGCGCTCCAGCGTGGCGCGCGCGGACTCCAGGGAGCCCATGGCGACGCGGTGCTTCTCCTGCGCGTCCCGCTCCAGCGCGTCGGCCTTGGCACGGGCGTCACGCTCCAGACCCTCGGCGCGGCTGCGGGCCTCGCCGACGATCTTGTTGGCCTCGGAGCGGGCCTCGGCGATCGCCTGGTCGGCGGTCTGCTGGGCCAGCGAGAGGACGCGGGCGGCGCTGTCGCCACCAGGGCCCTGACCGGGGCCGCCCATCGGACCGCCCATGGGGCCGCCCATCGGACCACCCATCTGCTGCTGCATGGGGGGCTGGCCACCCATCGGGCCCATGCCCTGGCCCATCGGACCCTGGCCCATGCCCTGACCCATCGGACCCGGGCCCTGGCCCATCGGACCCTGGCCCTGGCCCATCGGACCCTGGCCCATCGGACCGGGACCCTGCGGACCGCCCTGGCCACTGGGACCGGCCGGCAGCTGCGGGGCGCCGCTCGGCAGCTGCGGGGGACCGCCCATGGGGCCACCCATCTGCTGCTGCGGCGGGCCCGATATGCCGGCGGGCACCGGAGCGCCGGGACCTCGCATGCCCTGCTGCGGCATACCGCCCTGAGGCATGCCCTGCTGCGGCATACCCTGCTGCGGCATGCCCTGCTGCGGCATCCCACCCTGAGGCATGCCGCCCTGCTGGTCCTGCGGCTCCGGAGGCTTGCGCATGTTCTGCTGGTTCTGGGCAGCAGCACGCGTGGCCGCGGCCAGCTTGGCGCGCAGGTCCTCGTTCTCGCGGAGCAGGCGCGTCAGTTCGGCTTCGACCTCATCGAGGAAGGCATCGACCTCGTCCTCGTCATAGCCTTCTCGGAGGCGGACGGTCGTGAACTGCTTGTTCCGCACGTCCTCGGGGGTCAACGGCATCTCTTCACCTCAACGTAGTCGTCGGCATCGGCAAGACGGTAGGTCACATCGCTCATCACAGCCGACCAACGATCGCGATCAGGATGTAGACGATGATCATCAGTACGAAGAAGGACAGGTCGAGCGCCACGCCCCCGAGACGCAGCGGCGGGATGAACCGCCGCAGAAGCTTGAGCGGTGGATCGGTGACAGTGTAGGTGGCCTCAAGTACGACCACCATCGCCTTGCCGGGTTGCCATGAGCGGGCGAACTGGAACACGTAGTCCATGACCAACCGGAAGATGAGCACGATGAGGAAGCACATCAGCGCGATGTAGATCACATCCAGGAACACGCTCATGGTCCGTGCTTTCCCTCTCCCCTGTTTCCGTGCCTCATATCCGGTCTTGCGTCTCAGCTCTGGTTGAAGAACCCGCCCTCTGCGATGCGGGCCTTGTCCTCCGCCGTGACATCGACGTTAGCAGGCGACAACAGGAACACCTTCTGCGTCACCCGCTCGATGCTGCCGTGAAGACCAAACACCAAACCGG
>NZ_JAEKKT010000480.1 GCF_019510245.1 Streptomyces sp. | reverse complement strand
TGTCGCGGAGGGTGCGCTCGGCGGCGTCGAGGAGGGCGGAGCGCAGGTCTCCGTGGTGGTAGGGGCGGCTCGCGGGCTTCTCGGCTGGCATGGGTGCCATCGTATCCGGATGTAGGCGGCGCCAGCATTGTTGTCGTTGACAGCATTGTTGGCGGCGTCTACATTCGGGCCATGGCTACCGACAAGCAGCAGAAGTGGAACGCGACCCGCCTCCCCGACCAGACCGGCCGCACGGCCGTGGTCACGGGGGCGAACAGCGGTATCGGACTCCGGGCCGCACAGGCCCTGGCCGGGGCGGGCGCGCACGTCGTGTTCGCCGTACGGGACCCGGAGCGCGGCGAGGCGGCGGCGAGGACCGTGAACGGCAGCACGGAGGTCCGGCGGCTGGACCTGGCGGACCTGTCGTCGGTGCGGGAGTTCGCGGCCGGGTGGGACCGCCCGCTGGATCTGCTGATCAACAACGCGGGCGTGATGATGATCCCGCAGCAGCGGACGGCGGACGGCTTCGAGATGCAGTTCGGCACGAACCATCTGGGCCACTTCGCGCTGACGAACCTGCTGTTGCCGTATGTCACCGACCGGGTCGTGACGGTGTCCTCGGGCGCACACCGCTGGGGCGACCAGCGGATCGACTTCGACGACCTGAACAGGACGTCGGCCTACGACCCGAGGGGCGTGTACGGCCAGTCGAAGCTCGCGAACCTGCTGTTCGTGCTGGAGCTCCAGCGCCGGCTGACGGAGTCGGGCTCCAAGGTCCGCGCCCTGGCGGCCCACCCCGGCTACTCGGCCACCAACCTCCAGAGCCACGCGGCCAGTCCGGCGGCCCGGGTGTTCATGAAGCTCGGCAACAGGTTCCTGGCGCAGGACGACCGCGCGGGCGCACTGCCCACGCTGTACGCGGCGACGCAGGAGCTGCCGGGGGCGAGTTACGTCGGGCCGGACGGGCTCGGCGAGATGAGGGGTGCGCCGACTCTGGTGGGCCGCAGCACGGCCGCGAGCGACCCCGCCGTCGCCCGGCGCCTGTGGACGGCGTCGGAGGAGCTGACCGGAACGCGTTATCCACAGGGTGTGGGGACGCGGGGCTGAGTCACGGGCGCGTGCTCCCGGTCAGGAGCCCGGCGTTCGCCCAGAACGCGCGCAGCGCGCCGGCGAGTGCCTCCGGCGCCTCCTCGGCCATGTGGTGCCCGGAGTCGATCGGAGCGCCCTCCAGCCGGTCGCCGGCCCAGTCGCGCCAGACGGCCAGGACGTCGCCGTACAGGTCGGTCATGTCGTCCCGCGTGGCCCACAGGATCTGGAGCGGGCTGGTGATGCGCCGGCCGGCCCGGTGGTCGGCGTCGTCGTGCTCCCGGTCGACACCGAGGCCGGCCCGGTAGTCCTCGCACATGGCGTGCACGGTGGCCGGGTCGTGGATCGCCTGCCGGAAGTCCTCGTACGCCTCGGTGCCCATCTGTTCGGCGGTGGCCGTGTACCAGGCGTCGGGGTCGGCGTTGATGACGCGCTCGGCGGGCTTGTCCGTCTGGCCGAGGAAGAACCAGTGCCACCAGCTCGCGGCGAAGCCGGCGTCGCAGCGGCGCAGGGCCTCCCCGATGGGGACGGCGTCCAGCACGCTGACGGCGGACACCGCCCCGGGGTGGTCCAGGGCGAGGCGGGTGGCCACGTACGCGCCCCGGTCGTGCCCGACGACCGCGAACCGCTCGTGGCCGAGCCGGCGCATGACCGTGAGACAGTCGCCGGCCATCGCCCGTTTGGAGTAAGGACGGTGTTCCGGGTCGGTGGCGGGCTTGTCCGAGCGGCCGTAGCCGCGCAGATCGGGGCAGACCACGGTATGGCCCGCCGCGGCCAGCAGCGGGGCCACGCGGTGCCAGGTGGCATGCGTACGGGGATGTCCGTGCAGGAGCAGTACGGCCGGGCCGCTGCCGCCGTGCCGTACCCGCAGCCGGACCCCGTCGCCGCCCTCGC
>NZ_JAEKKT010000331.1 GCF_019510245.1 Streptomyces sp. | reverse complement strand
AGCACGTGCGCGAGGAGTTCGACTGCCTCGCGGCTCGCCTCAACATCCCGAACGTGATCACGATCCCGCTGTCGGCCCTCAACGGTGACAACGTCGTCACCCGGTCGCCGAGCAGTCCCTGGTACGACGGGCCGGTGCTGCTCGACCATCTCGAGACAGTTCAGGTCGCCACCGACTTCGACCATGACCACGCCCGGCTGCCCGTCCAGTACGTCATCCGGCCGCACAGCCACGAGCACCATGACCACCGCAGCTATGCAGGCACCCTGGCCGGCGGAGTCCTCCACGTGGGGGACGAGGTCATGGCCCTCCCCAGCGGACTTGCCAGCCGCATCGCCACGATCACAGGCCCGTCAGGACCGGTGGAGGAAGCCTTCGCCCCGATGGCGATCTCGGTCTCGCTGGCCGACGACATCGACCTCTCGCGTGGCGACATGCTGACCGACATCAGCCGGCAGCCCCGCGTCACCCAGGAGATCGACGCGACGGTCTGCTGGATGAGCGACAGCAGCGAGCTCACCGTGGGCGCGGAAGTCCTGCTCAAGCACACAACGCGGACCGCGAAGGCGACCGTGACGGCGCTCCACCACAGGCTCGACGTGACCACGCTCGAGGAAGACACGACCCCGACATGCCTGGCGGTCAACGAGATCGGGCGGATCACGCTGCGCACCCACCGCCCCCTCATGGTCGACGACTACGCCTCCAACAGCTCCACGGGTTCGTTCATCCTCATCGACCCGGTCGCGAACAACACGGTCGCCGCGGGCATGGTGGCGCCGCCTGCTGCGACGCCGAACACGACCCCGCCGCTGTCTCTCGTCGGGTCGGCGGACCGGCTCACCGCAGGTGCGACCCTGTGGTTCAGCGGCCTCTCGGGCTCGGGCAAGTCCACCGTCGCGCACTTGACGGAGAAGACACTTCTGGAGCAGGGCCGCCCCGCGTTCGTGCTCGACGGCGACACGCTGCGGCACGGTCTGAACTCCGACCTCAGCTTCTCGGCCGCCCATCGAGCCGGGAACCTACGTCGCCTGGCCCACGTGGCGGCCCTCATGGCCCGGTCCGGACAGGTCGTGCTCGTCGCGGCGATCAGCCCCCTTGACGCACACCGGCAGCTGGCGCGTCGCATCCACGCCGACGCCGGTGTCCCCTTCATCGAGGTCTACATGGACACCCCGATCGAGGTCTGTGAGCAGCGGGATCCCAAGGGGCTGTATGCCCAGGCACGCCGCGGCGAGATCGCAGGCTTCACGGGGATCGACAGCCCGTTTGAGGCGCCGGCCTCGCCAGACGTACGACTCTCGGCAGGCACACCAGTTGAACATGTCGCCCGCCTCATCGAGACGGTTCGGCGTGGCTGAGCACACCACTGATCATCAGCTTGCCGCCACGCTGGCCACCGAAGCAGGACGGCTTCTCCTCAAGGTCCGCGAGGAGCTGAAGGACGCCGACAGCTCGGTCCGCAAGAACGAGGGGGACAGCCGGTCGCACATGTTCCTCATGTCAGCCTTGGCCCAGGCTCGACCGAGGGATCTCGTGCTGTCGGAGGAGGGCGCTGATGACCCCGCCCGGCTGAGCGCCTCCCGAGTGTGGATCGTGGATCCCCTTGACGGTACGCGGGAGTTCTCCGAGCTGGGTCGAACGGACTGGGCCGTCCACGTCGCGCTCTGGGAGAACGGTGAGCTGGCCGCGGGGGCAGTCGCGCTGCCTGCCCAAGACGTGACACTCAGCACCCCTCAGGTGCCCATGCCGGCGGGGCACCACGGTCCGCTGCGGATCGTCGTGTCCCGCACGCGGCCCCCCGAGGTCGCTGTGCGGGTCCGCGACGGGCTGTCCGGCAAGCTCGTCGAGATGGGCTCGGCGGGAGCCAAGGTCCTGGCGATCGTGCAAGGGCGTGCTGACGTCTACGTGCACGCCGGAGGCCAGTACGAGTGGGACTCGGCAGCTCCCGTGGCTGTCGCGCGGGCGGCGGGGTTCCACTGCTCGCGGACCGACGGGTCTCCGCTTCTGTACAACCAGTCGGACGTGCTCTTACCCGACCTGATCGTGTGCCGACCTGAGCACGCCGCAGCCGTGTTGGCCATCACCACCTGACAGACTCCTCTCCATGCGGATGTCGGCCAAGGCGGAGTACGCCACTCGGGCGATGGTCCACATGGCAACCCTGGAACAGGACGAGCTCATCAAGTCCGAGGACCTCGCCACGGCCCAAGAGATCCCGCCGCAGTTCCTGCTCGACATCCTTTCCGACCTTCGCGGCGCCCGACTGGTTCGCAGTGTCCGCGGCCGCGAGGGTGGCTACGCGCTGGCCAGGCCCGCGTCAGAGATCAACCTGGCGGAAGTCCTGCGATGCATCGATGGCCCCCTGGCCAGCGTCCACAACGTCGGGCTCGGCGACCTGCCCTACGTCGGACCCACCGCCCGACTGACCGACGTCTGGATGGCCCTAAGGGCGAGCATGCGCTCGGTGCTCGAGCAGACGACGCTGGCTGACGTCGCCGGGCAGAGACTGCCACCGCACGTGCGCGAGCTTGCCGCGGACTACCGCCAGCAGGAGCGCGGTCGAACGAAGCGCCGCCGGGCATAGAGCCACCGACACGGTGCCGGTGTCCCGGACCGTGTTCACCTGAACACCGGGCCTTCCCACCAGTCCCACATGTCGGGGAGGTCGCGTGAGACCGTACGAGGGAACGTCGGGTCACGCTTCTCGAGGAAGGCCATCACGCCTTCCCTGACGTCGTCGCTCGCCCCCTGCGCTTGCAGCCCCCGGCTGTCGGCGCGGTGGGCGTCCATCGGGTGGGCCGCACCCGCCATCCGCCAGATGACCTGGCGTGTCAGCGCGATGGACACAGGCGCGGACGAGGAGACCATCGACAGCGCCAGTGCCTTGGTCGCTGCGAGCAGTCCCGCAGGCTCGTGGAGAGCGCCGAAGAGACCTGCCGCCAGCCCCTCCTGGGTCAGGAAGGTCCGACCTGAGTAGCACCACTCCAGGGCGGTCGGGATACCGACCAACCGCGGCAGGAACCAGGACGACGCCGCGTCGGGCATCAGCCCTCGGCGCGCGAAGACGAAGCCGATCTTGGCGTCGGGCACCGCCAGACGCGCATCCATCGCCAGGAGCATGCTCGCACCGACGCCCACCGCTGGCCCGTTCACTGCCCCGAGAACCGGCTTGAGGCTCTCGAACATCCTCAGCGTGACGAGACCACCGCCGTCGCGGTGCACGCCGTTCTCCAGCAACGCCATCCCGTTGCCGCCCTGGGTCTCGTAGTCGAACGTGCTGCCTCCGTCCCCCAGGTCCGCCCCTGCGCAGAAGGCCCGGCCGCGTCCGGTCATGATCACCGCGCGCACGTCGTCGTCCGCGTCGGTGTGGTCGAACACCTCGAGGAGCTCGCGCATCATCGTCGCGTCGAACGCGTTCAAGCGATCGGGACGGTCCAGCGTGAGGAAAGCGAGTCCGTCTTCGTCGACGTCGAGCGCGATGGTCTGCCAGCTCGTGTTGTCGCTCGTCATACATATAAAGTATCCTGAACTTGATGATGACCGCTTCGGAATCGCCGAGGCCGACGCCGCCTTCGCCGCCGCGGCGAACCGCAGCCTGAGCCGTCAAGGTGCACGTGCTTCCATGACCTCCCTCAGCCCCTCATGGCGTACTCGCTCTGAGCAAGTGCCACAGGACTGGCCACGACTCGCCTCCTACCTGCACGCGCAGGGCATGCGTCTCGACCTGGACCTCGAGCCCCGACAGTTCGCTACCGGACTGGCCAACCTCAACTACCGTGTGTCTGTCGACGGCGCACTGGCCGTTCTCCGGCGACCGCCCGCGGGCCCGCTGGCCGAAGGTGCGAACGACCTCGCACGTGAGTTCCGTGTTCTCGACGCCCTGCACGGGCCACTGCCCCTGGTCCCTCGTCCCTTGCACCTTTGCCTGGACACCTCGGTGCTCGGTGCACCGTTCGAGGTCATCGAGCACCGCAGCGGCTCGGCTGTCGGCGGACGGCTCCCGGACGAGATCGCAGACCGCCCGGACGCCGGCCCCGCCCTCACCTCCTCCCTTGTGGCCACGATGGCGACACTGCACAGCCTCCAGCCGGACACCCTCGGGTTGTCCGACCTCGGCCGCCCCGAAGGGTTCCTCAGGCGACAGGTCGTCGGCTGGGGACGGCGGGCCGACGCCGTCTTCCCCGACGGGCGCCCGCGAGCGCTGTCGGCCATCGTCGAGCACCTGGAAAGCACGGTGGTGGAGGAGTCCGCGGTAGCGCTGCTGCACGGGGACCTGAAGTTCGACAACGTCCTGTTCGACCTCCAGACCCTGCAGCCGACGGCGGTCGTCGACTGGGACATGGCGACCCGAGGTGACCCGCTGTTCGACCTCGCGGTCCTGCTCTCGTACTGGATCGAGGCGGACGACCCCGTAACTCTGCACGACCTGGGCCAAGTGCCTTCCCTCGAGCCAGGCTTCCCCTCCCGACGCGAGGTCGCCGCCCAGTACTTCGCGGCCTGCGGCCGGCCGCTCGAGGACCTGGCGTTCCACCTCACGCTTGCCCGGCTGCGCCTCGCCGTGGCATGGGTCCAGCTCTACCGCCAGTACGAACGCGGCACTGTCCGCGACCCCCGGTACGCCACCTTCGAGAAGACCGCCCAAGCCGTCCTCGACTGGACTGCTGACACCCTTGACGCCCCGCCACTGTGACAGGACAGCCGTGATCGACTTCGAGATCCCCTCCGACATGATCGAGCTCCGCGATCGCGTACGCGCGTTCGTGGCCACCACCGTCGTCCCCTACGAACGAGACCCGCGCCTCACCCAGCACGGGCCGACGGACTCATTGCGCGAGGAGCTTGTCGGTCTCGCCCGGGACGCCGGGCTGTTGAGCATCCAGGTGCCGGAACGGTTCGGCGGGATGGGCCTGACCCACCTCCAGCAAGCAGTCGTCTACGAAGCCGCCGGCTGGTCCACCCTCGGTCCGGTCGCGATGAACTGCGCCGCCCCCGACGAGGCCAACATGTACCTCCTCGGGCGGATCGCCTCCGACGTCCAGCAGAAGCAGTTCCTGGTCCCGGTCATCGAGGGCCGACAACGCTCTGTCTTCGCGATGACCGAGCCGGACGGCGCCGGCTCCGACCCCGCCCAGCTGTCCACGACCGCCGTCGTCGACGGCGACTCCTACATCATCAACGGCCGCAAGTGGCTCATCACCGGCGCGAACGGCGCCCGCACCTGGATCGTCATGGCGGACCTGCTGCCCAACGAGTTCGGCGCGAGCGGTCCCACGTTGTTCCTGTGCGACGGGCAGACACCCGGCATCGAGATCGAGCGCGTCATGGGCACCATGGACCGCAACTACGTCGAGGGCCACGGCGTTGTGCGCTTCAACGATCTGCGGCTCCCCCTCGATGCCCTCCTCGGAGATGCCGGCGAAGCGCTTCGGTACGCCCAGGTGCGGCTGGCCCCGGCTCGTCTGACGCACTGCATGCGCTGGCTGGGGGCCGCTACCCGCGCCCACACCATCGCCATCGAGCACGCGCGCACCCGCACCGCCTTCGGCAAGCCCATCGGCGAGCACCAAGGCGTGGGCTTCCTGCTTGCCGACAACGAGATCGCGCTTCAGCAGTGCCGCCTGGCGATCTGGCACGCCTGCTGGACGCTCGACCGCGGGGCCAAGGGCCGACACGAGAGCTCCATGGTGAAGGCGTTCGTCTCCGAGGAGCTGTTCAAGGTGGCGGATCGCTGCGTCCAGGTCCTCGGGGGCATCGGCATCAGCGATGAGACCGTCGTCGAGATGATCTTCCGCGACATCCGTGCGTTCCGGCTCTACGACGGCCCGACAGAGGTCCACAAGTTCGCCATCGCCCGCCAGCTACTCGGTCGTGGAACGGGGATGTAGCCACGCTAGTAGCGCGGCCGGCGGCCTTGAGCCACTCGCGAGGTCGGGAGGCCGAGGTAGTCGTCGATCTCGTTGAGCTGAGGTTCGGCTTCGGGTGTGACGCGTCAGCGGTCGCCTCGCTCCAGGGCCGCCTCGGCCCAGAGGCGCCCGGGCGACCCGGTCCCTGCACCACTCGGCCGGGCCCACGTCGTGAGCACGTCCTCGACTGCAGTGGTGCTCGTGGCCGGGGGCCGCGGGGTGGGTACGACGCTGCGGCCGAAGCGCGGCGCCGGCGCCGCCTGCCACACACCGTCCAGCTCGAGGAGAGTGCTCCGAGCGGACAGGTGCGGGTCGCTGACTGCTTCGCCATAGCTCAGGACGGGCGTGACGCAGGCGTCAGTACCCGCGAAGACCTCCGCCCACTCGTCTCGGGTCCGGGTGGCGATCACGGACGTGAACCGATCCCGCCACAGCGGCCAGTTCGCGGGGTCGGTGCGCTCCGGGAACTCGTCGGACGTGATGCCGAGCCCCTCCAGGAACGCGGCGAAGAACTGCGGCTCGAGTGCGCCCACGGCGATGTACCGGCCGTCGGCGCAGGTGTAGGTGTCGTAGTACGGGGCGCCACCGTCGAGCAGGTTGGCCGCCCGCTCGTCGGTCCACGCTCCTGTACCGCGGTAGCTCCACATCATCTGGTTGAGCAGACTGGCGCCGTCGACCATCGCGGCATCCACGACCTGGCCGAGTCCTGAGCGCTCGCGCTCCCACAACGCCGCGAGGATGCCGAGCGTCACGAGCATGGAGCCGCCACCGAAGTCGCCGACCAGGTTGAGCGGTGGGGCGGGCCGCTCTCCCGCCCGGCCCATGGCGTGCAGGGCGCCGGTGAGGGAGATGTAGTTGAGGTCGTGGCCGGCCTGCAGCGCCCGCGGCCCGTCCTGACCCCACCCGGTCATGCGGGCATAGACGAGCCGGCGATTCATGGCCAGGCACTGGTCCGGTCCGAGCCCGAGCCGCTCGGCCACGCCCGGCCGGTACCCCTCGACGAGCACGTCCGCCCCTTCGACCAGCCGATGGGCAGCGGCGCGTCCCTCGGGCTGCTTCATGTCGAGCACAACCACCCGGCGACCACGTAGCAACTGGTCGCCGGTACCGATGTCGGCCCCGGGGCGCTCGACGCGCACGACATCGGCGCCGAGGTCGGCCAGCATCATCGCAGCGTGCGGTCCGGGGCCGATGCCGGCGAGCTCCACGACGCGCAGGCCGGTCAACGGTGCGCTCATCGACGGCATCCGTGGCTCGTGACCTGTGTTTCGGAGATCCCGGTGGTGTGAGGGAGTGGGGCCCTGATGCGCATGGTGCTCCTCAAGCAGGTTGTTATCCGCGGCGATAGAGTATTCTCTAATAAGATCCCGCCCGAGCTCCACGTCCGCTGCTTTCAGAGCAGGACGCGTTCAGCCGGCTTGAAGCCGACTACCAGCGGCGCTGGCGAACACGCCGCTCGATCTCTGCCGTGCACATCACAACAACGCGGCCATGGGCCCAGCGCGGCGGCTTTGGCCCCGCGGGGACGGCAAACACCGGCACATCCAACGGAACACTTGCAAGCATCTGTTCGGCGTCCGC
>NZ_JAEKKT010000129.1 GCF_019510245.1 Streptomyces sp. | reverse complement strand
GCCTCCGGGTACGTGCAGAAGTCCTTCAGCCTCGGGTCCTACGCGGGCTCGACCGTCACCCTGAAGTTCAGCGGTGTCGAGGACTCCTCGCTCCAGACCAGCTTCGTCGTCGACGACACCGCCGTCACGACCGGCTGACGTACGGCAGTCGGGCGTCCCGCACTCGCGAGCCGGGTGCGGGACGCCCGCGTGGGTCAGCTCAGCGGGTCCAGCGTGAGGTACGCCTGCTGCGGACTGCCGTCGTTGACCAGCGACTCCTGGTTGCCGACGTCGTCGAAGGCGAAGGCGTACGCCTTGCCGTCGGCCATCTGGGCGTGGACGGCGCGCGCGTACTGGTTGGTCACGGAATCCTTGTAGAAGTCGGTCGGGTTGGTGTCCGGCTGGTTCGAACTCGTCAGCAGCGTGGACCGGTTGAAGCCCGCGCAGAGGGTGCGGGAGATCGGTCCGCGGACCTGGTCGTTGGGCGCGTCGAGCAGGTTGTGGCAGCCGAAGATGCTGTTCGCGTCCGGCTTCTGGAAGCTCGTCACCACCGCTCCGGCCGAGTTGGTGAAGTTCATGACGTTCCCCGAGACCCGGCCGTAGTACTTGGTGCCGGGCTGGTCGGCGAACGGCGTGACGGTCAGGGTCGACGTCGCGTACTTCGACCAGACCCGGTTGACGTAGTAGTCCATGACGGTCGAGGCGAGCGCCCCGGTCTCCACGCCGTAGAGCGGGGAGAGTGCGCGGAGCACGGTGCCGTCGGACCGGCTCTGGACCAGGTTGGCCCAGCCGCCCGGCTGTCCGCGCAGGGCGCTGAAGAACCCGCTGTAGCCGCCCGGCTTGAGGTGCCCGGTGTCGGCCGTGCTGCCGTCGGAGCGCTGCACCCCGACCGCGTACGGCACCGAGAACATGTCCACCTGGGTGCTGTTGATCCACAGACCCGAGTCGTTCAGCGTGTACTCGGACCAGTTGAAGAGGATGTTGCGGTTGGGGTCGCTCGGGTTCTGCACGGCGGGCTGCACCAGACCGCCGGTGGTCAGCCTGAAGTCGAGCTTCTGGCCGTAGGAGAAGTAGATCCGGCCGGAGAACTTCGGGATCCGGATCGTCTTCGACTGGCCCGCCGCCGGGCCCGTGATCGAGGCGTCCGGGGCCGGGGTCGGCGGGTTGCCGCCGGCCGGCCAGGCGTGGAAGGTGCCGTTCGCGTCGGCCCAGCCCTGCTGTCCCGAGGAGAGCTGGGTGCCGAGGTCGTAGACGTACACCTGGTCGCCGCGGCCGGAATTGTTGGTGATCTTCAGCGGGATCGTGTCCGGTACGGCCGCGCCGGCCGGCGCCGGAGTGCCCAGCGTGAGCACCCCGCCGATCAGCGCCGCAGCGGCCGCGAGCGGCAGCGCCCGGCGTGCGAGTCCTGTGCGCACTCTCCACCTCCGTGTGGGGTCGGGGTCGGCCCGGGAAATTGGTCCGGACCAAGTCTGAGAGCGCTCTCAGGTTGGCTGTGGGTCGGGTGCATGTCAATGGTGTGGACGAAATCAGGGGCCCGTCGGTCGACGGGCCCCGGAACCGGGTGGATCGGGATCCGGTGGATCCGGTGGAGCCGGATCGGGTGGATCAGAAGGTGCGCTTGAGCAGGTCGAGCAGGGCGGACCAGTGCCGCTCGTCGGCCTCGGCGGAGTAGGCGGGGGTGTCGGCCTGCGTGTAGCCGTGCGCGGCACCCGGGTAGATCTCGCAGGTGTTGCGGACCCCGGCGGCGTCGAGCGCCGCCTCGAAGATGCGGATCTGCTCCTCGGTCATCGACTGGTCCTGGTCGGCGAAGCCGAAGTAGAGCTCCGCGGTGATCCGGTCGGCCAGCAGGTGCGGGCTGTCCGCGTCGTCGGTGACCATCCGGCCGCCGTGGAAGCCGCCCGCGGCCGCGACCCGGTCCGGGAACGCGGCGGCGGTGCGCACCGCCAGCCGGGCGCCCATGCAGTAACCGGTGATCGCCACCGGCCCGTCGGCCACCAACGGGCTCGCGGCCAGCCAGTCCAGGTAGGCGGCCGAGTCCCGGTCGCTGAGCTCGGGCGTCAGCGACGTCATGATCGGCATGATCCGCTGCCAGATCGTCGGGTCCGCCGAGGGGTCGATGAACTCCGGGAGGTCGATGACCGGCGTGCGGCCGCTGCGGTGGAAGACGTTGGGGAGCAGGACCGTGTAGCCGGCCCCGGCGAGCCGGTCCGCCATCGACTTCAGGTGCGGACGGATTCCGAAGGCGTCCTGGTACAACAGCACGCCCGGGTGGGGGAGTCCGTCGGCGGGGTGGGCCAGGTAGGCGTCGGCGACACCGTCCGCGGTGGCGATGTCCACGTCGGTTCCCTGTACGGCGGTCATGGCGCAAGTGCCTCTCTGTGGAGTCGGCGTCGGGGTGGGGGACACCCGGCGCGGCATGTCCCGATCATCGTGGCACGCGAGGGTGGGGGAGTCGTGGACGGGGGATCCTCGAGTTCACTCGAAGCGGGAGGTGTCGCCCGCGCCCCGGCGGACGATCTCCGCCTCGCCGCCGGAGAAGTCGATGACCGTGGTCGGCTCGGTGCCGCACTCCCCGGAGTCGACCACCGCGTCCACCTGGTGGTCCAGCCGGTCCTTGATCTCCCAGCCCTGGGTCAGCGGCTCCTCCTCGTCCGGCAGCAGCAGGGTGCTGGAGAGCAGCGGCTCGCCCATTTCCGCCAGCAGCGCCTGGGTCACCACGTGGTCGGGGATGCGGACGCCGACGGTCTTCTTCTTCGGGTGCAGCAGCTTGCGCGGCACCTCCCGGGTCGCCGGAAGGATGAAGGTGTAGCTGCCGGGCGTCGACGCCTTCACGGCCCGGAACACGTCGTTGTCCACGCGCACGAACTGGCCGAGCTGCGCGAAGTCCCGGCACATCAACGTGAAGTGGTGCCGGTCGTCCAGATGCCGGATGGTGCGGATCCGGTCGATGCCGTCACGGCTGCCGAGCTGGCAGCCCAGCGCGTAGCAGGAGTCGGTCGGATATGCGATGAGCGACCCCGAGCGGACCGCGTCGGCGATCTGCGAGATGCTGCGCGGCTGCGGGTTGTCGGGGTGCACGTCGAAGTACTTGGCCATCTGCCGAGCTTATGCCGTACGGCGACTTCCGGCCGACCGGAGCGCTGCGCTGGACGTACCGCGACATGCCGTCCGCCGTCCGCGGCGCCGTCGCGGCTGGTCGCGCAGTTCCCCGCGCCCTTTGGGGTCGGTGGCGGATCGCCGTCTGTCTGCGGCGCGGTCGTGGCTGGTTGCGCAGTTCCCTGCGCCCTTTGGGGTCGGTGGCGGATCGCCGTCTGTCTGCGGCGCGGTTGGGGCTGGTTGTGTGGTTCCGCCCCCGGCCGAAGGCTGGGGGTACCCCCAGTGCCCCGAAGGGGCGCTGCGCTCGGTGTCGGGATGCGTGCGGGCCGGAAATCGGTGTGCATACCCGGTGGATTCCTGGGCAGCCGAAGAATCAGCCACCCCGGGACCCACCCCCCGGCCCCGGGTGAGGCTTTCTCCGTCGGCGGCCCTTCCCCCGAGGGCCGCCGGCGGAGCCGTGCCCGCCGGTCGGGACCGGGCCCCGTCCATCGGGTAACGTCCGTGGACCGAGGCCGACGTGAGGGACGAGGGGCAGGGCGAGATGGCAGGCCGAGCAGGCGAGGGCCCGCAGCCCCCGGTACTCCACGGCGACGGCTGGGCCGAGCAGCTCCTCGACCATCTGCGTCCCGGCGCCCGCGACCCGCGCCGGGTCGTCGCCTGGCTCGCCGGCGCCGTGCAGGGGACCGTCTGCCTCCAGGACGCCGGCGGCACCCTGCTCGCCGGGACCCCGGTCGCCCTCGACGCGGGTCTCGCAGCCGACGTGATCGCCGGGCGGATCTCCGCCGCCGCCGTCCAGGACGGCGACCGCCACCTGCGGCTGGTCGCGGTCCGCGCCCCCGACCCCCGGCCGACGGCCGCCGGACTGCTCGCCGTGGCCCGCGCGGCCCCCTTCGACCGGCGCGCCGCGGAGATCGTCACCCACACCGCCGGAGTCGTCGAACTCCTGCTGCGCGAGCGGGAGCTGACGGCCGCCGGGCACCGGCTCCGGCGGGCCACCGCCGACCTGCGCCTGGCCATCCTGCAACTCCTGATGGTGGAGGACACCGTCTCCGCCCGCCGCGTCGCCGCCGGCCTGTGGCCCGGACTGCTCGACACCGACAGCGCCTGCGTGTACATCGTCGAGGGGCAGCCGGCGGAACGCGACGGCCTCGCCGAGGACTGCCTCGTCGTGACCCGCGGCCAGGCCCTCGTCGTGCGCTGTCCCGCGATGGACGGCCACGTCATCGTCCTCAGCCCCGCGCCGGCGACGGCCGAGCGGCTGCGCTCCCTCGTCGACGGCCGCCCCGGCACCTTCCTCGGCGGCAGCGTCCGGCAGAACCTGGCCCAGACGTCCACCGCCTACGGCCAGGCCGTCAGCGCCCTCGCCGTCGCCCGCTTCCGCCCCGACCAGGCCGCCGTCTACGCCGAACGCACCCATCCGGAACGGCTGATGGACCCGGCCGCGCTGCACGCCTGGTCCGCCGCCGTGCTGCGGCCGCTCGACGCCCTGCCCCACCACACCCGCGCGGAACTCCTCGCCACCACCCGCCTGGGCCTGGAGTTCACCGCCGTCAGCGCGGCCAAGGTCCTCGGCGTCAGCCGCAACACCGTGCGCGCCCGCATGGACCGGGTCGAGACGCTGCTGGGCGCGGACTTCTCCGACCTCACCGTGCGTGCCGCCGCCCATCTGGCCCTCAACACCCAGGCGGTCCTGACGGAGGGTCTCGCCGCCGCGGTGCCCCGGCCCTCCGGCGTCCGGCTGGTCGACCTGCTGGCCGGTCCGGCGCTGCGGGCCTGGGCGCACGACCTCCTGGACCGGCTGGTCCGGGACGGTCGCGACCTGCGCGGCACCCTGCGTGCCTGGATCGCCGCCGGCGGCAACGCCGAACGCGCCGCCCACGACCTGGGCGTGCACGCCCAGACCGTCCGCGAACACGTGCGGGGCGCCGAACCCGTCCTGGAACGCCAGCTGCTGGCCACCGGCACCGACCTGTACGAGGTGGTGCTCGCCCATCTCGCCCTCGGGGACCTCGCCGTACCCGTCCTGCTCCGGTCGAATCCGGGCCAACCGGACTCACCTGTGCACGGGTGAGTCCTCGGCGGGTACGAACGGGCATCGGCGCGATACCCAACGGCCGGATCCGGACGTATGTTCACGATGCGCGGGGGCACGATCGGAACGGGGGACCGGTCGACGCCCCCGCGACCTCCGTTTTTCACGCCTCAAGACGTACCGGGATCTCCTGCCAGCCGCACGCGATGAACGACGGCACCTGCCGCAGCTCGTCCGCCCCGACACCGAGCCGCAGCCCCGGGAACCGCTCGAACAGCGCGGGCAGCGCGGCCAGCGCCTCCGCCCGGGCCAGCGGCGCGCCGATGCAGCGGTGCACGCCGATCCCGAACGCCAGGTGGTCGTCGCCACCCCGAGCGGCGTCGAACGCTGCCGCGTCCGGCCCGTAGTGCGCCGGGTCCAGGCCGGCCGCCGCGAACGTCGTGATGATCGCGTCCCCGGCGGGAATCGCGACGTCCCCGACCTTCAGGTCGCTCACCGCGAACCGCAGCGGCAGCGAGGCGATGGACGGATGCACCCGCAGCGTCTCGTCGATCACCGCGTCCCAGCCGACCGCCCCGGCGCGCACGGCGGCCAGCTGCACCGGGTCCGTCAGCAGCGCCACGACCGCGTTGCCGATGAGGTTGACCGTGGTCTCGAAGCCGGCCCCGATCACCAGCAGCAGCGTGTACAGGAGTTCCTCGTCGCTGAGCCGGTCGCCGTCCTCGTCACGGACCCGGATCAGCTCCGTGGTCATGTCGTCGCCCGGATGCTCCACCTTGTACGCGATCAGCCCGCCGAGGACCGTGCCGATCCGCTCCTGCACGAACGCGGCGTGCTCGGGGGTCGGGTCGGAGGTGTCCATGATGGCCGCGATCAGCCCACCGGTGTCGTCCCGCATCCCGTCGGGCACCCCGAACAGTTCGCAGATCATCCGCATGGGCAGCGGCTGCGCCAGCGCGGCCCGCAGATCCACCACCGCCCCGTCGGCCCCGGCATCCGCGACGCCGTCGAGCAGCTCCGCGGCGATCGCCGTGACACGCGGCCGCATCGCCTCGGTACGGCGGTGGGTGAAGCTCGGCGCCACCAGCTTGCGCAGCCGGGTGTGGTCGGGGCCGTACGCGGAGAGCATGTTGACCACGCCGATCCAGCCCAGCACCCAGCCCCAGGAGGGGTGTTCGCCGATCTCCGGCCAGAGCCGCCAGTGCCTGCGCGGGTCCTTGCTGACCCGGGGATCGAGGATCAGTTCCCTGAGGACGTCGTAGCCGGTCGGCGCCCAGGCGGGTATGCCGCCGGGCAGTTCGACGGGCACCACGGGGCCGAGGGCGCGCAACCGCGCGCTCTCCGCCGGGATGTCGGAGCCGAACGGGTCGAGAGCGATGCGGTCGGTGACGGTCACGACGACTCTCCAGGCTGGTCGGGGGAGCGGGGACTGAACCGGACGGGCAGCGAGGTCAGCGAGCGGTGGAACGGGCCGGGCCGCCAGCTGAGCCTCTCGCGGGGCAGGACCGGTTCGAGGTCGGGCAGCCACAGGGTGAGCTGTTCGATCGCCTCGGTCGCGATGAGCAGCGCGTGGTGCCGGACCGGGCAGGCGTGCGGTCCCGCGCCCCACGACAGGTGCGAGGCGTCCGCGGCGTGCCGGCCGCTCGTGACCTCCCGCTCGGCGAACAGCCCCACGGCACCGAAGGAGACCACCACCGGGATCGCCGGCCTGACCCACCCCCCGTGGAAGGAGACCGGCCGACGGGCGTAGTAGATGCCGTAGTTGGCCAGCGGGGTCTCGTGGTGCAGCACCTCGATCACCGCGTCCATGACCGGACGGGCGCCGCTGGTCAGCGTGGAGTAGTACAGCGGGTTGCCGAGTATCCGGGAGAGCGCGTTGGAGACGAGGTTCGTGCTCGGCTCGTAGCCGGCGCCGAGGGTGAGGAAGACCTGCCAGGTGACCTCCTCCGGGGTCAGCTCGGCGGGATGGTCCAGGAGCATGCTCGGCAGGTCCTCGCCGCGCTCCTCGACCTTGGCGGCGACCAGCCGCAGCACGTAGTCGGCGTACTCGGCCTCGCCCTCGGCGGCCTGCGGGCCGCCCTCCATCATCTTCAGGACGCCCTCGTTGAGCCGGTCGCCCTGGCTGTCCGGCAGCCCGAACAGGTTGTTGAAGACCAGCGCCATCAGCGGCCGGGTGAAGTCGACGACGAGATCCGCCTCGCCCTTGGGCCCGAACCGGTCGACCAGCAGCCGCACCGCCCGGTGCACCAGCTGACGCAGGTCGTGCGGCTCGATCAGGTCGAACACGTCGATGAGGGTGGTGCGGTAGCGGATGTGCGCGTCGGCGTCGGAGAACAGGGCGTTGGGCCGCCAGCGCATCATGCCGAGCAGCGGGGAGTCCTCGGGGACGGTCGCCTCCCAGTCCCGCGGGTCGTGCGAGAAGGTCTCCACGTCCCGCAGCACGTCGAGGGCGGCACGCCGCTCGGTGACCACGTACGCGGGCGTGCCCGGTGCGAGCTCCGCCCAGCCGACCGGGCCTTGGGCGCGCAGGGCCGCGTAGTAGCCGTGCGGGTTGCGGGCGAACCCGTCCTCCCACAGCCGTACCGGCCCCGAGACGGTGAAGGACTGCTGTGCGGTCATCGGGCCTCCGCCGGCCGGTGGTCGATCAGATGCTGGACGAGGGCGAGCAGCGCGTCGACCGAGGAGTGCCCGTCCCGGGCGTCGCAGGTCACCATCGGGGTGCCCGGCGCCAGGTCCAGGGCGGCGCGCAGCTGGTCGCCCGTGTAGTGGCTCGGCGCGTCGGGAAACGCGTTGAAGGCGACCGCGTACGGCAGCCCCGCCTCCTCCACCAGACCGAGCACGTCGAAGGAGGCGTCGATGCGGCGGCTGTCGACCAGGACCAGGGCGCCGAGAGCGCCGTGGGAGATGTCGTCCCACAGCGTCCGGAACCGGTCCTGCCCCGGTGTCCCGAACAGGTACAGCACGATCCCGCCGGACAGGCTGATCCGCCCGAAGTCGATGGCGACGGTCGTCGTCTGCTTCTCCCGTACCCCGTCGAGATCGTCGACGGGGACGGAAGCCTCGGTGAGGTGCTCCTCGGTGTGCAGCGGGCGGATCTCCGACACCGAGTCGATCAGGGTCGTCTTGCCCACCCCGAACGGCCCCGTGACCAGGATCTTGACCAGGTCGCGGGCGCTTTCGGGGAGATGGGGGCCGCCCCCGCGGGGCAGCTCACCGGTGCTTGAGGGCGCGGAGGCCATCGGCCACTCTCTTCAGCAGGTCGGGGTCGAACCGTTCGGCGGGCGGGATCGGCGCGCGGGCCAGGACCAGGTCCCGGTCGACGAGGTCGGCGGCCAGCACCCGCACGGCGGAGAACGGCAGCCGCAGCAGCGCCGCCGCCTCCACCACCGTCAGCGCGCCGCCGGACAGCAGTTCCAGCAGGGCCTGTTCGGCCGTCGGCAGACCGGCGGGCAGGGGAGTCCCGTCACGGCTGAGCACCGTCAGCCGTTCCAGGTGCGGACGGCTGGGCCGGGCCACCCCGCCGGTCGACAGGTACGCGGGGACCAGGGGACGGCCGCCACGGCGGCCGGTCATGCCGGCGCGCCGCCGTCGGAGCCTCTGGGCGCGGTCGCCATCGCCTTCTCGCCCAGCCGGGCCACCTGCGAGTGCACCCGGTGCGCCAGCAGGTCCAGGCGCACCTCCGGGTCGCCGTAGGCGGCGACGCAGGTGCCGTGATCGGTCGGCACGATCAGCACGTACCCGTGGTCCGACTCGATGACCACCTGCCGTACGTCGGCCCGGTCCCGGTCCGCGAAGGCGGCCGCCGCGGCCCGGCAGGCGCCCTGCACGGTGCTGGTGATCGCGGCGACCCGCTCGGCGCTCGCCCGGGACAGGCCGTCGGTGTAGCCGGTGGCGAGGCCGTCCCGGGTGAGCAGGACGGCGGCCAGTACATGCGGAACCTGCAGGACGGGGTCCAGCACCCATGCCGTCTCGCCCACATCGCGGCTGGTCATCTGGCCGTTCCTCCTTCGTCGTCGGTCCGCTGGGGTTCGGGCGCGTCGGCCCGCTTGGGGGCCCGCGCCGCCGCGGTGCCGTACTGCAGGGCCGCGAGCGCGGCGGCCGCCTCCTCGGGCCGGCGCGGGGCGGGCTGCGGCTGCGGCGCGCCGGGTGCGGCGGCCGGGGTACGACGGCGCCGCTGCGGCAGACCGCCCAGGTGCTCCGGGTCCGTACGGCCGGGGGCAGGGGTGCGTGCGTGCTCGGTCTCCGGCCCGGACCGGACCGGGGGCGGCTCGGTGGCCGCCGGAGACCCGGCCGGCGCGATCTCGGGCCCGGGGGTCGCGGGCACAGGCGTCCCGGGCTCGGGGGTCCCGGGCGCGGGCGCCTCGGGTACGGCTCCCTCGCGTACCGGCGTCGTGCGCGCAGCGGCCTCGCGCACCGGTTCCCCGCGCCCCACGCGCTCCCGGGTCGAGCGCGGCGCGCTCGCCGAGGGGGGCCGTTCGCCCGGGTCGATCCGGCCGATCAGGTGGCTGTCCACCCGCAGCACCGCGCGCACCCCGCCGTAGGGCGAGGGGGAGGAGACGTCGACGTTCAGGGCGAACTGGCGGGTGAGCTGGCCGATCGCGGCCAGGCCCATGCGCGGCGGGTCGCCGAGGTCGGTCAGCAGGATCGGGTCGCTGCCTGCCACCAGTCGCTGGGCGCGGGCCCGTTCGTCCTGTGTCATGCCGAGGCCCGCGTCGTCCACGGTCACGCACACCCCGTGGTGGACGTGCTCCAGATTGACCACGACGTCGGTGTCCGGCGCCGAGTGGCGCAGCGCGTTGTCGAGGAGTTCGGCGACGATGATGGCGACCGGTTCCACCGCGTGCGACACCAGCGCGGTGCCCGGCTCCAGGTGGTTGTGGACCCGGACCCGGTGGTAGCCGGAGAGCCGCGCCTGGCCGCCGGTGACGGCGTCCACCACGTGGGACTCCTCGCGGGCCAGCCCCACCCAGGCCCCGCACACCACGGCCGCGACCTGCGCCCGCCGCAGCGACTGCTCGTTCTCGTGGTCCAGCGCGAACAGCGTCTGCGCCAACTCCGGTTCGTCGTAGCGCTGCTGGAGCCCCCGCAGGGCGTCCTGAAGGCGGTACAGGGCGGCCTGGATCTCCCGGGTGGCGCCGCGCATCCCGGCCTGCGCGGCCGCGTCGATCCTGACGCGCTGCGCGGTCAGCTCCTCGCGCAGCGCGGTGAGCACGTACTCCAGCGCGATCCCGGTGGGCGTCCCGGGGGTGTGCTGCCCGGCCGGGCCGGGGACCCTCAGGTGCGGGTGGACGAGCTGGGCCGCGGCCGCGGGCATCCGGCGGGCGGCGAGATGCTCGACCTCGGTGACGAACGCGCCCTCGGCGCCCTCCAGCCTGGCGCGCAACTCCGTCACCTGGGCCCGCAGTGCGGCCTTCTGCCGCCGGGACCTCAGCAGGCTGCCGCCGAGAACGAGCGCGCAGAGCGTTCCGGCGGCGAGACCACCGGCCACCAGGTCCGGTAATTCGATCATGGAATCGGTTTCCAGGGGAGTAGGGCAGCAGTGGGCAGGGGGGAGCCCGGGGCCCTCCCATGTGGCGCTCGCTGCACAGTACACACCGTCATTGACCGGCCTCGCACGGTGAATCGTTACATCGCTGCGAATCCGTTCGGTGGCTGTTCGCTTCTGTGTCAAGTGTCGGAAATGCCGTATGGGAAACGTGAGTTGAGGCTCCACGCCCGGGTGGTGTCAGCGGGTGGCGGAGGCCGGTGCGGGGAGGGCGAAGACGTGGGCCGGGGAGATGATCCGGGTGAGCGCCTCGCCGAACAGGGTGCTGGGCTCGATGTCGTCCTTGGGGCTGATGTCGGTGTTGAGCAGCACGACCACGGTCGTCCGGGTCGACGGCAGATGGACGGTCAGGGACTCGTAGCCCGGCAGCGAGCCGTTGTGCCCGATCCACCCCTGGACGTCGAAGATGCCGAGGCCGTACCCGGCACCCCGGACGCCGGTCGACGGAGTGGTCAGCCGCTGCCTCTGGACGGCCGGACCGACCATGGTCCTGCCGTCGGGGAAGATGCCGGTGGCCACGGTGCGTGCCCAGGTGCGCAGATCGTCGAGGTCCGAGATCATCGCGCCGGCGGCCCAGCCCCAGGACGGGTTCCAGTCGGCGGTCTCCTCGACCTGCCCGGTGGCCGTCTGGTTCGTGTACCCTTGGGCGTGCGGGGCGGGGAACTCGTTCCCGGTCGGGAACAGGGTGCGGCTCATGCCTGCCGGTTCCAGGACGTGCTGTTCGAGGTAGTCGCCGAGCCGCTGTCCGCTCTCCTTCTCGACGAGCAGGCCGAGCAGGATCAGATTGGTGTTGGAGTAGGAGAACTTCTCCCCGGGGCGGAACAGCGCCGGGTGCCTGAAGGCGTACCCGAGCAGCTGCCGCGGAGTGAAGGAGCGCTGCGGATCCGAGGTCAGCGCCTTGAAGAAGTCCGCGTCCTCCGAGTAGTTGAACAGTCCGCTGCGCATCCCCGCCAGGTCCCGGAGGGTGATCCGGTCGCCGCCGGGCACGCCGTCGAGGTACTTGCCGATGGGGTCGTCCAGGCCGACCCTGCCCTGGTCGACCAGTTGCAGCACGGCGGTCACGGTGAACGTCTTGGTCTCGCTGCCGATCCGCATGTACAGATCGGGCGACATCGTCTGCCCGGTCGCCTTGTTCGCGACCCCGAAGGAGCGAACGTAGTCGCGCTGCCCGGGTGTCCAGACGCCGACGGTGACGCCGGGCACGTCCGCCTCGCGCATGACGTGCTGTACGGTCGCGTCGAGTTGGCGGGCGACCGCCGGGGTCATCGTACGGACGTCCGCGCTGCCGGGCGACGAGGGGGCGGGCGACGGCGCGGCGGACACGGCCGGGGCGGGGGCGGGCGCCGCGACGACGGGCGGCACGGTGAGCGCCCCCAGCGCGACGGCGATCGCGGCCCCTCGGCGCAGCACGGCGGACGGGTACGGCATGGGCTGACTCCAAGCACGTGAGAGGGACCGTGCGGTGGGGTCGGACGTCAGAACCCTGACTTCACAGGATACGAGCAGGGGTGCGAAGCCGCCCGCCGGCCACGGGCCGCCGCAACGCGCGCAGGGCGGGCGGACGGGCCCGGTCGGGGGTGCGCTTGGGGGGTGCGCTCACCCGCCCCCGCCGTCCTCGTCCTTTCGCCCCGCCGCCGACCTCACTGCTCCTCGCACACCGGCCGCAGCGCCGCCAGGGTGCCGTTGGCCTCGCGCAGCGCCGACTCCAGCGTGGCCGGCCTGTGCAGCGCACCGCTGCCGTCGGGCGGCACCAGCCACTCCAGGCACCGCGTGGGCCGGTACGGCGGCGGTACGGCGACCCACGCGCCCTTGGTCGCGTACCGCAGGCCGCCGCCGATCCAGCCGCCGGACGGGTCGGGCGGCAGGAAGAACCCGACCCGGCGCGCCGCGGTGTCCACCAGGGTCGGCCCGGGCACCGGCAGGGACGGCCGCCACAGCAGGTCCAGTGTGAGCAGCCCGAGCCGGTCCGGCACGCTCAGCACGTCCCAGAAGCGCCCCGCCTCCAGCAGCGACACGCCCTCACCGTGGTCCCACTCCCACTTGCACGCCCGGGGATCCGCCGACGCCGCCGCGAGCCATTCCACACCCTGCATCCACATCCTGTTCGTCATGCGCCGCTCCGGGATATCTCGCTCACCTGTTCCGCGTGCAGGGGAACGACCGAGACCGGGCACTCGGCGCGTCCGCACGCCAACCCGGCATATGCATGCTGGTAGATATTTCTAACTGGCGGAAGGGGTGGCGAACCCTGGCGTTTGAGGGCGAATGTTCGAACACTGCACAGCGGTACGGGTGTTGCTCAAAACGGAAGATGTCGCCTGACCGGCGCATACGCTCGATTCAGTCGTCGTGACAATCGATTCGAGCGTCACACCTTGATTCGGGGGCGATATCAGTCGTACTCTCCCGTCATTCCGCCGTCACCGCTCGACCAGGAGTACTCCATGGATCGCACCCGACTGCACGCCCTGCTGGCCCGCGAGAGCGCCGAGGCCGAGCGGCGAAACCCCCGCTCCCGAGCGGCATATGCCGATGCCGGCCACCTCTTCGGCCGGGTCCCGATGACGTGGATGAACAAGACCGCCGGCGCCTTCCCGCGGTACCTGGCGACCGCCCGCGGTGCCCGGGTCACCGACGTCGACGGGCACACGTACATCGACTTCTGCCTCGGCGACACCGGCGCGATGGCCGGTCACTCGCCGGCCGCTGTGACCGAGGCGGTGCACCGCCGGTTCGCCGAGCTGGGCGGGGCCACCGCGATGCTGCCCACGGAGGACGCGGAGTGGGTCGGCGCCGAGCTGACCCGACGCTTCGGGCCGGCCCGCTGGAGCTTCTCGCTGACCGCGACGGACGCCAACCGGTGGGCGATCCGGCTCGCCCGCGCCGTCACCGGGCGCCCGAAGATCCTGGTGAACAGCTACAGCTACCACGGCAGCGTCGACGAGTCCCTCATCGTCGTCGGCCCCGACGGCAAGGGAGCGCCCCGCCCCGGGAACGTCGGCGCGCCCTGCGACGTCACCCTGACCAGCCGGGTCGCCGAGTTCAACGACCTGGACCAGCTGGAGCGCGAACTCGCCCACGGCGACGTGGCGGCCGTCCTCATGGAACCCGCCCTCACCAACATCGGCATCGTCCTGCCCGAGCCCGGCTACCTGGAGGGTGTGCGCGCCCTCACCCGGCAGTACGGCACGCTGCTGATCAACGACGAGACGCACACCTTCTCGGCGGGCCCCGGCGGCTGCACCGCCGCGTGGGGCCTGGAGCCCGACCTGCTCACCATCGGCAAGGCCATCGGCGGCGGCATCCCGGCCGGCGCCTACGGCCTCTCCGCCGACCTCGCCGAGCGCCTCCTCGCCCGCGACGACCTGGACCTGGTGGACATGGGCGGCGTCGGTGGCACCCTCGCCGGAAACGCGCTCTCCATGGCGGCGACCCGGGCCACCCTGGAGCACGTGCTCACCGACGAGGCGTTCGAGCACATGGCACGGCTCTCCGCGCGCTTCGAGTCCGGCGTCCGCGCCGCCGTCGAGGCGCACGGCCTGCCCTGGTCGGTCAGCCGCCTCGGCGCCCGCACCGAGTACCGCTTCGCCTCCCCGGCCCCGCGCACCGGCACCGCGTCCGAGGCCGCCGCCGACCCCGAGCTGGAGGACTTCCTGCACCTCTACCTCGCCAACCGGGGCATCCTCCTCACCCCCTTCCACAACATGGCCCTCATGTGCCCCGACACCACCGAGCAGGACGTCGACACCCACACCGCCGTGTTCGGCGCCGCCGTGCTCGAACTGGCCGGCTGAGGACGAGGGGAAGAGACGAGGAAGGGGAGGGACATGGTGCACATGGACGACATCGACCGGGCCATCCTGCGCGAACTCCAGGCCGACGGCCGTATCGCCTACGCCGACCTCGGCCCCAGGGTCGGTCTCTCCGCCTCCGCGGCCCGGCAGCGGCTGCAGCGGCTGCTGGACTCCCGGGCCGTGCAGGTGGTCGGCGTCACCGACCCGATGGCCATGGGCGGCCAGGCGATGGCCCTGCTCGGCATCGGCGTGGACGGCGACCCCCGTGCGGTGGCCGACGCGCTCGCCGGTCATCCCGCGGTGGTGTACTCCGTCTTCACCTCGGGCGGCTTCGACCTGTTCGCCGAGGTGGTCACGCCCGGCCCGAAGGACCTGCTCGACTTCGTCAACGACGTGGTCAGGCCGATCGAGGGCGTCCGCGAGGTGAGGCCCTTCCCGTACTTCGGCATCCACACCCACCGGTTCCTGTGGGAGGTGGGCTGAGCGTCCGGCCGGCGGCGGTGCCCGGACCTCAGCCGATGGCCGGGGTCAGGACCAGCATGGTGGCGTCGTCCCGCACCTCGTAATGGCGGGTCAGGTCCGTCCACACCAGTTCGGTGAGCGCGGCCGCGTCCACGCCCGCGAACCCGGCGAGCCGCGCCGGCAGTGGATAGAAGCCCCCGCTCCGGTCGCGTGCCTCCCAGACGCCGTCCGAGGCGAGGAACAGCCGGTCGCAGGGCCCCAGCTCCACCGTGACCTCCTTCGCCCGCTCCACTCCCACCAGCCCCAGCCCCAGCGGCGCCCCGGGAGCGACGGCCACTTCCTGGGCCTGCCCGTCCCGCAGCAGGACGGGCGCCGGGTGACCGCAGGCCACGATCCGCACGGTCCGCAGATCGGCGGAGAACTCCAGCAGCAGGGCTGTGGCGAACAGCTCCGCGTGCGGGACGTCGGCCGAGTCCACCGTCAGCCTGCGGTCCATCCGTGCCGCCACCGACTCCAGGTCCTCCCGGTCGAGCACCGCCTCCCGGAACGTGCCGAGCAGCGACACCACCGTGGCGACGGCGGCCAGCCCGTGCCCCCGTACGTCCCCCATCACCGCCCGGACCCCGTACGGGCCGTCCCGCACGTCGAAGAAATCCCCGCCGACCAGCGTCCCGTGCTGCGCGGCCCGGTACAGCCCCACGCACCCCACCGCGCCGACCCGTTCCGGCAGCGGCGGCAGTACGGCCCGCTGCACCGCCTCGCCCACCGCCCGCTCGGTGAGCAGCTGGGCGTCGCGGTGACTGCGCACGTAGGACACGAAGATGCTCAGTAGCGCCACGAAGGTGACCGTGAGCAGGTCGGTGTCGCCGGGACGGTTCAGGTGGGTGGCGGGCACGTTGAGCAGCAGCACCACCAGGCAGCTGAGGACGGCGGTCGCCAGCGGGCCGTAGGAGAGGACGGCCAGCGGCGGGATGGCGCCGAGGAGGAAACCGAAGTCGCGCCCGTCGGGGCTGATCAGCGTCGCCGCCGTCACGACCCCGAGCAGGGCGACGGGCAGCACCCGGACCCAGCGTGGCGGCGGCGCACCCTGCAACCAGCCACGACCGTCCCGGTAGTCACGCGACGACCAGCCGCGCACCGAAGTCACATCCCTAAGCTACGCCCGTGAGCGGTCGCCGCACCTGTCCCGATCTTGAAATGCCCGCGGGGAAAACCCGTGGACGCGTCGGTGCCCGGCCCTCTAACGTGTGACCGCACGCCCAGGACCGGACGGAAGGAGGCGAGTGCGATGTCCCAGACACCCATCCCGCGCTCCCTCCCCGTTTCCCGGGCGTGACAGGTCAGAGCTGACCCGGGAGCGCTCCCCGTAGCACGCATCCCGGAGGAATCCGTGACCGATCCGGTCATCCGTACGCTCGACGACAGCACCGCCCATCTCTTCGACGACCTGCCCGACCCGCTGCGCATGCGGGAGAAGCACCAGCGCATCCGATTCCGCCCCGACTGGCAGCGCGTCGCCCTGCGCGACGGACGCGTGGTCGCCCGGGCCGCCTGGTGGGGCGCTCCCGGGGCCACCGAGCCGCTCGTGATCAACTGGTTCGACGTGGCCGAGGGCGAGGAGGAGGCCGGCGCCGAGCTGCTGCGCGGCGCGCCCTGGCAGGTCGAGGAACTGGAGCTCGACCTGCCCACGGGCTGGCACGGCGTGCCCGACCTGCGCACCGCCGCCGAGACCCGCTTCACCGCCGCCCGCAAGGCGGGCTTCGAGCTCCTGGTGGAGCGCTACAACTACCGCTGGACCCCCGACTGCGGCCTGCCCGAACGCCCCGGCCGGCTCCTCTTCACCCCCGAACCCGACGACGGGGTGTTCTTCGACGCGCTGCGCCGCATCCACTCCGTCACCCTGGACGCCCACGCCCTTCGCGCCATCGAGCAGGGCGGAGTGGACCAGGCGGCCCAGGAGGAGATGGACTTCTTCCACTGGATGCCCTCGCCCCGCGAATGGTGGCAGATCGGCCGCACGCCCGACGGCGAGCCGGTCGGCATCCACATCCCCGGGCGCAACCCGGGAGGACCCTGCATCGGGTTCATCGGCGTCCTGCCCGAGCAGCGCGGGCACGGCTACGCCTACGACCTGCTCGTGGAGTGCACGCACTTCCTCGTCGAACAGGGCGCCGAAGCCATCGCCGCCGCCACCGACCAGGGCAACACCCCCATGGCCGCACACTTCGCCAGGGCCGGATACCCCGTCGTCCGGGAGCGGGTGAACTTCTGGGCGATGCCCTGACTGCGCCCCGGGGGCGCGGGGCCGTACGGCATGTGCGGCAGCGTGGGGGCCGGCCGCGCAGTTCCCCGCGCCCCTTCAGGGGCGCGGGGAACTGCGCGAGCAACCACGACGGCGCCGCGGCCGAACCGCGGCCCCTCCAGCGGAGCGTCTAGCCGACGTCCTTGCCCAGCACGGTCTCCGCCTCCGCGAGGATCTCGGTGACCCGCAGGCCGAAGGCCGCGTCGCACGGGTGCGCCCGCCCCGTGCGCGCGGCCGTGACCAGGGCGTCGGCGGCCCGGGTCAGAGCGGGAACCGCTCCCTCCGCACTCCTCGGAAGGAGCGAGACCCCCGCCTCGCCCCGCAGCTCCACGTCGGCCCCGGCCGCCTCCGGCGGCGCGGTCAGGCTCAGCGTCACCGTGCTCGACGCCCCGCCCGCGTGTTCCAGGACGAGATGAACGGTGTCCGCGGAGCCGTGCACGGCGGCCGCCACCCGCCGTACGTCGCCGAGGACCGGCAGCAGCACGGACAGGGCGTGCGGACCCACGTCCCACAGCGCGCCCTTCTCCCGCCGCCACGGCGAGTCGGTGGCCGGGCCCTCACCGGTGAACAGCGAACCCAGCCAGTGCGCCCGTGCCGTGAACCACCCCGCCGTTGCGGCCTGTTCCCCGATCCACGCCTCGGGTTCCTGCTGGAACCGGGTGGTGAAGAACACCACGGAGGCGACCCGGGCCCGCTCGGTGGCCTCCACCACCGCCCGCCCCTCGGCGACGCCGAGCGCGAGCGGCTTGTCCAGCAGCAGATGGCGGCCCGCCGCAGCGGCCCGCACCGCCAGCTCCGCCTGGACGACCGGCGGCAGCGCCACGGCCACCGCGTCCACGTCGCCGAGCAGCGCGTCCACGTCGTCGTACGCCCGGACGCCGTACTCCCCGGCCAGGTCCGCCGCGGCCTCGGGGCGGCGGCCCCACACCCCGGTGAAGTCCAGCGAACCGTGCCCCGCCAGCGCGGGGGCGTACGCCGCCCGTGCCCAGGGCCCGGTGCCCAGCAGTCCGATGCGCATCTCGCGTTCCTTTCTCCGTACCCGGTTCCCCATCGTCGCTCAGCCGGTCAAGGCGTCGTGCTCCGCCCCCGCTCGGCGTAGGACCGGCACCGGCCGCTGCCGTGCGCCAGCCATCCGGCGATGGTCTCGGCGATCGGCTGACCGGTGTCCATCTCGACGAACCCGAACTGACCCGACTGGTTGCACTCCAGGAACCACCAGATGCCGTCGGCGTCCTCCGCGAAGTCGAAGGCACCGTAGGCCAGCTCGTCGTCCTTCATGTACGTGTGGACGGCCTCGGCGACCCGCGGCGGCACCTCCGCCTCCTGCCAGGGGGAGTCGGACGGCGCGAACCGGACGTCCACGTCGTCGGGGTGGGCGTCCGGGCTGACCGGCTTGCGGGCGGCCAGCAGCCGCTCACCGACCACCGTCAGCCGGATGTCGGCCCGTTTGGCGACCCGCCGCTGCAACAGCGTCGGCCCGAACGCCACCGCCGAGAAGTCGGTGTCCGGCGCCACCCGGCTGGTCGGCACCGCCCGCGGCGGCTCCTGCGGATGCGCGCCCGACACCGGCTTCACCACGAGGTCCGGGAACCGCTCCGCGAACTCACGGGCCGCCTGCGGAAACGTGGTGATCAGCGTCGCGGGCACGGCGAGCCCGCTGTGCTGCGCCAGCCGCAGCTGCCAGGGCTTGTGGCGGGCCCGGCGGGCCGCGTCCGGATGGTTCATCCAGCGCGCCTCGGTCCCGCGCAGCATGCCGTACAGCGCCTGCGCGGACTCCTCGGTCAGCCAGGGCGACGGCTGTGCGGCCCGCGCGGCCGCCGCTCCCGGCCTGCGCACCCAGATGGAGCGCAGGCCGTTCATGCTCACCAGGCGCCCGTTCACGGACAGATGTCCGCGGCTGACACCCTGCACATACTCGCCCGACAGGGCCACACCACTGGTCAGATCGGCAGGATCGAGGCGGACGACGGGCACTCCGGCCTCGTGCAGCCGGAGGACCACCATGTCCGCCGTCACGTCCTCGTCACTGGTCAGGATGAGCACGGTCATCGTGAGGATCCGCGATCAGTCGTCGAAGTGCGTCTTGGAGCCCGCGGTGGAGGTCGTGGTCCCCAGGGCTCTGAGCGTTGCGTGATCGGTGGCTGCGATCCGGCCATCGTGGAGAACGTTCAACTGCAGTCCGGAGTCATACGCGTACGGAGTGGTGACGTCCAACTGCACTGCGGGGCGTGCATAGTTGAGCGCGAACGGTTGCATGGTCTCTCCCTGTTTCGTTCTTCCATGCACTTATACGATTCGAACGCGTGGTTGGTTTCCTTACTCTGCGTAATCTCAGGCCGAATTAAGAGCTTGTTAAGGGAGAACCGGCGAATCGCTCCCACACGTGGCCGATTTCACATTCCCGTCCGGCACATGACGGCGTCACATGTCCGCGAAATTCCGGGATGTCGCCAAAGCCTGTTCGGCGTAGCTCCGTCCGAAGAGCACCGTGTGCACCAGCAGGGGGAACAGCTGGTGCAGGCCGATCCGCTCCTCCCAGCCGTCGGCCAGCGGCGCCGTCTCCTGATAACCCGCCACGATCCGGTCCAGATACGGGCAGCCGAAGAGATGCAGCATCGCGAGGTCGGTCTCGCGGTGCCCGCCGTGCGCGGCCGGGTCGATCAGCCGGACCCCGCCGTCGGCGCCCCACAGGACGTTGCCGCTCCACAGGTCGCCGTGCAGCCGGGCGGGCGGCTCGGGCGGACCCGCGAGTTCCGGCAGCCGCTCGCAGACCCGCTCGATCACGGCGGCCTCGCCCGGCAGGAGGGTCCCCCGGTCGACCGCTTCGCGCAGGTACGGCAGCACCCGGTGCTCGGCGTACCAGTGCGGCCAGTCGGTGCCGGGCTCGTCGCGCATCGGGGCGCGGCCGATCCAGGCGTCGCGTGGGCCGCCCGGCGGGGCCGCCCCGAACGCCGGAGCACCCGCCGCGTGCAGGGCGGCCAGCGCCCGGCCGAAACGCGTGGCCGCTCCGGCGTCCGGACGCCCGGTGCGGATCAGTTCGGTCACCATCCACCGCTCGTCGTGCCCGAGCACCTCCGGCACCGGCACCGCCCGGGCGGCGGCCAGCCAGCGCAGCCCCGCCACCTCGGCCCGTACCGCCCCGGGACCGTCGCCGCGCTTGACCATGACGGTGGGACCGCCCGCGAGGGTCACCTCCGCCAGGCCGCCCGACCGTGCCCGCTCACCGGAGACCGGCCGCCCGGTGAGCCGGGCGGCCACCGCACCCGGACCCTCGCCGCCGTCGACCACGGCCACCAGGGTACGGTCCGGGCGGGATCACGAGCCCCAGGTCCCCTGGTCGACGGCGCAGTTCCACCCCGAGCCGTGCAGCGTGAACCGCACCTTGTAGGTGTGGGTGTTCAGCAGGTGCGTCTGCACCTTCACCCCGAGAGCGGCCTTCTTCTTCAACGTCGTCGTGTACACCGACACCGTCTTCGACGTCCGGTGGCTGACCTAACAGGCGAATTTCGACAGCCTCGCGGCGTCGCCGCGCACAGTGAATTCCCAGTAACTCCCTTGTTGCACAAGCATTGACGCGCCCCACGCACCCCTCTAGTTTCTGATCGGTTTCCCGAACCGCGTCCGAAATCCCGGACATCCCCCCCTCGTCTGGAGCGCACATGAACGGCACCCCCCTGTCGCGCCGCCACTTCCTCGGTGCGGCCGCGACCGTCCCGCTCGCCGCCACCGGCGCCCTCGCCCTCGGCGCCGGATCCGCCCGGGCCGCGGCCAACTCGGCCTACGTGATGTGCTACTTCACCGAGTCCCCGGACATGCTGGCCGCCAACTACGGCCTGCACCTGGCCGTCAGCGCCGACGGCCTCCAGTGGACCCCGCTCAACCAGAACGACCCCGTCGCCACCCCCACCGCGGGCTCCCTCGGCCTACGCGACCCGTTCATCCTGCGCAAGCAGGACGGCACCTTCGTGGTGCTCGCCACCGACCTGTACGGCACCGACTGGTCCTACGTCAGCCAGTACATCCACGTCTGGGACTCCACCGACCTGCGCAGCTTCACCGGCTACCGGCGGATGAAGCTGCACGACATGAACACCCACGCCTGGGCGCCGGAGGCCTTCTGGGACGCCGGACGCGGCACGTACGGCGTCATCTACTCCGCCGTCAACGACAGCGGCCACAACGTCATCATGATCAACTACACCGCCGACTTCGCGACCGCCGGCGACCCCCAGGTCTTCTTCGACCCCGGCTACGACGTCATCGACGGCGACCTCGCCGTCGGCGTGGGCGGCGTCAACTACCTGTACTTCAAGAAGAACTCGACGCTCGTCGGAGCCCGTTCGACCTCACTGGACCCGGGCAGCTTCACCGAGTTCTCCACGGCCGTCTCGCACAACGGCACCGAGGCCCCGACCCTGGTCAAGTCCCTCACGACCGGCTCCACCTGGTATCTCTGGGGGGACACCTGGGACCCCAACGGCGTCTTCTACGCCTGGCAGACCAGCGCCCTGTCCGCCGGCACCTGGACCGCCCTCGACCAGAAGACCTACACCCAGCCGCTCAACTCCAAGCACTGCGGCATCCAGCCCATCACCGCGACGGAGTACGACAACCTCGTCGCCAAGTGGGGCACCCCCACCTGGAACCGGCTGAAGTCCTACAACTACCCGGCCAGGTACGTCCGGCACAGCAACTTCGTCGGCCGGATCGACGAGTACGCCTTCGACCCGTACACCGACGGCATGTGGAAGCTGGTCCCCGGCCTGGCCGACAGCGGCGGCGTGTCCTTCCAGTCGGTGAACTACCCGACCCGCTACCTGCGCCACTACGACTACCAGCTGCGGCTCGACGAGAACGACAGCACCGCGACGTTCGCCGAGGACGCCACGTTCTACCGGACCGCCGGTCTCGCCGACTCCTCCTGGTCCTCGTTCCGCTCGTACAACTACCCGACGCGCTACATCCGCCACTCCGACTTCGTGCTGCGCATCGATCCCGTCTCCACGAGCACGGACCGGGCCGACGCCACCTTCCACGTCGGCTACTGAGTCCACGACGGGCCCGTCCCGCGGCGACACGCCGACGACGGGCCCAGGACCGCCCGAATGGCGGTGCGTGCCGCCGGGGGATTGACCCAGCCGGGCGGTGTTGGGCGTGTCGTGACCACGGATGGGCGGCCTGGATGGTGCGCGACGCGGGGCTGGCTGACGGTGGTTCATGTCGGGCCGGGTCGTTACAGCTGATGGAGTATCGGCGCCCGGCCACGGCGGAAGGACATCGAGATGCGTTCTGCCCGCATGATCCTCGCGACGACGGCCGCCACCGCGGCCCTCGCGTTCTCCGCCCCCGCAGCCCAGGCCGCGGTCGCGGGCGACTTTGACAACGGAGGCCGTGACGACTCTTCCTACAGCAGCAACGACAGCAAGTTCGACCCCGACACCTACAAGGGCCAGGACGACGAGGAGAAGGGGGACCAGGGAGGCAAGGAGAACCAGGGAGGCAAGAACCAGGGGGGCAAGCAGGACCAGGGGGGCAAGGGGAAGAACGAGGGCGGCTCCTCGTGGGGCGGCGACGACGAGGGGAGCGACCGGCCGCACGGCGGCATGCACACCGGCGGCGGCGCCCTCGCCACGTCCGGTGTCACCGCGGGCGGGCTGGCCGTGCTCGGCGTAGCGGCCACCGGTGCCTACGCGCTGCGGCGCAGGAGAGTCCCCGGGTCCGCGTCCTGATGGGCCCACGCATGCGGCCGCGGTGCCGTCGGCGCTCCACACTCCGACGGCACCGCGCCACCTGTGTCCCGCCCTCCCGCTGCCGTGCCCCAGAAAGGTGACCTCCGATGGCAGCTGGCCCCACCACCCCCACCAAGCCCACCCCGCCCCACCCCGACGCCCCGGCCGGTCCCGGCGACGAGGACGGCCCCGGCAGCCCCCCGTCCGGCGGCCGGCTGCCCGTGTGGGGCATCGCCGTCCTGCTCGTCGCCGTGGCGCTGATCGGCGGACACACGGGCGGCTCCGACGTCACCGGCACCACCGGCACCACCAGGGCCGAGAGCACCGACGCCGTACCCTCGTCCGATCCCCGCCGGACCGGTGAGGCGCTGCCCCGGTCCACGCCGACCCGCCTGCTCATCCCGAAGATCGCCGTCGACGCTCCCTTCACCGCCCTCACCATCGGTTCCACGGGCCAGCTCCAGCCCCCGCCGGCCGCCAACACCAACCTCGTCGGCTGGTACTCCAGGGGTGCGGCACCCGGCGAGGCGGGCACCGCGATCATCGCGGGCCACGTCGACACCGTGACCTCCGCGGCCGTCTTCGCCAGGCTGGACGAACTCGAGCGCGGCGACCGGTTCACGGTGAGCCGGGCCGACGGCACGGACGCGGACTTCGTGGTCGACGACGCCGAGACCTTCGCCAAGGACGACTTCCCCAGCGACCGCGTCTACGCGGACACCCGCCGCCCCGAGGTGCGCCTGATCACCTGCGCCGGCGACTACGACCACGATGTCAGGGACTACACGGCGAACCTGGTGGTCTTCGCCCACCTGGTCTGACACCGCACCGGTGCCGCCGGGTCAGCCGCCCGTGGACTCCCGCACCACCAGGCGGAACGGACCGGCGAACTCCTCCCGTTCCGGTCCCGGCCCGCCCCGGTCCATGCGGGCCGCCAGCAGGGCGACCGCGCGCTCGGCCATCAGGTCGTGGTCCGGGTCGACGGTGGACAGGGAGGGGACGAGGTACGCGCTTTCGTCGACGTTGTCGAAGCCGATCACCTTGACCCGCTCCGGCACCCGGATCCCGCCGTCCGCGAGAGCGCGCAGCGCGCCCATGGCCACCGTGTCCGTCACACAGAACACCCCGTCGAAGCCGAGGCCCCGCGCCATCCGCTCACGGATGCCGCGGGCGGCCTCCTGCATGGTGAGCGACTCGGCCGTCACCACCAGCTCCGGGTCGGCCGGCAGCCCCGCGGCCGCCAGTGCCCGCAGATACCCGGCGTGTCGCAGGCTCGACACGTCGGCCTCGGCGCCCAGCCGCCCGCACACGATGGCGATCCGCCGGCAGCCCCGCTCGACGAGATGGCGGGTCGCGGCCTCGGAGGCGGCCTCGTTGGGCATGGCGACATGGTCGACGGGCCCGCCGAAGATCCGCTCACCGAGGATCACCACCGGATGGTCGACGTCGAGCGCCCCGACATCGGCCGGGCCCATGCCGACCGTGCTCAGGATGAGACCGTCGTAGAGCCGGTTGCGGGACAGCGAGAGAGCCGCCAGCTCGCTCTCCCGGCGGGCGCCGGTCTGCTCGATGCTCACCCGCAGGCCGTGCCCGGCCGCCGCCGCGATGATCGAGGCGGCCAGCCGGCCGTAGTAGGGGCGGTTGATCTCGGGGACGGCCAGGCCGATGGTGCCGGTACGGCCCTTGCGCAGGTTGCGGGCGGCCACGTTGACCCGATAGCCGAGCCGGTCCATCGCCTCCAGGACCCGCTCGCGGGTGGCCGCGCGGACGTTGGGGTGCCCGTTCATCACGTTGGAGACGGTCATCGCCGACACCCCGGCCGCCTTCGCCACGTCCTGGATCGTCGCCACACTCACTCCCGCCGGCTGTCCTCGGCAAGACGATAGAGGGCGGCGCCGTGGGCGGGCAGCACGGCGACCAGTTGCCGGCCGTCGTGAGCGGTGTCCGTGCCGGTCCACACCTCCCGGACGCGGTCTCGGGAGGTGGCACCGATCGATCCCAGCGGCACCTCGAAGCGCCGCTCCTCGTCCGCGAGCGAGAACACCGCCGCGTACCGGGTGTGCCCGTCCGTGTCCCCGGCGGTCCAGAGCACGAGGTCCCGCTCCCGCAGCACCTCCTGGTTGCCGGTGCTGTGCCACAGGACGTCGAGGGCCTCGTCGTTGGTGAGCAGCGCGATGGTCTCGGGGCGGGAGGTGGGCAGGTCGCCGCCCATCATTAGCGGCGAACGCGAGATCAGCCAGAGAGTGAGCAGGCTGACCTGCTCGGGGTGGGTGAGGGCGCACTGGCGGTCCGCGCCGCGCTCCGCGCGGATCCCGATGTGGCCGAGCGGCAGCATGTCGGCGTCCGCCCAGCCCGGCCCGCCCTGCCAGGGAGCCCAGCGGGCCATCCGCGCGAACTGCGCCTCGACGTCCTCCCAGCGGTCCCACAGGTCGTCGCAGACCCGCCACATGGTGGCGTGCTCCCGCAGGTGCTCCAGACGGGCGACGGACAGGTCGGTACCGGGGGAGAGGCTGAGCTCGATGGCCCGGCCGCTGCGCTCGATCGCCCGCGCGTAGGCGGCGATCTCCCGATCGTGGTACGGGAAGAGCATGTCGTCGGCCTTGACGAAGTCGACGCCCCAGTCGGCGAACTGGGCGACCTGGGCGTTGTAATAGGCCTGGGCGCCGGGGTGGTCGTGGTTCAGGCCGTAGTTGTCCGAGTTCCAGGGACACACGGAATCGGTGTCGGCGACGTCCGCCGCTGTGAACTCCGTGCCGAGCACGGGCAGTGCGGCCTCGACCGCGCGCCGTGGGACGCCCCGCATGACGTGCAGCCCGAACCGCAGGCCCATGCCGTGCACCCGCGCGGCCAGCGGCCCGAAACCCGCCCCGCCGGCGGCGGAGGGGAACCTGTTGGGCGCGGGGAGCTGGCGGCCGTGGCCGTCGAGGACGAGCGGGGCGTCCGGGTTGTAGCCGTGGGCGCGGGCGGTGGGCTCGTACCACTGGATGTCGACGACGACGGTGTCCCAGCCGTGCGGGAGCAGGTGCTCGCGCATGAACCCGGCATTGGCGAGGACCTCTTCCTCGGTGACGGTGGTGCCGTAGCAGTCCCAGCTGTTCCAGCCCATGGGCGGCCGCAGATGACGGGCGGGCAGCGGGCGTGCGGATCGGGTCATGTGCGCGCTCCTGCGGGTCAGCGCCGGTCCAGGGGCGCCTGGACGGTGACGAACGAGTGGGGCGGGAGGGTGAGCCGCAGTCCGCCGGCGGTCGCGGACACGCCGTCGAACGCGGTGGGGGAGACGGCCGTCGCGGCCTTTGGGGTGTTGTGGGCCTGGAGCGTGTCGGCCGTGAGGATCCGGGCGGCCGGCTCGCCGAGGCTGCCGCCGCGCAGGTCGAGGGTGACCTCGGCCGGTTCCTCCGCGTCCAGGTTGCTCAGCGAGATCAGGACGGTGCCGTCCTTGACGCTGGCCGAGGCGGACACCGTCTCCAGCTCCGTGTCGCCGACCGTGCGCCGGGTGTCCTCGCCGCGCAGGTGCACGGGGAGCGAGGTGGCGTCCTGGTGGCCCTTGTTCATCTCGAAGACGTGGTAGGTCGGGGTCAGGACCAGGGCGTCGCCGTCGGTGAGGAGCATGGCCTGGAGCACGTTGACGGTCTGGGCGATGTTGGCCATGTGCAGGCGGGCCGCGTGCTTGTGGAAGATGTCGAAGTGGGTGCTCGCCACCAGCGCGTCGCGCAGGGTGTTCTGCTGGAAGAGGAAGCCCGGGTCGGTGCCGGGTTCCACGTCCCACCAGGTGCCCCACTCGTCCAGGACGAGGCCGACGGTGCGCCCCGGGTCGTAGACGTCCATGACCGTGGAGTGGCCGGTGAGGATGCGGTCGATGCGGTGGGCGGACACCATCGTGCGGTAGTAGTCGTCCGTGCCGAAGCCGGTGGCGCTGCCCTTGGCCTCCCAGGGGCCGGAGAGCGTGTAGTAGTGGACGGAGATGCCCTGGAAGAAGTTCTTCGGGGTGGCCTCGCAGCCGAAGCAGCTGATCTGCTGCATCAGCGTCTCGGTCCACTTGTAGTCGGCGTCGGAGGCGCCCGAGGCGATCCGGTAGAGCTTGTTGTCGCCGTGGTCGCGGCAGTAGGTGGCGTACTGGCGGGCCAGGTCCGCGGAGTACTCGGCGCGCATGTTGCCGCCGCAGCCCCAGGTCTCGTTGCCGATGCCCCAGTACTTCACGCGCCACGGCTCCTCGCGGCCGTTCTCCTTGCGCAGCCTGACCATCGGGCTGTCGCCGTCCCGGGTGAGGTACTCCACCCACTCGCTCATCTCGCGGACGGTGCCGGAGCCGACGTTGCCGCTGATGTAGGGCTCGGCGCCGAGGAGTTCGCACAGGGCCATGAACTCGTGGGTGCCGAAGTGGTTGTTCTCCTCGACGTTGCCCCAGTGGGTGTTGACCATCCGGGGCCGCTGCCCGCGCGGGCCGACGCCGTCCCGCCAGTGGTACTCGTCGGCGAAACAGCCGCCCGGCCAGCGCAGGTTGGGGATGCCCAGGGCGCGCAGCGCCGACACGACGTCGAGGCGGATGCCGCCCTCGTTGGGGACGGGGGAGTCCTCGCCGACCCAGAAGCCGCCGTAGACGCAGCGGCCCAGGTGTTCGGCGAAGTGGCCGTAGAGGTGGCGGCTGATCGTCGGGCCCTCGATGTCGAGGTTGATGATCGCGGTGGCGGTGGGCACGCGCGCAACTCCTGTCCGGGAAGCCGATTGTTCGAGATACGGAACGCCGTTCGCCAAGTCGATGATGCGACCGTCGTTTGTATCGATAAAAAGCTGCCATCGGGCCGTGATCGCGTCAAGAGCGCGGACGGCCCGGCTCCTGTGCGCACAGGAGCCGGGCCGTCGGGAGCGAGGGGTGTCAGACCGCCGGGGACGGGAACGTCGGGTACTCGACGCCAGAGACGTGCTGGACGACCCGGACCACCTGGCAGGAGTAGCCGAACTCGTTGTCGTACCAGAGGTAGAGGATCGCGTTGTCGCCCTCCACCTTCAGCGCGCCGGCGTCGACGATCGACGCGTGGCGCGAGCCGATGAAGTCGCTGGAGACCGCGTCCGGGGCGGTGATGAAGTCGATCTGCCGCTTCAGCGGCGAGGTCAGCGACACCTCGCGGAGGTAGTCGAGGACCTCCGCGCGGGAGGCCTCGCGGGCCAGCTGGAGGTTGAGGATCGCGATCGACACGTCCGGGACCGGGACCCGGATCGAGCTGCCGGTGATCCGCGCCTTGAGGTCCGGCAGCGCCTTGGCGACGGCGGAGGCGGCACCCGTCTCGGTGATGACCATGTTGAGCGGCGCGGACCGGCCGCGGCGCTCGGACTTGTGGTAGTTGTCGAGCAGGTTCTGGTCGTTGGTGAACGAGTGGACCGTCTCCACGTGACCGCGCAGCACCCCGTACTCGTCGGCCATGGCCTTCAGCGGCGGCACGATCGCGTTGGTGGTGCAGGAGGCGCAGGACAGGATCTGCTCGTCCGGCTTGACGGTGTCGTGGTTGACGCCGTGCACGATGTTCGGGACGTCGCCCTTGCCCGGCGCGGTCAGGACGACCTTCTCGATGCCCGGGCGCAGGTGCTTCGACAGGCCCTCGCGGTCCCGCCACTTGCCCGTGTTGTCGATGAGGATCGCGTCCCGGATGCCGTACTCGGTGTAGTCCACGGCGCTCGGGTCGTCGGCGTAGATCACCTTGATCTCGTTGCCGTTGGCGAGGATCGTGCTGCTCTCCTCGTCCACGGTGATCGTGCCCTGGAACTGGCCGTGGATGGAGTCGCGGCGCAGCAGCGAGGCGCGCTTGACGATGTCCTCGCCGCCCGCTCCGCGCACCACGATGGCCCGCAGGCGCAGGCCGTTGCCCGAGCCGGCCTTCTCGATGAGCAGCCGGGCGACCAGGCGGCCGATGCGGCCGAAGCCGTACAGGACGACGTCCCGCGGCTCACGCTGCTCGATCTTGTTGGCCCCGGTGGCCCCGGCGACCGCCTCCGCGGTGAACGCCTCCACGCTCAGGCCTCGGTCGTCGGCCTTGTGGGTCGCGGCGAGCATGCCGATGTCGATCTGGGAGGGGCCGAGGTCGAGGGCGGTGAGCGCCCGCAGGAACGGCATCGTCTCGGTGACCGACAGCTCGGCACCGTCGATCTGGCGGGCGAAGCGGTGGGTCTTGAGGATGCTGACCACCGACTTGTTCACCAGGGAGCGGCTGTGGAGGAGGACCGTCACGTCCCGCTCCCGGTGCAGCTTCCCGATGAGCGGGATCATCGACTCCGCGATCTCCTCGCGGTTCTTCCAGTTGGTGAACGAGTCGTCGTTGACAGTCACAGACCTGAATCTCTCGATCGAGCTGGGTTGCGCTCATATGCTAAACCGGCCGGTGAATGATCGATCAAGGGGGTCCGGGTGTGATGCGGGTCGCGGAGTTCTGAACCCGGGCGGAAGACCGTAAGAAGCCTCCGTGTCGTGTTGCGGAGTCGCGGGCCGCTGCCGAAGGTCGAAGCGTGAGCACGTCCTCCGTCCCGCGGCCCGAGCCGGCCGCGCAGATCGGCCCCGCCCATCCCGCACCCGTCCGCCGTGCCCCGTCCGGCCTGCTGCCCGCCCTCGCCCTGTTCGCGGCCGTCCGGCTCGCCGGGGTCGCCGCCGTCGCCATGGCGAACCACGCCATGGGGCGCCCCCTGGTCAGGAACCTGGCCCACGCGTGGGACGCCCGCTGGTACCTGCACATCGCCGTCCACGGCTACGGCGACCTCATCGAGATCACCCGCAAGGGGGCCGTACAGACCGACTGGGCGTTCTTCCCGCTGTACCCCGGGCTCATCCGCGCGGTGACGACGGTCTTGCCGCTCACCCCCGGCAAGGCCGCCCTGATCGTCGCCTGGACCGCCGCCGTCGTCGCCGCGTGGGGCATCCACCGGATCGGCGACCACCTGTACGGCCGAGCCGTCGCCACCGCGCTCGTCGTCCTGTGGGCCGTACTGCCCCAGTCGGTCGAACTCACCGTCGCGTACACCGAGTCCCTCTTCTCGGCCCTCGCGGCCTGGTCGCTGTACTGCGTGCTCACGGGCCGCTGGCTGTGGGCCGGCTGCCTGGCCGCGCTTGCCGGGCTGTCCCGCCCCAGCGGCTTCGCGGTCGCGGCGGCCGTCCTGGCCGCGGGCGCGTACGAAGCGGTACGGCGCCGGGGCCGCGTCCCGCTCGCCCTGTGGGCCGGCTGCCTGTGCGCCCCGCTCGGCTGGCTCGGCTACGTCCTGTGGGTCGGGTGGCGAACCGGCAACCTCCTGCACGGCTACTTCGAGGTGCAGCGCGCCTGGAGCTCCCGCTTCGACTTCGGCGCGGGCTCACTGAGCTTCCTCAAGGGCCTGCTGCTGCACGGCGGCGGCTTCGTCTACACGGCGGACCTGGTGATCGTCGCGGCGGGGCTGCTGCTCTTCTGCCTCCTCTGCCTGGACCGGGCCCCGCTGGTCCTGGTGGTCTTCGCGGGCGTGCTGGTCCTGGTGGTCGTGGGCGGCTCGGGCTCCTTCTCCTCCAAGCCCCGCTTCCTGCTCCCCGCCTTCCCCCTCCTGATCCCGCTCGCCCGCGCCCTGGTCGGCAGCGGGCGCGTGCGCCCCGCCCAGGCGGTGCTCGTCGTCGGCGCCCTCGCCGCGGTCTCGCTGCTGTTCGGGGCCTACGTGATGACGGTCGCCCGCTCGCCCCTGTGACGTCCGGGCGCCCCTCAGGCCGATGGTCGCGTCGGGCAGCGGGGTCCGGAAGACGTCGGCCGGGCGGGGTCGGCGCGTGGTCCGACCGGGGTACGGCGTGGTCGCGGTACGGCGTGGTCGCGGTGGGGCGGCGGGTCGGCCGGTGGGCGGTGCGGGGTGCCCGGGACCAGGTGAGGGGCGGCCGGGAGAAGGGCGCGGCGCCGTGGCGGTCCCGGTTTCGCGGTGGCCGCGGACCCTGCCCCGGCCAGCGGGGGCCAGCGGGGGCCAGCGGGGGCCGTCGGGGAAAACGGGGCAGGCACGCCAGACGGCCGGTGGCGCCGATCACCGCGAAGTGATCGGCGCCACCGCAGAGCCGAACGGGCCACGGCTTGCGTGCCCGGTCTGCCGCGCCCCCGCGGGGCGCCTGCTCAGCGGGGGTTGAAGACCACGCTGGCGAAGCGGACGCTGCCGGACGCCGAGTGGCCGGGGGCGATCCGGTGTTCGGTGCCCTTGCACTTCGCCTTGCTGTAGACGACGAGCGCCTTCTTCGTGGCGTTCTGCGGCCCGCGCGCCTCCTGCGCCATGTCGAGGCACCTGCGGTCCGGCGGGTTCTGGATGGCGTACGCCTTGCCCTTCGGCCCCACCCAGACGAACGTCCCCTCGGCGGCGGACGCCGGTCCCATGGTGACGACGGTGAGGGCGAGCCCGCCGAGAGCGACGGCGAGCGGACGGAGGAGGCGCATCGTGAAGTCCTTCGTGAACGGTGAAAGCGGTGACCAGCGGACACCCCGGGTACACCGGGGTCCGGTGCCATCACACACCGTCACCGAACCCTAATCGGCGAGCGACACGGAAACCTCCCACGTCCGGGGGACCCCTGCCGGCGTGTCGTGACGTCCGGTCGGCCCGGCCGCGGGCTCACACGAACGCCACGACCAGGGCGACCGCGACGGTGAGCGCCGACAGTCCGACCATCGCGGTCCGCCACACGGACGACGGCCGCGGTGCCCGGGGTGCCGGGTCCGGGACCTCCTCGCCCGGGCCGGGACCGTCCGGCCGGGAGGCGTCGGACCGGTGGGCGGAAGAAGGGGTGTCACTGAAGCCCATGCCTCATCCAACGTCCGCGACCCGCACCGGAGTCGGCGCGGCCGGCGCGGTCACACCATCGGGGCAGTCCCCTTCCCCGGACGGACGCTCCCGTGGACCGCGCAGCGGCCGCGGCGCGGGCGGCGAGCCGCCGGCGTGCCCGAACTGCCATGTCGGCGATTCCCTGCCGGAATTGGGCGACATAAGAGTAAATTCCCGAACATTGCTTGAGAGAGCTGTCACCGGCAGACGGGGCAAGGAATGAGCACGGACGACCGCGGCACGGTGACGACCGGGATCGCACGACTGCACGCCATGCCCGCACTCGCCGGGCCCGGCCGCTTCGGGCTGGTGACCAACCACACCGGTGTCCTGCCGGACCTGCGCCCGGCCGCACCGGCGCTGCTCGCGGCCGGCGCGCCGCTGACCGCCCTGTTCGGACCCGAACACGGACTGCACGGGACCGGCCAGGCCGGCGAGAGCGAGACCGCCCGGACCGATCCCGGCACCGGCCTGCCGGTCCACGACACGTACCGGTGCGACGGCGAACGGCTCGACAAGCTGCTGATCGACAGCGGCGTCGACGCCCTCGTGTACGACCTCCAGGACATCGGGACCCGGTGCTACACCTATGTGTGGACCATGTTCGACCTGATGGTCTCGGCCGCCCGCACCGGTATCCGCTTCGTGGTCGCCGACCGGCCCAACCCCCTCGGCGGACTCGTCAGCGAGGGCCCGCTGCTCGACCCGGCATGGGCCAGCTTCGTCGGGCGCGCCCCGGTCCCCGTCCGGCACGGCCTCACCTGCGGCGAACTCGCCCGGTACCTCAACGCCTCGGCCGTGCCCCGGGCGGCGGGCCGCGCGGCCGACCTCACGGTGATCGAGGCCATCGGCTGGCGGCGCGGCCTGGACGCCGCCGCCACCGGCCTGCCCTGGATCGCCCCCTCGCCGAATATCCCGACGCCCACCACCGCCACCGTGTACCCCGGCACCAGTCTCTTCGAGGGCACCAACCTCTCGGAGGGCCGGGGCACCACCCAGCCCTTCGAGATCGTCGGCGCCCCCTACCTCGACGCCCGGTTCGCCCCCGCGCTCGCCGAACTCGCCCTGCCGGGCGTGCACTTCCGCGACCTGCGGTTCGTCCCGGCCTTCCACAGACACGCCGGACGGCAGCTGCGGGGGGTCCAGCTCCACATCACCGACCGCGCGGTGTTCGCCCCCGTACGCACCGCCGTCGCGATGCTCGCCGTGCTGCGGCGGCTGTACCCCGACGACTTCGCCTGGCACACCACGGACGGCGGCGCCGAGGGGACCGGCCACCGTCACTTCGTCGACCTGCTGTGGGGGTCCGACCGGCTGCGGCACACCGTCGACGCCGGAGACGACCCGCTGCCGCTGTGCGACCCCCCGGCCCCGCCCGCCGGATGGGCCGGCGACGACGTGCTGCTCTACCCCTGAGACCTGCCGCCCACCACGTCCCCGAACCCGTCCGCACCGCCCCCGAACCCGTCCGCACCCCCGACACCCGCCGCACCGCTCGGAAGGACACCCCCGTCGATGACCGACCTCACGACTCTCGCGACGACGACCCGGGCCGGGATCCGCGGCTTTCGCGCGGGTGACGGACCGCAGGTGGTGGCGGTGTGGCGGCGGAGCGCGCCGGCCGACCCCATCACCCCGGACCGCTTCCGCTCCCTGGTGCTGCTCGACCCCAACTTCGACCCGGAGGGGCTGCGGGTCGCCGTCGACGGCGAACGGGTCGTCGGCGCCGCCTACGCGGTGCGCCGGCGGGTCCCGATGGCCGGCACCGATCTGGAGCCCGAACAGGGCTGGATCCCGTTCTTCTTCGTCGCCCCGGAGGCACGAGGGCGCGGTCTCGGCCGCCGGCTGCTGACCGAGGCCCTCGACTGGCTGCACGGCCACGGCCGTACGAGGGCGGACTTCTCGTCGTACACCCCGAACTACGTCTTCCCCGGCCTGGACGCCGAGGCCTATCCCGAGGCGGCGGGGCTTCTCGACTCCCTGGGCTTTCGCACCCTGTACGAGGCGGCGGCGATGGACCGTGTCCTGGTCGGCTACCGCCTCCCGGACGCCATCGCGCTCCGCGTGGAGGACCTGACCGCGCGGGGCTACCGGTTCGGCACCCCGGCCGACGACGACCTCGTGGACCTCCTCGCCCTCGCCGGGAACCACTTCGGCCCGGACTGGGCCTGCACGATCCGGGCGTGCCTGGCCGCGGGCACGCCGCTCGACCGGATCGTCGTGGCCCGCGATCCCGGGGGCCGCATGGTCGGCTGGGCGATGCACGGCGCCTTCGACGCGGTGGACGAGCGGTTCGGGCCGATCGGCGTGCTGGAGGAGATGCGCGGCACCGGACTCGGCGAAGTCCTCCTCCACCTGGTCCTGGAGCGGATGCGGGCGCTCCGCGCGCACTCCGCGTGGTTCCTGTGGACCGGCGCGCAGTCCCCGGCGGGTCACCTCTACCGCAAGAGCGGCTTCACCACGACCCGGGTGTTCAAGGTGCTGCGCAGGGAGACCGCCCGGTGACACCGTCCCTGAGCCGGCGTCACTTCGCGCTCGCGCTGCCCTCGGCGCTCCTCGCCGCCGGCTGCGCGGCCCCCCACCAGGGCACCGGGCGGCCCGGCGACCCGGTCGTCCTCACCCTGCTCTCCCACTACGCCAGCGGGGAGCTCAAGAAGGCCCTCCAGCGGCCGGTGGACGAGTGGAACGCCCTGCACGACCGGGTCAAGGTGCGGACGAAGGCCGTCGAGTTCACCGACCTGCTGACCACCTTCATGGTCCGCCAGGCCGCGGGCCAGGGCACGGACATCCTGCACCCGTACTGTCTGTGGAACGGGCAACTCGTGCGCGCCGGGGTGCTGCGGCCGGCGCCGCCCGAGCACGCCGCGGAGATCGGCCACGGCTACGGCGCCGCCGCGGTCGGCTCCGCATCGGTCGGGGGCAGGGTCTACGGCTACCCCACCGAGATGCAGACCTACGCCCTCTACTACAACAAGCGGCTGCTGCGCGAGGCCGGCATCGACGGACCCCCGCGCACCTGGCCGGAGCTGGAGGACGCCGCCTGCCGGACCGCCCGGCAGGACCGGTACGGCAACACGCTGGTCCAGGGGTTCGGCCTGTCGGCCTTCGACGACTCCACGACCGTCGGCCAGACCCTCGCCCTGCTCAACGCCGCCGGCGGGCGGTTCGTCTCGGCCGACGGCAGGCGCACCGCCATCGACTCGCCGGCCGGCCGCGCCGTGTTCGGCCTGGAGCGCCGCCTCGTCGACAAGGGCGCGAGCGCCCCCGGCGTCAACGTCTACCAGGCGTTCGCCTCCGGACAGGTGGCCATGGTGATCAGCGCCGGCTGGTGGACCGCGAACCTCAAGGCACTGATGGGGCCGGCCTACCGTGACGTCGGCGTCGCCCCGGTACCGCTCCCCGCCGCCGGCGGCAGGCGCGCCACGCTCTCCACCGGCTTCATGCTCGGCGTCAACACCGCCAGTCGGCACCCGCGCGAGGCCTGGGAGTTCCTGCGCTGGCTCAACGCCGACAAGGTGCGCGGCACGAGCCGGATGAGCGCGCTGCAGGCGTCGGTCGGCTCCCTGACCGGCCGCGCCGACGACATGCGCACGCTCCTCGGCGCGGGCGGCGACCCGAACCTGCACCCGTTCCTGGACGCGCTGGCGTACGCCGTACCCGAACCGAACGTGCCGGGCGCGCAGCAGGCCAAGTCGCTGCTGCGCAAGAACATCGAGGCGCTGTGGACCGGTCAGCAGACGGTCGACGAGGCCCTGCGCGCCACCCGCCGCCAGGTCGACCAGGAGGTGGCGCGGTCATGGTGAACGCCACCCTGGCACCGGAGCCGACCGAACGGGCGGCGCGCGACAGGTCCGCCGCCACAGGGGTACGCGTCCACGCCCGGCGCCGGCGCCGCCAGGCCGTCGTCGCCTATCTCTTCCTGGCGCCGACGCTGCTGTTCTACGCCGTCTTCCTCGCCCTGCCGCTCGGCTTCGCGGCGCTGCTGTCGACGTCCCGCTGGGCCGGGTTCGACCTCGGTGACATCGACCCGGCCGGCCTGGACAACTTCGCCGGCCTGTTCGCCGACGGGGCGACGTTCCTGGCGCCGGTCCTCACCAACACGCTGCTCTTCGCCCTCGGCACCGTGGCCCTCGCACTCGCCGGGTCGGTGCTCGTCGCCACCTGTATCGACAGACTGCGCTTCCAGGGGCTGTGGCGCACCCTGTACTTCCTGCCGATCGTCACGACCGTGGTCGCCGTCGGCAACGTGTGGAAGTACATGTACCAGCCGGGCGGCCTCGTCAACGGCGTCCTCAACGCCGTCGGGCTCGGCTCGGTCGCTTTCCTCCAGGACCCGGACACCGCGCTGCCCGCGGTGGTGGTCGTGCAGGCCTGGGCCTCCGTCGGCTCGGCGGTCCTCGTCCTGACGGCGGGACTGAAGTCCATCCCGGAGACGTACTACGAGGCCGCCGCACTCGACGGCGCGGGGCCCGCGACCGTCTTCCGGCGGATCACGCTGCCGCTGCTGCGGCCGTCCCTGCTGTTCGTGTGCGTCACCCAGTTCCTCACCGGCCTCCAGTCCTTCGCGCTGATCATCGTGATGACCAAGGGCGGACCGGGCGACGCGACGAACGTGGCCGCGCTCGAGATGTACCGGCAGGCCTTCTCCTACGGCGACTGGGGCACCGCGAGCGCCGCCGCCTTCGTGCTGTTCGCGGTGGTCCTGGCGGTCACGCTGGTCCAGCTGTGGCTCTTCAGGCGCAAGGGGGAGGACGCGTGATCCGCCGCCGTTTCCCGTGGCTGTCGTATCTGCTGGTGGTCACCGGCGCGGTGCTCACGGTGGTGCCGTTCGCCGACATGCTGATGACGTCCTTCAAGGGACCGGACGAGGCCGGCACGCTGCCGTACCGGTTCCTGCCGAAGGCGTTCGACCTGTCCAACTACCGGGCGGCGATCCACCAGCTCGACCTTCCGGTGCTCTTCCGCAACAGCGTCGTCGCCACCGCCCTGATCACCGGCTCGGTGCTGCTCACGTCGTCGCTCGCGGGCTACGCGCTCGCCAAACTCCGCTTCCCCGGCCGGGACCTCGTCTTCCGTCTGGTGCTGTCGACGATGATGTTCCCGCCGTTCCTGTTCTTCATCCCGCACTTCCTGATCCTGGTGCACTGGCCGCTGGCCGGCGGCAACGACCTGTTCGGGCGCGGCGGCGCGGGCCTGACCGTCAGCATCGTGGCGCTCGCCATGCCGTTCCTCGTCAGCAGTTTCGGGATCTTCCTGACGCGCCAGTTCATGGTCGCCATCCCGGACGAGGTCCTGGAGGCCGCGCGCATCGACGGGGCCGGGGAGTTCGCCGTGTGGTGGCGGATCGTCGTCCCGCAGACCAGGCCGGTCCTGGTCACCCTCGGTCTGCTCACCTTCGTCGACGCCTGGAACGAGTACATCTGGGCGCTGCTCGTCTCGACCGCCAACCCGGACGTGATGACCCTGCCCGTCGGCATCCAGTTCCTCCAGGACTACGTCGACCCCACCCGCACGCTGCCCATCGTCATGGCCGGCCTGGTCCTGAGCGTCCTGCCGGTCCTGGTCCTCTTTCTGTTGCTGCAGAAGCACTACATCAGGGGCGTCATGCTCAGCGGCCTCAAGTGAGGCCCGGCACCGGCCCGCGCCGTTCAGCGGCCGTGCGTCGAGGCGCTGCGGTAGTCGGTGTACGTGTACGGGTTGTCGAGGACCTTCGTCTCGGGGACGTCCGGGTCCATGCCGTTCACCCACGCCTCCTCGCCCAGGGCCGACCGCAGGTGCTCCACGGTCCGCTCGACCGTGTGCCGCACCGAGTTCAGGTCCACGCCGAGCAGCCGGTGGTCGTGCTTGACCACCCGGCCGTCGACGACCACGGTGTGCACGTCGCCGCGCTGGGCCTGGAACGCCACATGGCCGTAGGGGTTGAGCACCGGGAAGGGGACCGGCGAGTGGTCGTTCCTCAGCAGGACGAGGTCGGCCTTCTTGCCCGCCTCGATGCTGCCCAGGTCCTGCTCGCGGCCGAGTGCCCTGGCACCGCCGAGGGTCGCCCATTCCACCACCTGGTCGGCGCGCAGCGCGCAGTGGGTGACGGTCTCGCCGCCGGCGTGGGCCTCCAGGTGCTCGCGGGCGCGATCCGCGCCGAGCGTGGTGCGCATGGCGGAGAACAGGTCGCCGCTCCACCACACGCTCGTGTCCATCGACAGGGAGACGGGGATGCCGTGGGAGCGGATCGCCCAGGTCGTCGGATAGCCCTGGCCGGCGCTCTGCTCGCGCTCCGTGGACACCGAGACCGAGCCGCCGGTCGCCGCGATGCGGTGGTAGGAGTCCGCCGACAGGGTGGCGGCGTGCACGTACACCGTCTCGGGGCCCATGAATCCGTGCTCGTGCATCAGCCGGATGCCGTCGTCGTCGGTGGCGCCCCAGACGGCGGCGTGGGTGGTGACGGCGACGCCCAGGTCGCGCGCCACCTCGAAGGCGGGCTTCTCGGGGAAGGCGGGATCGCCGGTGACGTCGAAGGCGAGCTGGAAGCCCAGCATGTCGTCGCCGGTGATCCGGCGGCGCACGAAGTCCCGGAACTCCGGTGCCGCGGTCCATTCCGCCGGCGCCTGCCGGATGTTGCCGTAGGCGAGGACGAACCGGCCGGGCACCGCCTGCAGCGCGTCCACCGCGGCGTCCGCGTGGTCGACCGTCTGGAGCCCGTGGGACCAGTCGACGACCGTGGTCACCCGCCTGACCTACCTCTCCGCGCCGGACTCCGTCCAGGGCGCGCTCGCCGCCGGGCTGCTCGGCGGCGGCTCCCGCTTCCTGGGTGTCACGGAGGACACCGGCCGCTTCCTGCACGACGTGCTGCAGTCCCTGGACGGCGCCCTGCCCACCGACGAGGCGGGCTGGGACGAGATCGCCCTGCGCACGGTCCGGGACCGGCGCGCGGCCGGGAAGTTCGTCCCCGGGCTCGGCCACCACGTGCACAAGGAAGGTGATCCGCGCACACCGCGGCTGATGCGCATCGCACAGGAGGAAGGCGTCTTCGGGCCGCACCTGCACCTGTTCGCCGCCATCGGACGAGTACACCCGGCCGTACTGAACAGAACGCTCCCGCTCAACGGAGCGGGCGTCTGCGGCGCCGCCCTCGCGGACCTCGGTCTGCTCCTGCCGCTGCTGCGCGGCTTCGCGCTGCCGGCCCGTACCGCCGGACTGATCGGCCAGCTCGCCGAGGAACTGCGCCATCCGGTCGCACAGGACGTCTTCCTCTCCGTCGACCTCAACAACACCCCTGTCGCACCCGACCCCTACACCCCGGAACCCCTCACGGGAGAACGCCGCGAGGGCTGACCCCCGGACCGCCGCACCGCCCTCCACCGCGACCGCCCGCAGACCTAGGAGCCGCAACCGTGTCCGTCGACGAGGACAACATCACCGAGCTGGCCGTCCGGCTCTGGGCCACCGCGCACTCCCCGCGGCTGGGTGAGCTCATGACCGCACTCGTCCGTCATCTGCACGAATCGCCCGTGAGGTGCGGCTCACCGAGGACGAGTGGACGGCCGCGATCGAGTGGCTGACCGCGGCCGGCCAGACCTGCGACGACAAGCGCCAGGAGCTGATCCTCACCTCCGACGTCCTGGGACTGAGCACCCTCGTAGTCCAGTTGAACAACAGGTTCGCGCCGCAGGCGACGCCCGCCACGGTCCTCGGGCCGTTCCACGTCGACGGCTCGCCGACCGCGCCCTACGGCTTCGACATGTCGGACGGCATCGACGGCACCCCGCTGTTCCTCACCGGCAAAGTGAGGAACACCGAGGGCAAACCCCTCCCCGGCGTGGTGCTCGACGTCTGGCAGGCCGACGCCGACGGCGCCTACGAAGCCCAGCTCCCCGACATCGACGAGGCCCGTCTGCGGGCCAAGTACCGCCCCCGCGAGGACGGCACGTACTGCATCCGCACCATCGCCCCGCGCGGCTGCGCCATCCCCATGGACGGCCCCGTCGGTGACCTGATGCGGAGGACGGACATCAGCCACTTCCGCCCCGCACACGTCCATTTCCTCATCGACGAACCCGGCCACCGGAAGCTGACCACCCACCTGTTCCAGGAGGGCGGCCAGTACCTCGACTCCGACGTCGTCTTCGGCACCAGGGACGCGCTGATCACCCCCTTCGCCGAGCGACCGGCGGGCACGGCTCCCGACGGCGGCACGCTCGCGGTTCCGTACCTGCTCGTCGAGTACGACTTCGTACTGCAACCAGGCTGAAAGGGACTTCTCCGCCACGTACAACCTTTCGCAGCGCCGCCGGTCTGAACAGACACACACCTACGCGAGAGCTGCTGGGGGTAGCCATGCGACGAACAGGTACTGCAGTGGCCGCGATGATGCTGGCGGGCGGCGGGCTGTTGACCGGCGCGGTTCCGGCGGTGGCCGCGCCGACGGCCGTGAACTGTGCCGTGACGTGGGGAGGCCTGGACAAGACCGGTGACCCGGTCGCCTCCAGGCGACTGACCGACGTGCGGACCGGACAGCACGAGTGCTTCGACCGCCTGGTCTTCGACGCGCAGGGCACGGCCGCCGACCCGATCGGCTACACCGTCCGCTACGTCGACGTACTGCACCAGGACCCGTCCGACGCCGTGGTGCCGATCAAGGGCGGTGCCATTCTGGAGATCTCGCTGTTCGCCCCGCGCTACGACCCGGCGACCGGACAGCCCTACCCGCCGCTTCCTGCCGTCGACGTCACCGGGTACCGGACGTTCCGGGAGTTCAAGGTCACCGGTGGCTCCGAGGGCTACACCCAGGCCGGACTCGGCGTCCGCGCCCGGCTGCCGTTCCGGGTCTTCCAGACGGCCAACCACCTCGTGGTGGACGTGGCCCACACCTGGTGAAACCGCTCGTTCACCCGCGCCGGGCAGTCCGTCGGCGGGGCGAGCGGGCATAGTCTGCGGGGAACGGAGGCGTACGGAGGCGTCCTCGACGAGGGCGGGACGCAGGTGCGGAAGCGGGTGAGGCCGCAGTGCAGACCCCAAAGGGGCAAGCGATGACGGTGCGGCCCGTGTCGGCGCGGCAGATGTGGCCGCTGTACGCCGCGGGGTTCACCACCGCGTTCGGGGCGCACGGCATCGCCGCGAGCCTCGGTGGCCAGGCGGGCATGTCGCTGCTGGTGCTGGGCGGGCTGCTCGCGCTGTACGACGGCGCCGAGGTGCTGCTGAAGCCGGTGTTCGGGACCCTCGCCGACCGGATCGGCGCCCGTCCGGTCCTGCTCGGCGGGCTGGTGTCCTTCGCCGTCGCGTCCGCGCTGTACGTCGCCGCCGACAGCCCCGGCTGGCTCTGGGCCGCGCGCCTCGGGCAGGGGGCCGCGGCCTCCGCGTTCTCCCCGTCGGCTTCCGCCCTCGTCGCCCGGCTCAACCCGGCCGCACGGCACGGCCGTGCCTTCGGCGGTTACGGCTTCTACAAGTCCATCGGCTACACCCTCGGCCCGCTGCTCGGCGGCGTTCTGGTCCGGGTCGGCGGACTGCGACTGCTGTTCGCCGTGCTCGCGGTACTGGGGGCGGCGGTCGCCGTGTGGGCCGCGTCCGCCGTGCCCGCCGTGCCGCCGCTGCCCAGAGCCCGCCAGACCGTCCTCGACCTGGCCCGTCGGCTCGCCGACCCGGTGTTCCTCGCCCCCACCTCCGCGCTGGCCGCCGCCACCGCGGCACTCTCGGTCGGGGTCGGCTTCCTGCCCGTCTCCGGCCGCGCCGCCGGGCTGGACACGGTCGCCACCGGCGCCGCCGTGTCGCTGCTCGCCGCGACCGCCGCAGTGGTCCAGCCACGCGCCGGACGTGCCCTGGACGACCGGCGCCTGAGCACCGGCAGCGGCCTCGCCGCGGGGCTGTCGGTCACCGCCGTGGGCCTGGCCTGCGCCATGCTGCCGGGACTGACCGGCATCCTGGTCGGGGCCGCCCTGATCGGCGCCGGCACCGGGCTGATCACCCCGCTCGGCTTCGCCGCGCTGGCCACGAGCACCCCCGCCGAACGACTGGGGCAGACCATGGGTGCCGCCGAACTCGGCCGCGAACTCGGCGACGCGGGAGGCCCGCTGCTGGTCGCGGGGGTCGCCACGCTCGCCTCGCTCACCTACGGCTACGGGGCGCTCGCGGTCCTGACCGGGCTGGGAGCGGTGGTAGCGCTCGTCCGCCGTCGGGCGGTGCCGGCCGTGCCCGGGGCCGAGGCGGAGGGGTGAACGCTCTTCCGGTCAGGCCGGGCGCCGGCGGCGCAGGAGGTGCCGGGCGACGAGCGCGGCCACGAGCACGCCGACGGCGATGAGCGCGTACCGCTGGTAGCGGCTGATCGCGTCGTAGACGGCGGTGATGTGGGTGCCCGTCACATAGGCGAGGCTCGTCCACAGGCCGACCCACAGTGCCGCGCCGAGGGCGTTGAAGACCAGGAAACGGCGCCAGGGCATCCCGCTGGTGCCCGCGATGATGCCGTTGACCTGGCGGAGCCCCTCCACGAAGCGGGCGACGACGACGATCTTGCCGCCATGGCGGGTGAAGAACTCCTCGGCCCTCCGGAAGCGCTCCGGGGTCAGGAACACATAGCGTCCCCAACGGTGCACGAAGGCCCGTCCGCCGGTGTGGCCGATCAGATACCCGATGTTGTCCCCGATGACGGCGGCGGCGAACGCGATGACCGCGACGGCCACGATGTTCAGCTGACCGGCCCCCGCGTAGACGCCCGCGGCGATCAGGATGGTCTCCCCCGGGGCGGGGACTCCGAAGTCCTCCACGAGGACCACGGCACCGACGGCCCAGTAGCCGTAGTGGCCGAGCAGGGGGGCCAGATGGGCCAGTGGGCCCGGAAGCGGCGGCGCCATGCCCCCACCGTACGCGGCCGGGCTGTCGACGGCCGGGGCAGGCACTCCGGTGGGCAGACGGCGGCCGTTACAGGCCGCGCCAGACGTTGTCGAAGGCCGCGTCCTCGATTTCCCGGCGCTGGCGTACGGCGGCCAGTTCCGTCACGGCGTCGTCCACGGCGGCCACCACCGTCACGATCGCCTCGGAGACCGCACTCGCGAGGTCCTTGGCCGCCTCGTCCCGGATCCCCACCGCGGCCGCGAGGGCGGCGAGCACCGGCTCACCCGACGCCCAGCGCTCGTGCGCCTGCGCGCGCTCGGGCGAGTCTGCGGCCTCCGTCCGCCCGGTCGGCAGCGGCAGCCAGCGCCGCCGCTGCCGGGCGACGGTCCCGTCCGCCTCCAGGGCGTCCAGATAGGCGGCGCCCAAGCCGCGCCCCCGCCGCCACAGCCAGTCCTCGACCGACTCGTACGGCGTCTCCCGCCGCAGCGCCGCCACCGCTTCGTCGAGGAGGCGGTCGGCCGTCCCGCCCGCCGCCGCGGGCACGATGAGCTCGCCGTCGAGCGTGACCGCCCCGGCGTCGATGAGATCGACCAGTTCGGCTCCCGCGAGCGCCAGCGAGAGGTCACCCTGCTCGACGGGCCGTGCGGCGGCGTCGTACACGGTGACGAGGAACAGGTCCCGGGGTGTGGTCATGACGGACTCCCCAACAGAGGCGACGAAGGCACCAGAGGTATCTGAAGCACTAGAGGTATCAGAGGTATCAGAGGTATCGAGAGGTGTCAGGGACAACGACGGCGCAGGGGTCAGGATGCCCGGCCGGACGCCGCCGCCCGTGCCGTACCACCACCATGTGCCGTCGGCAGGCGACCCGCAGCACGACGTGCGGGGCGGTGCCCGCGGCAGCGATCCGCGCCGCCGACGGGCCTCCCCCCGGGGACACCGCCGGCGCGCTCTTCGAGGAGCCGGACAGGACGCTCCGGCAGACCGCCCGTGCAGACGCCCTGACGGTCATGGACACCCGTGAGGGCCCCCGCCCGGCGCTGCTGCGGGCCGGGCAGGCGGGGAGGGCGTCCGTCCGGGGTGGCAGCGTGCGGGGGAGGGGCGGCCGGCGGTGCCCTGACGTCAGGCGGTTCCGGCGGAACGGCTGCTCGCAGGGGCGAGCGGCAGGGTGACGGTGCACCGGGTGTCGCCGGGTGCGCCGCCCACCTCGACGCGGCCGCCGTGCGCCTGGGTGATCGCCGCCGCGATGGCCGGCCCGAGACCCGCCCCGCTCGCGGCGCCGGGGGCGCGGGAGCGGGAGGCGGTCGAACTCCTTCGCGGTGAGCGAGATCTGCGTGCCGCCCCGGCGCACCTCGCGGGTCCGCTCACCCAGCATCAGGTCGCCGAGCACCCGCCCCCCTCTTCCGCGACGACCCCGCCGGCCCCGGAGCGGCACAGCAGCCCGCCGCTCTGACCGCGACCGGGAGCAGTTCGTCAGTTCCGGCTCGTCGTCGACGATCAGCACCCGGATCGCGCCCGGCGCCGGTGTGGGGGTGACAGACATGGGCGATGGTCTCGCGGCGGCCTGTACGAGAGCTGTGGAGGGTGCCGGCACCGCGCCGCGGACCACGCGAAAGGGCCCCGGATGCGTGACACCCCCCATAGGAGCCAGATCACATCCTATAGAGCGTCGTAGGTACGGAACGCCCTGAACTGGCGACAAGCCACCTAAAAAGGGCATTTACGTCATTCAATCCTAAGTCGGGTAGTACGTCACATCATTGCGGCCCGCTCCGCCGACCGCTAACCATTGCTCTCGTCGCCGGGAGCGACGGGCCGAGCGGATCACGCCGGGCCCGACCCCCTCCCGCCGGTAGTACGGGCTCCGCCCACCGCCGCCGCACACCGCGGCCGGCGCCGACGCCGTCCCCCACCGGAGAGTTGCTTACACATGACCACGATCAACCGCACCCGCATCGCCCGCCTGCGCACCATCGGCCTGACCGGCTTCGTCACGACCGGTGCCGCGGCCGCCGCCCTCACGCTGATGCCGGCGAACGCACAGGCTGCCGAGATGACGCAGGCGCACACCTCGACCGCGGTCACGGCCTCCTCCGGCGACAGCAGCCGCACCATCTCGAAGACCGGTTCCGCCAACAACCTCGACGGCTGGATCAAGCAGTCCCTGCAGATCATGAAGTCCAAGGGCATCCCGGGCAGCTACGAGGGCCTCAAGCGCAACATCATGCGCGAGTCCGGCGGCAACCCGAGTGCACAGAACAACTGGGACGTCAACGCCAAGAAGGGCACCCCCTCCAAGGGCCTGCTCCAGGTCATCGACCCCACCTTCAACGCGTACCACGTCGCCGGCACCGCGGGCAGCGTCACCGACCCGGTCGCCAACATCACCGCCGCGGCCAACTACGCCGCGCACCGGTACGGCTCCATCGACAACGTCAACTCCGCGTACTGACCCGGCCGTGGTGCCGGAGCAGGAACGAGTCGACGAGGGTGCCGGCAGGCCCCTCGTCCACCGGAGCGGCCGACACCGGCACGGGGAAGCGCAGCGTCCCCGCCGACCGGTCCGCCGGCACGGAGATCAGCTGCCGCCTCCGGCGGCCGCCGGTCACGGCTCGCGGTGCTCGTGTGCCGCCTGCTCCAGGGCGGCGGCCTCCGCCTCGGCGATGCGGGTCTCCTCCGCGACGTCGATCGAGCGGGTCAGCCACCAGTACAGCAGCGCCGACACCGGCAACCCGACGAACAGGGAGATGTCGGCGCCGTCGAGCGCCTCGGCGGCGGGACCGACATAGAGCGTGCCGACCGAGAAGAACGGGATCATCACGGCGAACCCGACCAGGTACGAGACGATCCCCTGCCATCCCCAGCGGCCGTAGATGCCGTTCGGCTTGAAGATCTCGGCGATCGCGTAGTGGCCCCGGCGCACCACGTAGTAGTCCATCAGGTTCACGGACGTCCACGGGATGAACAGGTAGAGCACCAGCAGCAGGAAGTTGTTGAAGTTCGTCAGGAAGTTCGACGTGGCGGCCAGTGCGCCGATCAGGGAGAGCGCCGCGGTCACCAGGAGGGTGACCAGACGCACGCCCAGCGTCGGCCGTACCCGTCTGAACGAGTCGATCGCGCTGATCAGGGTCAGGGAACCGCCGTACATGTTCAGCGCCGTGACCGAGATCAGGCCCAGCGCCGAGAACAGCAGCACGATCGCGCCGAAGCCGTTGAAGACCTTGTCGCCGGCGGCGTTGATCGACGGGATCGTGTCGAAGCTGTCGCCCGCCCAGCCGGCCAGCAGCGTCCCGAGCACCATCAGCCAGATGCCGCCGAGCGCCGAGCCGAAGTAGGTCCAGTAGAACGTCTTGCGGACGGTGACGTCCGGCGGCAGATAGCGCGAGTAGTCCGAGACGTAGATGGCCCAGCTGATCTGGTAGCCGGCGACCACGCCGAACTGCGCCAGGAACGGTGTGGCCTTGAAGGCGCCCAGGTCGAAGGAGCCCGCCGGGTAGTGCAGCGTGACCAGCACACCGACGGTGAAGATCCCGAAGACGACCAGGAACGTGTAGGTCAGGAACCGCTCGGCCTTGTGGATGACGTCGTACCCCACCAGCGCCACGACCAGCCCGATCACCGTGACCACGGCCACCCACAGCTTCACCCCGCCGTGGATCGTCGTGTTGAGCGCCTGGCCGGCCAGGATGGTGTTGAACACGTTGAAGCCCGCGTACTGCACGTACGCGAACAGCCACACCAGCAGCGCCCCGACGTAGCCGAACTGCGGTCGGGACTGGATCATCTGCGGCAGACCCAGCTGCGGCCCCTGTGCCGAGTGGAACGCCATGAAGAACGTGCCGATCAGCGTGCCCGCGACGATCGCCAGCAGCGACCAGACCAGATTGCCGCCCTCCGTGATGCTGATCAGCCCCACGGCCAGGGTGGCGATCTGCGCGTTGGACATGAACCACAGCGGCCCCAGATGCCACAGCTTGCCGTGCCGCTCGTCCAGCGGCACGTAGTCGATGGACCGGACCTCCAGACCGCTCAACCGCGGTTCCGCCGATGTGCTCATGGCACCTCCCAGGGGCCAGGTCCGCCGCTCTGACCTCATTCTTTCCCCGGACCGACACGGATGAGGCATGCGGAATCCGTGTTCCGTGCACCGGAAGGCCCGTCTCGCGTGCGGTTGTGTTGCCCCGCTCACAGCCGGCCCTGTTGCTCTGCTCACAATCGGCCCCGAACCGGTCCAGGCGTGGCGGCGGTCATGTCGCAGGACGGACATTTTGTCTACGTTCGCAGCTCTGTGTCCCTCCGACCCGAACTGCGAAGGTTCCGCATGCTCAACCGAACCCTGTCCGTCGTGGCCACGGTGGTGACCCTGCTCGCCGGAGCCGCGCCGGCGGCCATGGCGGCCGGTGCCGGCTCCGGCACCACCGACTTCCGCACCACCGTCCAGGCGCGGGGCACGGCCCGGGTGACCGCCGCCGTCCTCGACCTGGACGCCACCGGCGGGGAACCCGCGGTGTACGGCGACGACACGCCCTACGACACGGCGAGCATCGTCAAGGTCGACATCCTCGCCGCCATGCTCCTCCACGCGCGGGACCACCGGCGCGCCCTCACCGCACGGGAGAGCGCCGAGGCGCAGGTGATGATCCGCGACAGCGACAACACCGCGGCCACCGCCCTGTGGCGGGCCATCGGCGAGGCCCCCGGCCTGGCGTCGGCCAACGAACGGCTCGGACTGACCTCGACCCAGGGCGGTCCCGGCGGCCTGTGGGGGCTCACCCGGACCACCGCCGCCGATCAGATACGACTGCTGCGCGCGATCTTCGGCACCGGCAGCACGCCCCTCGACGCGGCGTCCCGGAACCGTATCGGCACCCTGATGAGCGAGATCGCCACCGAGCAGTCCTGGGGCGTCTCCGCCGCCGCCGACGCCGGGTGGGCGCTGAAGAACGGCTGGCTCATGCGCACCACGACCGGACTGTGGGACATCAACAGCATCGGGCGCATCACGACCGGCGGCCACCACTACCTCGTCGCGGTCCTCTCCGACGGCAACGCGTCCATGCCGAAGGGCGTGAGCCTGGTGGAACGAGCCGTCCGCACCGCCGTCGCCGAGACGGCCGCGCACTGACCCCCTTGGCCCACCGCAACCCGCCCGCCGCCCGAAATGCCCCTAACGTGCTGTAGAGGCGAGGGAAGCCGGCGACAGGAGGCACGGTGGCGGGTGCGGGCGGGCCGGCGGCCGGGCGGGGCCGCGCGCGCCGGACCCGTGGCGCGGCATCGGAGAGCCGGGCCGCACGAGCGGTCTGGATCCCGAGACGGGCCCGCGACCCGCGCGCCTCCGCCTCCGTCAGCGCGGTCGTCGTCCCCGCCCTGCGGATCGCCGCCGCCTACGCCTGGCGGCTCATCGTGGTCGGCATCGTCGTCTACGGCGTCTTCGTCGTCCTCGGCCGCTTCCAGCTGATCGCCGTCTCCGTGTTCCTGGCCCTGGTCATCACGTCGGTCCTGCGCCCGCTCGCCGACGTGCTGGCCCGGTGGCTGCCCAGGCCGCTGTCCGTGGCGGTGAGCCTGGTCGGCAGCATCTGCCTGTTCTTCGGCCTGCTGGCCCTGGTGGGCAACGCGGTCGCGCAGGAGTCCGCGACGCTGGCCGACGAGTTCCGCGGCGGCATCCACCGCATCGAGGTCTGGCTGCGGCGCCCGCCCTTCCGGCTCGGACCGGGCGCCCTGTCGCACCTCCAGCAGCAGATCGTCGACTACGTCCAGGCCCACCGCTCGAACCTGGCGAGCAGGGCCCTCAGCGGCTTCGGCACCCTCGTCGAACTGGTCACCGGCGGCGCGCTCGCGCTCTTCACCTCGGTCTTCTTCATCCACTCCGGCGAACGGCTGTGGGCCTGGACGAGCAGCGAACTCCTGCCCGCCGGCGCCCGCAACGCCTGGGACCGGGCGGGGCGCGCGGCCTGGCGGACGTTCGCCGGATACACCCGCGGCATCATCATCGTGGCCGCCACCAACGCCGTCCTCGTGGGCGTCGCCCTGCTCGTCCTGCGGGTGCCGCTCGCGCTGCCGCTCACCCTGCTGGAGTTCTTCGCCGCGTTCGTCCCGCTGGTCGGCTCACCGGTCGCGCTGAGCGTGGCCACGGTGGTGGCGCTGGCCGGCCGCGGCCCGCTCACGGCCGTCGCGGTCCTCGTGCTCATCGTCGTCATCGGGCAGCTGGAGGGGCATGTGCTGCATCCGCTGGTGATGAGCTGGGCGGTGCGGCTGCACCCCCTCGCCGTCGCCGTGTCCGTCATCGCGGGCAGCATCGTCGCGGGGGTGATCGGCGCAGTCGTGGCCGTGCCGTTCATCTCCGTCGTCTGGGCGGTGGTGCGGGCGTTGCGCCCGGTGCAGCCGCCCTGATCCGGGGGCCGGAGGCTCAGCCCTCCTTGGCGGGGCGACGGCCGTGCTTCGACCCGCGCCGGGGACGACCGGACGGCGCGGAGGCGTCCGACGCGCCGGGGACATCGGGCGCGGTGGCGACCTCGGCCGCGGCGGCAGCGCCGGACGGCACGGCAGCGCCGGACGGCACGGCGGCGCCGGACGGCACGGCGGGACCGGGGGCCGGAATGCCGTCGTCCCACGCCTCGTGCGCGCCGAACGGATCGGCCGGGCCGTCCGCGAGCAGCGCCGCGAGCCCGGGCGTGGCGTGCGCCCGGACGGTCGCGAGCGCCAGCGTGTCGGCGTCGGACGCGGTGTCGCTGCGCCAGGTGACGGTGCCCGGGAGCATGACGAGGGAGGTCGTGCCGGACTCTGCGGCGGCCGGCCGCAGCTGGACCCGGATGCCGTGCCGGTCGGCGAGCCTGCCCACCACGAACAGGCCCATGTACTGGTAGACATCGGCGTCGGCGGTCGGCGGGTTCGCGAGCTTGTGGTTGATCTGCGCGAAGTCCTCTGGCACCAGGCCGATGCCCTGGTCATGGATCTCGACCATGATCCGGGTGTCCGGCAGCCGGGTCGCCGTGACCCGCACCGTCGAGCGCGGTGAGGAGAACGACGTGGCGTTCTCCAGCAGTTCCGCGAGCAGGTGCACCAGGTCGGTGACGGCCCGGCCGTGGATCTCGGTCTCCGGGATGCCCGCCAGCTCGATCCGCTCGTACTGCTCCACCTCGGAGGCCGCCGCCCGGATGACGTCGACCAGGGGGAGCGGGTGGTCCCACTGCTGTCTGGGGCGCTCGCCGCCCAGCACCAGCAGGTTCTCGCCGTTGCGGCGCACCCGGGTGGCCAGGTGGTCGAGCTTGAACAGGTTCGCCAGCTGCTCGGGGTCGGCCTCGCGCTCCTCCAGGTCGGTGATGAGGGCGAGTTGGCGCTCGATCAGCGACTGGTTGCGGCGGGACAGGTTGGTGAAGATCGTGTTGATGTTGCCGCGCAGCAGGGCCTGCTCGGCGGCCAGCCGGACCGCCTCCCGGTGCACGTGGTCGAAGGCGCGGGCGACCTCGCCTATCTCGTCGGTGGTGGTGATCGGGATCGGCGCGACCCCGGTGTCCACCTGGCCGGGCACGGCCTGCGACAACTGGGTGATCACCGCGGGCAGCCGCTGCTCCGCGATCTGGATCGCCGAGGCGCTGAGCCTGCGCATGCCCCGGCTCATCGAGCGGGCCACCCAGGCGGCGAGGAGAACGGCCGCGAGTACGGCGCCGAGCGCGGCGGAGCCGTTGGTGATCGCGTCCCGTCCGGCGTCGGCGGCGACGCTGCGGGCGCCGGCGAGGGCGGTGTCGGTGAGATGCACCTCGATACCCCGGTAGGCATCGAAGGCGAGCGCGGAGGCGGCGAAGAACGACTCGGGCGTGATGCCCTCGGCGGCCAGCTGCTCGGTCGTCCTCCCGGCGGCGATCTCACTGATCATCTTCGGCAGGGCCGGCGGCGTGACGAAGGCCTGCCCGGCCGCCTGGGCTTTGCGGGCGGCCTCGGCCGTCTGCTGGGTACCCTTCTTCTGCGCGTCCGCCAGCGCCGCCCGCAGCCGGGTCATGTCCCCGGCGGTACCGGCGCCCGCGTACTCCTGGAGGCCCACCTGCTCCAGATAGGCGTAGGAGCTGAACGAGCCGAGCTGGTTCTGCAGTTCGCCCTCGGCGAGCGCGTCGCGATCCTCCACCAGCAGGTGCGTGCCGATGCTGCGGACCAGGGACTCCGCCGCCTGGGTCAGGGAGATGGCGTACAGGGTCCGCCCGAAGCTCGCCTGGTTGTTGCTGCCGAAGCCCAATTCGTTCGAGAGCTCCATCAGCGGGTGCTGGACGGCGTGGTAGCTCTCCTCCGTCTGCACCCCCGACGACTTGGCCGTGAACGCGTCGGCCCGCACCGCCGGCAGCTGTTTCTCGCCCGCCCGCACCAGCTCGATCCGCCGGGTGAGTCCGGCGGTCTTCGGTGCCCGGGCCACCGCGGCGTCGAACGCCCTCGCGTCGGCGTCGGTGACCTTGCGGGCCGCCACCACGGCGGGGGCGTCCCGCTTCCCCTGAAGGAGTGGGATGACCGACACGTCGCGCTCGTTGATCGCGTCACTGGCGTAGGCGTTCGCCGCTTGGACCAACTCCGCCACGTGCACCGCGTCGTTGGCGTCCCGCAGCGTGTCGATCGAGTTCTTCACCCGGAGGCCGCCGAGGCCGAGGGCCACGAGCACCGGGATGAGCAGGATGGCCTGGAGGCGTCTCGCGACGCGCCAATTGCCGGTCAGAGGTCTGGACTTGGACAAGATCGTCCCATTTCACAACAGGGATGGCGTGCAGGGCTGTGCGCAGCCCGACGTTCTGTGGCCAATTTCTAACACCCGGCGATCGGGATCGGTCAGTGTTTGTGTGAAGCGGTTTCTCCGAAAGTGGTACAAAGCTCAACCAAAACCATCGGTGCTCAACACACGGACCACCGGGTGGATGGCCTGTTCCCCTCGGTCCGTTCGGCGGGCTGAACGGGTAGCGCTTACCGCCCCCGGCTCTACCGACCCGGACCACTCCCGGCACTCCAGACGACGGCCGGCGGTACGACCCGTGCGCAGAGCGGCATGCCCCGGGCGTCGGTCAGCCCGAGGCGGCCGACCAGCAGACCGTCCCGCGCGGCCGCCTCGGCCACCGCACCGGGGACGGCACCGAGCATCAGCTTGGCCCGGCGGAACATCGTGAAGGCGCCCCCGGCGTCCACGGTTCCCCAGGACAGGTAGACGAACCGGCCGCCGGGACCGCCCTGGACGTACGGCCCGGTGAAGTCGACGCCGGTGGCCGAGACCGCAGCCGTGCACGGCAGGGTCCAGGTCGCGGAGGCGGCGTCGCCGGGCTGCGGGTCGAGCAACTCGCCGGGGCGGTTGCGGTGCTGTACCGCGACGTGGATGTCGCCGTAGCGGGAGAGACCGCTTTCCTCGGGTGCCGTGCAGGAGCGGCCGGGCAGGTCGGTGGCGTCGATGCGGAGGTACAGGGCGGCCATGCGGCCATCATCGCCGATGTGCCGCTCGCCCGGCCGGCCGGCGGACGTGACGAACGGTCCGCCGGCCGGCCGGGCGCGGTCAGCGCTTCGTGTAGATGAAGCCGACCTTGTCCACCTCGTCACCGGAGCGGCCGTGGAAGCCGGCGATCTGCCAGCCCGACGGGGCGGTGCGCGTCACGCAGTCCGAGGTCGTCGTACCGCCGGCGAGGGTGCGGCCCAGGTTGGTGGTGAACTTCGCGTAGAAGATGCGGGTGGTGTCGTTGTACTTGCCCTCGCACAGGTACGCCGTCGTCACGTACTCGCTGCTGCCCAGGGTCAGCGAGGACGCGGTGCCGCCGGTGCCGCCGTGGGTCAGCGTCGTGCCGTCGGCGAGGGCGACGCCCACCTGGTCGACGCGGGAGCCGGAGCGCAGCGAGATGCTGGTGGCGCGGGCACCGGCCGCCACCTTGTCGATGTCCTGGTAGTAGTCGCCGTGCGGACCGCCGAACTGGTCGCTCAACTGGAAGGCGGCGTTCTGCGACCAGGAGAAGCCGACCGTGATCGGGTCGTGGTCGGAGAGCATCAGCCCGTCGCTCGTCAGGAACTTGGCGTGCTCGTTGTTGTACGAGGTTGCGTTGAGGCTGACGAGCTTGCTGCCGCGGTACAGGACCTTGTCGACGACCTCGCAGGTGTTGGGGACGGTCGCCCCGGACTGGTCGCAGACCAGCGCGTCGCTGCCCTTGGCCGGCGCGCTGCCGCCGCGGATCAGCTGTACCCAGGCGTCGGTGAGCCCGTTGGCGGCGGCGAACTCCGCGATGGTGTCGGCGGAGCGGGTGTAGCGGGTGTTGGTGTCACCCATCACCACGACGGCGTTGCCGGCCGAGTGGGTGCTGATGAAGTCGGTGAGCTGGCTGAGGTTGTCAGCCCGGGAGGCCTCGTCGCCGTCGTTCGTGCCCGCGTTGGTGTGCAGGTTGTAGAAGTCGACGTAGACGCCCTCGGCGAGCCGCTCGCGCATGAAGGTGAAGCCCTTCGGCGTGAGGCAGTCGCCCGAGTCGATCTGGCAGGAGTTCCAGCCGACGCGCTGGAAGTCGTCCTCGTCCCAGTCGTGGTCGGAGACGGTGTTGAGGCCGCTGCCGATACCCGCCCCGCCGCTGGTGGCGGTGCGGTAGGGGTGCGTGTCGGTGGCGTACAGGTACGCGTGGTAGTTGAAGTCCTCCTGGACGTTGACGATGTCGTACGGCGCGATGCGCTTGCCGATCTCCGTGGTGCTGGTGTCGCGCGGGGTGGGTGCGCTCGACAGGCCTTCCGGAAGTCCGGCGACGTTGTACGTGAGCACGCTGAACGTGCCCGAGCCGGCCGCCGCGGCCGGAGAGGCCGTCGCCGTGAGCCCGCCGAGAGCGGCAACCGCGGCCGCCAGACAGGCAACGAGTCTGCGCATGGGGGTTTCTCCTACGGGGAGGGTGTGCGCTGAGGGTTGTGGGCATGCCAATGAGGCACGCCAAAACGTAGCGGCAAACGCTTTCTCCCGACCCCCCCTTGTTACTAACCAGTTTGGAAATTCCTCGTGACGCACGGAAGATCGCCCGCTGCCGGGGAGCCGATCGGGTGCTGACTGTTACTCACTTTCGGGTGAACCGGGCGCTGTTCACCCCTGGGGCCGGTGGCGGCCGAGGCCGCTGCCTGCGGGGCAGAATAGGGCGAAGAGGTGTCAAATCCGCCCATTCAACTAATAAATGGACGTTACATCCGAGAGTCATAGGAAAGCGAAGGATCCGTAATAGGCGCCGTGTGTCGCCCGGTCTGTGCGCGTCGGGGGCGCAGGGTGTGGCTGCGCGGCCGACCGGTCGCCATCTCGCCCCACACACCCGGCGCGGCCTGTGGTTTCACGCGGCACGCGGCTGGAGTGTGCTCGAACCCCGCGAAGGGGGACCACGTGTCCGTTTCCGTTTCCGCGACCGCCCGCCGTCTCGGTTCCGCCGCCGCAGTGGCGGCCGCCCTGGTGGGCGTCACGGCCCTGCCGGCCGCGGCGACCGTCGCCCGACCCGCGGTGCCGCACCGCGACGCGGTCGTCATCAGTGCCGTACAGCACGACCTGCAGGGCCGCGCGGTCTTCTCCGGCCGCGCCCTGAACCGGGAGTGGGTGGACGTCACCAACACCTCGCGCCGGGAGGTGAACCTCAGCGGCTGGTCGCTGTCGGACGCCGACGGCAACCGCTACACCTTCCGCCATTACCGGCTGGCGGGGGGCACCACGGTCCGCGTCCACACCGGGGAGGGCCGGGACACCAGGACGGACCTGTACCAGGACCGCCGCTCCTCCGTGTGGAACCGCGACGCCGACACCGCCACCCTGCGCAACGACCGCGGGCGCTACGTCGACTCCGCCTCCTGGGGCCTGCACCACCGCCGCGACGCGGACGAGCGGCACGCCTTCGCCGACCGTCCCGGGGACGAGCGGCACGGCTTCGCCGACCGTCCGGGGGACGAGCGGCACGGCTTCGCCGACCGTCCGGGGGACGAGCGGCACGGCTTCGCCCACCGTCCGGGGGACGAGCGGCACGGCTTCGCCCACCGTCCGGGGGACGAGCGGCACGGCTTCGCCCACCCGGCCGTGGAGGACCGGCACGGCTTCAGCCACCGTCGCTGACCGGTGAGACATCCGCCGCCGGTCCCCGTAGAGGGGGCCGGCGGCGATGGTGTGCCACAGCGGCGTCCCTCGTCAGGCCTGGACGAGCGGTCCGCTCACCGTGGACGTGAAGACGACCTCGCCGTCCTGTACGCCGACGACGTCGACGGTCGCCGTGCCGTCGCCCCTGGCCGTCACCTCCGTGACGTCGATCCAGCAGGGGCTGTCCAGTTCGACGTAGCGGTTGAACGACGTGGACGTGCTCGCCGGAATCAGGGCGCGGGGCGCCAGCCGGGCGCAGGCGGCCTGCCGGGCGCCCTCCATCAGGACCATGCCGGGCAGGTGGTCGCCGTCGTGGTCGAACAGGATCGGGTGGTCCAGGTCCGGGGTGAGCAGCCAGCGGTCCGGCGCCTCCGTGGCCGTCAGCACCACGTCGGCCGGAGAGGTGCGGCCGACGGCCGCCGGTGGCATCGGGCCGGCCGCGACGGCCGGGCCTGCCGAAGCCGGCTGCCTCTCCGGCCGGTTGGCACGCAGCCGGGCGTAGACGGGCGGTGTGACGATGGAGTACCGCCCCTCCCCGTGGGCCACGGGGGCACCGTCCCGGAGCAGGGTGAACCCGATGCCCATCAGGCGCGCGGACGCCCGGCCGCGCGGTGCCGGGTCCGGGCAGGTCACGTCGAGCTGGAAGTCGGTGGGGCGGGAGGCGATCCGCAACCGCTCCAGGTGGGTGTGGCAACTGAGCGACCACAGCACGAAGTGATGGCCGAGCGGTACGCCGTGTTCCGCGTGCGTCACGTACATGCCGGCCTGGCGAAAGGTCTCGGCGGCCTGGAGCGGGTCGTGACTCGAACCGTCGGCGCTGTTGAAGAACGTGTGGGCGCGGGGCCACTGTCCGATGAGGGAGAATCGCCGCCTGCCGTCCTGGGCGGTGCAGCCGGTGAGGAACACCTCGGCGAGGGAGGCGCGGTGGACGTACTCCTTGGGGACCGTGGTGGTCAGCTGGGGCAGCACGGGCAGCCCGACCCCGACCCCGCTCGCGGACAGACTCACTGATGGCCCCCCGTCGGAAAGCTCTTCGCTGGCTTGAAGCTCTGTTCGACGCCTATAAGATACGGACCTCACGGTTTTCTCGGGTTGGCCACCAGGTAAAGGATGCACCCAGCGCGGTGCGACTCGATCCATGCATGACTCCGTTCAGTGGTGGTTTGGCCAAATATTTTTACTCTCAACCACGCCGAAGGCACAGCGAAAAACGGACTAACTGGCGGATGTCGGTGGCCTGTTGTCGATGGACGCGAGGTCCGCACCGCTCCCTGGAAACCCCTTCGACGGTTTCTTTCGGCCAGAATCCCGGGAGTTGGCCCGCCCGTCGCGGCACATGAACCCCACCTCGCCCCGACAGCCCCTGCATGATGGTCGAACGGCCCGCGAGAGGGAGACCCGATGAAACCATTGCGCACTCTGCGCCTCGCCGCCGTCAACATCGACGGCGTCCTGCTCAACGACAGCTTCAGTCCCGTCCTGCACCGGCTCGTCCTCAAGTACGGCGGCACGTACACCCGGGAACTGGAGCAGCGGCTCTTCTCGCAGTCCCGGCTCGCGGCCGCCAAGGTGCTGCTGGCGGAGACCGGCGCCGGGGTGAGCGAGCGGGGGGCCATCGCCGACTACTTCGCCGAGCGTGAGCAGTACGTGCGCGACCACCCCGTCCACACCCTCGACGGCGCCGAGGAACTCCTGCACCGCCTGCGCGGCCTGGGCCTGGACGTCATCTGCTACGGCGGCCTCGACGAGACCCATTTCCGCCGTCATCTGGGTGCCTGGGAGCACCTGTTCACCGCCCCGCACTACATCTGCACCGACGGCTTCCGCCCCGGCATCCGGGAGATCGTCCGGGACCGCTTCGGCCTCGACTACCACCAGGCCGTCTTCATCGACGACGTCGCCCGCTTCGCCGGTCACGCCAAGGAGCTGGACGTGCCCTTCGTCGGCCGTCCCAGCACCTTCGAACACGGCTTCCAGCGGGAGCTGATGCGTGAACTCGGCGTCCGGCACCTGGTCGGCGGCCTCGACGAGATCGACGAGGAGCGCCTGCGCACCCTCGACCGCGAGGCCGGGCTCGGCACCGTCTGGCAGGGCGCCGACTCCTCTCCTGCGCACGTGAGGTGAGCGGACGACCGCGGGGGAGGAGGCCGCACCGCCGGGTCGGCCCCGTCGCCGGCGCCGGCAGCGGCAGGGCGTAGGCAGGGCGTAGGCAGGGCGTAGGCAGGGCGGGCTTCGCCACGGGTGCCACACTTACCGTGGACGGCGGACGCACCGCCTGCTGAACTGCCCGGCAGGTCGCCCGCGCCGAGGCTCCGGTTCCCGCGCGGGACCGGGCCGGGAAGCGGTGGGACCGGGCCGGGAATCGGTCCGGCACGGCCGAAATGCCGACCCCCGATTGGGGTAAGGTACGTCACGTCCGGTTTTGTTTTGACCGAGGAGGGGTCCCCATGGCGCGTCAGGAGCGTGCGATTCGGACCCGGCGCGCTGTTGTCGAGGCCGCCGCCGCGGTCTTCGCCGAGCGCGGGTACACGGCGGCGACGATCGCCGAGATCCTCGAGCGGGCCGGAGTCACCAAGGGTGCCCTGTACTTCCACTTCGACTCCAAGGAAGCCCTCGCGCGGGGGGTGATCAACGCCCAGATCAGCGACGACTACTGGGTGCCGCGCGAGCTCAAGCTCCAGGAGTGGGTGGACATCGGCATGACGCTGGCCCACCGGATCCCCAAGGAGGTCATCCTCCTCGCGGGCATAAGGCTCTCCGCCGACCTCCAGGGACGCTCCCTGTTCGGCAGCGCGTGGCCCGCCTGGACCGAGCTGGTCACGGACAAGCTCGTGGAGGCGAAGGAGCGCGGGGAGGTACTGCCGCACGTCACACCGCGCGAGACCGCCGAGTGCTTCCTCGGGGCCTGGATCGGGACCCAGTTCATGTCCGAGGTGGTCTCCGACTGGACCGACCTCAACGACCGGATCTCCGTCCTCTACAACCACGTACTGCCGGCCATAGCCACTCCCGCGGCCCTGATCCGGCTGGACACCGCGCCCGACCGGGGCGCCCGGGTCGTCGAGGAAGCCGAGCGTCAGCGGCAGGAATCGCCCGTGCCCACCGAGGCCTGACCAGCCTCCGACCAAACCGCCCGCCTGGTTTGTCACGGGCCGGTGCCTGCGGGGCGCGTGGGTACAGCCGTCGTCGTCCGGCCGGGCCTCGAACCCCGGCAACCTACCGATCGTGCTGTTTACTGAAATTCTCGAAGCGCAATGTTGCAGGCTCAGGGGAACGGGCCGTTGGATCCCGGATCCGCCCGGACGACAGGGGGACGCGTTGGTCAAGCAGCTCCGGGCGGCCCGAACCCGGCAGGCCCTCGTTCTCGCCGCCGCCGAGATCTTCGCCGCCGACGGGTACGCCCTGTCCTCGCTGCCCGCGATCAGCAGGCGGGCCGGAGTGAGCGCCGGAGCGCTGCACTTCCATTTCCCCAGCAAGGAAGCCCTCGCGAGCGAGGTGGAGAGCGCGGCCCGGAGGGCCGTCGGGCAACTGGTCGCCGACAGGCGGCCGTCCACCGCCTCCGGACTGCATCTGCTGGTCACGGTGGTGCGGGAGGTCCTGGCCGCGGTCTCCGCCGACGTCGTCGTCCGCGCCGGATTCAAGCTGAGCGTCGATCCCTCCCGCAAGAACGGCATGGGCTTCGGCTCCTGGTGGCGTGCCTGGGTGTGCGAGGAACTGCTGCGGGCACAGCACGCCGGGGAACTGGCCGACGGGGTGTCACCGGACCGGGTGGCCGCGGTGATAGTCGCTGCGACGATCGGCTTCGAAGTGCTCGGCTCGGAGGACCGCGACCGGCTCTCCGCCCGGCACGTCGAGCAGTTCTGGTCCCTGGTGCTGCCCCAACTCGCGGCGCGAGGCGACCAGTTCGCGAGCGTCACGGTACCCGACTCCCGGCGGGCCAAGAGCCTGCCAAGCGGCCGGAGTCCCGTTTGACAAACCGTCCGCGCCGTTTTTGACTCGGGAGCCCGGGAACCGCCCCGCACCACCCACGGTGGCGGACGAGCAGGGGGGACGGCATGGACATCCGCATACTCGGCACTCTCGACGTGCGGGAGAACGGCGTCTCCGTCGTCCCGACGGCACCCAAGCCACGCCAGGTGCTCGCCGTGCTCGCGCTCCACGCCGACCAGGCGGTCACCGTCGGCACGCTGTCCGAGGAGCTCTGGGGACGACGGCCGCCGCGCAGTGCCCGCCCCACCCTGCAGACGTACGTCATGCACCTGCGCGACCTCATCGCCCCGGCACTGCGAGGGGCCGGCGACGGCGCCGGCGCGCGCACCGCCAAGGAGGTGTTGCGCACCGTACCCGGCGGCTACCTGCTCGACAGCGGTGAAGGCACCAGCGACGTAAGGGAGTTCGAGCGGATCGCCGGAACCGGATACCGGACGAGGGAGGCCGGTGACCAGCGCGAGGCGGCCCGGCTGCTGCGCGCCGCGCTCGACCTGTGGCAGGGGCCGGCCCTGGCCGACATCACCGCCGGGGAGTACCTGAGCATTCGTGTCCGGGCACTGGAGGAGAGCCGGCTGTGCGCGCTGGACCAGCGCATCGAGGCCGACCTGCGGCTCGGCCGCCACCGTGAGCTGATCCCCGAACTCACCGTGCTGGCCGACCGGCACCCCACCCACGAGAGCCTGTGCGGCCAGCTCATGCTCGCCCTGCACCGCTCGGGCCGCCGTAGCGACGCCCTGGACGCCTACCGGCGACTGCGTACCACTCTGGTGCGCGACCAGGGCCTGGAACCCTCGGCCGCGCTGGGCCGGATACGGCAGTCGGTCCTGTCGGCCCCCGCCGACGGCACCCCGCCACCCGGCACGGCGAACCCGCTCGCCAGGATCGGCTGACGGCCCCGCCAGGACCGGCTGACGGGCCGCCAGATCGGCCGACGGGCCCGCCAGGACCGGCCGACGGCTTCCTCAGACGGCCGCGACGTGCCGGGAGATGCGGACGGCGGCGAACTCCGTGCCCGCCACGAACCGCATCATCGGCCCGAACATCGGCGCCGCGAGCGAACCGGTGAAGTACAGGCCGGGCACCGACGACTCGAACGTCCCGCGCAGCGCGGGCGCCTTCGAGCCCGGCACGCACGCCACCGCGCGCCGCACCGTGGGCGACAGGAACGGCAGTGCGTCCAGGTCCAGCCGGTACCCGGTGGCCGCCAGCACATGGTCCACCGTGAGGGACTCGCGCCCGCCCCCGGGGCCCGCGACGTCCAGACGCACCTCCGGCCCGTGCACCACGGCGCCCGTGACCCGGCGCGAGGTGTGCACCGGTACGACACCTTCCACCCGGTCCCGCAGCCACCAGCCGCCCGAGGGGCCGAGCGCCCGCCGGAACAGCAGCAGCCGGGCCGCCGCGGGCAGCAGGCGTACGGCACCCGGTGACGCGCAGACACCGGCCAGGACCCAGCCCGTGCCGAGGGGAGAAGCCGGTTTGACCAGCCGCTGCGTCCAGGGCCGGGCCAGATCGGGCGTCATGCCCCAGAGCACCGTCCGCTCGCGGACCAGGACCTGCGTCTCGGCGCCTGCCTCGTGCAGCAGCGCGGCGCTCTCCAGCGCGGACTGGCCACCGCCGATGACGGCCACCCGCCGTCCCGCGTACACGGACAGATCCGTGTGGTGGCTGGTGTGCGACACGTGCGCCCGCGGGCCCGGACCCTCGGGAGCGAGCTGCCGCAACTCGTCCGGTACATGGGCGAGACCGTTCAGCCCGGTCGCCACCACGACGGCCGAGGCGGCCATCTCCGTCCCGTCGTCCAGCCGGACGACGAAGCTGGGTCCGGCCGCAGCCCGCTCGACGGCCGTCACCCGGGCCGGCTCGACCCCGCCGACGTACCGCTTCTGGAACCACTGTCCGTACCGGACGAAGACGTCGCACGGAATCGGTGTCAGCTCGGTCAGTTCCGGCTCGCCGTGCTCGCGCCGGAAGTCCGCCAGCCGGCCGCCCGGCTCCGGCGCCGACAGGTCGGTCGCGGCCGGCGTCGATTTCAGGTACATCCCGGTGGCCATGGCGTGCCGCCAACTGCCCATCACGTCACCGAAGACGCGCACCGGCACCTGCGCCGCCCGCAAGTGGGCGGCCACCGACAGCCCGTAGGGCCCGGCGCCGATCACGACGACGGGTGGCCGCCCGTGTCCGGTGACCGCCTGCTCCTGGGCAGGGCGCTGCCCCGGAAGCGACTGCGTCATGCATTCCTCCGCTGGTCTGCTCGCCGCCTTCCCCTGGGCGACGCGACACTGCGGGATGGCACGTCCGGCGTGAAACGAACGTGCTCGTCCCCCCTCCGCGGGTGAGTCTCTCCCACGGCCAGGCACCGGGAAACGATATCGACGCACGTTGGCCAAAACTTGGTCGAACTATACGACAAGTGACGTCAGGCATGTCATCGACGTGCGAGGGGTGGATACCGACGATCACGGAAGCGACAGGATCGATCCGCACGCCGGCTCCCTTCGGCCCCTCCGGTACGATCCTCCCGTGAACACCTACTGGCACGTCGTTCTGCCGCCGCTCTGCGCCTGACGGGCGCACACGCCGACGGAACGAAGCCGAGCTCCCGGCCCTGCCCTCGCGGCGGCCGAGGGCCTGTGTCGTGCGCCCGTATCGAAACCAGTCCGCAGACGGTATTCGACGACGGAAGTTCACGACTGTGCCGAACGACACCTCATCCCGCTCCGACCGCTCTTCCCGAGCGCTGGACGGCGCCACCGCCGCGCGCCCGCGTCCCCGCCGCACCGGTCCGTTCGCCGGACCGCTGCCGATCCTCACGGCCGCCGTGCTGTGGGGGTCCACCGGAACCGCCAGTTCCCTCGCCCCCGCCGGAGTGCCGGCCGCCGTCATCGGCGCCGCCGGCCTGGCCCTCGGCGGCCCGCTGCTGTTCCTGACCGCACCCGGCGGCCGCTCCCTGGCCGGGGTCTGCAACGGCGGCGAACGCCGACTGCTCGCCCTGGGCACCCTCGCGGTGGCCGGCTACCCGCTCACCTTCTACCCGGCCGTCGCACGTACCGGCGTGGCCGTGGCCACCGTGGTCGCGCTCGGCGGCGCCCCCGTCCTCGCCGGTCTCCTCGCCTGGCTCACCCGCCGGTCCCGGCCCTCGGCCCGCTGGGCCGCCGCGACCGCGGCAGCCGTCCTCGGCTGCACGGTGCTCGTCCTCGGCCCGGGACTCGCCGGTGACGGCGCGCCCGTGGACGCCCTCGGCGTGCTGCTGGCCGGGCTCGCGGGCCTGTCGTACGCCGGGTACGCCCTGGTCGGCGGGCAGCTCATCGGCCGTGGGCATGCCTCCGGCGCGGTGCTGGGCGTGATGTTCGCAGGAGCGGCACTGCTCGTACTGCCGGTGGCGCTGTGGGGCGGCGCCGGCGTGCTGCTGACGGCACGGGGAGCAGCGGTCGTCCTGTATCTGGGGGCGATCACCACCTTCCTCTGCTACCGCCTGTTCGGGTACGGCCTCGGCCACACCACCCCGCAGGTCGCGACGACCCTGACGCTGGCCGAGCCGGCCGTGGCCGCGGTCCTGGGGGTCACGGTCCTGGGCGAGCGCCTGCCGGCCGTCTCCTGGTGCGGACTGGCGGTCCTGGCACTCGGCATCCTGCTGCTCGCCGTCCCCGTCGGCACCGGCGGGCAGGACGGCTGACCCGAGCGGCGGCCAAATAACCGACCGGATGGTCTGTTTATGGTTGCTCATGGGGGGCGAAATCCCGCCCGATGTCGTCGCCGGTCCGAAGGGTCGCCGCGACGGCGCCTGACCCGTCAGTCGCCGGAACAGCCGCACTGTGCTGCCGTTTCGGCGATCGGCGGGAGGGGAGCGCACGCGTCGGACCGTTCTCGCCGGATCGCCGAAAACGGTCCGGTCGTTCGCTTGTTGACAGACCGTTCGTGCTGTTTTCTACTGGCGGAGTGTCAGAGAAGGTCAGGGAGACGCGTGTGGACATCGGGTTGCTGGGCGTACTGAACGTGCGGGAGAACGGGGTCTCCATCGCTCCGACCGCACCGAAACCCCGCCAGCTGCTGGCCCTCCTGGCACTGCGCGCCGACCAGGTGGTGCCCGTCCCGATCCTGATCGAGGAACTCTGGGCGGGTACTCCACCGCGCAGCGCCCGCACCACCCTGCAGACCTATGTGCTCCAGCTCAGGGATCACATCTCGGCGGCGCTGCGCGGGGGCGCGGATTCCGAAGCCGCGGCCGCCCGGTCCGCGAAGGACGTGCTGATGACCCTGCCGGGCGGCTACCTGCTCGCTGCCGGAGGCGGAAACAGCGACATCCGGGAGTTCGAGCGGTTGTGCCAACAGGGCTTGCGCGCGATGGACGACGGGAACCTCGCGGGCGCCGCCGACACCCTGCGCCGGGCACTGGACCTGTGGACCGGGCCGCCCTTCGCCGACGTGCCCACCGGGGCCCACCTGGCCGTGGAGGCGCGGCGGCTGGAGGAGAGCCGGCTGTGCGCCCTGGACCAGCGCATCGAGGCCGACCTGCGGCTCGGCCGGCACCGCGAACTGCTCGCCGAACTGACCGTCCTGACCAGCCGTCACCCGTCCCACGAGAACCTGCACGCCCAGTTCATGCTCGCCCTCTACCGCTCCGGCCGGCGCGCCGAGGCGCTCCTCGCCTACCGGCAGCTGCGGACCCAGCTCGTGAGGGACCTGGGGCTGGAACCGTCGGCCCGCCTGCGCCGCCTCCAGCAGTCCATCCTCGCGGCCACCGCCGACAACCCCGCCGCCCCGCCGCACCACGACGACCTGACAGCTCCGGCTCCGGGCGGGGGACCGTCTCGCGCGCACGTGTGAGGTTTCGAGCTCTCGCGGTGCAGAGTGCCCGCCGCCGAGGCCGCGCCCGAAGGGTTGATTCCGGCCAGGAGCGAGCGTATAAATAAGCAACTTTCTTTCTTACAGGCTCGTGCAGGCCTCTCCACAGGCCCTCGACGGCGAGATGGGGGCACCGTGACCCGCCGTTATCCAGCAGGTCCGCAGCGGTTGCTGCGTTCGCTCAACGGCCGTGCCGTCCTGGAGGCGATCGACGAGGCGGGTCCCGTCACGACCACCGATCTGGCGGGCCGGATCCCGCTCTCCCGGCCGACGGTCGCCGCCGCGGTCGGCCTGCTGCTGGAGCGCGGGGTCATCACCGAGGTGGGCCCGGCGACCGGCCGCAAGGGGCCGGCGCCGGCGCAGTACCGGGTGAACGCCGACTGCGCCTTCGCGATCGGCGTGGACGTCGGGCACCGCAGGATCCGCGCCGCGGTCGCCGACGTCACCGGCCACATCCGCGGGCGCGCCGAGACCGAGCAGCACGGGGAGCGGGGCGCCGAGGCGTTCGTCGGGCAGATCCTGGACATGTGCGTGGACCTGGCCGGGCAGGTCGGCCGGGAGCTCGGCGAGATCACCCAGGTCGTCGCCGGTCTGCCGGCCGCCGTCGGCCCCGACGGACGTCAGCTGTCCTACACCACCGGGCTGCCCGACGCGGGGCGCGGACTGGGCGAGGCGCTCGGCCGGGCGATCCCCGTGCCCCTGGTCCTGGAGAACGACGTGAACCTCGCGGCGCTGGCCGAGCGCACCCACGGCCTCGGCACCGAGACCGACGACTTCGTCCTGGTCAGCCTGGGCGTCGGGCTCGGCCTCGGGCTGGTGGTGGACGGCAAGGTCCGGCGGGGCGCCACGGGTGTGGCGGGCGAGGCCGGCTATCTGCCGAGCGACCGCATGATCGCGCCGGTGGGGCAGCGCCGGGATCCGGTGCAGGAACACCTCGGCGCCCGCCACATCAGCGCCGAGGCCCGCCGGCTGGGCCTGCCGGGCGACGGCAGCCCGCTCACCGTCTTCGAACTCGCCCGCGCCGGCGACCCCGGCGCGCTGGAGATCGTGGACGACACCGCCCGCAGCGTCGCCTACGTGGTGGCCTGTGTCGTCCCCCTGATCGACCCGGCGCTAATCGTCCTGGGCGGCGCCATCGGCGCCAACGGCGACCTGCTGCTCGAACCCGTCGCCCGCCACCTGGCCGATTTCAGTACGTTCCGGCCGACCGTCGTCACCTCCGGGCTCGGCCAGGACGCCGTGCTCACCGGAGCGACCACCATGTCGGCGAAGCTGGCCCGCGAGGCCGCCTTCGCCGCCGCCACCACCCCCGTCCCCCAGGCCGAGCCCTCGGCTCTGTCCTGAGAGACACCGCGGCGACGCCGTCTTGCCGGACAGCGCCGCCGCTTCGGGTCACCGGGCATTGCCGTGCCCGTCGACCGACGACCGATCCGTCACCCAGGGAATCCCGTCTCCGAGGAAGGACGATCAGTGTTCAAACCTACCACCGGGGCCGTGTCCGCCACGGCTGCCGCAGTGCTGCTGCTGGCCGGCTGCACATCCACCGGGCCCTCGTCGTCAGAACCCGACACCGCCATCTCCGCGGGCGCCTCGCACCAACCCACCACCGTCACCGTCTGGACCTTCAACCACCTCCCCAACGAGGTGGCCGCGTTCAAGGCGACCCTGAACCGGCTCCACAGCACGTACCCGTGGCTGACCGTGAAGTTCGTGCCGAACAAGGACGACGCCGCCTACGCCAAGGCGGTCGCCGCTGGCGATCCCCCCGACGTCTTCATCAGCTCCGCACCCGACAACGTGGCCAAGTTCTGTTACAACGGGACGGTCGCCGACATAGGTCCCTACCTCACCTCCGCCAAGATCGACACGGCGAGGACCTTCCCGGCCGCGACCCTCGCCTACACCCGCTACCAGGGCAAGCAGTGCGCCCTGCCACTGCTCACCGACGCCTTCGCGCTCTACTACAACAAGCAGATGTTCAAGGCGGCCGGCATCACCAGGCCGCCCACCACCCTCGCCGAACTCACCGCCGACGCGAAGAAGCTGACCGTCAAGAATTCGGACGGCTCGATCAAGACCTACGGCTTCGTGCCCCGCTCCGACTACGACGTCAACCGGTACCTGTTCACCGGCGCGCACAGCGGCACCGAGTTCTACGGCAAGGACGGAAAGACCACCTTCGCCTCCGACGCCACGTGGCAGCAGCTGCTGAAGTGGGACCAGGACCTGATCGGCTACTACGGCGAGGCGAACGTCCAGAAGTTCGTCGGCCGTTACCAGCCGCACGCCGACGACGCCGGCAACCCGCTGCTGACCGGCGCCGCGGCCATGGAGTACGACGGCGAGTGGCACGTCGGCGAGATCGCCTCGGAGAAGAAGGACTTCGACTACGGCGTGGTGCCGATGCCGGTGCTGGACAACTCGTCGGGCACCTACGGCGCGGGCAGCACCCTCGGCACGGTCGCCTACCTGTCGGCGGGCTCGCGGCACAAGCAGGAGGCGTTCTTCGCACTCCAGCAACTCACCACCGACACGACCTTCCTGAACACCCTTGCGGACACGGTCTACAACATCCCGACCACGTTCGCCGCGCTCAAAGCCTGGGACAAGCGGAACGACCCGCACTGGAAGCCGTTCGTCGACGTCTTCGAGAACAAGCACTCCACCTACAAGACGCTCACCCCGGCCGGCATCGAGGACATGGACACCTGGCGGGCGTTCCTCCTCGACTACGAGCAGGGCAAGGTGAGCAGCGCCGCGAGCGGTCTCGCCGGGGTCGGGAAGAAGATCGACGACCTCAACTCCGAGAGCGGGCAGTAGAGATGACGACCGTTCTCGCCCCCGTCGGCGAGGCCCCGGGCACCGCGCGCACGCGCGCCGCCCGGGGCGGGCGGCGGCGCGCGAGCGGCGCCCGCTGGTGGGTCGTGCTCGCCTTCCTGTCCCCGTTCGTCATCGGGTTCTGCGTCTTCGTGCTCTACCCGGTGGCCGCCACGCTCTACTACTCGCTCACCGACTTCCAGGCCGGCTCCTACCGCCCGGTGCAGTTCGTCGGACTGCGCAACTACCGCGCCCTGTTCACCCAGTCCGACACCTTCTGGGTGGCCGTGCGCAACACCCTGTGGATGGTCGTCGTCATGGTGCCGCTGCGCACCGCCTGGGCCATGTTCACCGCCTGGGTGATCATCCGGGTCAAGCGCGGCCGGGCCGTGTACCGCACGCTGTTCTTCCTGCCGTCGATGGTGCCCGTGGTGGCCGCAGCCCTGTCGTTCATCGTGCTGCTCAACCCGGTCGGCCCGCTCGACCGGATGCTGGGCTGGGTGGGCATCGACGGCCCCGGCTGGTTCTCCGACCCGGCCTGGTCCAAGCCCAGCCTCGTCCTGATGGCGCTGTGGGCGAGCGGCCACGTCATGGTGATCTTCTCCGCGGCCATGCTCGACGTGCCCCGTGAGCTGTACGAGGCCGCCGAACTCGACGGCGCGGGCACGCTGCAGAAGTTCCGCAGCGTCACCCTCCCGGCGATCTCCCCGGTGATCTTCTTCGCGCTGCTCACCGGGATGATCTACACCTTCCAGTACTTCACGGAGGCGTTCGTCGCCTCCAGCTCCGCGAACGCCACCTCGTCCAGCAACGACCTGATCGGCTACCCCGCCAACTCGCTGCTGTTCTACTCGACCGAGCTGTACCGGCAGGGCTTCGCGTACTTCAAGACCGGCTACGCCTCGGCCATGGCCTGGCTGCTGTTCCTCGTCATCTTCGCGGCGACCGTGGTCTTCATCCGCGCCTCGCGCCGCTTCGTGCACTACTCGGGCGGTGGCCGATGAGCACTGTTCCCCTGACCAGGCGGCCCCGTGCCGGGCGCCGCGCGCTGTACGTGATCGCCGAGCACGCGCCCGCCGTCGCCGTCGCGCTCTGCTTCCTCCTCCCGCTGACGATCGGCGTGCTCACCGCGTTCATGACCCAGCACCAGGCCGGCACCGGCTCGCTGTGGCCCTCGCCCTGGGAGTTCGGCAACTTCGGCGAGGTCTTCAAGGCCATGCCGTTCGGCCGTGACCTGCTCAACACCATGCTCTACGCCGGGCTGTCCACGATCGGGGTGGTCGTCTCCTCGGTGCCCGTGGCCTACGCGCTGGCCCGGCTGAAGTGGCGCGGCCGGGAGGCGGTCTTCCTCGTCGTCCTCGCCGCGATGATGATCCCGGCCCAGGTCACCAGCCTGCCGCTGTACGTCATGTACGCCCACGCCGGCTGGATCGGTACGCTCAAGCCGCTCATCGTGCCGTCGTTCTTCGGCGACGCCTTCAGCATCTTCCTGCTGCGCCAGTTCTTCCTCACGATCCCGGACGAGTTCACCGAGGCGGCCCGGGTGGACGGCGCGGGCGAACTGCGCATCCTTCTGCGGGTGCTGATCCCCATGGCCCGCCCGGCGATCGCCGCGGTCGGCCTGTTCGCCTTCCTCTACGCCTGGAACGACTTCTACAACCCGCTGCTCTACACGGGCAACAGCGACACCGGCCAGACCCTCGCGGTGGCCCTCAGCCAGCTCGCCAAGAACGGGCACCAGAACGCCTATCAGCTCCAGATGGCGGCCTCGCTGATGTTCCTGCTGCCGGTCCTGGTGCTGTTCTTCCTGGCGCAGAAGGTCTTCGTCGAGGGCATCGCGCTGACCGGCGTCAAGGGCTGAGCCCTCCGGGGCCGACCTCCCGGGGCCGAGCCGCCCCCACCTCTCTCACAGGAGTACGAGTGAAGATCACCGTTGTCGGCGGTGGCAGTACCTACACGCCCGAACTCATCGAGGGCTTCGCCCGGCGCGCCGATGTGCTGCCGGTCGACGAACTCGTCCTGCACGACACCGACGCCCAACGCCTCACCGTCATCGGCGCGCTGGCCCGCCGCATCCTCGCCCGCCAGGGCTTCCCCGGCCGGCTGACCACCACGACCGACCTCGCCGAGGCGGTCGACGGAGCCGCCGCGGTCCTGATCCAGCTGCGGGTGGGCGGGCAGACCGCCCGGCTGGTCGACGAGACCCTGCCGAACCGGTTCGGTCTGCTCGGCCAGGAGACCACCGGGCCCGGCGGCTTCGCCAAGGCCCTGCGCACGGTGCCGGTGGTGCTCGACATCGCGGAGGAGGTACGCCGCCGGGCCCGGCCCGGCGCCTGGATCGTCGACTTCACCAACCCGGTCGGCATCGTCACCCGAGCCCTGCTCGACGCCGGCCATCGCGCGGTCGGCCTGTGCAACGTGGCGATCAAGTTCCAGCGGCAGCTGGCCGCCCGGCTCGGCACCGACCCCGGCCGGGTGCGCCTCGGCCACGCGGGCCTCAACCACCTGTCCTGGATCCGCTCGGTCACCGTCGACGGCGTGGACCGCCTGCCGGAACTGCTGGACGGGCCCGCCCTCGACGAACTCGCCGCGGAGATCCGCGTCCCCGCCGGGGCCCTGCGCGACCTCGGCGCCATCCCCTCCTACTACCTCCACTACTTCTACTGCACGGAACACGAGGTCCGTGCCCAGCAGGCGGGCGGTCACCGCGCCGAGCGGGTCCTCGCCATCGAGCAGGAACTGCTCACCCTCTACGCCGACCCCGCCCTGGACCACAAGCCCGACCTGCTGGAGCAGCGCGGCGGGGCCTACTACAGCGAGGCCGCGGCCGCCCTGGTCACCAGCCTGCTCACCGGCGACGGCGCCCATCACTACGTCGACGTCCGCAACGACGGCCTGCTGGCCGGGCTGCCCGACGAGGCCGTGGTCGAAGTGGCCGCCGACGTCGACACCGACGGGCCGCACCCGGTGCCCGTACCGCCGTTGCCGCCCGAGATGCTCGGGCTGGTCCAGGCGGTCACCGCCTACGAGACGCTCGCGATCGAGGCGGCCCTGACCGGGGACCGCACGGTGGCCCGGAGGGCGCTGGTGGCCAACCCCCTCGTCCGCGAATGGGGGCTTGCCGCCGCGCTCCTCGACGCCCTGCTGGCGGCCAACCGCGCCCATCTGCCCCGGTTCTTCGCGAACGAGGCCGCCGATGCCTGAGCTGGTGGTGGGCGTCGACGGCGGGAACTCCAAGACCGACCTCGTCCTCGCGGACACCGAGGGCCGGCTGCTGTCCTGGGTACGCGGCGCGGGCACCCGCCCGCACGCCGAGGGCATGGAGACCACCACCGAACGGCTCGCCCGCCTCGGCCGGCACGCGCTCGCACAGGCGGGTCTGCCCGCCACCACCCCGGTCCTGGTCGGCGCGTACTTCCTCGCGAACGTCGACCGCCGGGCCCAGGAGCGGCTGGCGCTACGGCAGTTGACCGCACGGGGCGTTGCGGACCAGGTCCTGGTCCGCAACGACACCCTCGCCGTCCTGCGGGCTGGCGCGCCGGACGGCTGGGGGGTGGCGGTGGTGTCCGGCGCCGGCATCAACGCCGCCGCCGTCCGCCCCGACGGCCGCTCGGCCCGGTTCCTCTCCCTCGGCGACATCACCGGGGACTGGGGCGGCGGGCTCGCGGTCGCCCGGGCCGGTCTCGGCGCGGCGGTGCGCGCGGGCGACGGACGGGGGCCGGCCACCCGGCTGCGCCGGGAGCTGCCGGTGCCCTTCGGTGTCGGCAGCGTGGAGGCCGTCGCGCTGGCCGTGAGCGCCGGCGAGATCCCGATGACCGCGCTGCACGGCCTGGCACCCGTGGTCTTCGCGACCGCCGAGAGCGGCGACGCCGTGGCGCGGGGCATCGTGGAACGCCTCGGGGACGAGATCGTCGCCATGGTCACCGCGTTGCTCCGCCGCCTGCGGCTGCTGCGCACCCCGACCCCGGTGGTCCTGGGCGGTGGCACCCTGCAGAACGACCAGTTGCTGCTCCGGGACCACATCGCCGCCCGCCTCACCGTCGAGGCACCGCTGGCCCGCCCCCGGGTCCTCGACGTGGCCCCGGTCGCGGGCGCGGTGGCCCAGGCGCTGGTGACCGCGGACGCCCCCATCGACGCACAGAACCGCCTCCGCAAGACCATCGCCGCCCGAAGACCACCGGCCGTCACCGCCGACTGACCGCCCGGAAAACGGGAGACGTGCCGTCGTGTCCGTGCCCGCGGCGGCGGTCGGCAGCCTTGCGTCGTCGGACGGCTGCTGCTTGTCGCATGACCGCGGCGAACGCGGGCACGGACACGACGGCAGTGTGCACCGGTGGCGCTTGGGCTGCGCTGACCACTCTCGTCAGGACGGCAGCGGCACGCACAGCACGGCGGCCGGTCCCTGTGCGCTGCCGACCCGGGTGGTGAAGGCGACGCCCGCGATGAACTCGCCGGCGGCGCACTGGCCCTTGTAGGCGCCGTATGCGAAGTCGTCGCCCGCTCCGTCGGCGGGGCGGTTGTCGGAGCGGTCGAACCACACCGTCCGGCCGCTCGCGCGCAGCGCGGCGGACGCGGGTGCGCACAGCACCGCTGACACCCGCTCCCCGCGGCGGCTGTAGCCGATGACGAACTGGCCGGCCGGGCACTGCAGTTTGGTGTACCCGGACGCCCAGTCGCCGCCCGCCGGGAACCGTTCGTCGGTGACCACCGTCTGGGCGTTGCCCGTGGCGCGCAGGTCCCCGGCGGTCGCGTCGGTGCACAGACCGCGTCCTCCGGAGTGCGCGAGACCGATCAGCCGCAGCCCGTCCGGGCAGACCGCCTTGTAGGCGCCCGAGTCCCAGTCGCCGCCCGCCCGCACGCGCAGGGACTCGACCTGGTCGCCGTGGTCCGTGGACAGCATGCGCCACGTCGTCCCCGGTCCCACGTACCCGGTGCGCCCGGCGGAGCTCATGAGGTGGTGCCAGGCGGTGGCCCGCCAGTCGCCTCCGTCGAGGATGCCGGACCGGTGCCCGGAGCCGTCGTAGCTCAGCAGCGCCCAGTCGTCGTGGCCCGCCCAGCCGACCAGCGGCCAGTAGGCGAAGTCGGCGTCCTGGTCGGCGAAGTAGTCGGTGATGTTGCCGAACCAGGTGCGGGCGGCCGTGCCCGTCTCGTTCGCCCCGATGCCGAACTCGCTGATCCAGACCGGCGCGGTGTAGTGCCTGCCCTCGGCGGTGACGAAGAAGGCCTCGTCGGCGAGGGCCTGGTACAGCTCGTCGCGGGTCAGGTCCTGGTAGCGGGGGTCGCTGGCCTCGCCGATGCCGGTGGCGCCGCTGTGCCGGGGGCCGGTGTAGCCGTAGAAGTGGGCCGAGTAGACCAGCTTGTGGGCGTCGACGAGCGTGTGGGAGAGGGTGCGGACGGGGGTGAGCATGGGGCGGCCGTGGGGGAGTCCGTCGACCGGCAGACCGGTCCAGTTGATGCCCTCGACGACGATGAGGAGGTTCGGGTTCGCCTCGGTGAGGATGCGGTCGCCGGCGAGCTGGGCCGCCGCGTACCAGTCGTGGCCGTCGCCCAGGCCCCAGTTGGGATCGTCGAGCACGTCCCGGCGTACCTCGTTGTAGAGATCGGCGCCCACGACACGGGGGTTCGCGGCGTAGCGGCGGGCCATGAAGACCCAGTCGTCGGCCCACTGCTGGGTCGACTGGCTGCTGTTCCACCGCTCGTTGCCGTCGACGCCGCAGCACCAACGGGAGGTGTTGGTGTGGTTGTTGAGGATGACGGCGAAGCCCGCGCCGGTGAGGGCGGTCACGACGGCGTCGTAGACCTCCAGCGGGGTCCTGCCGCGCAGCTGCGGGTTCGCGGTGACCGCGGTGTCCGGCACCGGGGCCGTCGTGTGGATCATCTCGTTCGAGAACGGCAGCCGGATGCTGTTGATGCCCAGGGCCTGGAAGTCCGAGACGAGCTGGGACAGGGGCGCGCGGTCCAGGCCGAGGGGGATGCCGTAGGAGTCCTGGCCGGCGTGGTGGTTCGCGGGATCGGTGCTGCTTCCGCTGCCCGTCCAGGAGCCCTGTGCGCCGTCCCAGTTGGCGGCCTCGAGGCGGAAGCGGTTGCCGTCGGCGTCGACGATGTAGCGCCCCCGGGTGGACAGCGGGGGCTGCCAGGTGCCGGTGGCCTGCGCGGCCGGTGCCTGGGCGGCGGGCTGTGCGGACTGCGGCCCGGCGGTGGCCGGGGCGGTGCCGGAGAGGGCGAGAACCAGGAGCGTGACTGTCAGGTACGTGACAATCTGGAACGGTCGTGCGATCGGCATCGGCAGTCCTCTGGGTGGATGTCCCGTGCGGGTGGGTGTCCCATGGGGGCGAGGCACCTTACCAGGGTGCGGATCAGCGCAGAAGCGGCTCGTCCGACGCGCAGGCCTCGGCCGTCCATCCGTCGAGGTCGCGTTCGGGGCGCAGCAAACGCCTGATGGCGGCCGCCGAGGCGCGGTGCCAGTCACGGCTGCGGCGGAGCATCGCGTGCTCGCCGCCGCTGAGCAGCACCATCCCCGCCTGTGCACCGGCGCCGCGGGCCTGCCGTACGTACGCGGCCGAGTCGGCGGGAGCGGTGGTCCGGTCGCGGTCCCCGTGCAGGACGACGATCCTCGTGCCGGTGAGATCGTCCACCGGGTCGCCGGGCGGACACCAGGGGGCCAGCGCGAGCACCCCGCGCACCGCGGGATCGGCCGCCGCGCGCAGCGCCGCCCGGCCGCCCATGGAGTGGCCGACCAGCACCACGGACGCGTCACCGGCCAGGCCGCGCAGCTCGTCGAGCGCGCGCAGCGTGTCCTGGAGCGGGTCGGCGGCGTCGTTCCAGCCCTGACAGCGGTAGCGCACCTGGCCGATCAGCACGTCGCGGGGGGAGGAGACCGAAGCGGCGGCGCTGAGGAAGGGACGCATGCGCAGCGCGGCCGGCTGCCAGGAGCGCGCCGGGCGGAGTCCGTTCTCCTGCCCGCCGTGCAGGACGAGCACCGCGGCACGGGTCCGCTCCCGCGGCCTGCGACGCACCACCAGCGCGCTCCCGCCCGCCTCGACGACCCGTCCGTCGGTCATCGCGCCCCCCTGTTTCCTCCGGCTCGCAGCGTGCTGCCGCCATCAAACACTCCCGGAGGATTCCCCTGCCACCGAGAGGCATGTGCGGCGCGTGCCTTCCCCGTGAACATCAGTTAGGCTCCCTCGCGCACAGGGGACGCACAGCGGGGGTAGGGGACATGACCGAGGGCTTCGCCGAGCCCGAAAAGGACGGCAGACCGGGGCTCCAGGTGATCGCGGCGGTGGCGTTGTTCGCGGTCGTGGTGGGTGCGCTGTGGGCGCAGAAGGAGTTCGTCCACCAGAAGGACACGGCGAGCGGACCGGCGGCCTGCTCGAAGCCGGACGACCATCTGCCGGCCCGCTATGTCTCCGGCGCCCGGTTGTGCAAGGCGCTCAACCGCCCGGACCTCCCGGCCCTGCTGGGGACCTCGCACGAGCAGGCCGAGACCGCCGGCGGCAGCGGCGAGTGGCTCACGCTCGCCGGCGGCACGAAGATCGCCGAACCAGAGGCCACGGTGACCCTGGAGACGTACTCCGTGAAGCTGACGGCGTCGTACGACCGCATGACCGTCGCCACGGCGGGCGACCTGATGGGCGACGCCCGCAGGACGACGGTCCTCGGGCACCCCGCCGTCCTCTACTCCAGCCCGAACATCTCCATCGGATTCAACCTCGGCGGTGGCAAGGCGAGCACGGGCCCCGGCGGCACCGCGCGCTGCCTCCTGGTCTCCAAGCACGGCAAGGACGACGGCAGGGGCACGTTCGAGGTGGCGCTCTGGCGCCAGGACGACGTACCGCCGGACGACACCGCCCTGGCCCGGGTCGCGGAGCAGGTGCTGCCGACCGTCCCCGGCTGGAACGGGCACTGACGGGTCGGGGGAGGGGGCACGCGCACCGCCGGGCCGCCCGCAGCTCCGGGCGGCCGGCGGCGGCACCGTACCGACGCCGGGTCAGTTCCTCACGGTGCGACGGTCGTCGTGGAGACGAGGCTGCCCGCCGAGGGCACTGACGGCAGTGCGGGCACGGCGCCGAGGAGGCCGGTGATCGCGTCGAGGATGGGGGCCAGCAGTCCGGTGACGGCGCCCAGCACCCCGCCGAGATCGAGTGAGGTCAGCGAGCCGAGCAGGCTGTTGACGGCGGCCTGGATCGCGTTCACCAGGTCGGAGACGGGGTCGGCCGCCCGGGGTGCGGCCCGGTGCACGCGGTCGGTGGCGCCGGCGTCCAGGTGCCGCAGCCGTTCCTGGACCGTGTTGCTCCACTCCCGCAGAGCCTTCGCGTAGGCGGCGGCCCGGGCGGGGTCGATGCGGGTGCCCTGCGCCGCGGCGAGGCGGGGCAGCGTGTCCAGCAGGGGCGCCAGGGCGCGGTCGTACCGGGTCGAGTCGATCCCGTCGATCCGGTCGAGGAGGGTGGCGAGGTCGGTGCCGGGCTCCAGAGCCGTCTGCGCGACGCCGGGTCCCGTCGCTTCTCGTCCGGCGTCGGCGGCGGCAGCGGAGGCCGCCGCCGGGCCGAGGACCAGGGCGGCACAGACCCCGTCTCCGCTCTTGCATGTTCTATGGCACACACCATAAGTTACCCTTGCGTAAAGATGTGATGTGTGTCCATGAGCACGCCGGAGAGGCGGTGGTGGTCGCATGAGTCCGCGCAGGAGCGACAGCCGGGAGCGGATGCTGCGCGGCGCCGCCGAGCTGCTGCGCGAATACGGCGCCGGCGCCACCAGCATCGACCGGGTCCTCGCCCGCACCGGCGCCCCCCGGGGCTCGGTCTACCACCACTTCCCCGGCGGCCGGGCACAACTGGTCGAGGAGGCGGTGAACCGGTCCGGTGACCACATGACGAGGCGGATCGACGCGGCCATGGAGGCCGACGACCCGGTGGCGGCGGTCGACTCCTTCGTCGCACTGTGGCGGGAGCGGCTGACGGAGAGCGGCTACCGCGTCGGCTGCCCGGTAGCGGCCGTGGCCGCGGAGACCAACGACGAGGCACCCCAGCTGGCCCGCTCCGCAGCCGCCGTCTTCGCCCGCTGGCAGCAGGCCCTGGCCGCGCACTTCACCCGGCACGGTCTCCCGCAGCCGCGCAGCACCCGGCTGGCCGCCTTCGTCATCGCCGCCCTCGAAGGCGCCGTCATCATGTGCCGTGCCGAGCAGACCACCGCACCGCTGGACGCGGCCGCCGCCGAACTCCGCGACCTGCTGACCCACGCCTTCAGCGACCGGTGACGATCTGCCGACACACGCCTGCCACGACCGGTGACGACCTGCCGGGCCCAGGCCTGCCACGACCGGTGACGACCTGCCGGGCCCAGGCCTGCCACGACCGGTGGCGACCTGCCGGGCCCACGCCTGCCACGACCGGTGACGACCTGCCGGGCCCACGCCTGCCACCACCGGTGACGACACCTGACGACCACTGCGGCCCGCTGCCCCGAGAGCGGCGGACCGGCCCGCACCACCACCAGCACACCGAGGAGCCACCCGTGTCCACCACCGACCTCGCCGCCCTGTCAGGCCTCGAACTGATGCGCTGGATACAGTCCGCGCCGCCGACCGACTCCGCGCCCCCCTCCATCGGCCGGCTGCTCGGCATGCGCTTCGACGAGGTGGAGCACGGCCGCATGGTCATCTCGCTCGACACCCGCCCCGACTTCGCCAACCCCCTGGGCATCGTCCACGGCGGCATCGCGGCCACCCTCCTCGACTCCGTGATGGGCTGCGCCGTACACACCACCCTGCCCGCCGGCGTCGGCTACACCACCCTCGAACTCAAGGTCAACTACATCCGCGCCGCCCACACCGGGGGCCAGACCCTCACGGCCGAGGGGAACGTCATCCATGCCGGCCGCTCCACCGCCACGGCCGAAGGAAAGGTGTTCGACGAGCGCGGGAAACTGATCGCCCACGCGACCACCACCTGCCTCATCATGCGACCGGCCGGTGACTGACGGCAGCGCCCGCCCACGCGCGGAGCCCCGCACCCGGTCCATCGGGTGCGGGGCTCCCCGCGTGACAGGCCGGCCGGCGCTTACTCGGGGACGCGGGCCAGATCGTGCAGCCAGGCCTTCGCCGAACTGTCCGACGGAGCACGCCAGTCGCCGCGCGGGGAGAGCGAGCCGCCCGCCGAGACCTTCGGCCCGTTGGGCATCGCCGAGCGCTTGAACTGGGCGAAGGCGAAGAAGCGGCGGCAGAAGTAGTCGAGCCAGTGCCGGATCTCCGCCAGGTCGTACGTCTTGCGCTCGCCCTCGGGGAAGCCGGGCGGCCACGCGCCCGCCTCCCGGTCGTGCCAGGCGTGCCAGGCCAGGAAGGCGATCTTCGACGGCCGGAACCCGTGCCGCAGCACCTGGTAGAGGGTGAAGTCGTGCAGGGCGTACGGGCCGATCTTCGACTCGGTGGACTGCAGTTCCTCACCCGGCACCAGCTCCGGGCTGATCTCGGTGTCGAGGATCGCCGCGAGGGTCCTGCCCGTCTCCGCGTCGAACTGCGCACTGCTGATGACCCAGCGGATCAGGTGCTGGATCAGCGTCTTCGGCACCCCGGAGTTGACGTTGTAGTGGCTCATCTGGTCGCCGACGCCGTACGTCGACCAGCCCAGCGCCAGCTCCGACAGGTCCCCGGTGCCCAGGACGATGCCACCGCGCTGGTTGGCCAGCCGGAACAGGTAGTCGGTGCGCAGACCGGCCTGGACGTTCTCGAAGGTCACGTCGTAGACCGGCTCGCCGGCGGCGAACGGGTGGCCCATCTCCTGGAGCATCAGCCGCGCGCTCGGCGTGATGTCCAGTTCGGCCGCCGTCACGCCGAGCGAGTTCATCAGCCGGTGGGCGTTGCCCTTGGTGTGCTCGCCGGTCGCGAAACCCGGCAGGGTGAAGGCCAGGATGTCGCTGCGCGGACGGCCCGCGCGGTCCATGGCACGGGCGGCGACGATCAGCGCGTGTGTGGAGTCGAGGCCGCCGGACACGCCGATGACGATCTTCGGGCCGCCGATCGCCGCCAGCCGCTGCTGGAGCGCGGCGACCTGGATGTTGTACGCCTCGTAGCAGTCCCGGGCCAGCCGCTCCGGGTCGGCCGGGACGAAGGGGAAGCGCTCCACCCGGCGCCGCAGCCCGAGGTCGGCCGTCGGCGCATCGAGCCGGAAGGCGATGGTCCGGAAGCCGCCGGTGCGGGCCGCGTGGGTACGGCGGTTGTCGTCGAACGAACCCATCCGGGCCCGCTCCTGCCGCAGCAGGTCCAGGTCGACGTCGGCCACCGCGTACTGGTCGTCGAGCGGGAACCGGTCCGTCTCGGCCAGCAGCGCGCCGTTCTCGTAGATCATGGTCTGGCCGTCCCAGGACAGGTCCGTCGACGACTCGCCGAGCCCGGCCGCCGCGTAGACGTACGCGGCGAGGCAGCGCTGCGACGCGGAGCGGCACAGCAGCTTCCGGTCCTCCGCCCGGCCGACCGTGATGGGGCTGCCCGAGAGGTTGACCAGCACGGTGGCGCCGGCCAGCGCCGCCTCCGCGCTCGGCGGCACCGGCACCCACATGTCCTCGCAGATCTCGGCGTGCACCACGAGACCGGGGACGTCCTCCGCCTCGAACAGCAGGTCCACCCCGAACGGCACGCTCTCGCCGCCGATCCGGATGGTGCCGCCCCGCTCGTCGTCGCCGGCGGCGATCTGGCGCCGCTCGTAGAACTCCCGGTAGTTCGGCGGGTACGACTTGGGCGCGACCCCGAGGATCCGGCCGCGGTGCACGAACACCGCGCAGTTGTAGACGCGATTGCGGTGCCGCAGCGGGGCGCCGACGACGAGGACCGGCAGCAGACCGGCCGAACCGTCCCGCACCGCCTCGACGGCCTCCTCGGCCTGGTCGAGCACCGCGTCCTGGAGCAGCAGGTCCTCGATCGAGTAACCGGTCAGGCCGAGCTCCGGGAAGACCGCCAGCGCGACGCCCTCCTCGGCACAGCGGCGGGCCTGCCGCAGCACCGCCTCGGCGTTGGCGCGCGGGTCGGCGATGACGGTGTGGCCCGTGCACGAGGCGACGCGCGCGAAACCATGCTCATAGATCGACCAGAAGTTCAACGGGGCTTCCTCGGGAGAGACGGACACGGTGCGGATGCCGGACAGGGGGCGCCGCCGTACCCCGGCACCCTCTCCGCCGACGGTCTGGCGAACGTCCTGCCCCCAGCAGCATAGATCGCCACGCGATCCGGGCTGATCAGGGCTTCTGCGGGGGCCGCGCGCAGATCCACCGCGCACGGCGGGTCACAGGGGCAGGTTGCCGTCAGGGCCGCGGCCATCCGGCGGGCTGGGGCCTCGGGAGCCGTCCGAGTCGGCGTGGACCGCGCCGGTCTCCCGGATGCGGCGTCGGCCGTCCGGCAGGATTTGCCTGGCGGGCGGCGTCCGGCCGAAGTCCGTCGTGTGGCCCTGCCGTTGGCGTCGCAGCTGGTTCCGGTTGACCATACAGGGGAGCGTGGAGCGTAGGGCCTGCTCGCCGAGGTCCGTCCGGGGCTGCGGGGCGTCCACGGGTTCCGGGGTGATCTCGGCGTCCAGCTGCGCAGGATTACGTCCCCCCAGCCGTGCCGGAGCACGGCCGGGGGGGGGTGCCTCTATGTCTTTCGTCAAGCGAGGCGTGGGGTTCGGGGTTCGTAGAAGGTGCCGTCGCGGAGCATGGCGAACAGGACGCTGATGCGGTGGCGGGCGAGGCGGAGGAGGGCCTGGGTGTGGGTCTTGCCGCGGGCTCGGCATTGGTCGTAGTAGGTGCGGGAGGCGGGATCGTGGAGGGCGGCGAACGCGGACAGAAACATCGCGCGTTTGAGCTGCCGGTTGCCGCCTCTGGGCGCGTGTTCGCCGTGGATCGAGGTCCCCGACGATTTCGTGGTCGGGGCGAGGTGGGCGTAGGAAGCGAGGTGGGCGGCGGTGGGGAAGCTGGTGCCGTCGCCGACGGTGACCAGCAGCGTGGCGGCGGTCCTGACCGCGATCCCCGGCATGGAGGTCAGGACTTTGGAAAGAGGGTGTGCCTCCAGCAGGGCGCTGATCTGGGCTTCTGTGGCCCGGCGTTGTTCGTGGACGGCGCCGAGCGAGCGGGCCAGGGAGGGGACCACGATGTCGAGGGTGCCGGTGCCCGGGACCACGGCGGTCTGCTCGTCGAGTGCCTCGAAGATGTCGTCGATCAGCCGGGCAGCCATGCGCGGGGCCTTCGGGCGGACTACCTCGACCAGCCTGCGGCGTCCGGCCTTTCGCAGCGCGGCCGGGGATGCGTAGCGTTCCAGCAGCCAGGTCACAGCCTGGTGGTCCAGGCGCGGGCCGGGGCCCGCTCAAGGCTGGGGTGGAACTGGGTGAGCAGGCCGCGGATCCGGTTGGAGGTGCGGGTGGCCTCGGCCGCCGGGTCCTGGTCGAAGCCGACGAGGGCGGTGAGCTCGGCGGTGATCTCGTCGGTCAGTTCCAGCGAGCGCGGGGTGTGCGGCATGGTGCGTGCCGCGTCCGCGATCACCGCGGCGTCCTTCGCGTCGGTTTTCGCCTCGCCGGGGTAGAGGTCGGCGATCCGCCGCATGGACAGGCCGGGCAGGTGGGCGACCTTGCAGCCGGTGTCCCGGGCGGCCGTGAGCGGGAGGGCACCGATGGAAGCGGGCTGGTCCACCACGACGAGGACGGTGCCGAAGTTGGTCTTCAGTTTCTCGAAGACCTCCCGCAACTTCGGTTCGCTGTTGGGCAGCTGCTTGTCGAAGACCTTCTTGCCCGCCGGAGTCAGCCTGTGCCCGTGGTGGGCGCTCTTGCCGACGTCCAGACCGAGGAAGACGCCTATCTCGTCGCTGTCGTTCAAGCCGTCCTCCCGAACGGATGTCATGCGTGCTGGCCTGGGCGTTGGCGTCGTGCGCGCATCCACGTTATGCAGACCTGCCGCCCGCAAGCGGCCGGGCGTTGCGCCGGGCCAGGCGGTAGTCGGACCTCTGACTTGTTGAATCGGACCCAGACGCGCGGTCTGCAGCCGTAGCGTCCAGGGTGCCGACCGGCACGGGCTCGCGTGACCTCATGCCGCCCCAACTCGGGCTGGCTCATGATGAGTTTGCCGCCGCCGGCCGGCACCCGCGCGGTGTGGCTCGACAGAGGCGTGACCAATGGACGCTGAGACTTCAAGTCAGAGTGCCCACCGCACCCATCCCATCCCGTTCGACCTGGGCAAGGTGCACGTGATCACTATCGGTATCGACCCCCACAAGTCGTCCCACACCGCCGTCGCCGTCGACGCCGCAGGACACCAGCTCTCCCAGCGGCGCTTCGTCGTCAACGCAGGGACCGTCCGACAGCTGATGCGCTGGTGCGAGCGGTGGCCCGAGCGCCACTTCGCGGTCGAGGGAGCCAAGGGACTCGGTCGCAGCCTCGCCCAGCAGCTGGCCTCCGCCGGCGAGCACGTGGTGGACGTGCCCTCCACCCTCTCCGCCCGGGCCCGGCTCCTGGCCACCGGCGGAGACCGCAAGACCGACGCGGCCGACGCCCTGCACGTCGCCCAGGTCGCCCTCTTCCGGCACGACCTGCACAAGGTCGAACCGGAAGACCAGTCGACGATCCTGCGGCTGCTGACCGAGCGGCACGACGACCTGGTCAACGAACGCACCCGCATCATCAACCGGCTCCACGCCGTGCTGCGGGACCTGCTGCCCGGCGGTGCCCCCACCCGCCTGTCCGCGGAGAAGGCCGCCGCCCTCATGAAGGGCATCCGCCCAGCCACCGCCACCGATTGCTGCCGCCGTGACCTCGCTCGGGATCTTCTCGCCGACCTGCGACGCGTCGACCGGCAAGTCCGCGACAACGAAGCCCAGATGCACAACGCGCTAGCCGCCGCCCGCACCACGCTGACCGCCCTCCCCGGCCTGGGCACCGTGCTCGCAGCCAAGCTCCTCGGACACGTAGGCGACGTCACACGCTTCGCCACCGAGCACCACTTCGCCAGCTACACCGGCACAGCACCCCTGGACGCCTCCAGCGGCAAGAACACCCGCCACCGCCTCAACACCGGAGGCAACCGCGCGCTGAACTGCGTGCTGCACATCATCGCGGTCTGCCAGATACGCGACGGCGGCCGAGGCCAGGACTACTACCTGCGGAAAATCGCCGAAGGCAAGACGCCTTCGGAGGCCCGCAGAGCTCTCAAACGACGCCTGTCGAACGTCGTCTACCGCACCCTCAAACGCGACCGCCACAGGACTCTTCCTGCGGCCGCTTGACACACAGAGGCACTCATCAGCGTCTCCAACGGCGCCTCTCGGGCCCGGTGACACCACCCCCCAGGTCATCGGTTCGACAGGGGGGAACAGTCATGCCGGGCCCGGAGGCCAGCGGCCCTCTTGCAGGACCGCGGAAAACATAACGGGGGTGCCTCTATGAAGCTTCTATGTCCCGTCAACTCCCAATTCAGCCGCGGCGGCGTTGTTGAGATGACGGTAGGGGCGTCGGGCGAGGTAGCGTTTGAGTCCTCTGAGCCAAGTCAGGTGGCTTTGAGGCGTTGGGCGGCGGGGTGGCTGTCGGGGTCGTAAGGGGTGGCGTTGTGCCAGCAGGCCCATATGACACGGAGTCATGCGCGGGCGACGATCCGGGTGGCGTGCGGATTGCGTTTTCCACGTGCCCGGGCCTTTGCATAGAGGCTGGCGGCCCAGGGTGACTGCATGCGGGAGTTGTGAGCGAAGGCAGTGATGGCTTTGCGGGCACGTGTGGTGGCAGCCCACTGGAAGTAGACACCGTGTGACTTCCCTGATGCCTTGGTTACCGGCGCGGCTTTGCACTCGGCGGCGGCCTGTTCGGCGGACTCGACGCGGTCAGGGACCGGGCCGACCTCGGCGAGCAGCTGCGCGAGGTTGATGGTTCCCACGCCAGGCAACTCGGCGAGGAGGAGGGCCCGAGGGTGCGTGGCAAGACGGCTTTTGATGGTCGTCTCGAGCTGGGCGATGGTTGTCTGCAGACTGCGCAGGAGCTGGACGTGCGCGGTGATGAGGGCGGTGAGGACGTCGGCGGGGAGGCTGACGGGGGCGATGGGAGCGGAGCGGAGCCGGGCCAGTAGTGCGGATGCCGGCTTGCCGCCGCGGTAGGCATGACGCTTGCAGAAGGCGGCCATGCGGGCTTCGCCGAGTCGGGCGGCGGACTGCGGGGTGGGGTAGTCGGTCAGGAAGTTCAGGGCACTGTCGGAGACGAGCGAGCAGAACAGGTTCTTGGGTCCGGGCCAGTGCTGTTCGAGCAGGGCACCGAGCTGGTTGCCGGCGGCCGTGCGTGCGCGAACGTGGTCGTCGCGCAGGCGCACCAGGGCTTGGAGTTCTCGCAGGCCGCTGTCGACAGGCACGAGGCGGCGCAGGCGGTGGCCGTCGGTACGCAGGTAGTCCGCGAGTTTGTAGCTGTCACCGGGATCGGATTTGGCGCCGGAGGCGCCCCATCGAGGTCGGGCGGCGTGGAAGGCAGTGGGGTGCACGGGCACGACCGGATGTCCGGCCTCGAGCAAGCGGTCGACGATCAGCCCGCTGGAACGTTCGATGATGACGGGCAGTTCAGCCGGGGTGCCGTGGCTGGGCAGTCGGGCCAAGGCGGCCGAAAAGTCGTCTTCGCTGTGCTCGAAGGCCCAGTGGTCGATCACGGTTCCGCGGTCGTCAATGACGGTCACGTCGTGGCTGGCGCTGGCCCAGTCCCATCCGACGAACATCAATCCCGTCCCTTCTGGGGGAGTTGGTGGTCGACTCCACAGGTGGTGGCGAGACCCGGCTGCCGGTTCCTCATTGTTCGGCCCTCGGTGGGGCATGTCCTTGACGCCGGTCTGGGGCCTCGGCGTGTCAGGGGCGGCAATACTCAAACTGGCCGTCGAGCGCGGCACGGCAACGAGGCCGTCCACCAACACTCACCAAGGAGTCACGGCCCATGGATTGGGCCGCGGCATCGATACTTCCCCAATGAGGCAGCGGCGGATCTCGCGGTCTGTCTTGCCTTCGGTTCGCCGTCGGTCAACGTAGGCGCGGGTTTGCGGGTGATGCACCATGCGGACCATCGCGATGACGTTCAGAGCTCGGTTGAGACGCCTGTCGCCGCCGCGATTGAGGCGGTGGCGAGTGGTGTTGCCCGAGGAGGCGGGGATGGGGCTCACTCCGGCGAGGGCGGCGAACGCGGCCTCGTCACGGACCCGTCCCGGGTGGGACCAGGCGACCAGGGCGGTGGCAGCGGTGACGGGGCCGATCCCTCGGCCTGTCCGACGAGCCGCCGGCCCGGCGTCCCCCGGGAGATCACCGACGCGGACGTCGAGCGGGTCATAGGGCTGGCTCTACCTCGCCTGCCGGCTGGACCTGGCCACCCGCGAGGTGGTCGGCTATGCCATGGCTGACCACCACCGCGCCGAACGCGCCGTCAGTGCCCTGGACAATGTCGAGCTTGATCAGGAACTTCTTGAACTCGGCGGCGCGGTGGCGCCGGTGCAGCGAGCCGATCACCTTCCCGGGGTTCGCCGAGCTCACGCAGAAGAAGCTCAAGCGAGGCGTTCACCGCTCCGTCCAAGCCTTGGAACGGGACATCCGCAGCTGGCTCGCCGACTGGAACGAACACCCCAGGCCGTTCATCTGGACCAAGACCGCCGACGAGATCCTGGACAAAGTAGCCGCCTACTGCCGACGAATCTCCGACTCAGGTCACTAGCCGATCACCCTGCTGTGCCGGGTGCTGCACATGGCCCGCTCCTCCTGCTGTGCCTGGCGCGAGGGCGAAGCGCCCCGCTGCAGGCGCCGGGTCCCGGCGACGCACTCGCGCACGAGATCACCGTGCTGCAGGTCGACCAGTGGGCCGCGTTCTTCGGCTTCTCCTCCAGCGTCTCATCGGCAGCACGGGCTGGGACCGGTCGAGGGCCTGGATCTGGGACTTCTCGTCCACGCAGAGGACCAGAGCCTTCTCCGGCGGATCGAGATACAGGCCCACCACGTCTCGGACCTTGTCGATGAACAGCGGGTCCGTGGACAGCTTGAACGTCTGCGACCGGTGCGGCGCCAGTGCGAAGGCCCGCCAGATCCGGGAGATAGCCGACTGCGACATGCCCGTGGCCGCCGCCATCGACCTTGGTGACCGTCTTGCCCGAGGAGTCAGCGAGCGCGGTCGCGTCCCGCTTGAACTCCTCGATGTACCGCTTCGTGTCCTGCTGACCTTGATGTCCATCTGATCCTGGACAACTAACGTCACCCACAAGACGCCTGCAGTCAAGCAGTGGCTGTTGGCGTACCCGCGGTTCCGTCTCCACTTCACACCGACCCCGGAACCCAAAACGGGTCGGCGACATCACCTACCTGCCCACCGCCGGGCGACTTCCAGCGCGGCGAACAGGGTCGTGGTGCCGGCCCGGACGTAGTCGTGACTGCGGCGTTCGGGAACTCGACATCAGCTGGGAGTCCCTGCGCGGCTGGTACCGCAAGACCAAGGCCGACCGGGGCGGGGGCCAGAGCGGCGAGCTGACCGGTGCCGAGCGCGAGGAACTGCGGCGGCTGCGCAAGGAGTACCGCGAACACCAGCAGACGATCGAGATCCTGAAAAAAGCGACCGCCTTCTTCGTGAAGAGAACGACCGGTGAGCGAGCTGTACCGGTTCATCCATGCGGAGAAGGCGAACTAGTGACCTGAGTCGGAGATTCATCGTTGGTTCGGTATGAGTCGTCCGGGTCCGACGATTCCGCCGTTGTCGGTGACCGATGCCCAGCGGGCCGTGCTGGAGGGGTGGGTGCGTCGCCGGACGACGGCCCAGGCTCTGGCCCAGCGGTCACGGATCGTGCTGGAGTGCGCCGACGGGCACTCGATCATGGAGGTGTCGCGTCGGCTGCGGGTCACTCCGGACACGGTCCGCACCTGGCGGCGGCGCTTCCTCGAACGGGGCCTGTGCTTTCCACCTTGTGCTACTTCCTCTGGAACCTCAGGCCCCAGTCTCCAGGTGTCCACGATCAAGAAGAAGCTTCATCGCGTGTTCCTCCTCGAGCTCGCGGACCTTCTTGCGCAGAGCGGCGTTCTCCGCCTCCAGCGGTGTCGGCTGCTCGACGGGTGCCTGCGCCCGGTGTCCCCGCGGCCGGCTCGCGTCGGCCGCCCGTACCCAGTTCCGCAAGGTTTCGGGGTTGATCCCCCAATCGGCAACGACTTGCCGGATCGTCGCCTCGGGCCGCGACTGGTACAGCACGACCGCGTCCGCCTTGAACTGCGGCGGATAGTTCTTCATCACCACGAGATGTCCGTCCTCAGATCCCCAGGATCCAGTGTCTCGTGTGTCCAAGATCAAGGGGCAAGGCCCAAGGCCGGGTAGTTAAGGGATTTTCGCTGGTGGCAAGGGGTTTCGGCATCGGTCGCAACGCGGGCAACGGGATCGGCGGTGATCAGATAGTCCGCCAAGACTGCTGATGA
>NZ_JAEKKT010000484.1 GCF_019510245.1 Streptomyces sp. | reverse complement strand
AGTATCATCAGCGTCGCCTTTGGCATGCGGACTGCGGCACGGGTCGGGGCGCGACGTGGAGGAAGGGATGCGCGGTGTCTCTGACGGACAAGGCGATCGAGCAGATCCGTGAGCTGATCCGGACCGGAGCCCTGCCTCCAGGGTCCAAGCTCCCTCCGGAGCCGGACCTCGCCGCCCAGCTGGGCCTGTCCCGCAACCTCGCCCGCGAAGCGGTCAAGGCGCTGGCCGTCGCGCGGGTCCTGGAGGTCCGGCGGGGCGACGGCACTTATGTCACCAGTCTCCAGCCCAGCCTTCTCCTGGAGGGCCTCGGTGGTGCGGTGGAACTGCTGCAGGGCGACTCGGTCGCTCTCCAGGACCTCATGGAGGTACGGCGGCTCCTTGAGCCGGTCGCCACAGCCCTTGCCGCCACCCGCATCTCCGACGACCAACTGGCCGAAGTGAAAGGTCACTTGGATGCCATGCGGGAGGCGTGCGACGACGTCGAACGGCTCAACGCCCATGACGCGGCCTTCCATCGGGCAGTTGTCTCGGCCACGGGCAACGAGTCCCTGCTGGCGCTCCTGGAGGGCATTTCCGGCCGCACGCTGCGTGCCCGGATCTGGCGCGGCCTGGTCGACACACGGGCGGCGGGCCGCACCCTCGCCGAGCACGAGGCGATCTTCGAGGCCCTGGCCGCACGCGACGCGGCTCTCAGCCAGGCGGCGGCACTGCTGCACGTGAGCAACACCGAGCGGTGGCTGAAAGAGCACCTGCGCTCGGCCGAAGCGCTTCCCTCCGGTACGACCGCGGGCTGACGGGGGAGCGGCGCCCGCGCCGTCCTCATCGCCCCGGTGACCGTTCGTCCGACACACCCTTCGCCCAGGAGTCCCCGATGACCGCCGCCTTCCACGTCCTGACCACCGGATACGCCGACGAGCGGGTGGCCGGCACCGTCACCCTGCTCGTCGACGGTGCGACGGTCGCGGTAGTCGATCCGGGCATGGTGGCGGACCGCCGACTCATCCTCGATCCGCTCACGCACCACGGACTGCGCCCGGAAGACGTCACCGACGTGATCTTCAGCCACCACCACCCGGACCACACGCTGAACGCGGCCCTGTTCCCCGAAGCCCGCTTCCACGACCACATGGCCATCTACCGCGACGACATCTGGGAGGACCGCGACGCCGACGGATTCCGGCTCTCGCCGTCGATCGCGCTCATGACGACCCCCGGCCACACCGAGCAGGACGTCAGCACCCTGGTCACGGCCGCCCAGGGCCTGGTCGTCCTGACCCATCTGTGGTGGACCGCCGAGGGACCGGCCGACGACCCCTTCGCCCCCGACCGTGAGCAGCTGCGGGCGGCCAGGGAGAAGGTCCTGGCCCTCGGCCCGGCCCTGATCGTGCCCGGACACGGAGCACCCTTCGTGCCCTCCTCGTCCACGCCCCTCTGAACCGGGTTTCGGCGAGGTCACGCGCCGGGCGGCTCCGCCGGTGCCGTCTCGGGCGTCGGGTAGTCCTCCGTGATCTCCTTCGGGCCGAACGGCCACACCTTCTCGAACCGCGCCCACAGCACGTACGCCACACAGCCGAGGGCCAGCCACGCCAGTGACCACTCGATGGGGTGGCGGCCCGGTGAGTTCTTGTCCGCGTAGCCGTAGATCACGCACCAGCCGGTGAAGGCGATGATGCTCGGTACCGGATAGAGCCACATGCGGTACGGCCGCCTCATCGTCGGCCGACGCCTGCGCAGCACGCTCAGCGCCACGATCTGGGCCAGCGCCTGGACGATGACCATCACCGTCGTGAGCAGCTGGATCAGGGTCGCCAGGTCGGTGTGGCGGCCGATCAGGAAGCCGATCGCGGTGATCACGCCCATCGTCGCGAGGCCGAGGGTCGGGAAACGGTGCCGGGGGTGCAGCCTGGCGTAGGGCCGGAAGAAGACCCGGTCGCGGGCCGCGTCATAGGGCACGCGTGAGCCGCCCA